>JBIKWM010000004.1:0-139623 GCA_044356305.1 Flavobacteriales bacterium
CGGTGATTCCCCCTAAAAAAGTGAGGCAGACACGGAGAAGGAGAGACTTTGGCATGGTCATGCTTTGAGGGCGCGGCTTATACAGGGCGGGGCGAATTTCGTTACAAAACCCGAACCCCGAACCTCAGATCACGAATTACAAAGACTGTTGACATGAATAACGAACTACATGGAATCCGGAAGGCATTGATCTGGGTGCTCTGAGTTTCACGGAGTTCTATATGGCGATCAGTGCGGAATCTCTAATTGACACGGACACTAATCATTGAGCTGCCCTCTGAGCGGGGAACTGCCCTTCAATACACTTCCGACTCATTGCCCCACAAGCACTTTTCGCAGCATGTTCAAGGCGGTAAGTGCGCTGCGCTCGATATTGCGACCACGGTCGTCACCGAACTGATAGCGTTTGGCCCGGGTGCCATCGGGGCCGTGCACAGCGATCCATACTGTGCCCACGGGCTTATCGGGCAGGCCACCGGCCGGCCCTGCAATGCCGCTGATGGCGATTCCGTAGGTGCTGCCTGTGGCAAGGCACACGCCCGTTGCCATCTCTCTCACCGCCTGTTCGCTGACGGCACCGTACAGCGAGAGCGTATCGGGATGTACGCCAAGGTGCTGCATCTTCATCTCGTAGCTATAGGCCACTATGCTGCCGAGGAAATAGACCGAACTGCCCGGAACCGATGTGACCATGTGCGCCACCAGACCGCCAGTGCAGCTTTCGGCCGTGCTGAGGGTAGCGTTGCGTTCTAGGAGCAGACGGCCTACCACGCTCTCAATGGTTTCATCGTCATGGCCGTAGATCAACTCGGGGATGATGGCATCAAGCCTTGCCAACTGCCTTATCATCTCGGCACGCACATCGGCCTCTGAGCCTGTGGCACTCAGACGCAGGCGCACCCTACCTGGCGATGGCAGGTAGGCCAGTTTGAACCCTACCGGCAGCGCGTCCTCCCATGCTGCGATGCGCTCGCTGAGCCAGCTCTCGCCCATGCCCATGGTGAGCACGGTTCGGTGCAAAATGAAAGGGGTGCTGAAGTGCGCCCTGATGCGAGGCAGTCCCACATCGGTCATGATGCCCTTCATCTCATAAGGCACGCCCGGCAGACTGATAAGAATGCCACCCGGATGCTCGAACCACATGCCCGGGGCAGTACCGTTGGCATTGTGCATTGCGGTGCTGGCCTCGGGCACCTGGGCCTGCAGGCGGTTCAGGTCGGTCAGCTCGCGGCCGAAGCGGGCGAACAGACCGGCAATATGCTCCAGCACTTTGGCATCTTCCCTCATGCCACATGCAAACATGTCGCACAGGGCTTTTTTGGTGATGTCGTCCTTCGTGGGGCCGAGGCCGCCTGTGACTATCACCAACGGACTGCGGGCCATGGCCTCTTGCAGCGTTGCGATTATGGCATTGTGGCTGTCGCCAATGGCAGTCCGCCTTGTGACCGCCACGCCTATGAGGCCCAATTGCTCACCCAACCAGGCCGAGTTGGTATCAATCACCTGACCGATGAGCAACTCATCGCCAATGGTGACGAGTTCGGCTGTGGCAACGTTCTGCATCAAGTTGTAAAGGTCTATGAGGAATGAACTGGATCTTCGCTATCGGAATACCTGAAATGATCTGTGGGCAAAGGTGCTGCCGACCGCATGGAACGAGATGTGCGAACACGTAGGCCTGACCAGCACCTCCCCAGAATGGAAATCAAACGAACACAGGCCGGGCCTTGAGCCATTCGCTGAATTCGGGTGGGCCGGTGAAGTGTTTCCCTGTGAAATCGTCAAGGAAACCGAGGGTGTGGTCGCTCATCAGATCCATGATGCTGTCCATGGCGCGACCACCCAGCATATAGGGGAAGATGCCCGTCTGCAGGCGGCCCTGACCTATCATGGCACACACCATATATTCATCTTCCTCTTCGGCCAATGTGCCATTGACCGTGCAGCGCATCCATTGCTTTTCATCGTCAGACCCAAAATTCCTGACACCGTTGAAACCGCCATTTTTTTCCATATACCCCTGTATGTTACGCTTCGAATGGTCGGAGAGGCTCTCGTGCATCTGTTCGACACAACCCATACAAAGGGCATAGCCGAACACCTCCACGGTATGGCCATCGGCATATCTGCGAAAAGCCTTTTCGGTCACATAGGTGCGGCCATCGGTCAGGTCGCAGTGGCAGACCAGACATGCCTCATGAGGCTTTCCGGTGTCAGAATCGAGGAATATGTCGGGGATACCGTGCATGGCCCAGCTCATCGGCCAATGGGGGAGATACGCGCAGCATAACCTCCACCACGCTGCAATTCGACTGTGAGAATATCGCCAGCGGTGAGCACCTCTCCGCGCTTCAGGTCATAACGGGCCGCATCGGCCACGGTGGCGGCACCATCCGCCACAGTAGTCATGTCGAAAGCCCCGTTGCCAAGGAATGCCGTGGACAGATTGATCCGTTGTGCATGGTCGCCACCTATAACACCCAGATACCACACATTCCCTTTTTTACGGGCCAATGCTACGTGATGCCCAGTATTGACGCTCAGCACCACTGTGGTGTCCCATGTGGTGGGCACGGCATTCACAAAATGCAGGCACGCGGTGTCGGCCGTGTAGGTGGTGGGGTCATCGGCCAGCATCTGCAAGGGGCTCTCGAATATCACGTACTTGCTCACCTCATGGGCCCGTGTGCCCTGCGATGTCGGCATCTTGAACCGGTGCCTGAACTGTTTCTGATGACTGTTGTGGAACGAACCGGGCGTGTAGTCCATAGGACCTGCCAACATGCGGGTGAGCGGAAGGGTGCAGTCGTGGCGCGGGGTAAGGCGCTTGGACCACTTATCCTGCTCAAGGCCACGCACGGCCTCCATGCTCAGCACATTGGGGTACTTGCGGTGCAATCCTTTGGGCGGGTGGCAGCCATGCAGATCGACCACCATTTTGCGCTTGGCGGCCTCGGCCACCACTTTCTCCTGAAAGCGGACCATGTCCTGATCGCTGCGCATCATAAAATCCATCTTGATGCCGCCCACACCCCAAGTGGTGAACTGTTCGAAGGCCACATCGAACTGCTCCTGTAAGGTGCGCCACACCACCCAAAGTATCACCTTCACGCCCTTGCCCTCGGCATATTTGATCAGACCGGGCACATCCATATCAGGGTTCACGCGGGTCAGGTCGCCCAGTTTGTACCAACCCTCGTCCATGATCACATAAGGGATTCCGTTTGCCGCGGCAAAATCGATGTAATGGCGATAGGTCTCAGTGTTCAGGCCGGTCTTGAAGGGCACGCCCCCGAAATCTGAAGCATGCCACCAGTCCCAGACGCATTGGCCCGGACGCACCCACGAGAAATCGGCTGTGGCCTCAGTGGCCAGCAGCCATGGCATCTGATTGCCCATGAGCATCTCCTGGCTCTCGCCTATCATCCAGATGCGCCATGGGAAAGTGCGGTCGCCATTGCCGGTGGCCATCATGTAATTGCGCTCGAAACCCGGCATCACAAAACGGTCGTATGCCTTGAAAGTGGTGGCCGGCACCTTTGGGAAGACGAGGTCGAAACCGCCTTTCCCATCACCTCTGAGGCTGGCCGAGGGGTAGTCGTAGACATCCGTCTCGGTGAAACTGACTGCCGACCCGTCCTGATAAAGGAAGGTGAGCGGCATGCTGCCCATGGCCTTGCCCACGCGGCTTGATGGCACACGGTCGTACCAGAACTCATGGCCTGAGAAGAATGCCTTCTGCCGCGGGAGCAGGACTTCGGGCTCGCCCATCAGGTCAAAGCCTGCATCTTCGTGGAAGACCGTGAAACTGTCGGTGCGCTCGCTCACAATGCGGTAGGCGAAACCCTCGTCATAGGCCCTGAATTCGATGGCGAACCCTTTGAGCGGGAACCGGAGCTTGAGGCCGCTGTACTCGTTCAGTACCTGAGCACTGCGCAGCGGCACTGTGCTGGTATGCGAGCGGCTGACATCAATGCGCTCCACCACCGGTTCGCCCTCTTTCTGGCCGAGTTTCAATTTCTTGCCGATGTCCATCGCTATGGTGTGCGACTGCACCAGATAGCGCCCGTTGGCCCTCAGTCTGAACGAGATGTTGCTGCCTACGCTTATCTCGGCCCGCACCCATCCGTAGGGGCTCTCAAGATCATACTCCTGCGCCATGGTGTGCAGACCGGTGGTCAACACAAGCATCAGCGCCCATATCCCTTTATACATGCGGCAAAGCTAACGGTGGGGCCCTGTCGGACTGCTGTACGTTCCTGATTTAGACGCGGCCGCTGGCAGCAAGCGGCTCAGCGACCGGGTGCAGGGCGTGGGAGCTGACGAACAAGGACGGAGGCAAAGGTGTGCGAGCCGGACTTACCTTCGCGGCCCCTTAACCCATAGGCGCCAAATGTTCACCAAATCGTTGGTCATTGCCGTTGATTTTGACGGCACCATTGTGGAACATAAGTATCCGCAGATTGGCAAGACCATGCCATTTGCCTTTGAGACCCTCAAAGAACTTCAGAAGCGCAACCACCGTCTGCTGCTCTGGACATTCAGGCATGGGGCCACCTTGGATGAGGCCGTGGAGTTCTGCCGTCAGAACGGAGTGGAGTTCTATGCGGTGAACAAGAGTTTCCCAGAAGAGCAGTTTGACCCTGAGCAGATGAGCCGTAAGCTTGACTGCGACCTGTTCATTGACGACCGAAATGTGGGAGGTTTCCCGGGCTGGGGCCGTATTTTCCAGATGATTCACCCTGAGGCCGCGGGCGAGATGCCCGAGCCGAAACGGAAACCTGGCATATTGGGCGGGCTTTTCGGGCGTTGAAATGATCCATTACAAGAACCGCGAGGAGATTGAACTGATGCGGCAGGCCGCCCTCGTGGTGAGCCGCACATTGGGCGAGGTGGCCAAGGTGATAGGCCCCGGTAAGACTCCAGCCGAGATAGACCGACTGGCCGAGGAATGCGTGCGCGACCAAGGTGCCACCCCTGTTTTCAAGGGTTACAACGGTTTTCCCTCCACGCTGTGCTTCAGCGTGAACGAGCAGGTGGTGCACGGTATTCCGGGGCGCGTCCCGCTTAAGGAAGGCGACATAGTCTCTGTTGACTGTGGGGCCAAGCTCAACGGTTTCATCGGAGACCATGCTTACACATTCGCCATAGGTGAGGTGAGTCCGGCCGTGCTGAAACTGCTCCGCGTAACGGAGGAATGCCTTTACCTCGGCATAGCCCGATGTGTGGCAGGCAACCGCATTGGCGACATAAGCAGTGCCATACAGGAGCATGCTGAAAAACATGGCTACGGGGTGGTACGCGACCTTGTTGGGCATGGACTGGGCCGCAAGCTGCACGAGGAACCCGAGGTACCCAACTACGGCAGACGCGGCACAGGCAAGAAGATACAGGAAGGTCTGGTCATAGCCATTGAACCGATGATCAACATGGGCACCTACAAGGTGAACCAGTTGGACGATGGATGGACTATTGTGACGGAAGACAGGAAGCCATCAGCCCATTTTGAGCACGATGTGGCGGTGGTCGATGGCAAGCCTCTGATACTCTCCACATTCCAGTATGTGCACGAGGCTCTGGGCATAGCTCAACCAGCCACTGCCTGATCAAGCACCGGAAAAGATGTACCATTTCCTGCTGCGCACAGTGCCGAGGCCGTGGCTGATCCGCCTCAGCTATGTGGTGCGCCTTTTCGCTCCGCTGCTCTACAGGGGCGACAACGTGGAATGTACCGTGTGCGAGGGCCACTTCAAGAAATTCCTGCCCTATGGTTATGATGGCTCGGCCAAGCGCAACAACGTGCTGTGTCCGGGCTGCCTCACGCTCGAGCGGCACCGGGCGCTGTGGCTGTTTCTGCGCCAGCGCACCGACCTTTTTACCCGTCAAAAGGCTGATGTGCTGCACATTGCGCCCGAGCAGCCGTTGCTGCCCCACTTCCGCAGGCAACGGAACCTGCGGTATGTCACGGCTGATCTGGTAAGCCCATTGGCCGATGTGAAGTGCGATATAACGGCCATGCCCTTTGCCGATGCCAGCTACGATGTGATCCTGTGCAACCATGTGCTCGAACATGTGGATGATGATGCCAAGGCCATGGGCGAACTGTACCGTGTACTGCGGCCCGGAGGTTGGGCCGTGCTACAGGTGCCCATCGACTACGCACGACCCACCACCCTCGAGGATCCGAGCATAATCACAGAGGCCGACCGCGTGAAGCACTATTGGCAGAAAGACCATGTGCGCCTCTACGGTCTCGACTATGCCGACAAGCTGCGGGCGGTGGGTTTCATTGTCACGATGGATGATCTGGTGCCTGCCATGCCCGCAGCTAAGCGCGAGCGGTACCGGCTGCAGAGCACCGAGTACATCCCATTCTGTCGCAAGGCCTGACCTTGCTCATTATTGATCTGGAAGATGCGGAAGGAACCGTGTTCTTCTGCTTGGAATCCGCATTGACAGAAAACACCTGTTCTATTCAAAACAGGGCATCATCAGATCCGAAGCTCCCATCTCTACATTAGCCCCATGCTACGTATCGGAGTTTCGGCCTGCCTAATGCACCCCGATGTGCAACGTGCCACGTTTGGCCCAAAGACCCTTTGTTACCTTGAACGCGACATGGCCCGCTATGTGGCTGGCAACGGTGGGATGCCCATACTCATACCCGACCTGGACCGTGCGGGACGCAAGGAGTTCATCCGTTCGGTAGACGGGCTGCTGCTTCAGGGCGGTGCCGATGTGGCCCCACAGAGCTATGCCGAGCAACCGATACTCGATGGCCGCTGGCCTGGCGATGCACTGCGCGATGAGTACGAGCTCGACCTGATTGCGCTGGCAATGGATTCAGGGCTTCCTGTGTTCGGTATCTGCCGTGGCTTTCAGATCTTGAATGTCTATTTCGGTGGAACGCTGTACCAGGATCTGCTTTCCCAACGCACCGGATCCATCAAACACCGCGATGCCATTGCATACGACCACCTTACGCACCACATCGAGTGGCAGCCCGGCTCGTACATGCACAGCCTCCACGGCCCGGACACGCGCACGCTCATCAATACCGTACATCACCAAGGCGTGAAAGACCTCGGCAAAGGGCTGAGTGTTGATGCCGTATGTGCCGAGGACGGACTAGTAGAGGCATTCACATGGAGCGGCACAGACCCTGGCAAGGTGATGGCCGTGCAATGGCACCCTGAGTTCTTTCACACACTTGGCGATAGCCTGATCAGCCCTGAACCGCTCATGCGGGAGTTCCTCAGGCATTGCGCAGCGAAGTGAACTCACTCATTTCCTTGCCACAGATTCTCAGAGGCGAAAATGCCCGGTGTCAATGATGCAAAGGTCCTATTCGGGGGCTGACCCAACGTCCTTCACATGATTGTGCATGGCATGGCCCACCTTGATCGGCAGCCCTACTTTTGGCCTCCCTTCAAAGGAACATCATGCAAAAATTAGGCAACTACATCGCAGGGAACTGGGTGACCGGTGACGGTGACGGCCAACTGCTTTTCAATTCGGTGACAGGCGAGGCCATAGCCACGGCCAGCACCAAGGGCATAGACATGGCTGCGGCCCTTAGCTATGGCCGCGAACGGGGCGGGCGGGCCCTGCGGCAGATGACATTCCATGAGCGGGGCCGCATGATCAGGGCATTGGCCTTGTACCTGATTGAGCGAAAGGAGAAATATTACGATGTGAGCTATCAGACTGGCGCCACGCGGGTGGACAGTTGGATTGACATCGAGGGCGGTATAGGCAACCTGTTTGCCAACGCCACGCTGCGGAGGCAGTTCCCGAACGAGACGTATTATGTCGATGGCGAATATGCCCCGCTGTCCAAAGGCGGGTCGTTCATCGGGCATCACATCATGGTGCCCAAAGAAGGGGTGGCCATCCACATCAATGCTTACAACTTTCCCATTTGGGGGATGTTGGAAAAAGTGGCGGTGAACTGGCTGGCGGGCGTTCCGGCCGTGGTGAAACCGGCCACGCTCACCTCGTTCCTCACACAGGCCATGGTAGCGGATATAATCGCTTCCGGCATATTGCCCGATGGCGCCCTGCAACTGATCTGCGGCAGTGCTGGCAATCTGCTCGACCATGTGCAGACGCAGGATGTGGTCACATTCACCGGGTCGGCAAGCACAGGCAGGATGCTCAAGGCGCATCCGGCCATCATCAGCAACAGTGTGCCCTTTAACATGGAGGCCGACAGCCTCAACTCATCCATACTGGCACCCGATGCAGTGCCCGGCAAAGCAGAGTTCGACCTCTTCATCAAAGAAGTGGTGAAAGAGATAACCGTGAAGTGTGGGCAGAAGTGTACGGCCATCCGCAGGATCATGGTGCCCGAGCACCTTATTGATGATGTTCAGATTACTGTGGGCGAACGATTGGCAAAAACTGCCATCGGTAACCCCAAGGTGGAAGGTGTTCGCATGGGCGCCCTGGCCGGCAAGGGCCAGTTGGAAGAGGTGCACCAGAAGGTGAACGAGCTGCTCAAGGACTCAAGGCTGGTGTACGGCAACCTCGATCAAGTGCAGGTGCAAGGGGCCGATTCAAAGGCAGGTGCATTCATGTCGCCCATCCTGTTGCGCAACGATGACCCCTTCAATCGCAGAGCCACGCACGAGGTGGAGGCGTTCGGGCCTGTGAGCACCCTCATACCGTACAAGACGATTGACGAGGCCATCGAACTCTCGAAGCTGGGCCTTGGGTCGCTGTGCTGCTCGATTGTGACCAACGACCCCAGGACCGCGCGGCAGTTCACACTCGGTGCAGCCTCGTACCACGGGCGCATACTGGTGCTCAATGCCGAGTGTGCCAAAGAGAGCACCGGACACGGGTCGCCCATGCCGCTGCTGGTGCATGGTGGCCCCGGTCGCGCAGGAGGTGGCGAGGAAATGGGCGGAAAGCGCGGAGTGCTGCACTATTTGCAACGCACTGCCATACAGGGCTCACCGAGCATGATCACGGCCATCACCAACGTGTATCAGCAGGGAGCCAGGCAGAACGAGGTGCTGCTCAACCCCTTCATGAAGCATTTTGAGGAGCTCGAGATAGGAGAGACCCTCGTGACGCATAAGCACACCGTAACGGAGGCCGACATAGTGAACTTCGCCAATGTGAGCGGTGACCATTTCTACGCCCATGTCGACACCACATCGCTGCAAGGCACGCTGTTCACTGGGCGGGTGGCCCACGGTTACTGGGTGCTGAGCAAAGCGGCCGGCATGTTCGTAGAGCCGCGCAAATGCCCCGTGCTGCTCAATTACGGTCTGGAAGAGGCCCGTTTTGTCAAACCCGTCTATCCGGGCATGACCATAGGGGTGAGACTCACGTGCAAGGAGAAGGTGGATCAGGAGAAACGCAATGCCGATGATGTGTCGAAAGGCATTGTGAAATGGTTGGTCGAAGTGTATGACGAGACCGATGAGACCTGCGCCATCGCCACCATTCTGACCATGGTAAAGAAGCTGGATCAGGATTGATCCGATCTCGAGCACACAGGAAAGTCAATCTGCTAAAAGAATGACGGGCTGACAGAAGGACCACTCCTTCTATCAGCCCGAACAGTTCAACTCTTCCTATCGGAGAAAGCTATCCGGATGTAGGTCAATTCGTGCTCACTTCACTACCAACCTCCGGTTCCAGATGGTTTGGGGCGTGACGATGGAAAGCACATAGGTGCCGGCAGCCGCTGACTGTGGCATCTCAAACATAGAGCCGTTGACTGGTGCATCCATGATCCGCTTGCCGCTCATGTCGGTCAGCAGTGCACGGCCCTGAACGGGAGTGCCCAAGTTGATGCAGCCACCCTTGTTAACGGGGTTCGGCCAGATGGTGAGTTGCGCCACCTCTCGCTCAGGTGTTGTATTGACTGGCGAGCTGAGGTTGATGTTATCCACGTAGATGTTGTTGCCCCAGCGGCCACGGTTGCGGAACACCACCAGCAGATCGGGCAGATTGCTGTATGCGCTCAGGTCAATGGTCTCGGTGCGCCATTCGCTGGCGGCCGGGGTGAAATAGTTCTGGCTGCTCGGTGCGGTCGATAGCATGTCGCCTCCGCTCAGGTATACCGAGGTAAGGTTGGCACCGCAGTCGGTACTTATCAGCACTTCGAGGGTATCGCTGTACTGCCCACCGTAGCGCGAGTATGCGACATCGAAGGTCATGGTGGGATTTGGGTTGCCTGTGTTATTGAGTTGGAAACGCATCTCGTCCCATGTGCCCTGCGAGTCGATGTCGAAGTTGCGGAACAGTGCACTTTGGGTAGATGTGCCGAAGCCGCCTGCGTCATCGGTCTGCTCCCAGCTTCCGCCATTATCGGCATTCACACTCCACCAACCGAATGGAAGGAAGGTGGCCTGAAAATCCTCGCTCACCTGCACCGGGATGGGTACCTGGGTCACGGTTACGCTCATCTGATCGGTGTCCTGTGTGCCGTTGGCATCGGTCACGGTCAATGTGACCTGATAGGTGCCAGGGGCCGCATACGTCACGGCCGGATTACGCAGGGTGGAGCTCGATGGCGTGCCACCTGGGAACTGCCATTGCCATTGGGCATTGTCGTGGTCGAGGAATGAGTAACATTCAAACTGGAACGCCTCGTTGTCGCAGGTGCGCTCAAGCTCAAGCTTATCCACTGTGATGCGGGCCACTGGGCCACTGGGCTGTTCGTACATACCAGACTCCCATATCCCTTTGCCGTATGATGCGATGCGCACTTTCGAGTCGCGGTAGAAAGGGCGCATGATGTTGGTATTGAAATACAGTGGCAGCCCGGCATTGGCCACCTGCCAGTCGGGCATGGCAGCATTGCGGTAATACACGCTTCGGTCGGTGCAGTAATACACGCCTCCGTTGGTGCCGGCTATATACGCGATGCTGTGTACCTCCTCATTATTGAGCAGCGTGGTGGTGATATTGGTCCAAGACTGCCCTCCGTTTGTCGACTTGAAAATCTTATTGCCATTGCTGCCACCGGGGTAGGCTATCAAGATGTTCTGATGGTCAACGGGGTCGAGTGTGAGAAGCATCCTGCGGCTGTTGCCCGATGGTATGGTCAGCGATGTCCAGTTCTGCCCTCCGTCCGTGGTCTTCCACAGGGTGCCAACGCTGCCCGATGCCGGCTGCTGGTTGCAATAGATCACATTGGGGTCGTTGCTGCTCCATTCCATGTACTTCACATCGTCATCGACATTGGTGCCGAAGGTGTGCACCAACGAGAAGCTGGCGCCACCATCGGTGGTCTTCCAGATCTTGTTCTCGTTGCCAATGATTGCTGTGTTGTAGCAGTTGGGGTGAAATTCCATCTCGCTCGACTCGGCACCCCAGTAGCTCTCGTTGGGACTCATGGCAAAGGGCGCATTGCTGATCGTGCCTGTTATCGTATTCGGGATGCGCTTGCCACCGATGTCAGAGAAATACGTGGTGTGCGCATCGCCCGGGTTCACATAGCCGGTGGCTGCCTCGCCACCTCCCAGGGCCAAGTGGTTGCCAAGGCCGTAATTCTCATGGTATGCATTGTTGCCGTTGTGGTACATGCCTCCCACCAGCACATCGGTGTTCCATCCGCTCCCGAAACCCCAGTAGTCGGCACTGTTCACACCGTTCATGCGGAACTCTGGCTGCGAACCGAAGAAGTCGGTGCTTCGGTAGGCCCCGCCATCGGTGGTGATCCAGTACTCATTGGCAAATGCACGGAAATCCTGATTGTCAACGTGCATGTTCAACGGACCTCCCACGTAGCCGGCCACGGAGGCGAAGGTGGCCCCGCCATCGGTGCTGCGATATAGGTTGAGGCCGCCCACCAGGATGTTATCGGCATCGGTGTTTGAAGCCATGATGGCGCAGTTGTAGAAACCCTGGTGGTAGTCCCAGCCCACCCATCCTATGGCCAGATTGCGGTGCGTATCGGTGTAAGGCCCACCGGTAGGCGGGTTGGGCAGGTTCCATGTGGTGCCGCCATCGTTGCTGCGATATATGCCGATAAAACCATAATCGTTGGCCTTGGCCTCGCCAATCAGGTAGGCATACACACGCTGCGGGTCGGCAGGGGTCACGGCCAGACGGCCACCGCCATCGGTACGTGCGGGGTCGGTGCTGTCATACCATCCTGTGCCCTGAACGGTCCATGTGGCACCGCTATCGGTACTGCGGAAAAACTCGCACCTGATGGCCGATGCGTTGTTCTTGAGCAGGTACACGGTGGCGGGGCTGCCCGGTCTGCACTTCACATCGTAGCATTCGGCCGTGTACAGCTGGGTCCAGTTGGTGCCGCCATCGGTGCTGCGGTACAGGCCCTTGCCAGTGGCTGCCAGTACTATCTGGGTATTGCCGGGGTTGATCAGTATCTCATTCACATTGAAATTCGAGTTGCTCAGCACATTGGTCCAGTTCTGACCCCCGTCCGTACTGCGGAACACACCCGAATTGCCACCTACAAAGACGATATTGCCGTTGGTGGGATGCACTTCCACGGCTGTGACCCCGCTCCCAAAATTCATCTGGTAGCTCACATTCGACCAGCTCTGACCTCCGTTGCTGCTCCGGTACACCTCGCCAGTCTCGGTGCCACAGTACATGGTGGTCGGGGTGCCTGCACACTGATCGATGCTGTAGGTGTTGCTCTGATCGTGGCCTGGGCTGCCTGAGTTCTCCAGCACCTGCATGGGCCCCATGAGTGTCCATCCGCCACCACGTTGGCCGGTCTGTTTATCAAGATAGTCCTGGTCAATGGCCCGTTGGGCATCGGCCGTGGGCATGGCGATGTGGCCATCGGCCTGGGCATACGGCAGCACCTTGCGCCTCCATCTTTTGAAGTATTGGGTATGATAGGTCTTGACAAACGGATGCGAGCGATAGTAGGCCTGGAACAGGCTGTCAACCTGCCACAGGCTGGGATCTGGGCCATACATGGCCTGCGCCCAGGCCGGCAGGGTGGATATCTCGGCCTCTGATGGCCGCTTCATGGTCTGGGCCGTGGCTGTGAGCACCATGGCGATGCTCAGGATCAGGAGTAAAGGACTTCTCATGAAAAGGATCAATTAGAATGCGGGGCGAAAGTAACCCCTGCAATACGCCAGCAAGCAACTTTGAGCGGGCCTCCCTCCTGCCCTTTCGCCATCTTTGCCGCCATGAGTGTGGTGCCCAAGGCCCTGGAGGATGTGGTGGATGCCTTTGCCCAATTGCCGGGCGTGGGCCGAAGGACAGCCTTCCGCTATGCCCTGCACCTGTTGCGCAACGACCGCGCGCAGGCCGACCGCTTCAGCGAGACCGTAGCCCGCATGGGCCGCGACCTGTGCCGCTGCGCCACCTGCATGAACATAAGCGACAGCGAGCAGTGCACCGTTTGTGCCAACCCCACCCGCGACCGCACCGTGATATGCCTTGTTGAGGACATGCGAGATGTGATTTCCGTTGAGGCCACGGGCCAGTTCCGTGGGCTGTACCATGTGCTGGGCGGCATCCTCTCGCCCATGGACGGCATTGGCCCGGCCGACCTGAACATTCCGCAGCTGCTCAGGCGGCTGCAAGATGGCACCGTGCGCGAGGTGATCATGGCCCTGCCCGCCACCATGGAGGGCGACACCACCTGCTTCTACCTCTACCGCCAGATGCAACCAAACGGGGTGAAGGTGACCTCCCTCTCGCGCGGCATCAGCGTGGGCGGGGGACTGGAGTATGCCGATGAGCTGACGCTCGGCCGCAGCATCATGAACCGCATCCCTTACGAGAACTCCATCCAATCATGAGCCACCGCAGCGGACAGATCATTTACAACGTGACGGTGAATGTGGACAGTGCCGTGCACGAGGACTGGGTGCGTTGGATGCGCGAGGTGCACATACCAGAGGTGATGGCCACTGGCTACTTCCTAGAGAACCGATTCTGCAAGGTGATGGTGGAAGAGGAACAGGGTGTGACCTACGCCATACAGTACCTGTGCATGAACATGGACGACCTGAAGGAATACCAGAGCCTGCACGCCCCGGCCCTGCAGAAGGCCCACACCGACCGGTACGGAGAACACACCGTGGCCTTCAGGACCCTGCTCGAACTGGTGTGACCCGTTGTTCCTATCGGCCCATCACCCTACATATCGACCCCCATCCATTGAGCGTACGACCGAAGAAACACCTGGGGCAGCACTTTCTGCGCGACATGGGCAAGGCCGAGCGGATAGCCACCGCCCTGACCGGCCATGGCAGCTACGGCCATGTGGTAGAGGTGGGCCCCGGCACAGGGGTGCTAACACAGTACCTGCTGCGCGATGCGCGGTTCACGCTGCACTGTGTGGAGATGGACACGGAATCGGTGGAGTATCTGAACGAGCATTATCCGCAGCTCTCACCCCGCCTCCATCAGGGCGATTTCCTCCGGTTCGACCTGCAGGGTGTCACCAAGGATCCGTTGGCCGTGATAGGCAATTTCCCATACAACATCAGCTCGCAGATCTTCTTCAAAGTGCTGGACAACCGAGGCGCGGTGACTGAAGTGGTGGGCATGGTGCAGAAAGAGGTGGCCGACCGCATAGCCTGTGGCCCGGGCAGCAAGACCTACGGCATACTGAGCGTGCTACTGCAGGCATTCTATGATGTGGAGCTGCTGTTCAACGTGGAGCCGGGCGCGTTCAATCCCCCGCCCAAGGTGCGCTCATCGGTGCTGCGGCTCAGGCGCAATGCGGTGGAGCATCTGGGCTGCGATGAGGTGCTGTTTTTCCGCGTGGTGAAAATGGCCTTCAATCAGCGCAGAAAGACCCTCCGCAACGCCCTGTCGGGGCTTACTTTCGCCACCACCCCCGATGAGCGGCTCATGACCCTCCGGGCGGAACAGCTCAGCGTAGCCGAGTTCGTGTCGCTCACTAGGTCTGCCTCCGGTAGTTGAGGGCGGCAGGTTCTCATCTCCCGACACAAAAACCCCAACTCCAGCGGCCCACTGAGGCGGCAACTGAGTCATGTCGTTCGAACTCACCGCACAGTTCCTTGACGGCCTGAAAGAGGCCATAGGGCGGGACGACCGCGCCACAGTTGTGGCCTGTCTGGACGGCATGTACCCGCAGGACATAGCTGAGATTCTGGATACGGTGAGTCTAAGCGAGGCGCAGTACCTGTACCGCGCCCTGCCCGAGGACGTGGCGGCCGATGTGCTGACCGAACTGGAGGACGACACCCGCGAGCGGTTCCTCAACTCATTCTCGAACGAGGAGATAGCCAAGGTGCTGCCGCTGATGGACTCGGACGATGCGGCCGACATCATGAGCGACCTCAGCGACCAGCGCCAGGACGAGGTGCTGGAGCACGTGGAGGACAGCGAGGTGGTGAGCGACATAGAAGACCTGCTGGTGTACCCCGAGGGCACGGCCGGGTCGCTCATGGCCAAGGAGCTGATCAAGGTGAACATAAACTGGAGCATCGTGCGCTGCGTGCGCGAGATGCGCTTGCAGGCCGAGGAGGTGGACGAGGTGTACACGGTGTATGTGGTGGACGATGAGAACCACTTTCAGGGCATCGTGTCGCTCAAAAAGATGCTCATCAGCCCCGACAAGACCTTTATCAGGGACATCTTTAAGGACGATGCCATTTCTGTGCAGGCTGACGAAAGTGGGGAGTCGGTGGCCCAGATCATGGAGAAGTACAACCTGGTGGTGATACCCGTGGTGGACAGGGCCGAGAGGCTTTTGGGCCGCATCACTGTGGACGATGTGATGGACCTGGTGCGCGAAGAGGCCACCAGGGACTACCAGATGCTGTCGGGTATATCAGAGAACATTGAGAGCGATGATAAGCCCTTGGTGATGGTGCGCGCCCGGCTGCCGTGGCTGCTCATTGCCATGCTGGGCGGCATTGTGGGCTCCATGGTCATCGGTTTTTACGAGGGCGACCTACACATCAACCCCCAACTGGCCTTCTTCATACCGCTGGTGGTGGCCATGGGCGGCAATGTGGGCATACAGAGCTCGGCCCTGGTGGTGCAGGGCCTGGCCAACAACACCATAGGGCACGATGGGCTGGTGTGGAAACTGCTGAAGGAGCTGCTGGTGGGGCTGCTTAACGGCCTGGCCTGCGCAGGTGTGCTCCTTATCTACAGTGTGCTGCTCAGCTACCCCATGGCCCTGAGCATCACCATTGGGCTGAGCCTGCTGGTGGTGATCCTGTTCGCAGCGGTGTTCGGCACCTTCATGCCCATGTTCCTGCACCGCGTCAAGATCGATCCGGCCCTGGCCACCGGCCCGTTCATCACCACGGCCAACGACATCATAGGCCTGTTCTTCTACTTCATGGTGGCCCGTGTGGTGTATGGCCTCCAATTCTGAACCAGAGCAACATGAGAACGGAACAGTATGTCCTCATCGGCCACGGTGAGCCCGACAGGGCCTTTGCCCTGCGCGATGCCGAACTGCCCGCACTGAAAGAGGGTCAGGCCATTCTTGCGTGCGAAGGGTTCGGGTTGAACTTCGCTGATGTGATGGCCCGGAGGGGCATCTACCAGGACGCGCCTCCCCTGCCCTGCGTGATAGGCTACGAGGCCGTTGGCCGACTGCTGGGCGACTGCGGGCCCTACCGCAAGGGCCAGCGCATGTTGGCTTTCACGCGGTTCGGTGGTTATGCATCGCACATAGTGGTGGACGGGCGCACCATACGCCCTATACCCGAAGAGATGCCCCTTGGCGAGGCCCTGGCCCTGGCCGTACAGTTCTGCACCGCCTACCACGCGGCCCACGAGTGTGTAAACGTGTTTGCCGATGACCACGTGCTGGTGCATGCCGCAGCGGGCGGGGTGGGCACCCTGCTGGTGCAGCTGCTGAAGTTGAAAGGCTGCACCATCTATGGCACGGCCGGCAGCGATGCCAAACTTGAACTGCTGCGCCAACAGGGCGTGCATCACCCCATCAATTACCAGAAACAGGATTTTGTGGGGGCGATAAAGCACCTGACGGGCACACGCGGGCTCGATGTGGTGTTTGACCCCCTGGGCGGCAGCACCTTCAGGCGCGGGTTCGGGCTGCTGGGCAAAGGCGGCAGGATAGTGGGTTTCGGGGCATCGGAGCAGCTGGGGGGCGGCATCCAGTTCATCGACACCCTCAGGCTGGCCCTCAACTTCGGCCTGTTCAGCCCCATTCAGCTGTTGGTCAGCTCAAGGGCCATGATAGGCATCAACATGCTGCACATAGCCGATGAGCGGCCCCATGTGCTGGGCCGCTGCATGGAGGCGGGCATAGCGATGTGGCAAAAGGGCGATATAAGACCCATTGTAGGGGCCGAGTTCGCGCACACACAGCTGGCCGATGCGCACCGCCTGCTCGAATCGCGCCAGAGCACGGGCAAGGTGGCGGTGAGGTGGTGAGGGGCGTATTGCCGCACACGGCAGAGCCGTTGCATGCAAGGGCTCTACAGAAAGATGGTCGGGCCGGAGAGATAAACCGCTTCAAACCAAGACCGCCAAAGTGATGATGCGGCCCGGGGCGCGCAACATGCAGTGCGGACTGCCACCCGGAGCACCTGTGTGGCGCGGCAAGCGGGGCGGGTAAACTCCCGAACAGTCTGTGGGCGGCCACAGTAGGGCCCCGAGAGCCACCCGGAGGCAGTTGCATCAGGCAACAGGTGGGTCGGGTGGGCTGCCGTACCATCTAAAACGTATGGAAGGTGGGTCGGGTGGGCCGACTCACCCGCAGTTGCGCATACAGAAAATGCAGTCAGGGCGGCAGAGTACAAAACGCAGGTGCCTGGTCCATGCCCGTTCCAGCTCATATATCCCCCGAAAATAAAATGGGTCCTCAAGCCTTGGCCTTCCACTATCCGCCCTCGGCTGCCCAAAGCCACCGAAACACCCCCACCCAGGGCCCATTCGGCAGCAACATTATTGCGCATCAGGGTACTCATAATGGCAATTGGTGGGGCGTAAAACGGCTTTCGTGGGGCAATAATAGACATTTCATCGATCCATTTAACGAATCTTCATCCACGGAGTGAAATTTTTTTTTGAGAGTGAAAGGGAGAGTGAAAATGAAAGGGAGAGTGAAAGTGAGAGGGAGAGTGAAAGGGAGAGTGAAAGTGAGAATGCTTCGGGGAGACCCTCGCTATGACGCTGCCGGGCCTCGGCCATCAGCAATCAGAAATCAACAATCAGCAATAAACACCACCACCCCCTCATGCTTCGACTTCGCTCAGCATGACAAGGTCGCGTAGGCACCTATGTCATGCTCAGCAGCGGGGTCTTCCCCGTGCATCCCCCACCCATTTCGCACCGGTACGATGCACGATCGGGGCCGTTGCCCGACTTTCGCGGCCCAATTTGCACCGCCACGATGTACGCAGTCATCTTCACCTCACAGCAGTCGGCCCATACCGATGGCTATGCCGAAATGAACGCGGCCGCGGCCGAGGAGGCCCGCACCATCGATGGGTTCCTGTTCGAGGAATCGAGCCGCCAGCCCGATGGTTTCGGGGTGAGCGTGAGCTACTGGCGCGACCTGGAGGCCATCGGCCGCTGGCGCAACAATACGCTGCACCGCGTGGCCAAGGAAAAGGGCCGCAGCGGCTGGTTCGACCATTACAGCATCAGGATCTGCAAAGTGGAGTCTGAGCACATTGTCAATCTCAATAAAAAGCCCTGATCATGGAAGGACACGTACACCTGCACACCACCGATGGCATAGCCACCATCGAGTTCTATCACCCCCAGAGCAACTCCATGCCGGGGCACCTGCTGCGGCAGCTGGCCCATACGGTGGAGGCGGCCGGGGCCGACCCCGCGGCACGCGTGATAGTGCTGCGCAGCGCAGGCACCAAGGCCTTCTGCGCAGGTGCCTCGTTCGATGAGCTGATGAGCATAACCGACCTGGAGCAGGGCCGGTTGTTCTTCAGCGGTTTTGCAGGGGTGATCAATGCCATGCGCAAGGCCCCGAAATTTGTGCTGTGCCGTGTGCAGGGCAAGGCCGTGGGCGGTGGCGTGGGCATTGCCAGCGCGGCCGACTACACCTTTGGCACACAGGACTCGGCCGTGAAACTGAGCGAACTGGCCGTGGGGATCGGTCCCTTTGTGGTAGGCCCTGCCGTAGAGCGCAAGGTGGGCCGCTCGGCCTTTGCGCAGCTCAGCATCGATGCTGCCAACTGGCGCAGTGCGCAGTGGGCCCGCGACAACGGACTCTATGCTGATGTGTATGCCGATGCGGAGCAGATGGATGCCGCCATCAGCACACTGGCCCAGCGCCTGGCCGGCAGCAGCCCCGAGGCCATGGCCCAGCTAAAGGGGGTGCTATGGCAGGGCACCGAGCATTGGGACACGCTGCTGGCCGAACGGGCCGAGGTGAGCGGACGGCTGGTGCTTAGCGATTTCACCCGCCAGTTCATAGCGCATTTCAAGCAGGGTCAGCGCTGAGGCAGGCGTCAGCCCATCTCCTCCAGCTCCTTCAGGTAGGCCACTATGGGCACCATGGCCACCAGCACCGCACAGCCGCATATCACATAGGCCCACCGCACATGGTCGGCCCGGGCGAACCATGCCAGCGAGAACACCGCCAGCAGCGTGCCCCTGCACGTGATGTTGAACATGTGGAATATGCTGGTGCAGCGGCCTATTATATTGTTGGGGATATGGTTGAACAGCCATGTGACGCGCAGCACGCGCACCCCGGCATTGCCAAATCCTATCAGCAGCGAGAAAAGGAAAAAGAACCACACGCTGCGGGTAAGGCCGGCCGCCACAAACAGGCCGCCCACGGCCAGCATGAGCAGCAGCACCCCGCGCACCGGCCCCATGCCGCGCATCAGTTGACGCACACCCAGCCCGGCACATAGCGCACCTATGCTGTAATAGACCTCTGACGAGGCATACACATCGGCCGCGGCCCCCAGGTGGCCGCTCACATACATGGCCAGCAGCAGCAGCACCTCCACCATCAGCACCACAAACACCATGTAGCTCATGGTGCCGAACAGCAGCACCCGCGGCCTCGACCACAGGTACCTGAACCCGTTGCGGATGCGCTGCCCGATGGGTTCGAGGTCGGTCTCGAGCGCATGCACGGTCTCAAAACTCAGGGTGTAGAGGATGATGAGGCTGATGCCGTAGGTAGCCCCATCGAGCAGGAATATCTCGTACATGTGCCACGCCCCGAACCGGAAGGGCAGGTGCAGGTCGGCCCCCATCATGTTCACATGGCCATCGCTCAGGCCGGCTATGAGCATGGCACCTATGGCACCGCTCAGCACACTGGTGCTCTGGCCCAGCACCTCAATGGTGGAGTTGACCCGACCGAAATCGCGGCTCTCGGTCATCTCCTGCGTAAAGGCATAGAGCGCGGGGTAATGGATATTGTAAAGGAAGAAGGTGAAGACGAACACCGCAGCAATGCCCCAGGGCGGCACCTCGCCCACCCGATGGCCATAGAGCGCCATGCCGCACAGGACCATGAACCCCACCGAGTTGATGACCAGAAACACCGACCTGCGCGGATAGCGGTCAATGAACGAACCGGCCACCAAGCTCCACAGCAGCGACACGAAGGTGGCCACCGCCACAATGCGCGCAAAGAGCTGGGCCTGCCCCATCACCGAGGCGAAATACCACGGTATGGCCATCATGCTTATGCCCTGTGCAAAGCTGCTGATGGCATGGGCCGCAAATAGGCGCAGTATGGCAGAGCGGTTTCTCATGGCGGCCGCAAAGGTCAGTTGTCAGGTGGCAGAGAACCTCTTGGCAATATGCCTGTTTCTGACGTGCGTCAATTTCCCATCCGTCCTTTGCATCGTAAACTTGCCCGACAGCACAGACCACCCATGCACAACAAGACACAGGAAGAGCTTTTTCAGGAGCGGATAGACCGCGATGAGAAGATCGAACCCAAAGAGTGGATGCCCGATGCCTACCGCAAACTGGTGCTCAGGCAGATGGCACAGCACGCACACAGCGAGGTGGTGGGCATGTTGCCCGAGGGCAACTGGGTTACCCGCGCCCCGAACCTGCGCAGAAAGGTGGCCCTGCTGGCCAAGATACAGGACGAGGGCGGCCACGGCCTGTACCTCTACAGCGCGGCCGAGACCCTCAATGCCGACCGCGATGACCTGGTGGACGAACTGCTGACAGGCAAGGCCAAGTACAGCAGCATATTCAACTACCCCGCCCTTACATGGGCCGATATCGGCACCATAGGATGGCTGGTCGATGGGGCCGCCATTGTCAATCAGATAGCCTTGCAGCGCACCAGTTTCGGGCCATACGCCCGTGCCATGGTGCGCATCTGCAAAGAGGAGAGTTTCCATCAGCGGCAGGGCTACGAGATCATCATGACACTGGCCAAGGGCACCCCCGAGCAGAAGGCCATGGCGCAGGACAGCCTCAACCGTTTCTGGTGGGCATCGCTCATGATGTTCGGCCCCAGCGATGCGCACAGCACCCACAGCGCCCAGAGCATGATATGGCGGGTGAAACGTAACAGCAACGATGAGCTGCGCCAGAAATTCGTGGATCAGACCGTGCCGCAGGCCCACTTCCTGGGCCTCAGCATACCCGACCCCGACCTGAAATGGAACGAGGAGCGCGGCCATTACGATTTCGGTGCCATGCCATGGGACGAATTCAATGCCGTGGTGGCAGGCAACGGACCGTGCAACGTGCAGCGCCTCCGCGCCAGACGCCAGGCCGAGGAGAACGGCCGCTGGGTGCGCGAGGCCGCCAATGCCTACCATGCCAAAAAGAATGCAAAGGCGGCCGCCTGAGGGCCCGACTGCACAGCGATCATCCTGAAACGAACTTTCAACTCCCTTCCGATGGATAAGAAGAACTGGCCCCTTTGGGAAGTGTTTGTCCGCAGCAAGAACGGACTGGCCCACAAACACAGCGGCAGCCTGCATGCCCCCGATGCCGAAATGGCCCTGACCAACGCCCGCGATGTGTATTGCCGCAGAAATGAGGGCGTCAGCATCTGGGTGGTGAAGAGTGCCGACATCACCGCATCGATGCCCGATGAGAGCGGGTCGCTCTTCGACCCATCAGAGGACAAGGTGTACCGCCACCCCACATTCTATCACATCCCCGAGGAAGTGGGCCATATCTGACCGAACATGAATCTGCAAGAAGCCAAATTCAGGTATCTGCTGCGCTTGGGCGACAATGCCCTTGTGCTCGGGCACCGTCTGAGCGAATGGTGCGGCCACGGCCCCGCGCTCGAGGAGGACATGGCCATCATCAACGTGTCGCTCGACCTTCTGGGCCAGTGCCGCAACCTGTTGGCCTACGCAGGCCGCCTGGAGGGCAGGGGCCGCAACGAGGACGACCTGGCCTACCTCCGCCTCGAAAAGGATTTCACCAACGCCCTCATCTGCGAGCTGCCCAACGGCCATTATGGCGACACCATTGTGCGCCAATATCTCTATGACCAGTTCAATTTTCTGCTTTGGAGCGAGCTGGTAAAGAGCACCGACCCTGAACTGGCAGCCATTGCGGCCAAGACCATCAAAGAGGTGACCTACCACCTGCGCCACAGCCGCGACTGGATGCTCCGCCTGGGCGATGGCACCACCGAGAGCCATGGCAAGATGCAGCAGAGCCTCGATGAGGTATGGATGTTCACAGGCGACATGTTCGCCACCGATGACAGCGATGCTCTCATTGCCCAAAATGGAATAGGCCCCGACATGGCAGACCTACGCAACCGTTGGCTCGATGCCGTGCGCACCACCGTGGCCGAGGCCACACTGACCATGCCCATTGGCACATGGATGCAGAGCGGCAGCCGCATGGGCCGCCATACCGAACATTTCGGCTACCTGCTCACCGAACTGCAGTACATGCAGCGGGCCTACCCGGGCTGCGAGTGGTGAGCTGCCTGCCTGCATCGCATCCTGATGTCTGACCCATCAGCATACACCGAGCAGATCTGGCACTGGCTCGATGAGGTGAAAGACCCCGAGATTCCCGTGCTGAGTCTTATTGACCTTGGGGTGATCCAAGAAGTGACCTGCACGGATGGCCGCACAGAGGTGGTGATAATCCCCACCTACAGCGGTTGCCCCGCCATGAAGGAGATGGAGACAGACATTGTAAAAGTGCTCCATGACCATGGCGTGACCGATGCCAAGGTGCATCTGCGCCTCTCCCCTGCCTGGACCACCGATATGATAACCGAGCGCGGACTGAAGGCTCTTGAGGCATACGGCATAGCACCACCGCCCAAGGCCACGGCCGATAAGGGCGTGCTACTCGGCAGGCCGCACATGGTGCGATGCCCGCAGTGCCGGTCGGGCAATACTGAGATGATCAGTCAGTTCGGATCCACCCCGTGCAAGGCCCTGTATCGCTGCGTGGACTGCCGCGAGCCGTTTGACCACTTCAAGTGCATTTGACGAAGTGCGCTGAGCTTTGATTCTGGAATGAGTAAGGGTCAAATCGACCGACCCAAAATTCAATCTCCAATTTCCTCCTCCCCAAGTCTGCCGATGATCTTGAACTCGGTCCTGCGGTTGATGGCGCGGCCTTCGGGGTTGTCGGTGCCATCGGGGTGCTCGTTCGGGGCCACCGGCCTGGTCTCGCCATAGCCCTTGGCCACCAGCCTGCGCTTGTCCACACCCTTGTCGATACAGTATTTCACCACACTCTGTGCCCTGCGGTCGCTCAGGCGCATGTTGTAGTCGTCCTTGCCCCTGCTATCAGTATGCGATGAGAGTTCGATGATGATGTCGGGGTTGCGCTGCAGTATGACCAGTAGACCGGTGTCAATCGCGGTCTTGGCATCGGGCGTAAGGTCGGCACTGTCAAAATCGTAGCGGATGCCCTCCAATCGTACAGGCTCAGTCGGAATGATGCGCAGACACGCATCCAATTGCAGGGTGTCGCTCTTGCGGATGCCCTTGGTGCTGAGAGATGCGGTGCCATTGAACCATCCGTCCTTGGTCACTTCCACGCGGTAATCGCGGTTGGGTGTAAGCAGCAGATCGAGCTGGCAGCCGCTCACGGTCCGCTGTTCGGCCAGGTATTCCTCGCTGGTCTCGGTATCGACCATGAACAGTTTCACGGTGGCCCCTTTCAGGCAGTCCTTGCCGCATTCGGTCACCTTCACATCGGCATGTATCTCAATATTCCTGTTAAAGGTGAATGTATAGATGTCATCGCAGCAGGTGCTGTGCAGCAGGGCCACCCCGCCCTCGCGGTTCGACACCACAAAACCTCCCTTTCGGTCGGGCCTGAGCGTGTACCATAGGTCGTCAGCCTCTGAGTTGATGTCTTTACCCATGTGGCGCAGGCTGTCCTTCTGCCACCGGCTCCGCTCGCCCTCCATGCTGAATACGTCAAGGCCGCCCAGGCCAGGACGCGCATCGGTGCTGAAGTATAGGGTGTGGGTGGCTATGTCGTAATAAGGTGTGAACTCGGTGCCTGCGGTGTTGATGGCCGCGCCTGCGTTCTTGGCCTCACGGAACTGCTTTTTGCGCGGGTTATACTCTGTGAACCAGATGTCCATGCCGCCCTTGCCTTCGGGCCTGTCGCTGACAAAATAGACCACCTCGGCATTGGTCTTTGAGGCACGGCCCACGGTGGGCTGCGAGCTGGTGTAGCGCGGATGGTTCACATCATCGCCCAGGTCAATGGCCTCGCCCCAGGCACCACCGTCTCTATCGCTCATGTAGATGCGGCACAACATCTTGCCGGTCCAGTCAGGCTTGCAAACGGTGAAATAGACCCGCTCGCCAGTGGGCGAAAGTGCGAAACCACCTATCTGGCCATCCATCGATTCCCAGGGGCCCCGGAATGGGCCATCAAACTTCCAGTCATCGCCTTTTGGAACGGCACGGAACAGCCTGCGCACGGGCTTACGGGCCGAATCGACATCGGTGGCATCGTAGAAATTGACCTGATTCTCACGCAGAGAGCCATATACCATCACCGAATCGCCCATGGGCACAGGGCTGAACTCGATATGGGCCCAGTTGATGCCTGTGTCGAGCAGGGCAATGGTGGCCGAAGCTGCCGAATCGTTCAGATCAAGGGCGAGGTCGCAGCCTTTCATCAGTTCAAGTCCCATCTTGCCCAGACTCTTATCGTTCAACGACTTCGACACTTTGCGGAACTGTTCGAGGGTGCGCTTGGCCTCTACATATCGGCCACGGCTCATCTGCATCTGCGCACGGCTCAGATAGGCTTCGGGGTAACGGTCGGCCGCCTGGATCAACACACGTTGGTAGGTGGTATCTGCCAATGTGTAATTGCGGGTGGCCCTGTACAGCTCGGCCAATTGATGCAGTACCTCGGTGTTATCAGGTCTGCGCCTTGCCCATTCCTCGTAATAGAACAGTGCCGTGTAGGTATCGCCCATGCGCAGGGCGTTGCGTGCAAGTCCACGTACCTGGTTGAGGCGCTCGTCATCGGTCTGCGGCACCTGCAAGCTGCTCTGGGCCAGTGACATTGAGGCATTGAGCATCATCATCAGCCCAAAAAGAAAAAAGCGTACTGATCCACTTCTTGGTGGCAATGACCTCATTGGATGGATAAAACCTTTCCAGTGAGGAATCCGATCAAACTTCCCGACCCTGCTCATCAATTGATAACTGAGCAACTCCTTCCACTCTCTTGACAGCAGGTTTCCTGATGACTCAACATACAATATCATCAATACCTGTCGCATGGAATTGACAGGGCCTTGGGAGCATTCAACGGGCCAGTGTAGATGATGCTGAGTTCGAAGGTCGATTTCTGCGAGTTGGAACTGAGTTCCGAAACATTGACATCATAATTCAACCCGATCTCGACCCCTTTGATGTTGAACCCGATGATGGGCGATACCATATCGAAGTTGGTGCCGATGGCCGCGCGATACACCGCACCGGCATAGATGCTGCGCACCCATTGCTTGCCGGTGATAAAACGGAAGTTGCCGCCCATCACGAAATCCTGCGCCATGGTGGTCCACATGTAGAGGAGTTTCGGTTCGGCAACAAACTCGGAGTTAATGGGCACATCTGCCTCCATGTGCACCAGCTGGCGCACGCGCAAGCGCTCAACAGGTTCGTTAAAATAGGTATCGTCAGGCCGGTTGATGTGAAAAATGGAATAGCCCACCATGGGGGTCCACTTCTTGAACTTCCTGCGCCAGGCCACCCCGAAGTTCATGTCGAAAAACTGCTGCGACACGTTGAGGTTGTTCTCCTGATTGCTCAGATTGGGGTCGAACTGGCCGTCCTGATACACCCATTGGTTGGGAAAAGTCTGTCCGTTCAGGTCGGTACTGCGGAAAACCCCGCCCAGTTGTATGCCGGCCCGCAGCTCGTTCCTACCCAGTCGTTTCATATATGACACCGTAGCGAACACCTTTGTGGTGTTGAGGGCATAGCCGCTATAGTTGTCGTGCGCCAGCAGTATGCCTGCGCTTATCTCATCGCTGTGGATGAAGAATTTCTTGTCGAATGCGATGATGCCCGTTGTTATCGGGGCATTGATCTCGCGCCATTGGTTGCGGTAGTTGCCCGCGATGCGCCATGCCCCATCGTGCCGGCCTATCAGCGCGGGGTTCAGGTTCTGTTGTGCTGTGTAGAACTGGGTGAGGTGAATATCCTGCGCCTCCACCGGTGCAGCGGCACACGCAGAGACCAGAAGCAGAAGGCACCTCAAGTATTTCATCATAGGCTTCACCACATGCCTGGCCCGTTCAGGTATGTCTGAGCCATGCGTTCGTACTGTTGATAGGTGAAGTGGCAGCGGCAACCGCCATAATAGCTCATGATGTTGCCCACATCGGGGTCGTACCAGTCACCGTTTGAATCCTGCATCATAGCGGTGAAGATGCAATCGGTGAGATACGCTATTTCGGGCCCGGAGTACGGGTCGGCCGGGGTGTCGCAGATGGCATCGCCCGCAGTGGCACAGTCGCTGCCATTGACTAGTTCAGGACCCGCGAAGGTGTGCTCAAGGCCCCAGAAGTGGCCCATCTCATGGGTGAGGGTCATGGACCCGCTGCTCTTCTGTATTGCGATTCCTCCCCCATCGGGGCTCGTGATGCCGGCTAATGAGGCGAAACCTGTGGCATCGCCAAGGTCGGTGACGCTGGCCACATAGAACACATTTATTCGGTACGGGCGGTGGTTTGCTGTCAGCATCTCACCCCAGCGGTAGCCGCCCACGGCCTCTAGACTGTCCCACTGGAAATTGGGGATGTAACGGAACTCGCACACTTCGAACGACACGCATATATCATCGAAGTAGCCGTTGAGTGCGGCCACCTGACCGTCAATGGCACCCTCCGAGATGCCCGGTTGGCCCAAACTATCTAAAACGATGTGGGCCACAATGCTGAACCTGCGCTCGAGACATGGCAGTTCGGGCCTAGGT
Source organism: Flavobacteriales bacterium (assembly GCA_044356305.1). Taxonomy (GTDB): domain Bacteria; phylum Bacteroidota; class Bacteroidia; order UBA10329; family UBA10329; genus JBIKWM01. Next base: position 27,322 of record JBIKWM010000004.1, read on the forward strand.
TCTCCTGCTGACGCAACACTGGCGGACACCAGTGAGATGAATATCAAAAAGGCGTGCGGCAGTCGTGGTCTCATACTCGCGTTGATGGACGCAATTTGCAACCGTTAGATGCCTTTAGATTCGGCCCCTGTTCAAAAACTGAACATCCACCCACGTATCCTGTTGATCAGCCCTGAATGCGAAACACGGTCATCCTCCTCATTGCCACACTGGTACTGGTGCCTATGGCTGCACTTTTCTTCGATAAGCCCCTGACAATAGATCAGCAGGTGGTGCTCGGCCAGCTGTTGACCGCATGGGCCCTGTACACCGGTCTTACGTTCGTGGCCAGTACCCTTACGCGCAATTACAGTCAAGTGGACAAGCTGTGGAGCATCATGCCCATAGGGTACACCTGGCTAGTGGCCATGAACGGTGGATTTACCCCGCGTCTTCTGCTCATGGCTTCGCTCATCACCATGTGGGGCATCAGGCTGACCTTCAATTTTGCCCGCAAAGGCGGTTACCATTGGCCCCCATGGAAAGGCGATGAGGACTACCGTTGGGAAGTATTGAGGCAGAACCCCATGCTGGCACGCCCGTGGGTTTGGGCGCTGTTCAACTTCGCTTTCATATCGTCCTATCAGATGGGGTTGGTACTGCTCATCACGCTCCCGATGTTATTGGCCATCGACCCCGTAAATGCGACCATTGGCCCCATTGACCTGATCGCCACAGGTCTACTTCTGATCTTTTTGGCGATAGAGACCATTGCTGATGAACAGCAGTGGCGCTTTCAAAAATCAAAGGCAACGAATGCCGAGGCCCGCCAGAAGGGATTCATTGACACTGGATTATGGTCATTGAGTCGACACCCGAATTACTTGGGCGAACAGGCCATCTGGGCCGTGTTCTATCTTTTCAGTGTAGCGGCCACGGGGCGATGGTTAAACTGGACCATAGCCGGGCCCTTACTGCTCATGTTGCTGTTTCAGGGCAGTGCCAACTTCAGCGAAGGGATAAGTGCCAAGAAATACCCAGGCTATGCCGAGTATGTGAAACGGGTGCCACGGTTCATTCCGAGGATATGGGGAAAATCAGAATCCTGACGATGCGGTGCAGGTAGCGCCCTGCGATTCGAGGTCGTCCAAGGCCAATTGGTACTGCTCAGGGCTGTCGAACTCAGTCTCGCACATGGTCTCATTCACCCCGCCTCCTGTACATTCCTGACAGCGTGTGCAGGCGCTGAGGCCCGATATGGCCACTAATGACAGAATTATCCAGATTCCTTTCATGAGCGGGTTCAATTCTCGGTGCAAGTGCCTCCTTGAGCTATGTATTCGGCCACGTAAGCATTGTAGTCAGCGGTCTCCTGAAAATCGCCCTGGCAAACCTGACGCGAGGCTGATAGGCCTTCGCACGTCATACAGTTATTGCTGCACGATGGCAAAAGCATTGTGGCACATACTAGAACAATTGGTGCAAGGAGCTTCAACATGCTGACGAACAAAGGTATGGATCAACGTCCGCTGAACTCATCGGCACTCACCACCTTATCATCAAAAGAGAAACTCTCTTTGAAGACCGCCAGCACCTTCCGGTTCATCAGTTCCTCGCTCACTCTGCGCACCTCATCCTCGCGCTTCATGAAACGGTTCACCATATCGCCCATCATATCATCATTGGCCTGATGAATTCCGTATTGAGCGAACTGAGCGCGCAGATGTTCCTTCACGCCTTCCTTCACCTCATCGAGTGTAAGGGTGAGCCCCTTCTGCCTGATAATATCGTTCTCAACCAATTGCCAGCGTAGCCCCCCGGCCATCTGAGCATACTCGCGGTCAATCTCATCTTGTGTGTGATGATGTGTTGCATGGTCGTGGTCGTGCTGGGTCAGCATCCACCGTTTCAGGAACTCATCGGGCAAGGCGATGTTCTGCTCCCTGATGATGGCGTCAGCTATCTCATTGTGCAGTCTGCGGTCGCTCACACCTTCAAAATAATTGCGGTAATCCTCACGGATCTTCTCCTTCATTCCCTCCACATCGGTAACTGACCCATCGGGATACAGCTTCGCGAACAGATCGGCATTGAGCTCTGCAGGAATCAGGCGCTGGATGCGCTCCACAGTGAAGCGGAACATGGGGTTGAGGTCGGCCAGTTGCTCGCGGCTAACATTGAGCATGGCGGCACGGTCGATATCGCTATCTGTCACTGCGGTATGATCAACCACAATCACATCGCCCACTTTTATTCCAACAAATTGACTTCTGGTGGTTGGATCAGGGATATCGGAAATATTGACGCTCGAAGCGTGCATCACCCCTCCAACGCGTGGTTCACTGCCATCCATCTCAACCCAAAGACCCTTTATAATATCGCCTTCGGCACTGGTCTCCGGAGCTGTCATCTCACCGTTCCTGCGGGCCATGTTTTCCAAAGCACTGTCCACATCGGCATCACTAGGAGTTATCACATAGCGGGTGAAACGTCTGCTCTTTGAGAGTTCCACGTTCACTTCTGGGCTCAGTCCCAGATCAAAAGTGAACTCCATCACGTCCGGGTTATCAAAATCGACCTTCGGGGCCACCGTCTCGCTGGGCAATGGATTGCCCAACAGGCGCAAACCGTTCTCTTCGATATAGTTATTGAGTGAATCGCCCAACATGCGGTTCACCTCCTCCAATAAGATACTCTTTCCGTACATTTTCCGCACCATTCCAGTGGGCACCTTTCCCGGTCTGAAACCGGGCATACTCACCTTGTGTGCATAGTTTTTAAGAGCCTTTTCCGCAACAGGTAGGTAGTCCTCTGGGCTCAGGGCCACAGTAATGGAAAGGTTCAGGTTATCGGTCTGATTCTTGGTTATCTGCATCACAGATCAGTATTCTTATTCAATTCTCTTTGTGATTGAAAGGCGGCCCAGGCCCTATTCAGCCTCGGGCCGCCCTTTGGTGCGGATGAAGGGACTCGAACCCCCAAGCCTCGCGGCACCAGATCCTAAGTCTGGCGTGTCTACCAATTTCACCACATCCGCCTTTGGTAACATCCCGCCTTTTTTGCGGGGGCGCAAAGGTAGTTCAGAATCGATATCAAAACATTGGTGCCAAACGCAGCATCAATGGCCTACAAACTTGGCATTCAGCTTGGGCTGACGCTGACTGACATTGGTTCGGGTCATTGTCACTTCATAACGGTTCTGTAGGTTCATGCCGCTGATGGTCACGGTGCTGTCCGGATTCAAATCGGTCTTACCCTCACCACGTACCTCAAAAAAACCATCGTACTCGCAGATCATCATCAGGTAGGTGTCGCGCCCATCTCGCCCGGCATATCCACCTGGGCCACCAGGTTCGCCCGCATTGATGTAAACAGAATAGGTACCATACCAATAATCATAGGGATTGATGAAATACTCGAACTCGTAGGTACCGGGCTGGGTGAGATAGTAGTTGCCCAGTACCGGATTATAAGGGATGGCCGGGTTGTTGTCTGCATAGCTGTAGGGCATGTGTATTCTGTAATCGACTCCGTAATAGGCATTGCCGGGTCTGCCATCAGGCCCAGGGGCATCTACCACATATACACAACCAGTGAGTAGGCTGAGGTACAATAACCCGAACAGAAGGAGGAAGTCATGGCGTTTCATGGAACAAGTCGTTTAGTTGCATTCCCTGTAGCCAAACGGTGTGCCAAATGAGTCCTTACTTCACCAATGTACTGATAATCATTTATTTATCAAAACCATTTTTTCCGTTTGAAATAATAGACCAGCCCAAGAAGGATACCCGACATGAGCACCCAGACAGCTGGATAACCATAGCGCCAACTCAATTCTGGCATGAACTGAAAATTCATACCGTACACTCCGACAATGAATGTGAGAGGGATGAATATGGTACTGATGACCGTGAGGACCTTCATCACCTCATTCATTCGGTTGTTCAGGTTAGCCAACTGGATGTCGGTGAGGCCTTTGAGCACCTCGCGATGGCTCTCGAGCGTATCAGAGATATGGATTATATGGTCGTACACATCGCGGAAATAGCGGGCAGTGTGCTTGTCAACCAGCTTGCTGAGACCCTTTTCGAGACTGCTGACGGCATCGCGCAGAGGCATGATGCTCCTTCTCAGGAATATGAGGTCGTGTTTCATGGCCTGTATCCTGCGCATATGATCTTGGCTAGGGTGCCTCATCAGGTCGTCTTCGAGCACATCTATGCTGGCTTCTACGGTGTCAAGCACCACGAAATAATTATCCACCACAGTGTCGACAAGACGGTAAACGAGAAAATCGGCCCCGCGGCTGCGCAACAGACCTGTGGCGTTGCGTATTCGGTCGCGGATGGAATCAAATATGTCGTCCTCGTCCTCTTGAAACGATATCACATAGTTCTCGCCCAATATGAGGCTGACCTGCTCGCTACATATGTGTCTGGACTCATCGGTATAAAGCATCTTCAATGTGAAGAAGAGGTTTTGGCCCATATCCTCCACCTTGGGCCGATGACCGGTGTTCATCACATCTTCAAGAATCAATGGATCGATGCTGTACAGCTCGCCCAGACGGCTGATCACTTTCTGGTCATGAATACCGGTAACGTTGATCCAACTTACAGTGGACGTGTCACGGAAACGGATGGTGTCGTCAACATGGTCGAGGTCGCCTTCCCACACCCGATCGGCATTGTAATCTAGCACACAGATCCTTACATCATCCTTCTTCTTCTCACCCACATGGATGAGTGAACCGGGCGGCAGTCCTGCTTTAGATGTGTAGAGGTGCGAAAGTTCGGTCATCGGCTTTCATCTGCTGACTCAATGTTCACAAATATCTATCCACAAGGCCCATCCGGCCAATTCAGCAAATTGAATATCAGCAACCGACTGAAAAGGTTAGAACCTGATCCCGACCCTCACTTTCACACCCCAGCCCTTTGCATTTCCGAGACCGGGCACATTGGGGTTATTCAGGTAGGTGAAACGCCTGATCACATCAATACTGGCCACTTTGAAGATGTTCTCAATACCGATATTGGCCTCGACATACGGCATCCGCTCGAGGGTACCCGTGACCTGTTCCATCCGGGGTGTGCCATCAGCATTGTAAACCGCCTCACCATTATAGTCCATCACCTGACGGGTCGGGAATTTGAGCACATCTGGGTCATCGCTGGTCAAGCGGGGGTCATTCTGCACCGCCACATCACCCCATACAGCCTTGGCACCGGCCGTAAGGCGCAATTTCAGCTTTTTCAGGCCCGGTATGTAATCGAAAAAGAACCAATTGAAGTGGTGATAATAGTCGAGCTGCACATAACGGTCGCTCACAAACTCGAACCAGTTCATGAGGTTAAAGGTGTTCAGATCCTGAAAGAAAGTCTGGTTGCCACGATGTATGCTCATAATGGGGAATGCCACCTGCCCGAGCATGTACCCACCCTCAAGACGCATATCGCCATATCCGATGGGATTAATGTAGAAGCGCTTCTCAACTCGTAGACCGAACCGATGGAACTCATATCTGCTACGTAAAAGGCCTGGGATGTTGTAACTATAACTGAAATCGATGATCGGGTTCTTGTCGCGCATGGGCATCCGCTTGCTCCGACCCTCATAAAATCGGACATTTGGAGCATAGCGCAACCAAAGCCCCACCTCGTTGGTCGATATACGGCCACGGTCGGCCGACCCATTTGATGGGCTGAAAGTCAGTGCCCCGGCCGCCAGGTTGTCGCGGTGTTCGGCAGTGAGGCCAAGAGTGAGGCCGAAGTACCATTCTTTGCTCCAACTCACGCGGTAGGAATCGAAATACATCATCAGATTCGATACGCCTGTGCGGAACGAGAGGAAAATGTTGTCATCTGATGCGATGAGCAGGTCCTGACCGGGCATCTTGATGTCGCGCTGCCATTCCACATCAATCTGATGGTAGGGCCTCCGATTGAAGAACCATGTGAATCCCACGCCACCCTTCAGCCTCCGATCTATTCGCTTATCGAGGCCATAGGCGATGTACGTCTCGGCCTGAAACCTCCGGCTAAGCTTGTCGTTGGTTCGCAGGCCGGCGCGGAATCGCCATGTCTCCACCTGGTTGTAACTCACCAGCGAATAGAGCGCCCCCACATCGACAGGGCCCAGGGTATAATAGCCCGACAGCAATGTGAACAGGATGTTCATTGCACGCCTGAAGGCCGGCAGTTCCTTTAACTGCTTGGTCATAGCATACACGCCCTTCTCGGTGACAGTGAGCGAGTCATGACGTTGCTCATTCCAGAACTCGCTGTTCTTGGTCTCGGCATCGCCAAGTGTCACCATGTTGCCGCGCATCTGCAATACGCTGTCGGGTGCGGGCACATTCACCAGGATGTCGCGGTAAGAAGTAGTCTTCTTACCATACATGCCCATGGTGCTGTTGAGCAGGTTGTAGTCAATGGTGATGATATCCTTGACAAGATACCAACCCAGGCTGTCGCTATGCGCAAACTCCTGTTCTATCAACAGATCACTGACAAAATTGATATTGGCGCTGCGCGTGATATTCATCTTAACCTTCTTCACCGCGTAGCTCGAATCGAGTGCTATCCACATATCGCCTCTGAAAGCGAGGTCGGCATCGGAACGCGGCATGAAGGCCAGTGTGACGCATTTAACACCATCAACTATGGTCGTATCCTTAATAAAGTACTTGTAAACATTGGGGGCGATGTTGGAAATCGGGCTTTTGAACTGTTTCTCCATCAGCAGGATACTGTTGTCATAGATATCAACATCCTGATAGATCTTCTCCATGAAGTAGGTGATTCCCTCCTCATCCATGAAATCCTTGAATCCTACAGTCTTAAGCCCATATCTCACCTCGCGCTTCAGGTCGGGGTCCTTGCGCAGGTATACACGGCTTTTGGTCTCGGTGAGGTAAAGCGGCAGGTAGGGTTTGCCATTGACCTCTGAAGTGTCAATGTAATCCCACATGAAAGTGAACTTCTTGAGGCTTTTCTGCTGCTTGAATTTATCCGTGATATTGTTCAGGTCTAGCTCAAGTTTCTCGTACTTATCAAATTGATAATGCGCGAAACCCTCCTTTCGGTTGCGGTCGCGGTGCTCAAGCACACGGTTAATAAGCTCCACGGCCGGATTGTCGCGATTCCGATACCGCCTGCCATCAGCTTTCACGGTCACCTCCTTCAGCTCAATCGATGCCGTTTCGAGTACAAAATCCACAACCTGAGCCTCGCCTTCAAGTACCCGTTTGGCTTGCGGCTTATAGCCAAGGAAAGAGGCCTGCACGGTGTCACTGCCCCATTTGGTGTCTAGCAGGTACTTGCCATCAAAACCCGTGGTGGTCCCAACATTCTTCCCTAAGAACGAGACGTTGACAAATGGCAATGGCTCTCCGGTGGCAGCATCGGTCACTTTGCCCCGCACACGGGTGCTGCGTTGGGCCGATACGGTGCCCGCGAAGAGTTGAAAAAGAATAATGAACAGGAGCAAAAGGCCCCATCGCACGTTCAGCCTCATCCCCTCACCCGTTCCTTGTTCCGCACCACAAACACGCTCACAAATATGCTCAGCTCATAGAGGAGCATGAGAGGAAAAAACACCAGGATCTGGCTGGCCACATCAGGCGGGGTTATCACTGCGGCAATGAAAAGAATAATCACAACAGCATGCTTGCGATAATTGCGCAGGAACTCAGGACTCACAACGCCTATCTTGGTAAGGAAGTACATCAGCACGGGCATCTCGAACATAAGGCCGCAGGCAAGGACCAACGTGGCCACTGTGCTGAAATATGAATCAAGATCGATCATGTTCTGTACCTGCCCGCTCACTTGATAGGTACCAAGGAAATTGACACTCATTGGTGTGATGAGGTAATAACCGAACAGCACCCCGAGCGTGAATAGAAACGAGACATAGAACACCATTCCTGTGGCATACTTGCGTTCCTCAGCGTGCAGGCCAGGGCTCACAAAACGCCATATCTCCCAGACAATATAAGGGAAAGCCATTACCAATCCCGTAAGGAAGGAAACCATCATGTGCGTGGTAAACTGGCCCGACATGCTAGTATTGATGAGCCCGAAAGGAATATCGCGGATGCACATCAACTCGCTCAGCCCAAATCGGGAGGCGAGGTCGCAAAGTGCACGGTAAGTCCAGAAATCGGGGTTTTTGGGGCCCAGCAGAATGGTATCAAACACAAAGTCCTTGGCAAAGAAAGCCGTTACCGCACCAAAAAAAATAACCACCACGCTACGCATGACATGCCAGCGCAGTGCCTCAAGGTGCTCAAGGAAAGACATCTCGGCCGCCTCTTGCAAGGGGCCATTGGGGTCAGCTGACATACAGGGGCCGCAAAGATATGCCGTGCCACAGGCCCTTTCCGGTTCATCACTCTTTCATACATCAGACATTCACTGTCTATAATTTAGCCGCGTGAAAGGCGCGATACTCTGTTTCATTCTCCTCTGTTCGGCCGTTGGGGCCAATGCGCAGAGTGCAATGGACCGCGCCAAGACGCATTTTGCCCGCACCTATCCCAATCTGCGATATGAAGATGTGGTGGAAGAAGGCGGTTTTGTGATCGGATTCATAAATACCGATGGTCTGCCTGGCGAGGCCGTTTATGGTGAAGATGGTGTGTGGCTTTATACCTCCGTTTCTATCAAAGATGTACCAGCTAACGTGCGCTCTGCTGCCACAAGGACATATCCAGGTGCACGTTTCACAGGATTTAAAAAGGTGACAAGGCAGGATGGCGTGATGTACAATCTTTACCTCGAGATGCGCGATGGCGGTGCCTTTGATATTTACTTGGACAGCTCAGGACGCGAGATCTGAGATTTTTTTTTCAATGTGTGTCTTATTGAGTGATAAGCGATTACCTTTGGCCTCACTTAAAGCCCGATAGACCCGCAAGGCTCTTTTCCCAACTCCTTCCGAATCCACGTCTGTTCTGGGCTGCCATCCAACTTTCTGAAACTTTCAACCCAATCATCATTTCTAATCAATTCACTTTTACATGAAGCTTTTTGTTGCCAATTTGAATTTCCGTTATCGCACGGAGGAACTTGCCGCCCAGTTTGCAAACTACGGCACTGTTACCAATGCCAACATCGTTACCGATCGCGAGACCGGCCGCTCACGCGGATTCGGTTTTGTGGAGATGGAGAATGATGATGAGGCCCGTGCTGCCATTGCTGCACTTAACGGTGCCGAAATCGGTGGTCGCCCAGTTGTGGTGAAAGAAGCCGAGGAGCGCGAGCGCAGGCCGATGGGTGCCGGAGGTGGTGGTGGCGGTAGCCGCCCTTCTTTCCGTAGGGAGCCACGTTACTGAGAACCGAAATACCCAACCAGATACCAAGGCCCGGTGCGCAATGCGCATCGGGCCTTTTCTTTGCTTCATGCACCGCTTATACGTCTCTGCGGCCATTATTGGCATGTGCACCCTTTCCTGCACCAAACCAGAAGGCCCGTGCGCCTTGCGCTGGACGGCCGATGCAGCTCAACTCAATACATCGATAAAGATTGAGAGCGGTGAGCTCATCCTATCCACCCAAATTGTGAGTGAGTCCGTAGCCGTACGGACGCTCTGCCTAGACACACTGCAAATAGGCAACTACAACATCGCATTTCGCGACCTCAGCACCGACCTCACCGATGGTCGGTGCGGAATCATGGTATATGACAACCATGATGTCCCTATTGCAGGCGCTGTACTTCAACCCGGCCTTCTTCTTGCTTTCGTAAAAAACACCCCGACCGATGATGCGGTTGACTTCAGAACAGTTGAGGGCAATGCAGGGCTTTTCGCACTACAAGTGACCAATGATAGCCTCTACATCTCTGCAAGAGTCGGTCAAATCGTGTGTTCTGAATCATGCAATAAGCCGACATCTTGCAAAATAGCGCTCTTTGTCGGGGCTGCGACTCCATTAGGCCACGGCAATGTAAGTGCCAGATTCTCTGAAGCGTCATTTGATGGCACCCGTTCATGGACCGATTCCTTCGACTGCAACAGTGTGTATTAAAAAAGCCCCACCCCAATTAGGGGCAGGGCTCTCTCTTCAATCATATCTGAACTATCACTGAACCACGATGCGCTGGGTGTAATGCCCGTTATCGGTTTTGATACGGAATGAGTACACGCCACTGGCCAGACCGCCCACATCAACACGGGCGGTGCCAGCAGTTAAACGGCTCGACATCACCCTTTGGCCTGTGGAACTGTAAACATCCATATTGATATTCCCTTTCACTGAGGCAGGAAGTACAACATTCAAATTGTCTGTGGCAGGATTAGGGAACATTGTAGTTCCAAGCAGGTCACCTTCGGCTACACCTACAGTGCCCACAGTCACTGACACTTCAGTACGTGGGCTCACGCACACACGCTCTGGCGAGCTAACTTCCCAATCGTAGAAATAATAGTAGTAGTTATAAGTGTTGGCACCTGTCACGTTTGTTCCGGTTATTGATACCATACTGCCAACGCTGTAAGGGTAATTCATGGTTGCGTTAGGAGCATTCCTCCAAAGCTGAGGGTCGCCAACGGTGCGCAGGCTATAGCCCGTGCCAGGGTTGAGTGGGAAGTTCAAGTCGATACGCGATTCGCCATTAGGCACGTTCACCACCAACTCATTCAGCTGGGTGCCGCCATTGTCGTGCAAACGGATTGTTCGGTTGCCAGCACCGTTGGCGTACACTTTTACCGAATTGAGAGTGCTCTCCTCAAGCACATCAAATACCAGATAGAAACTGCTGTTGTTCTGGTAGGCACCAGTGCCGTTATTATCTGGACGGCCACCGTAAGAGGTAGCACCACCATAGATATATACTTCTTCTACATAGAAGAAATCCTGAGTGTTCACCACGGGTGTGGTGAAGTTGTTGCCAGTGCCAAGTACTGCCCCGCCCGTTGGCTGATTATACCAGTTAAGCACAGTGCCGGTTGCGCTGAGGTTAGCAGTACCTGCAACCGGAATGTAAACATCGTTGCTGGCCACAGCTGGGGCAGGGGAAGCAAGTTGAGTCACCGTAATAGGATCTGAGGTGAAAGAACCACATACGCCCTGAATAGTAACGGTGTAATCTCCAGGTTGGGTAGCATCGATGCTCTGCGAGGTGCCGCCACCTATACTCCACGAGTAGCCGGCAGCACTACTAGATGTGAGGGTCACACCAGATCCTTCGCAGATCTCAAGGTCGCCTGACACAGTTACTGATGGAGTCTCATCGGGGGCTACGACTACCGGGAACATAGCGGAAGTGGCTGCGCAACCATTGGCAGCGGTTAGCTGAACCATGTAGTTACCAGTACTATTCACGTTGATGGATTGTGTGGTGGCATTATTGCTCCACAGGTATGTATAACCGACAGGAGCGTTGAGGGCCAACGTCTGACCCGCGCAAAGGATACCGCCACCGTTGGCCGAGATGAATGCATCGGTAAGAGTGCACTGGTTCTCAATCACTGAAACAAACTGACCCGGTTCAAGGTCGTACAATTTCTGAACGATACCAGAAGGGAACCGGATCACTACCGAATCGACCGTAGCTACCTGACCCAGACCAAAATGTTGCGTAAGTGAGTTGACAATACCGTAGCTCTCTCCCGCACGTACCTCGCGGACTTGCACACCGAGGTCAGAATATACCTTGATCTTAGAGCCAATTGCGTCCTTGTTGCTAACAGTACCCTCAAGGTCAAATGCAATCCAATTATTATCGTTACCTGAATTGATCCAAAGTGCATCGGGTGTGTTACTCGGAGTGGTGTAGATTTCGGCATAACTTGCGTAGACATCCAGAAAACCATCGTGGTTCAGATCACCCACCGCAAATGATTCAATGATGTTGGCATCAAACGGATTGGTGACCTGACTGAAGGTATTGTTGCCGTTATTCCGGTAAACACGATGTGAATCGCCCGAAACGATTATGTCAAGGTAACCGTCATTATCCAAATCCTTAAAGATGCCCTGAATAGGAAATCCTACCATGTTTGTGATACCGCTCGAAGCATAAATGTCAGTGTAGCTCTGATTGCCATTGTTGACAAGTAGCATTGCACTCACATCGTGGTTGGTAATGAATATGTCGAGGTCGCCATCGTTATCAATGTCACCGAAGTCTGCCGTCCAGCTCTGAGCACCAAAGGCAAGACCGTAAGTGGCAGCACTCTCGGTGTAGGTGCCGTCCCCATTATTACGGAACAGAGTATTAATTCTCCGTGAATCTGTTGGACTGTTCACGCCTTGGCGGCAGTGGGCCACATACAGGTCCACATCACCGTCATCATCAAAATCTGTCCACACGTTGCCGTAGTTGCCGCTGTTGCTGTTGGCATCGCCATTTGCAAATGGAGCAGTGTTCATTACATTGGTGTTATACACCAGGCTGCCTGCACCGTTGTTCATGAAAATCTTGCTCGGACCATCGTCATGGCAACCGAAGAAATCGAGCCAGCCATCATTGTTGATGTCGGAAAAGCTGCAGGCCTGCAGGAACATCTGGCTGTTGGCCAGATCGGTGGTAGTGTACACCGTACCAGCAGAATTGGCCCGTGAATAGTGCACATTATCATAGCTGCCACCGGCCACTACATCTGATTTGCCATTGTTATCAGCATCGCCAACAACAATACCCCATTGGCTCTCGCTAGAAACATTACCGACTGAGATGGCACTGAAAGTACCGTTCATCTTCTGGTACTGGAAATTAAGTGTAATGCCCTGATTAAGGCGTATCAGGTCGTCCAATCGGTCGCCATCGACATCACCTATTGCCACCGTCACACCGCTGTAGTTGGGTGTGGTGAGGGCCGAGGAGCCGTTTGTGAATGCAATCTGTGCGTGGGCTGCACCGAGGCCGCCAAGCATACTGAAGAGCAAAGTCAGGTAGTTTTTTCTCATGGATGGAGTGTTTCGGGCCTTTGGTTGAAAAGGCCGCGAAAGGTATACACGCCACACCCCTAAATCACCATACCTCAGTGCATTAAGATATGATTATTGTCAATTGTCAAAAATAGAGCCGACCAGCATCCTTCTTTAACGCAAGAAAATACTAGAGTCATCCTTGAATGCTTTGAATTCCAGCGCATTGCCACTTGGATCAAGAAAGAACATGGTGGCCTGTTCGCCCACCTGCCCTTTGAATCTGATATACGGTTCGATAATGAACTGCACTTTGGCTGCGTTCAGCCTCGTAGCCATGCTCTCCCACTCGCTCATTTCCATGATAAGACCGAAATGACGCACAGGCACCTGTTTGCCATCAACTGAATTTGCTGAGGCACGCTTTGTCTCGTCCGGACCGAGATGAGCCGAAATCTGATGACCGAAGAAATTGAAATCGACCCAACTCGGTGCTTCGCGGCCAATAGAACAGCCAAGAACCTGAGAATAAAACCGCTTCGACTCTTCAATGTCATTGACGGGGAATGCAAGATGGAATGGGCGCATGGTGTTTTGGACTCTGTTTGCAGTTTAACGCCTAATCATGCACGAAAGGTTATTCATCTTTTTATGTATCATGGAATAATACATAAAAGGAAAGACTCCTTAACAGGAGTCTTTCCTCACAAAGCGTCACACACTTACTCTGTGCGGAGGCGCATGACAAGAACTTCCTCGCGGCCGCTGTTTGAAACGACAGTCAACTTCTCTTCGGCAATAGTCTTCTTGGTTTTTGGGGCATCTACAACAATGGTGAGGAGATGGTGATTACCAGGATCCAAAGCAGTTGTAATGGGATTGAGAACACGGACTCCAGAGGTTGTTACAATGGCATTGACATTAAGGGCTTCAGTGCCAACACTCATCACTTTCACATGCAGGGTATCCGTGGAGCCTTTTTTCATAACCGCATCGTGCAGATAGAGGTTGAGTAGTGACCTTGGGCCAGTTGGAGCTGCAAAAGCCATCAGACCTCCTTTTTTCACTCCGGAAATCTGCGCTTGGGTGACCAAGGCTGCGCCCATCAGGGCTGCGGTTATCAGAATGCGAATCATGGTTTCTAAGAATTGGTTTTGAATGGCGCATGACCAATGGCGTGCCAATCTTACCTATCCATCTAACACTTTCAGAATAAACACTTGATAATCTATACAATAAAATTGATGATCAATACAGCTGTTGGCTTATTCGGCCAAAGCCATTACTCGCTCCGTTTACCTTCTCACTCTGCCAACAACCTACCCTGAGACAGGGCCATGAGGTTGCACATGGCATACAATAGTCGGGCACCCACATTGGCATCCCATTCGCCTTCGCTGGGTGCCACCTCATTGAGATCGATGCCTATGATGCGCCTGCCGCTGTTCACAACCTTCCGCATGAGATGTATGGCCTGTGCAAATTCGAGTCCACCGGGCACAGGGGTACCGGTGCCAGGGCACATTTTAGGATCGAGCCCATCAATATCAAAGCTAATGAACACCTTCTGCGGTAGGTGTGATATTATCCGTTCGCATTGCGCATCCCAAGTCTCGCCCATGTATGCAGCAGACTTCAAATCCTGATCGAAATACGTAAAGATGCGCCCGTTGCTATTGGCTGAAAGTTGTGCCTCAGCCTCGCAATAGTCGCGTATGCCCACTTGCACCAAACGACCGACCTCTTTCACCTTCAATGCATTGAACATGATGCTTGCATGGCTGTAGGTGAAACCTTCATAGGCATCGCGCAGGTCGGCATGAGCGTCAATCTGAAGGATGCCGTATTCACCTTCACGTTCGGCTAGTGCTTGCATGAAACCGAGCGGAGTGCTGTGGTCACCACCAAGTAGGGCCACCATACGGTCCGAGTCAAGAAGTTCTCCAGTGTGATACTTGATCCATTCGCGCAGGTCGTTGCACTGTGCGTTCACCTCTTCAAGGAGTTCCTTCAATCCTTGGTCAGCGTCAGGTGTCAGGCCATCGGCCAGCATATCGATTACCTGCTCAGCCTTTTTTCGATAATGGCGGTTGAGATCCTTCCATTCCTCAGGCACCTCTTCCATTGCGATACCCAGTTTCCAGGCATCCTTGGCGCCTGCAAAGAAAAGATCCACCTGCCCCGATGCATCCAAGATCGCCTCTGGGCCATCGCTAGTGCCGCTGCTATAGCTAACGGTCACGTCCCATGGCACGGGCACAATAACGAGTTGTGCCTCGCGCGGTGTGAATGGCAACCCAAATATTCCGGACCCACGAAGAGCGTATCCGTTGGGGTCGAAATTTGATATAATGTCCTCTCTGCTCATGGATGCAAATAAAAAACCCCGCCCGAAATGGGCAGGGCCTTTGTTACAATGGGAGTGGTCAGATCACTTTACGGTGTCAGACAGCTCGCTGCCAGCCTTGAAACGTACCACGTTCTTGGCCTTGATCTTGATCTCTTTACCTGTCTGTGGGTTGCGGCCTGTGCGGGCAGCACGCTTAGACACAGAGAAAGAGCCGAAGCCTACCAGCGATACGCGCTTGTCGCCTTTGAGGGCCTTGCCCACTTCAGCTACGAATGCGTCAACGGCACGCTTAGAATCGGCCTTTGAAAGACCAGATGCAGCAGCAATTGCTTCAATGAGTTCCGCTTTGTTCATGTTAATGGTTTTTGGTTGGTGAACATTGGGTTAACAGCGGCAAATATATATGGCAGCCCAAGCGGTGTGCGGCTTTCGGTATCCCTTCCATCAGAATGTTGAAAAATGACACTCTTTGTTGATAAGTGCGGCCCATTCGGCCCCAAAACCCCCGAAAACAGGATGTTCAGCTACGAAAATCACCTACTGAATCGTGCTATCGGCCCGTGTATAAGCGCTCAGGTCGGTGCCTCGGATTAGGTCGGCCACTGACATCCTGCGTTTTCCGGCCTGTTGCACCTCCTCAAGTTGCACCAATGAATCGGCACACGCTATGCGTAAGTAGGTGCGTCCATCAGTGCTCAAGGTGCCTGGTGTACCCTGTCCCTCGACCGGAAAAGCCCTAAAGATCTTGATCATGAGATGCGGGACCTCAGGGTTATCGGCCATAAGCGATGTGAACGCTGCCGGGTAAGGACTTAACCCTCTAATGCGGTCGCAGATGGTGAGGGCCGGCCGGTTCCAATCGATACGGCAATCTTCGCGGAATATCTTGGGTGCGAGGTGCAATTCAGCATCATCTAACAGTGCCTGCGGTTGCTTGGGGCTCCGTCCTGCCAGCACATCAGTCACGGTGCGCACCATCAAGGCCGATCCAATTTGGCAAAGCAAATCGTGCAGCTCTCCGGCAGTGGTGTCAGGGCCAATCTCTACTGTTTCCTGATAGATCACATCGCCCGTGTCTATCTGTTGTCTGATAAAGAAGGTTGTGACGCCTGTGCGGGTCTCGCCATTGATAACAGCCCAGTTAATCGGTGCCGCACCACGGTATTGTGGTAGCAACGAAGCATGCAGATTAATTGTACCCAACGGAGGCATGGACCACACCACCTCTGGTAACATCCTAAAGGCCACCACGACTACCAGTGCAGGGTTCAATTCCCTCAATCGGTCTAAGAAATCGGGGTCGCGGAGTTTTTCGGGCTGCAGCACAGGCAGGCCGCGTTCTTGCGCGAACTGCTTGACGGCTGACGGCATGAGCTGACGGCCTCGTCCTGCCTCGCGGTCAGGGGCGGTCACTACTGCAACCACATTGGCTCCCGCATCGAGCAATGCGCGTAATGGCCCAACTGCGAAACCGGGCGTTCCCATGTAAATGATCCTGCTATTATCCATTGTCATCTCATTCCAGGTCTCCATTGGCCAAAACGCATGTAAAGCAGGCTAAGTGCTGCCAATAGCACAAAGTAAACCGCCTCGCTGGTCCATGCCATGGCCAACGAACAGTGGTACCAGTGCACCAGAGCGTACGTATATAAAAGGTAGAAGCTAAGCGTCACCACCTCAATGATCAGGGTGGCCAAGGTGCGGCCCGTGCCGCTAACAGTGCTGAGCAAGACCCCTCCTATGGCGA
Source organism: Flavobacteriales bacterium (assembly GCA_044356305.1). Lineage (GTDB taxonomy): Bacteria > Bacteroidota > Bacteroidia > UBA10329 > UBA10329 > JBIKWM01. The sequence continues at coordinate 44,276 of JBIKWM010000004.1, forward strand.
AGAAAAGCAATGTGAATGAGATGACATGAATGATAGGCAGGGTATCGGCCATGAGCCCTTTGTCTGAGGTAAATACGCTTAATAAAATGAATGGGTCTATAAGGTTCAGGATCGCGAGCCCGAGCGAGATGGACACAGAAAGGATGATGAGTCGTCTGATCAGCACCCAGACCTCATCAGCCCTACCCTGCCCTATCAGGTTGCTGACCAAAGTCTGTGTGCCCTGTGATATGCCGATCAATGGCACCATGAGTACACTGTATACGGCCCGCGCTACGTTTGAGAGGGCCAACGGACGTTCGCCCATCCCCTCAATTATCATGAAAAAGAAGAACCACGACATGAGCGAAACGGTCATCTGAATCATGATGGGGGCTGAAATGGCCAGCAGTTCGCGCACCTGTGCCATACCCTGATGCAATGGATGCAAAAGACCGTAGCGTGCCCGGTCGGTGCGCAAGAGGCCATACACCCACATATATAATAGGTTGATGGCCTCGGCCAATGACGATGCTATGGCCGCCCCTGCAATACCCAACTGAGGAAATCCGCATTCACCGAAAACAAGCAGATAATCGAGCCCGATGTTGCTAATGGCCATGGCCGCCCCAGCCTGCCCAATGACTGATGTATGACCTACCCCGGCATAGAATGCACGAAGCCCGAAACTGAGATAGAGCGGCACCAGACCGAGGATGCGCCAGCGCAGGTACTCATCGGCTGCCGCGTGCACAGCAACCGAATCCATCATGCCCCCGATAAGACTACGACCTACAAGTGTATGCATCAGCAAAACAGCTACGCTCAGCCCACCCAACAGCACGAGGGTCTGCGCGGCCAAGGGACCTATTGACGTGCGGTCGCCTTCGCCATCGGCACGGGCCATAAGTATCTGTGCACCTATGCTCAGGCCCAGTCCGGCCATCATCAATATTAAATAATACACCCCTCCTATGGCGGCCGCACCCAGCTCCACCTCTCCCATTCTGCCGAGAAAAGCGGTGTCAGTTACATGAATAACCGTTGTGGCCAACATACTGCCCATCAGGGGCAGGCATAGTTTCCAGATGCTGCGGTACGAAATGCAGTCGGTCATACCACATGCAGCACAAGGCCCTTGAGGTAGTCGCCCTCGGGGTGATATATACTCACGGCATGGTCGGCCCCGTGGCCCATGCGCTGCAGCACACGAACTTCGCGCCCGCTCTCGATGGCCGCTGCCAGCACTGCACCTTCAAACTGCTGACGGTCAACTACCTGAGTGCAAGAGAAGGTGAACAGGATCCCTCCCGGACGGAGTTTTTCAATTGCTGCTGAATTGAGCCGCTTGTAGGCCATCACAGCATTGTGCCGCATCTTGATATGCTTGGCGAATGCAGGTGGATCGAGTATGATAAGATCATGATCATTGGCATCGGCCAAATGGTCAAATACATCACCGCACAGCAGTTCGTGGCGGTCGTTCGACAGGTTGTTGGCAACGTGATTGCGTCTGGCCATACCCATGGCCCGTTCAGAAATGTCGATGCTCGTAACGCGCTTGGCGCCATTGGCAAGGGCATAGACCGAGAAGCCACCGGTGTAACAGAAGGCATTTAGCACATCACGCCCTTTGCTCATGGACCCGAGCAGAGCCCGATTGTCGCGCTGATCGAGGAAGAAACCCGTTTTCTGTCCCTCGGCCCAATTGACGTGGAACACCAGCCCGTTCTCGCGCACAGAACCCTCGGTGGCATCACCTTTCAAGTGCCGCGTGGCCTGGCCGGTGGACGTGGCATCGCGGTGCACTATGGCGGTGAGTTTGCCTTTGAACAGCGCATCGACCGCTGCGGCCACATCGGCCACACAGCGGGCCATGCCTGTGGTGTGGGTCTGTAACACCGCCACCGCGCCATAGATGTCAATGATAAGGCCCGGGAGTCCATCACCCTCAGCATTCACCAGGCGGTAGCAGTCTGTTGCTGCGTTGGGCAGCCCTATTGAAGTACGCAGAGCAGCGGCCTGCCGTAATCGTTCCGACCAGAAAAACGTGTCGAGCAGTGTTTCGCTGAAATCAAGGATCCGCACTGCTATGCTACCGCCCGGATGGTAGTGCCCGGTGGCGAGTATGGTTCCGCGCTCAGACGCAACATGCACTGTATCGCCATCGGCAAGGCCTTCAGGCACAGGCAGCAAGGCGCCACTGAAAACCCACCTGTGTCTGCGTTGGATACTCGCTTCTTTATCGCGCCTGATGCGCACAACAGGTAACTGGGCCATGGCCGCCAAGGTAAGTGGTATGGGTGGGGCGGTACTGGCTTCAATAGCCACAGGTGTAAGGCGAGTTATTCACGTAAAAGGTCCCGAAAGCCGATACCTGCCAGCATCCATCCCCTTCGCATCTCTCTACACAGGGGCATTCGCCCAGTGTCTTTTTACATTTGAACGGATTTCGGGACAGACTAGGGCCCATTCTAACATCAGAAATCGTGGCCACGGCAGCCGACTATATTTGCGCCCGCTTAAAAAAAGACCATGGCAACAACGGCAGATATCAAAGTAGGATCGGTGATCAGGCACAACAACGACCTGTGCATAGTGGCCGAGAAACAGCACACCATGCCTGGCAAGGGAGGTGCGTTCTATCAGGTGAAAATGAAGAGCATAGGTGCAGGCCGCACCTACGAGGTACGCTACCGCAGTGGCGAGACCGTTGACATTGCCCGCCTGATCTACACCGAATTGCAATACCTGTATGAAGAGGGCGACAGCCTCATGTGCATGGATCAGGAGACCTACGAGCAGGTACCTGTGGAAAAAGCCATGTTCGGAGATTCGGCACGGTTCCTCAAGGAGGGCATGATTGTGAAAGTGGGTTTTGAGAGCGATGTGCCTGTGATAGCTGAGGCCCCGAACTCGGTTGACCTTTTGGTTACCTACAGTGAACCCGGCCTGCGTGGCGACACCGCCACCAACACGCTCAAGCCGGCCACATTGGAGACTGGTGCCCAGGTACGCGTTCCTCTTTTTGTCAACGAGGGCGAAGTGATACGCATTGACACACGCACGGGAGAATACATGGAGCGTGTGAAGAGCTGATCATCGAACACACAAGCGTCCATTACCCATTTTGAATTCAGGAGCCGATGCGCTTCGATAGGCCCATCGCGCTTAGCGAACTGGCTGCCAGCATAGGTGGCACCGTGCAGGGCGATGGCACTGTACTTATCAATGGCCTGAACGAGATCCATAGGGTCGAAGAGGGCGATGTCACTTTTTCTGATCACCCTAAGTACATCGCCAAAGCGCTGAAGGGACGGGCTTCGGCCGTGATAGTCAATGCCGTGCCCGATGGTCACACAGGCAAACCAGTGATTATTGTCGATAGGCCATTTGACGCATTCACAGGCCTTTGCCTCGCCAATTCGCATTGGAAGCAGGCCACATCTCTCATCAGCCCCGATGCGCAGATAGGGCCTGGCACAGTTATCCGGCCAGGGGCATTCATCGGGCCAGGGGTGCGCATTGGGTCCGATTGCCTCATACATGCCAATGCCACAATCAACGATGGCTGCGTATTGGGCGACCGCGTCATTGTGCACAGCGGTGCGGTGATCGGCAGCGATGCGTTCTACTACAAACGCACTGATGCCTACCGCAAGCTCAACTCGTGTGGCCGTGTGGTGATTGCCGATGATGTGGAGATAGGCGCCTGCTGCACCATTGACCGCGGTGTCACGGCCGATACGGTGATCGGCAGAGGCACCAAAATGGACAACCATATTCATGTGGGCCACGACACGGTCATTGGCCGCAACTGTCTATTTGCCGCTCAGGTCGGCATAGCCGGTGTGGTCACCATAGAAGACGATGTGATTCTGTGGGGGCAGGTGGGCGTGCAAAAAGACCTGACCATAGGCCGCGGGGCCGTTGTACTGGGCCAGAGCGGTATTGCAGGCGATCTGGAGGGCGGTGTGACCTATTTCGGTTCTCCGGTGCGCGAGGCTCGCGCCAAGATGAAAGAACTGGCCCTTATCAAACAGTTGCCTGACATCATCAGAGAACTGAAAGAAGGCCGGTGAGAGCCCTCAGTCGGGGTATTCGGTGCGCACATGGTAAATGTTCAGGAGCTTGGCTTTGAACAGCTTGCGTATCCGGCCAATCTCGGCCAGAGTAATATCAGCATCATCGTACTGCCCCTCGGCCATCTGGTGATCCATGATCCGGTCAACGAGCTGCGTAATGGTCTCCTGATCATATACTCGCAGGCTACGTGATGCAGCCTCAACACTATCGGCCATCATCAGAATGGCCATCTCCTTGGTCCACGGCCTGGGTCCCGGGTAGGTGAACTTGGCGCGGTCGGCCTCGCGCTCGGGGTACTGTTTCAAGAAATTGCGATAGAAATAACCTACCGTACTTGTACCATGGTGGGTCCTTATGAAATCAGCGACCGACTCAGGTATATCATGCTTACGGGCCAATTGGAGGCCTTTCTTGACGTGACCGATTATAACTGCTGCGCTCTCTTCAAACGGCATGTCATCGTGCGGATTCATTCCGCTCAATTGATTCTCAACAAAATATATGGGCGCATCAAGCTTACCTACATCGTGAAAAAGCGCCCCGGTGCGTACCAACAGCGCATTTCCACCCACCTCATACACGGCCATCTCAGCCAAGTTGGCCACTTGCAGACTGTGCTGGAAAGTGCCGGGCGCCTCGGCCGCCAGTCTGCGCAAGAGCGGGTGGTTCGAGTTCGAAAGTTCGAGCAGCGTCAGGTCGCTCACAAATCCGAACACCTTTTCTGAAAGGAAGATGAGCGGATAGGCCAGTAATGTGAGGCCTACGCTTGCACCAAGATAACCAAGAGTACGAAGGTCCAGCTCGGCCAAAGTTCCCTCATGCATTGCGGTCATGCCCATTAGGCCGATGGCATAGGTGCAGAACACTATGATGAGCGATAGGAACAGCCTACTACGATGGTGCATGTCGGCCAACGTGAATAGCGCCATTATGCCAGCCGTAAGCTCAAGGAACATGAACTCATAACTATTTGGCGCATGGAACGCCACCATTATCAGTGCAAGCAAGAAGGTGAACAGTGCCACACGAGTATCGAAGAAACTGCGCACCACCACTGGCATCAGGCAGAAGGGCACCATGTACAGATCGAGTCGGGCCACTTTGCGCACCAGCAGCGCCACCAGCACCGTGACCGACATCATGAGCAGAATGAATACCACCTGCCTTGAACTGGCCAGCACCTCGGGTCTGAATTTCTGGAGGAACAGATACAACAGCATGAGGCATAGCCCGATTATGAGCAATTGCCCCAGCCTCAAAAAGAGTTTCCCGCCTGCCACGGTCTGCTGCCCCTCGTACTCCATCCGCAGCGATTCGAGCACCTGCCAGCGTTGGGCATCGACCATCTCGCCCCGCTTAATCACGCTCAGGCCCTCCGGAATCATGCCCTGCGTGCCCGATACGCCCCGCAGTTCGTCATCGAGAATGGCCTTGGTGGTGGCTGCATCAAAAATGATATTGTGACTGATGGCAGCTGCCATGGCTTGCGCCACAGCCTTCTCATCAGCCTGACTACCGACAGCCGCTGTGCGCATGGCCATCTCGTAAGCCTGGGTCGCGCTCAGCAAAGTAGAAGGGTCGGTCTCGTTGGCCGTGTTGCCCACCAGCACATACACAGGCTGCCGGGGCCTGCGGGCCGCCAGTTCGGCACTGCTCTGCACAATGCCGCGCTCCATCACTTCGGTCAATGCAGCCTGTGCCACCTCAATTCGATTATTGAACCGCTGCACCTCTCTTAAATCCGAGGTGTCAATGGCCAAGGCCGAGGCCAACCCTCTGCGGAGCTGGCGCTGGGCGGCTGCACTTACGGCCGTGTCCTTACGCAGGTAGATGGGCGCACGTTCGCGAATCTGCTCCTGCTCTTTCTCAAAAACATCTTTCGGTTTACGGATGGCAAAATCGAACGGGGCGACCAGGTCATCGTGCATCCATGGCCTACCCCGCTGATACTCGTATTTGAACAGTCCCTCATCGGGTTGCGCCACCACCAACAGCAGGGCGGTGAGCAGGAAAGCGGCCACCCGCTCTAACCGGGCGTGGCCCTGAACGAGGCCTGACATCACATCGCGAATGCTCCTCATGCTGCGGGGTGCAAGGTATGAAGTGCGGTTATGGGCCGGGCATTGTGCTATGTCACGCCTTCCTGAAACACGGTATCAGCTTAACCTCCTGCCCACAATAGCAGCCACTATATCGCACACCTGATGGGGTCTGGCAGCGCGCCAATTGAGGTCACTCAGACGCTCATCGAGCAAAAGGTGGTCAGTGATCCGTGCACGCCTCATCTCGTCCGTCACATGCTTTCGGAAATTGACAAGCGCCACCCAACCATCAGGTATCTCCTCGGCCCATTCGGCATAGTACTCCTCATCGCTGTAATGGAAGTTGAGCACATTCTCCCCAATGAGTATGAACTTGTCTACACCATGCTGCATGAGCAGTTCGGCCATGTCGCGCTTCAGGAACATGATATCGTTGCCTAACAGGTCGTTCCATTCACCAAGCAGTTCAATGATGGCAAATCCTCCCGAATAATCCACAAACAGCAGCTTGAGGTACAGAGTGGCCGAGCCGAAACCATCCCACTGCGGATGTATCACATAATTGTAGATCCGCTGGCTGTACTCGAACTCGCTATACTCACGGCCATAGAAGGGCGATAATGGATCATCCTCGGCCATGTAGTGGTTGCGCCAATTGTAATGTGGTTCGAGGGTGTGCATGAAGCAGTCCTGGGGCAAAGATGCGCAAGCCATGCTTACCTGCCCGGTTCGCAGATTGTGTGGAACCTTCCATGAATATCAAGGCATGACAGGGCTGTAAGTCACTTTCTCACTCACGATGCGATACAATCGCTACGCCCTGATCACTTGGCTTAGCAACGCCCTCGAAATGTTGTTTGAACCCGCAGTCCGACTGATTACGCCAATCCAGATCCAATCACCCTGAAAAATCATAGGAACAAGGGTCTTCTCCTGATTACCAATGTTGAAACTGCCATATATCACTGCCAAACACTAAACCCTGTAAAACAAGATATCGGTCCAAAGTGAACGCTCTTTAACTTGGCACAAGTTTTTGAATGCCTTCATCAAATCCTTAATTTCAAGTTATAATTCACTAATATTCAACATCTTAATTTATTTTCTTCGGATAGCCATCCACATACCCTTTCAAATACCTTTGGCGCGGTTTTTCAGACCCCTACTGCGCCCTCATGGCAAGTACCATCAACATCCGAAAAGGCCTCAACATCCCACTCCATGGCGAGGCCGAGAGAGTGATAGCCGAAACTTACCGCCCCGACACCTTCATGGTGCGTCCGTCCGATTTCAAAGGGCTGACCCCAAAGGCCCTCGTGAAAGCCGGTAGCGAAGTGAAGGCCGGCACTCCGCTCTTTTTCAGTAAGGATCAGCCCGATCTCACCGTTGCATCGCCAGTTAGCGGTGAAGTGGTGGAAGTGGTACGCGGTGAGAAACGGGTTGTTCTCGGTTTCAAGATCCTGGCCGACAAAGAGACCCGATTTGAGGAACTGGCCCCGGCCAACATAACTGCCATGAGCCGCGAGGATGTGCTGGCCCGCATGAAGGCTCAGAGCCTGTTGGCTTTCGTTTCGCGCAGGCCTTATGGCACCGTGGCCCGTCCTACTGACATGCCCAAGGCGGTATTTATCTCGGCTTTTGATTCTGCCCCGATCACTGCCGACAACGACTTCATCCTTCAAGGGATGCAGAAGGAATTCCAGGCCGGGGTTGATGTACTTAACAAGCTGGCCCCGCGCGTCTATCTGGGCATTCATGCCGATGACACTTCCTCAGATGTGTTCAAGCAGGCCAAAGGGCTCCATACGCATTCGTTTGAAGGGCCACACCCGGCAGGCAACGTAGGTGTGCAGATCCACCATATCAGCCCTATTAATAAAGGAGAGGTGGTATGGACCGTGGCCCCTCATGATGTGGTTGTGATAGGCCGTGCATTCCTTTCTGGGAAGTATGATGTGAGCCGTGTAATGGCCCTGTGCGGATCGGAGGTTAAGGCCCCGAAGTATTATCGTGTCATTCAAGGTGCATCCCTCGAAGGTCTGCTCAAAGGCAAGCTCAACGATGGCAAGGTGCGTACCATCAGTGGCAACTGCCTCACAGGCAAGGCCTATGATGCAGCCGACCTTTATCTTGGTTTCTATGATAAGGAAGTGACCGTGCTGCCCGAAGGCGACCGCATGCGTTTCTTCGCCACCGAGGGTTGGGCAAGCCCCGGATTGGACAAATTTTCGATGTCGCGCAGCTATTTCAGCTGGATGATGCCCGGACGCAAATACCGCCTCGACACCAACTGCAACGGTGAGGAGCGTGCCTATGTGATGACCGGACAGTATGAGGACGTTTTCCCCATGGACATATACCCTCAGCACCTGGTGAAAGCCATGCTTGTGGGCGATATTGAACTGATGGAGAACCTAGGTGTATACGAGGTGGTGGAAGAGGATTTCGCCCTGTGCGAATACGTCTGCACCAGTAAGCAACCGGTGCAAGAAATCGTGCGCGATGCTCTTGCTCTCATTGAGAAAGAATGCGGTTGATAGCAACACCGCACAGAGTCATTCCCATCACATTAACAACGACCAATAACAGCCATAACCAGCGATGAAATTCCTGGAAGAGCAGTTGCACAAGGCCAAGAAGCCCTTTGAGAAAGGCGGCAAGCTTGAGAAGTTCATGCCGGCCTATGATGCAATAGAGACATTCCTTTTCACCCCATCCACGACCAACCGATCGGGTGCCCACATACGCGATGGCATTGACCTGAAGCGTACGATGAGCGTGGTGATTTTTGCCATGATACCGTGTCTGCTGTTCGGTATTTACAATGCCGGTTATCAGCATTTCAGGGCTCAGGGGCTACTTGAGACCGCCACTTTCATGGATATGGCTCTCATCGGCCTGATGAAGATTGTCCCGCTGCTTGTTGTCAGTTACGGAGTCGGTCTGGGCATAGAGTTCGCATTTGCCATCATCAAGAAGCACAGTGTTGAAGAGGGGTTTCTCGTTACCGGGATGCTCATTCCGCTAGTGCTCCCGATTGACATTCCGCTTTGGATGGTGGCCGTGGCCACGGCATTTGCGGTTCTGTTCGCAAAAGAAGTTTTCGGTGGCACGGGCATGAATGTGATGAATGTGGCGCTGACAGCCCGTGCATTCCTCTTTTTCGCCTATCCGACATTCATGAGCGGTGATAAGATCTGGGTACACGGTGCAACAGGCAACGATGCCATGAGTGGTGCGACCATCCTTGGTGACCTTGCTGCAATGAAGGATCCGGCCCTCTTATCGAACCTACAGTTCTCCGCGTCCGACATGTTCCTTGGGTTCATCCCAGGGTCGATTGGCGAGACATCTACACTGGCCTGCCTCATAGGGGCCGCCATCTTGATATTCACAGGTATCGGCAGCTGGCGCATCATGCTCAGCGCAGTGATCGGTGGATCAGTGATGGGACTTATTTTCAATGCCATCGGGGTGACCGGTCTCATGGCCTTTCCTTGGTGGCAGCATCTCACAGTGGGCGGTTTCGCGTTCGGTGTGGTGTATATGGCCACCGACCCGGTCACTGCTGCCAGCACCAACACGGGTAAATTGATCTACGGCTTCCTAATCGGCATGTTCGCCATCATGATCAGGGTGTTCAACCCGGCATATCCCGAAGGCATCATGTTGGCCATTCTGCTCATGAACGTGTTCGCTCCGCTCATCGATCACTTTGTGGTCGAAGCCAACATTAAGCGCAGACACAACCGTGCCGTGGCTCCTGCCAAATAAGCCTCAGACCCTAACCGAATCAACCACACCTAACCAGTAACCGATATGGCACTGGACGTTAACAGTAACAGCTACACCTTCGGATTCAGTACCGTGATGGTGGTAGTAGTGGCCGTGATGCTCGCATACGCATCAGAGGGCCTCAAACCGATGCAAAGCGCCAACGTGACCCGCGAGAAGATGCAGAACATCCTCTCCTCTGTGGGCGTGAAGGCCACTGCCGAAGAGGCCGAGACCATGTATAACGAGATGATTGTTGAAAGCTATGTCCTTGACCATGAAGGTAATGTGGTGGAAGGTTCAGAGCTTAAGGCATTTGATATAGATGTTCTGGGCCAATATAAGGACAAGGCCAAAGCAGATGCTGATAGGCGTTATCCGCTGTTCATTTGCGAGAAGGATGGTAAGCGTTCCTATATCATACCCATGGTAGGTACCGGTCTTTGGGGACCTATATGGGGATATATGGCCATAGCCAGCGATGGCAAGACGGTTGAAGGTGCGTCCTTCGATCACAAGGGAGAGACACCTGGTCTAGGTGCCGAGATCAAGATGGATTGGTTCCAAGCTCCCTTCGTGGGGAAGACCATTTTTGATGACAAAGGCGAGTTTGCTCCAATCAAGGCTGTAAAAGGCGGAGCTGCCGATGATGATCCACATGGCGTGGATGCCATTTCTGGAGGCACCATTACCAGCAACGGCCTGAGTTCGATGATTGAGAACACGTTGAAAATCTATGTCAGCTATCTCAAGAATCTTCAGAAGCCCGTTGAACTTCCTGTTGAAGTGCCTGTGGTGACCGACTCGTTGGCCATTGACAGCCTTGCTATCGATTCTCTCAAAGTAGAAACCATCCAAACTGCCACAGTGAAATGAGCGCAGTAGCCGAAGCGCCCGTAGCGGCCAAAGAATCTGAACCTCTGTTCTCAAAGAAGAACAGAAAGTTGTTCACCGATCCATTGAATGACAACAACCCTGTTACAGTGCAGGTGTTGGGTATATGTTCCTCATTGGCTATCACAGTGCAAGTGAAACAGGCCATTGTCATGGCCTTATCTGTGACTGTGGTCACCGCGTTCAGCAACCTTGTCATGTCACTGATTCGGAATTTTGTTCCAAACCGGATCCGGATCATTGTTCAGTTGGTGGTGGTTGCTGCCCTCGTGATTCTAGTGGATCAGGTACTAAAAGCTTTTGTCTACGATGTGAGCAAACAGCTTTCAGTTTTCGTGGGGTTGATCATCACAAACTGCATCGTCATGGGCCGTATCGAAGCATTTGCGCTGGGTAACAAGCCTTGGCCATCATTTGTCGATGGGATCGGTAATGGCGTTGGCTACGGAGTCATTCTTTTCATTCTGGCAGTTTTCCGTGAGTTCTTCGGCTCAGGTAAGTTCTGGGGTATCCAGCTTATCCCTCAAGCGTTTTACGACATGGGTTATGTGAACAACGGTCTAATCATCTTACCACCTATGGCACTGATCAGCTTGGGCTGCATAATCTGGATTCAACGTAGCCGGAACCCCAAGCTGATTGAGAGCTGAGTTGCCGCTGAATAGAGACTGTCACGAAATAACTCTTAGTTCCAGACCATGGAATACCTGAACACTTTCATCAAGTCGATTTTCATCGAGAACATGATCTTCGCCTACTTCCTAGGCATGTGCTCGTACCTAGCGGTTTCAAAGACCGTTAAGACAGCCATGGGCCTAGGGGTGGCAGTCATTTTTGTCCTTGGGGCCACCGTTCCGCTCAATTACCTCATTGAGAACTACCTGATGAAGGCAGGAGCCTTGTCGTGGCTTGGCCCTCGGTTCGCAGCAGTGGATCTTAGTTTCTTGAGCTTCATCATGTTCATTGCGGTCGTGGCGTCATTCACGCAGTTGGTAGAGATGGCTGTAGAGAAATTCGCCCCGGCCCTCTACTCCCAACTTGGAATATTCCTGCCGCTCATCGCTGTGAATTGCTCCATCCTAGGTGGTGCCCTGTTCATGCAGGAGCGCCAGTACAGCGATGTCGGAATGGCCACCATCTTCGCTGTAGGATCGGGTATCGGTTGGGCTTTAGCCATTGTGGCCATTGCCGCCATACGTGAGAAACTACGCTATTCCAATGTTCCGGCCCCGCTGCGCGGTCTTGGAATAACTTTCATCATCACGGGTCTTATGGCCATTGCCTTCATGAGTTTCATGGGCATCTCACTCTGACCTTTCTTCAATAGTACAAGCACCCAAAATCACACCTCACGATGGGATTCATAATCGGGATAAGTGTAGCGGTCTTTCTGGCCATCATTGTTCTGCTGGTATCATCGCTGCTGTATGCCAAGGCCAAACTCACCTCGAGCGGGCCGGTCAAGGTGCGCATCAATGGCGAGAAGGAGATAACTGTTGAGGCAGGCAGTACGCTGCTTTCCACGCTTAGTAATGCCAAGATTTTCCTGCCTTCAGCCTGTGGCGGGGGTGGTACCTGCGCCATGTGCAAGTGTCAAGTCAATTCTGGCGGTGGCGAGATTCTTCCTACCGAGTTGCCGCACTTTTCGCGGAAACAGGTAAAGGAGAACTGGCGCTTGGGATGTCAGGTGAAAGTGAAGCAGGACATGGATGTGCATGTGCCTGAAGAAGTGTTCGGTATCAAGGAATGGGAGGCCAAGGTAGTTTCGAACTACAACGTTGCCACCTATATTAAGGAATTCGTGGTGGAACTGCCCGAAGAGATGCACTACGAGGCAGGTGGATATATCCAGATCCGCATTCCTAAGTGCACAGTGAAGTTCTCTGATATGGACATATCAGCACACCCGACTGACCACCCTGGTGAGCCTCGTAAGTTTGAGAAAGATTGGGCCGAAGGGCCTTTTGCCATCCGCAATCTGGTGATGAAGAATGATGAGGAGGTGGTCCGTGCGTATTCCATGGCCAGCTACCCGGCTGAAGGGCGCAACATCATGCTCAATGTGCGCATAGCCACCCCACCGTTTGACCGTGCCAATAACAAGTGGGCTGACATCAATCCTGGCATTGCATCATCGTACATCTTCAACCTGAAACCAGGCGACAAGGCCATTGTTTCTGGGCCATACGGTGAGTTCTTCATCAAGGACACTCAAGCCGAGATGCTTTATATCGGTGGCGGGGCAGGTATGGCGCCCATGCGTTCGCACATCTACCATCTCTTCCGCACGCTCAAGAGTAACCGTAAAGTGACTTACTGGTACGGTGGCCGCTCTAGGGCAGAGCTCTTCTACATCCACTATTTCCGTGAGATTGAGAAGAACTTCCCCAACTTTAAGTTCTACATGGTTCTGAGCGATGCCAAACCGGAGGACAACTGGGTTGAGAAGAAGGATATTCATGATACCGAAGGAGATGGCTTTGTCGGTTTCGTGCACAATCAGGTGATAAAGCAGTACCTGAGCAAGCACGACTCACCAGAGGACATCGAGTTCTATTTCTGTGGGCCTCCCATGATGAATCAGGCCGTACTGAAAATGTGCGATGACTGGGGCGTGCCCAAGGAGAATGTTTCGTTTGACGATTTCGGAGGTTGAATCTTTCGTGACCTTATAAACTTAAGACCCCGCCACACAAGCGGGGTCTTTTCTTTGTACCATGGACAGACGCCCCAGACATCACCATAAGCGGCAAGAACCGAAGCGAAAAGAATCGGAAGTAATCTACGGCATCCATCCGCTAAAGGAAGCGTTGGAAGCAGGCGTGGGTCTTGAGAAGGTCTATTTCAGGGACGGTCTTACACATCCTGATCTGCCAGAGATAAAGAAGGCCCTCCGCAAGACCTATACACCCTATGCCGATGTGCCTCCCGATAAGCTCAAGCGATTGGGCATGGTCAATGATCAGGGCGTTATGGCAACCATCTCGCCCATCACATACCACAAGCTCTCGGAAGTACTTAATGGAGCATTTGAAGATGGACGCGACCCGCTCATCATTGTTCTTGACCGCGTGACCGATGTGGGTAATCTGGGCGCCATCTGCCGTTCGGCCGAGTGTTTCGCAGTTGATGCTATTGTGATTCCCTTAAAAGGCGCAGCACAGGTGAACAGTGGCGTAGTCAAGGCATCGGCCGGGGCGGTCTTCAACGTACGCATGTGTCGCGAACCCGATCTGAAAGACACCCTTCGCTACCTAAAGGAGAGCGGTGTGCGGGTGGCCGCATTGACCGAGAAGACCATGAATGGCCTGTCAGATACCGACCTATCTGGTCCGCTGTGTGTGCTGATGGGCTCCGAAGAAGACGGTATAACCCCAGCGCTTCTTGATTCGTGCGATGTCCGGGTGCGCATACCCATGTTCGGTCGCACGGGGTCCCTCAATGTGAGCGTGTCGACTGGTATCGCGCTATTCGAGGTTCAGAGCCAACGTACAGCGCGAATCTGACATTACACCTCGGCCAATGTGGTGATGGTCATTGTCTGGTTGTGGAGGCTACACGTGGCACTCTCCACCACAGGCGAAATCTCGCCATAGGAATAGAATCCGGTGATGATGGCATCCCTGCCGAGCACATCGCGAACAGTATCCACCTCTTCGCTAATGCGCTGACCGAGAATCAGCTTCCGTCCAACGCAACTTATCAGGATGGCCAATCGCTCACCTTCCTGCGCACCGTTCAAGGTTGTCTGCTCAGCAGCCAGATTGGCCCCGTCAATCAGCCTATCGAAGTTGGCCTTCATGAGCCGTACGTAACTGCCCTCAGGAATATCGCCAGCAAAGGTCATGCTCTGATTCTCTTCGCTCACAGCCAACACCGTCCGCACAATGGTCTCACTGTCCTCTCCGAATTTCATCCCCAACGGGAAAAGCAGTGCGCTGCCGGGAAGTTCCTTCGCCTTTTCGCCCAGATACATCTTGTAGAGGTCGAGAGCCGACTGGCCATCCAGTTCATATAGCACATTGCCCTCTGATCGGGTCACGAGCCGTTCGGCCCCGAAATTGTCCCATCCACCTACTGAACCATATCCGACTCTGAGTGACTTGCCATAAAGGCCCACCGCCACGATGCACTTCTCAGTCGGAGGTGCATCGACACCGACAAGTGTCTTTTCAAAACGAGCGGCATCACCGGCCAGGCCACCAGTGCAGGTAACGCCCTTGGGTATGCCCGAGGCGATACCGCGAACGAGGTCACTACCGTTGACATTCAGCCCGTCTGAGATGAGAATGACGTGGGCAAGATCAGGACTGCTCAGTTGCTTGGCAAGATTCACCCCGGCTGAAAAGGAATGTGCTGCACCTTTAATGGCCATTGATGCCACCTTTACCTCTGTCTTTTCAAAAAAAGTGGCAGTCAGGCTTATGGTCTCATCAAACACCTCGCTTCCGAATATCTCGCCTGATGTGCTGCACGAAACAATGTGCGCCTTTGGGTACATGTCGCGCATCTCCTTAAACCGGTCTTCCTGTTCAAGCACGCTACGCGACCCGAATGCAAGCACCAACTGTGCAGCACTTACATTTTGGGAAGACCGCTCTAACTTCCAGCCGCCTTCGACCGTCCATTGTCTTTTCTCTGTGTTCATTTCGGGGGTAAGATTCGGGGATTCGCAGGTGCGCGCGTTGTACCGTCTGACAAGGCAAGATGTTACGACCTGCGCAGATTAAATTGCCTCACCACTACCCTACCCCGTTCAACGATGCGCCTGACTGTTTCCCTCCATGTCCCACTAATTATCATCCTGCTGATTTTCAGCTCAATAAAACAGGCCATTGCGCAGGTTGACCCAGACTCGGTGACCATAGCCCGCGACCGTTTCGGGGTGCCCCATATCTATGGCCGTACCGATGCCGATGCTGCATTCGGGTTGGCATGGGCACATTCGGAAGACGATTTCATCAGCATTCAGGAGAATCTGCTGGCCGGAAAAGGAATGCTTGGGCGGGTGAAGGGCAAGGACGGTGTACTGTTCGACTTCGGCCTGCAGTTCCTGAGTATCGACTCATTGGTTAATGCTCGTTACGAGAAGGATCTGAGCCCTGCATTCAGGAGAGTGGTGGAAGGATACGCTCAGGGCATCAATGCCTACGCCAAGGCAAACCCCAATGAAGTGATCCTGAAAAAGGCCCTTCCGTTCACCGCCAAGGATGTGATCTGCGGATATGTGCTGAACACCACCCTGATGGCCGGAGTAGGCCTCACGCTCAAGGCTGTGACCGAGAACAAACTTGACGAGATATTCTCGCCCAACGATGTCGGATCGAATGCATTGGCCATTGCACCACACCGCACTGACGACAGCACAGCATGGCTCGTGATCAACTCGCATCAGCCCACCGAGGGCCGCTTTGCATGGTACGAGGCCCACATACGCAGCGATCAGGGCTGGGACATCATTGGCGGACTCTTCCCTGGCGGGGTGAGCATATTCGTAGGAAGCAACCCCCACCTCGGCTGGGCACACACCAACAATTACCACACATTCGGTGATGTCTTTGTGATTGAACAGAATCCTCAGAACAGAAAACAGTACCGCTTTGATGGTAAATGGGTGAACTATCGCGAACGGAAGCTGAAGCTTAAAGTGAAGGTGGCCGGTATGGTAATCGGGGTGAAGAAGAAGGTGCAGTACACCCAGATGGGCCCAGTGATGGAGACCAAACACGGCAAGTATGCCATCCGGTTTCCATCATACACCGACATACGCGCTGCCGAACAATGGTACCGCATGAACAAGGCGACCGACCTGAATCAGTTCGAGGCCGCCATGCGCATGCACGCACTGCCGCTGTTCAACACCGTGTATGCCGACAAGGATGGGAACATCTTCCTCAATTCGGGTGGCAAAGTGCCTGTGCGCGACACCACACTGAACTGGAAAGTGCCAATCCGTGACTGTAGCAGTTCTTACTGCTGGAATGAGATCATCCCGTTCGATGCCATGCCTATGGTGAAGAACCCTGACTGCGGCTACGTTTTCAATGCCAATGGCACTCCTTTGAGCGCCACAGGCGAGGAGTGCAATTACCGCAAGTATTTTCTCGGACTCCAGTTATTCGATTACAACAGGAATGAGCTTTTCCGCAAGCGGATGGAAGGCCACAAAGGCCGCTTCTCGTGGGCTGATGTGCACAGGATCAAGTTCGATAAAGGATATCTTGATGATGGCAGCTATGCCCGGAACTTCCGCCATGTCTATGAGTTGGATGAGGCCAGATACCCCGAAATTGCTCCATCAATCAGAAAACTCAAGGCGTGGAACAGACAGGGCGATGCCGACAACCCGCACGCTGCGTTGGCCATGGTGATGCACAAACATCTGTCAGAGCGGGCCGGGATGCCGTTCGGATTCCTGATGATCAGCAAACAGCCCGTATCTGAGTCCGATGCGGTATGGGCCATTGGCGAGGCCCAGAAGTTCCTACAGAGCACCCACGGCACCATTGATGTGAAATTGGGCGATGTGCAACGCCATATCAGAGGCCAAGTGAACATACCTGCCAGTGGCCTGCGCGAGGTGCCCCGTGCCACCGACAGCAGTCTGCACGACAAACGCAAGGGCATCTACCGCACCCACGGTGGCGATGGGTACATACAGATGACGCGGTTCTCGGCTCATGGCCCCGAAGTACTGAGCATCAATGCATTCGGTGCTTCAGCCAAACCCGAGAGCCCACACTATACCGATCAGATGATCATGTTCCAGAACGAGGAGTTCAAAAAGATGACCTTTGATTGGGATGAGATAAGGCGGGAGGCCGAGAGGGTATATCATCCGAAGTGACGGGGTCAGTCTGAGATCAGCGATACGGAGGAATAGGAAATGCTCCCCTGACAGAGTGATTCAGGCGCAAAATGACAGGGATATCTGAATGCGCTATCTGATTCCTAGAGCCTTATGCCCAGCCATGCCGGCCACTGCCGTGAGGACAATGCCCCAAGGAAGATCCACAAGAACCAATTGGACGGGAAAGCCACTGATCATGGCCAGATTGGTGATATCGCAAGCGGCATAGGCCACGAGACCGAACAGTGCACCACTCAGACACGCGTGGTGCCAGGATGAGCCTGCCTCGCGCCACACCACAAAATACTGGATGCCAAAGAGGTAAATGAGGTAGAACATGGCTGCGGCCGCCCAGTCGGTATCAACACGGAGCAAAGGCCCCAACTGACCGGCATAGAACCCGCGGGCCATAACACCTAGCCAGAGCAGGTCGAGTACGGTAAAAACCAGTGCGGTCACGGCAAAGGCACGCAGTCGTTGGCTGTTGTTCAATGGCATGTCACGAAGATACTAGGCGCATTATTCTCGATTCATTTGAATTGCACTGGCTGCCCATATGGCCTTCAGAACCGGTATGTAATGTTCGAAAAGAATGAGAACGAAACGAGCGTTGGCAGTATTCCAAAAAGAGGGGCCAGAGATGAATGCCGTTCTCATCGGCCAAAGTTACTTTCCTGAAATCTCAAGAAACTCCAGGGCAGTAGATAGGCTGAACAGATCCGCATTGACCATTCATGAGTCCATCCATGGCCGAAAGCCATTGAGAATTGCTTGCCTTCGGCCTGTTCGTAATTTCCTCGCAACGCCACTTATCTCAGCCATTCGACTTGGCAACTTGACACCTCAAAACAGGCACCATGCAACTCGAACTCATCGACAAGGCAGTGATCGCTGCATTCTTCATCATCTCGCTTCTGATAGGTGTTGCGGTGGCGAAACGGAGCGGTAGCAGCAGTGCCGAGTTCTTTCTGAGCGGGCGTGATATGCCTTGGTGGTTGCTGGGAATAAGCATGGTGGCAACAACCTTCAGTTGCGACACTCCGAATCTGGTCACCGACATTGTGCGAAAGAACGGGGTGGCGGGCAATTGGGCCTGGTGGGCGTTTCTCCTAACGGGCATGACCACAGTGTTCATTTACGCCCGCCTGTGGCGCAAGAGCGGTGTGCTCACTGACCTTGGTTTCTACGAACTGCGTTACGGAGGCAAGGGCGGTGCACTGCTCCGAGGGTTCAGGGCCGCTTATCTGGGTATATTCTTCAACGTGATGATCATGGCATCGGTGTCGTTGGCCGCCATCAAGATAGGGAGCATACTACTGGGACTGCAACCATGGCAGACACTGTTCTATGCGGGCACTGTGACGGTCGTCTATTCCAGTATAGGTGGGCTGCGCGGAGTGCTTTTCACTGATCTGTTCCAGTTCATCATCGCCATGATCGGGTCGGTTTGGGCCGCTGTGTATGTGCTCGGTCTGCCGCAGGTAGGCGGGCTCGATACACTGCTTGCCATGCCCGAAGTGAGCACCCGTCTCAGTTTTTTCCCCGATTTCTCTGACCCTTCCCAATATGTGCCCCTGCTGCTGGTACCTCTTGCCGTACAATGGTGGAGCGTGTGGTACCCGGGTGCCGAGCCCGGTGGTGGCGGTTACATCGCCCAACGCATGCTCTCGGCCCGCAACGGACGCCATGCCGTGGGCGCCACACTGTTCTTTAACGTGGCACATTACGCTCTGCGCCCGTGGCCATGGATCGTTGTGGCACTGGCATCGGTGGTGGTATTTCCGCAACTGAGCGACATCAGGGCCGCATTCCCACTGGTGAATCCGGAACTTGTCAATGACGACCTGGCCTATCCCGCCATGCTCACATTCCTGCCATCGGGCCTTGCAGGGCTGGTGGTCGCTGCGCTTATAGCCGCCTATATGAGCACCTTGAGCACACACCTCAACTGGGGCTCATCGTACATCGTCAGCGACCTTTACGTGCGGTTCGTGGCACCCGATGCCACCGATGCCCGTCAGGTTCTGGTAGGCCGAATATCAACCGTTGTGCTCATGGCCCTGTCGGCCTTACTGGCCCTGTACATGGATAACGCACTTCAAGCCTTCAACATCCTGTTGCAGATCGGGGCGGGCACGGGACTCATATTCATACTGCGCTGGTTCTGGCACCGCATCAATGCATGGACCGAGGTGAGCGGCATGATCATTTCGTTCGTGGTGGCCGTTTTCCTCGAAGTGGTGCTGCCTGCGCGTGGCTTTGCACCGCTGCCGCATGTCAAACTGCTGCTAGGCGTAGGTATAACCACCATTGGGTGGATGGCCGTGACGCTGCTCACCCAACCCGAACCGCACCACGTGCTGCAGCGCTTTTACGACCATGTGCGTCCGGCCGGGCCGGGGTGGAGCGATTTCGGAAGCCGCTCGTGGGGTCCGCTGCCATTGCAGATGCTGTGCGTGCTTCTGGGCACCGTCAGCGTGTATTGCGCCCTGTTCGCCACAGGTTCATTCCTTTATGGCAATGCCATGATGGCGGCCCTGCTGGGCTCGGTGGCCATTGGCGGTGCGGCCACACTCATCTGGCTCTGGCCGCGTGTAACGCAGGATGGGGAATGATCAGAACAATGACCGCGCCTCGGCTTTCAATGCCTCGTTGGCCTCGTGGGTAGGATAGCGGCCCGAGCGCTGTATGATCTCAAATATGTATCCTCCCAGATCGGCACCCGAAGCGTTGGGGCCCACCTTCTCGGCAGCAAGGCCGATCAACTGGACCACTCCTTCTTTGGCCTCCTTCACCTTTTTCCATCCCGCGCTCGACACGTACAGCTGCTGGCTCAGGTTGTGCTCGTACTCCTGCCGCACAGTCTGTAACAGCTCGGCCTGCAACTGGCCCGAGGTCATGCCCGGCCTGTGTACCCTTATTATCAGGTTATTCGGTTCGATGCGCTCGAGCAGCAACAGCAGCCGCTCGTAGGCCTGCAGACGGGTGGGCAACATCTGCTTGCGATTGGCCATCTGCAACTCGATGAGTTTAGCGGCCTGTTTCTCTTTGAAGAACCTGTCGAGCATGAAATAGGCCGTGGCGAACACAATGCCCGATGGCAAGGTGTATTTGAGAATGTCGAGCAGGTCTTGCATGGCGTCAGGCTATGGTGGGTAAAAGTACTGGAACAGAACAGGCTTCGTCTTATTGCCTGAATGAGGTCAATTATTCAATGCAGTGTGGAGTGATGAGATGAACCGGACCAATTCGTCCACGGTATTGAAAGCATGCAAGCAGATGCGGATGCGCTCGGTTCCCACAGGCACGGTGGGCGAAACAATGGGCCGTGCATCGAAACCCGCACGTTGCAAGGCACCGGCCGCATTCCGCACAGCCTCGTTGCCGGGTATCACGATGCTCTGTATGGCCGTTCGGCTCTTCATCGCCCCCGAAATCCCGCTAACTTTCACCATTAAATTGAAAGATGAAATGAGCTGGGCAAGCCGTTCCCGCTCGGGACCGAGGTGCGGCATCAGGGTATAAGCGGCCTGCACCGCCAACAGCGTGTGATTGGTGGCGAAAGTGGAATACATCAGCGGTCGGGCGTAGTTGATGAGATATTGCCTCAAGGTGGACGACCCCACGACCGCGGCCCCATGGCACCCGAACGCCTTGCCGTAAGTGACAAGACGGACGGCCACCCGTTGCTCCAATCCCATCTGTTGCACCAACCCGCCACCGTTTGGGCCCAGTACCCCGGCCGAGTGGGCCTCATCGACCGAGAGGATGGCGTTGTGGCGCTCGCAGACCTCCAGAATCTCGGATAAGTTGCAGATGGTGCCATCCATGGAATAAATGCCTTCCACCGCCACAACGGCAGGGCCATCCATTCTATTCAGCACTTCTTGCAGATTCTGCGGGTCGTTGTGCCTGAACGGGAAACAGCGCGCCTTGGACAGCCTCATGCCATCGTGCACCGAGGCGTGTATCAGCTCATCGTACACAATAGCGCCATAGGCCCGGCCCAATGCTGCATAGAGGCCCACATTAGCATCGTAGCCCGAATTGAAGAACAGAGCACTTTCCGTTTGGTGAAAACGGGCTATGATGGATTCGGTATCCTCGGCCAATGGCGAGTTACCGGCCAACAGCCGCGAAGCGGTAGAACCAACCGGCAATTGGTCATTCATCTCCTCCAGAACCCTGATGGCCATTATCAGGCGCGGGTCTCGGGCAAGGCCCAGATAGTCGTTGGAATTGAGGTCGACAAGTCCCGCAGCGCTGCGCAACGACCGTAATGTGCCCGCCTCCTTGCGGGCATCGAGGCGCGACAGCAACCGTTTCTCAAATTCCTGGAGCGGGCCGCTCATGATTCCCCGAAAAAGAGAATCCTAGCCTTGGGTGGCGGCCTTCATCTCGCGCCTGGCAGCCTTTCCCTTCTCGGTGGCTTCCACGTTGCGGGCTATGGTGTGGCCGGGGCGGCTCCATTGCCCACGCTCGCCTGTGGCGGGCCTATTACTGTCATTGACCATAGGCTTATCGCCCTTCTTGTAGGCCTTACGCGGGCTCAGTCCCAAAGTCTCGAACAGTTGCAGGTCGCGGTTGATGTCGGGGTTGGGGGTCGTTAGCAGCTTGTCGCCAGCAAAAATGGATCCTGCACCTGCAAGGAAACAGAGCGCCTGACCCTCATCGGTCATCTGCGTGCGGCCCGCGCTGAGGCGAATGGTGGTGCTGGGAAGTACGATGCGGGCAGTGGCTATCATGCGCACCATGTCCCAGATAGGTGTGGGGCGCTGTTCTTCGAGTGGGGTTCCCTCAACTGCCACCAGCGCGTTGATGGGCACACTCTCCGGGTGTGGGGCCAGACGGCTCAGGGTTACGAGCATCGAGCAACGGTCATCGGGCTTCTCGCCCATACCAATTATTCCGCCTGAACAAACGGTGAGCTGGGCCTTGCGTACATTTTCGAGGGTCTTGAGCCGGTCATCGTACCCGCGGGTGGAGATGATCTCCTTGTAATATTCCTCACCTGTGTCAACGTTGTGGTTGTAGGCATATAGTCCAGCATCGGCCAGGCGCTGGGCCTGGTGCTCGGTGAGCATACCCAAGGTGCAGCACACCTCAAGTCCCTGGTCGTACACGGTGCGCACCATATCAATGACCTGATCGAACTCGGCCCCATCCTCCACATTGCGCCATGCCGCGCCCATGCAGAGGCGGCTTGCACCCGACTGGCGGGCCCTGAGTGCTGCCGCCTTTACCTGATTCACTGTCATCAGGTCGTTCTTCTCAATCTCGGTATGGTAACGGGCCGCCTGGGGGCAATAGGCGCAATCCTCGGGGCAGCCGCCAGTCTTGATACTCAGCAGGGTGCTTATCTGCACCTCACCGGTCTCGTGATACTGGCGGTGCACAGTGGCCGCATCGTAAACCAGACTCAGCAAGGGCCTGTTGTAGATGTCGAGCACCTCTTCGAGGGTCCAATCGTGACGCAGTTCAGACATGTTCCTTAGTTGATCCGGACAAAGATAGGCCGTGCCACAAGGGCCTGCCGTGGCCAACTTTGCGCCATGCGAATAGATGTGGTGACGGTGCATCCGGAACTGCTGAGCGGGCCGTTCAGCCACAGCATACTCAAGCGGGCCAAAGACCGTGGGCTGGCCGAGGTGGTGGTGCACGACCTGCGCACATACGGCCTGGGCAAGCACCATCAGGTAGACGATTATCAGTTCGGTGGTGGAGCCGGGATGGTGATGATGATCGAGCCCATCGATGCCCTGATCACCAAACTGAAAAGTGAGCGTGATTATGATGAGGTGATCTTTATGACGCCCGATGGCGATGTGTTCGATCAACCCATGGCCAACCGGTTGTCGCTAAAGGGCAACATGATCATTCTTTGCGGGCATTACAAAGGCATTGACCACCGTGTGCGTGAGCACATTGTGACCATGGAAGTGAGCATAGGCGACTTTGTGCTGACGGGTGGCGAACTGCCCGCAGCCATGGTGTGCGATGCAGTGATAAGGCTGCTGCCGGGTGTCATGAACGATGAGACCTCGGCCCTCACCGACAGTTTTCAGGATGGCCTTCTGGCGCCACCGGTTTACACCCGCCCAGCCGACTACAAGGGCTGGAAAGTGCCCGAAGTGCTGCTGAGCGGCCACGAGAAGAAGATAGCCGAATGGCGCGAGGCTCAGTCCTTTGAACGCACACGGCTGCGCAGACCCGGACTATTGGGCGAGTGAGTCATTTACGACTGACGAAGCCACATGGCGAAGATCAGCCATTGGCACACTGCAACTTCATCCTGAATTTTGACCCGAAACATCAATCCGATGAAAACAAGACTCTATACGCTCTTCCTTTCGCTCGGCTTTGCAGCAACCTCGTATTCGCAGACCTGCACCTATCTGGCCTACGAGGGGTTTGATCAGGCCGATGGCACCGTGCTAAACGGCCTCTCGGGCAGTACCGGCTGGGCAAGCCCATGGCAGGTGCAGAATGGCGATGCCTCGGTTCCCGGATATCATATTGAGCAGTCGGGTGCCATGGCCTTCAACGGGCTTCAGACTTTGGGCAATTATCTGTCCGGAGGGTCGGTCTACCTCACTTCCGGCAGGCGTATCGACACTTCGCCCACAGGTCCTTTTGCGGTTCAGGTGGGTGCCGGTGGCGATGCCATAGGGCAGGCAAACGGCACGGTGCTTTATGTGAGTGCCCTGCTACGCAAGGACATTGACAATGGCGAAGATGTGTGGATGGCCCTGCACAGTGACAATGTGCCTTGGTGCACCAACTGTGCCCAGCAGCGTATGGCCGTGGGTTATTTCGGAACGGCCTCTGATGTGGCAGGCCAACGCAGATGGTCGCTTGACCTCGGAGGCACGGTGTATGCGACCAATGTCCCGGTAACATTGGGCCAGACCGCCCTTTTGGTCGTAAGGCTCACCTTCAATGCAGCATCCACCCAGGTCGATGTGTTTGTTGACCCCACAGGCATCGGTCAGACAGTCGCGCCAGCAGCCACCCTGTCGCAGACCACCGCTTCACCATTGGTGATCAGGAGCCTGGCCGTTTATCTGGGCAGCGCTGCGGGCAACGGGTCGATGGATGAGATCCGGTTCGCCAGCACATGGCCATGTGCCACACCCGATGCGAATGTGACAGTTGATGCGCCTCCCGTGGCCGTGCTCACGGCCAACCCCACTTCGGGACAGGCTCCTATGATGGTGAGTTTCGATGCCTCGGGCTCATCTGACCCCGAGAATCAGGCACTCACATACTTCTGGGATTTCGGTGATGGCACCACTTCCACAGGTGGCAGCACAATAAGCCATACCTATTCGGGCGTTTCAGGTCAGCTACCGGCCAGTGTCACCGTGACCGATCCCGGGGGCCAAAGCGTTACGCAGACTGTGATCATCACGGTGCTCGATGCCAATGGCACATTCAGCTGCCAACCCACCGTCACATGTGTATCGATGGCCGATTGCAGCGGAGACGGAGGCCATGTGATCGTGAATGTGCAGGGGGCCGATGTCGAGCTTGTCGGTGCTTTGGGAACCATTGCCCCACAGGGCACCAATGAGTACACGGGCCTAGATGCAGGCATCTACACGCTCGAGGTGACCGGCACCAACGGATGCAGCGACACCCGTACCCTGCATGTGCAGGTTGACAGCACCACCTGCGCAGGTTGGGCCCCCGATCCATGTCAGATGACCGTGGGAATGAACCTCAGCACCCTCTCTGACTGGAGTCCTGAACGTCCGTTCCGCAATCTTTTCAAACATGTGCGCGAGACACCCGTGGCCTATCTCGATGGTTGTTTCTGCTTTTCGACCCCGGGACTGCTAGAGCTCATGAGCTTTGATGCTGACGGTTACCCCACCCACATCCCGCAGGCCACCACTCTGGGCAATGGACTCATGAAGTACGTGATATCGAGCGATGGCGGCAATCTGATCCCTAACAACGACTACCTCCTGCTGTATGACGGCACAGGGCAGATCCAGCTCGGTGGCGGAGTGGCAGCGGTGATCAGTTCGGTGGCAGGACGCCTTGAGTTTACTGCAGGCAGCGGCAACATCTGGATCGAGATTGTCCAGAGCGCGGCCAATGACCACGTGCGCAACATCCGTCTGGTACGGCCGTCCGATGAGTTCACCAATCTGAATGCCGACCCTTTCTACCCGGTCTTCCTTGAAAAGATCGAACCATACAGCACCCTGCGTTTCATGGATTGGGGCCGTACCAATTACAGCCCTGTGGCACAATGGAATGAGCGCACCCCGGTCTCCTATTTCACCTATGCCCGTGCGCAGGGCATGCCCTACGAGCTGATGATCGATCTGGCCAACCGGCTCGACAAGGACGTGTATATCTGCGTACCGCACCTGGCCGATGATGCCTATGTGACCCAGATGGCCACCCTGTTCCGCGACAATCTGGAGCCGGGACGCACCATTTACCTTGAATGTAGCAACGAGGTGTGGAACTGGATTTTTGATCAGGCCCATTACAACAACGACAACCGCCCGCTCAACCTCAACTACGGCCGGGCCATGGCGCAGCGGGCCGGTCACATGTTCGGTGTATGGGAATCGGTGTTTGGTGCGCAGATGGGCCGCGTGAGGCGTGTACTGGGCCTACAGGGCGGTTTCAACACCCTCAACCAGGACATTCTGGCGCAGTTGCCGCCCGACCGTTGGGACATGGCCTCACCCTCACACTACTTCGGACTCGACCACAGCGCCAACGGCCAACCGGTACTGGGTGCCACGTCCACCGCGGCCGATGTGATGCTCAATGCCTGGAACGCCTTCATGGAGTTCAAGGAAAGCGTGAAGCTCGACTACCGCAACGTGCACATCTACGGCAAGGAGGTGCTCACCTACGAGGGCGGCCAGCATTTTGTGGGCAATGTGTTCGGCATACCCTATGACTATCAGGAGAGCATGTGGGAGGCCCAATACTCGCCCGAGATGTACGACATGTACCGGGCCGTGCACGACAGTATTGCCCGTTGGGGCTGCCAAGTGGCCATCAACTTCAGCAATGCGGCCATTCAGGAAAGCGTGTACGGTTCGTGGGGAGTCCTGAGCCATATCGATCAGCAACCGCCATACACCACCTCTGCGCCCAAATACCAGGCCCTGCTCGACATCATAGACCAGTGCCAACCGTTGCCCGTAGGTGCGCAGCAGCAGCAGCAGCCTGGCGCGTTCAACCTTTGGCCCAACCCCAACACAGGCACTTTCAGTTACAGCCTACCACAGAACAGTGCAGCCACACTGCTGGTCATGACCGACCTCAGCGGCCGCGAGGTGCTGGCGCAACGAAACCCGGCTCAGACTGTGGCCGCTCCGCTCAGCAGTGGCACCTATCTGGTGCGCATCAGCGCCACCGATGGCACCACCTACCATAGCAAGATGGTGGTGGAATGAGGCAGTTGGCCCTATACGTTCTCATCAGGTAAAAAAGAAAGGCCCTTTCATCTTTTGACTCTTGAAGCATTAAGAGTGTACGCCTTTAATTGAATGAATTTCATTTGATTATAGGATTTCGACCAACCAGCTGTTCTCACATGTTCACCAGTTACTGCAAAGTCTAAATTCGCGGCCCGTTGACCAACCCATTCATCCCTTCTTCATGAAACCCACCCTCCTTATCCTTGCCGCTGGCATGGGCAGCCGATATGGCGGCCTGAAGCAGATAGATCCGCTCGGCCCCAATGGCGAGACGATCATCGAATATTCCATCTATGATGCCATTGAAGCGGGATTTGGCAAAGTGGTCTTTGTGATAAGAGAGGAGTTTGCGGCCGAATTCAAGAGGCGTTTCGAAGGGCTGGTGGGCGACCGCATAGAGCTGGCCTATGCCTATCAGGCTGTTGATACACCCGTTGAGGGCGTGACCGACCTGCCCAGCCGCGAGAAACCATGGGGCACCATGCACGCGGTGATAGTGGCCGAACATCTGATAAACGAGCCGTTCGCAGTGATCAATGCCGATGACTACTACGGCAAGGACGGTTTTCATCAGGTGGCCGATTTCCTGCGCACACGCTGCACCCCCGACACCTATGCCATGGTAGGCTATGTGCTGCGCAACACACTGAGCCTGAACGGACACGTGAGCCGCGGGGTATGCAAGGCCGATGACAGGGGCGACCTGGCCACCGTGAGCGAGCGTACCAAGATCCATTGGGAGGGCGACCGTGTGGTGTACCACGAGGGCGAGAACGCCTTTGAAGTGGATCCCGGCAGTGTGGTGAGCATGAACTTTTGGGGTTTCCATCCCAATGTGTTCAAGACCGGAAGAGAACGGTTCATCCGTTTTGTACAGGAGAACCGCGACAATCCGAAGGCGGAGTTCTTCATCCCTCTGGTGGCCGACAACCTTATACAGGAGGGCAAGGCGCGGTTCAATATCCTCACCTCGCAGGACCGCTGGTACGGGGTGACATACCGCGAAGACCGCCCAGAGGTGGTCGAGGCTTTTCAGCGACTTGTGGACGAAGGGAAATATCCCAGTCCGCTATGGCAGTGAGGCTCAGCCTCCCTTCGGATAATTGAAGAGCCGATTTGTGATGATGGGCACCACGAAAATGCCCACCGTCAATGCTGATGTGGCCCAATCGGCCGCGTGACTCATCAGGAAACGGCTGGCAGCCCAGTCGGGGTGCAGATGCTCCATGACCGAAAGGCTCAGCTTGACCCCTAACAGCGCGATGACCGCAAAGGCACAGGCCTCGAGGAAAGCGTAACGGGCCATCAGATCAACAAAAGCCTGTGCCACAAAGCGCATGGCCAAAATGCCGATGAAGACCCCGATGCACACGATGATGATGTTGTCAGTGAATGCTACGGCCGCGAACACATTGTCGATGCTGAACGCAAGGTCCATCAGCTCGACCAACGCCACCGTGGCCCAGAATGTACCGATACTGCCTACCGTGAGGCGGTAAAACCAGTTGGTCTTCTTGTCAATGGGGTCGTCTTCCTGCGTTTCGGGGGTGCCCCTGCCGCGCCACCACGACCACGCTATATAGAGCAGGTATGCCCCGCCCAAGGGCTTGAGCCACCACACCTGCACAAGTATGGACGCGAACAGCAGGCACAGCCCTCTGAACACGTATGCCCCTATGATCCCGTACTTGAGTGCCCTGCCGCGCTGCGATTCGGGCAGGTCCATGACCATGGTGGCCAGCACCGCGGCATTATCGACCGACAACAGGCTCTCAATGATCACCAGATTGCCGATGATCATGGCCGTGGCCCCCGGATTGTCTACGATGTCCTGAACGAGGTGGTACATGATGGCGCCCTGTCAATACTCTGATGTGGTATGGAACTGCACTTTGGGGTACTGCTCCTGCACCATCTGAAGGGCCCAGGCACTGTCGCCCAAAAAGACGGTGCGTCCGTCCTTGTCGGTGGCCAGGCTGTTGTATTTCATGTCAATGAAGCGCTCCAGCTCGGCCTTGTCATCGCAATCGACCCACACCGCCTTGTGGAAGTTGGCCGGTTCGTAGCGGCACTTGCTGCCGTACTCGTGCTCCAGACGGTGCTGTATCACCTCAAACTGAAGGGCACCCACGCAGCCTATCACCTTGCGGTTGTTGGCCTTGCGCACAAAAAGCTGCGCCACGCCCTCGTCCATCAGCATGTCTATGCCCTTGGCAAACTGCTTGGTGCGCATGGGGTCGGCATTCTCAACATACTTGAACAGCTCGGGGGCGAAGCTCGGAATGCCCTTGTAGTGCAGCATCTCGCCCTCTGTTAGGGCATCGCCTATCTTGAAATTGCCCGAATCGGGCAGACCTACGATATCGCCCGCATAGGCCTCGTCTATCACCTCTTTCTTCTGCGCCATGAACGAGGTGGGATTTGAGAATCTCAGGCTCTTGCCCAGGCGGCAGTGGGTGTAGTTCTCGCCCCGCCTGAAAATACCCGATGTGATGCGCAGGAACGCGATGCGGTTGCGGTGGTTGGGGTCGATGTTCGCGTGGATCTTGAACACGAACCCGGTCAGTTTCGGCTCGTTGGGGTCTATCTCGCGCTCTTCGGTGCTGGCAGGTACGGGCGGAGGGGCAATGTCGATGAAACAATCGAGCATCTCGCGTATGCCGAAGTTGTTCAGCGCACTGCCGAAGAATACAGGTGCCACCTCGGCATTGCGGTATTTCTTCAGGTCGAACCGCGGATACACACCCTCTACCAGTTCCACATCCTCGCGCAGTTTCGCGGCAGCCTCCTCGCCTATCATTTTCTGCAGGTCGGGGCTGGCCAGGTCGGTAAAGGCAATGGCCTCTTCCACCCGCTGCTTATCGGCCCCGCTGAAGAGGTTGAGCTGCCTGCCGTACATGTCGTACACGCCCTTGAAGCGCTCGCCAATGCCGATGGGCCAGCTCATGGGCCGCACCTTGATGCTGAGTTTCTTCTCCACCTCATCGAGCAGGTCGAAGGGGTCCTGCCCCTCGCGGTCCATCTTGTTGATGAATACCATCACCGGTGTGTTGCGCATACGGCACACCTCGGCCAGGCGCTCGGTCTGGGCCTCCACGCCCTTGGCCGCATCTATCACCACAATGACCGAGTCAACGGCTGTGAGGGTACGGTAGGTGTCCTCGGCAAAATCCTGGTGGCCGGGGGTGTCCAGTATGTTCACCTTGCGGTCGCGGTACTCAAAGCCCATCACCGAGGTGGCCACGCTTATACCGCGCTGCTTCTCAATCTCCATGAAGTCGGATGTGGCCGTCTTCTTGATCTTGTTGCTCTTCACAGCACCCGCCACGTGTATGGCACCACCGAATAGCAGGAGCTTCTCGGTGAGGGTGGTCTTACCCGCATCGGGGTGACTGATGATGGCGAATGTGCGCCTGCGCAGCACTTCGTCACGCTGGTTCATGACAAGTCGATTTGGAGGGCCGCAAAGGTGGGTGAAATGTGGGTGCCGCACCGCGCGGATTTCCTCGACCGTTTCAGTTCTCTTGTCCTAAGTTCGTCCCGACCCAATACCTCTGACCTTTGAAAGCCCACCGCATAGCCGCCACCGCCTCGGTGGCCCTGTTCACAGTAGTGGCCCTGGTTCACATGATCCACGTGCAGGAGTGGCTGGCCATGCCGCACAGCCTGCTGTTTGGCAGTCGTTGGCTGCTGGTGGGTGCACTCATCGCCTTTGCATGGACCAAGCGTTCGCTCACCACCTGGATACTCGTGGCCATGGCCATAGGTGTGGGCATAGGGCACGATTTCCCCGCATTCTCGCAGAACCTGGTGGTGCTGAGCAAGGTGTTTCTCCGCATGGTAAAGACCATTGTGGCGCCCCTCCTGTTCGGCACCCTCGTGGTAGGCATAGCGGGCCATTCTGACCTGAAACAGTTGGGCCGTATGGGCTGGAAGAGCATCCTCTACTTCGAGGTGGTAACCACGCTGGCATTGGCCATCGGACTGGTGTTCATCAACCTAACAGGTGCCGGCAAGGGCATAACCGTGCCGCCCGACATGCTGGTGGAACTGCCTCAGACCCACCCGAAGACCTGGCAGCAGCACATCATCGACATTTTCCCAGAGAACATTATAAAGAGCGTGTACGAGGGCAACGTGCTGCCCATTGTGGTGTTCTCGGTGCTGTTCGGCATTGCGCTGGCCATGCTGAGCGAGCAGAGGCGCAGACCCATGCTCGAATTTGCTGAGAGCCTCAGCGAGACGATGTTCAAGTTCACCAATCTCATCATGTATTTCGCGCCCTTTGGGGTGGGCGGTGCCATAGCGGTGACGGTAGGGCATCTGGGCATAGATGTGCTGCGCAACCTGTTCATGCTATTGGCCACCCTGTACCTGGCGCTACTGGCCTTTGTGGTGCTGGTGCTGCTGCCCGTGGCACTGGTCATACGGCTGCCGCTGCGCAAGTTTGTGCAGGCCGTGCGCGAGCCTGTGAGCATAGCCTTTGCCACCACCAGCAGCGACTCGGCCCTGCCCATCGCGCTCGAGAACATGGAGCGTTTCGGGGTGCCGCGCAGGGTGGTCAGTTTTGTCATACCCACGGGTTATACGTTCAACCTCGATGGCACCACGCTCTACCTCTCGCTCGCATCGGTGTTTGTGGCGCAGGCCGCAGGCATAGACATGAGCATCGGGCAGCAGGTGGTCATGGGCCTCACCCTCATGCTCACCAGCAAGGGCGTGGCGGCTGTGCCAAGGGCATCGTTGGTCATTCTTATCGCCACGGCCGAGACCTTTGGCCTGCCCCTGTGGCCCATCATGGCCATTTATGGTATTGACGAGCTGATGGACATGGCCCGCACATCGGTGAATGTGATAGGCAACACGCTGGCCAGCTGCGTCATAGCCCGCTGGGAAGGTGTTTTTGATGATGAAAAGGCGCTTGCCTTCGAGGAGGTGGGATAGATCACCCTCCCAAGCTGGCTGTTTCGCGCAGCGCATTTTACCACATCATGCCTTGGCCTGTCTGATAGCCCCTGACCGTGGCATGAGCCGTTGAATTGAAGCCAATGGCCGCATGGTCTGCCTCTC
The DNA here is from genome assembly GCA_044356305.1 of Flavobacteriales bacterium. Taxonomy (GTDB): domain Bacteria; phylum Bacteroidota; class Bacteroidia; order UBA10329; family UBA10329; genus JBIKWM01. Next base: position 76,426 of record JBIKWM010000004.1, read on the forward strand.
ATGGCCCGACCGGATGGAGCGTATAGAAGCCCGCACAGGCTGAGCGGCCGTTAGCATTTCCAAAAGTGGAAGGTGCATTCCGAACGTTCTGGGCAGTACTTCGGAAAGTGGAAGGGGTATCTCCGGGTGTTCGGGGTGGCACTTTCAAAAGTGCAAGGGGTATCTCTAGGTGTTCGGGATGGCACTTCCGAAAATGGAAGGTGCATTCCGAACGTTCTGGGTAGTACTTCCGAAAGTGGAAGGGGTATCTCCGGGTGTTCGGGGTAGTACTTCCGAAAGTGAAAGGTGCATTCCGAACGTTCTGGGTAGGACTTCCGAAAGTGGAAGGGGTATCTCCGGGTGTTCGGGGTGGCACTTCCAAAAGTGGAAGGTGCATTCCGAACGTTCTGGGTAGTACTTCCGAAAGTGGAAGGTGCATTCCGGACTTTCGAGGTGGCCCTTCCGAAAGTGGAAGAGGTATCTCTAGGTCTGTAGGGTAGTACTTCCGAAAGTGGAAGGGGTATTCTACACCTGTAGGCTACTACTTCCGAAAGTGGAAGGGGTATTCTACACCTGTAGGGTAGTACTTCCGAAAGTGGAAAGGGTATTCTACACCTGTAGGCTACTACTTCCGAAAGTGGAAGGGGTATTCTACACCTGTAAGGTAGTACTTCCGAAAGTGGAAAGGGTATTCTACACCTGTAGGCTACTACTTTCGAAAGTGGAAGGGGTATTCTACACCTGTAGGGTGGCACTTCCGAAATTTCCAATTTAGTTAATTATGTCTGACGCATGACGGTAAAGCTCGGAATGGCCTGCGGTGACCCGATTCCCTTCGCGCTATGCAGGAGCATGGTCAGTGCACCGCCTTCCGCCCCGGCACGCTTTCAACATCCCGACTCAATTGTGTGACTTCTGGACAGAGCGCAACACCGAGGGGACATCGGTGCGTTACTTCGTGAAAGATTCCACCCCATGAGACACATCACCACCACCCTTTGCATCGGAATGGCCTGCCACACCATGGCCCAGAACACCGATGGCGATGCGCTCTTCTCTTCGGCAGCCGTGCACGAGGTGCAACTCACCTTCAGCAGCAGCACCTTCTATCAGGACCTGCTCACGGCCTATCAGAACGATGTGTACACCCTATGCGGCATGACCATAGACGGGGTGGCGTATGACTCGGTGGGTGTGAAGATGAAGGGCAACAGCTCGTTCAACAACCCGAGTCAGAAGAAGAGCCTCAAGATTGATATGAATGAATACGTGAGTGGACAGACGCACGATGGGCTGAAGAAGTTCAACCTCAACAACGGTTTCAAGGACCCCACCATGATGCGCGAGAAACTGTGCCTCGATTTTCTGATAGCGCACGACATACCCGCCCCGCGCTGCACCTATGCCAATGTGTATATGAACGGTCAGCTGTGGGGGTTCTACACGCTGGTCGAAGAGGTGAACAAGGATTTTCTGAGCCGATGGGCCGCTGACAACGATGGCAACCTCTACAAGGGCGACCCCAACGGTGACCTGCGCTGGAGCGGTGACCAGGCCTCAAACTATATGACCAAGTATGAGAAGGAGACCAACGAGACCGAGAACGATTGGAGCGACCTGATAGCCCTGATCAGCGACATAAACAACACGACCGACAACGACTTCGGCACCACCATGAATGCGGTTTGGGACCTGCCGAGTGTGTTCGGGTCGTGGGTGGGTTACAACCTGTTCTCGAACCTCGACTCGTATCTCGGGTCGGGCCACAACTACTATATATACCACGACAGCACCGACCTGCGCTGGCATTGGATAAACTGGGATGTGAACGAGGCGTTCGGCACCTTCACCATGGGAATGAGTGCCACGCAGATGAAGGGGCTGAGCATATTCCACATCAGCTCGCCCACCACCAACCGGCCGCTGTACGACCGCATGCTGGCCGATGCCTGGATGCGCCAATCGTACATCGACCGCTATTGCCAGATGGTGGATGCATTCAGCAATGAGGTGCTCGATGCCAAGATTGACAGCCTCCGCGCGGTGCTCGACCCGCACATACAGGCCGACCCCAATAAGATGTACACCTACGAGCAGTTCATCCAGAACATCGATAGCGACATCATTTCAGGAGGGCCAGCGGGTGGCACGGTCATCGGCCTCAAACCGTTCATCAGCGAGCGCAGGGCCAGCGTACTGGCCGAGCTGGCCCAGGAGGACTGCGCCAACAGCGTGGCCGAGGCGGCACCTGCCGAGGCATTGCGGGTTTGGCCCCTGCCAGCATCGGGCAGCATGACGGTGGCCTATGGCAGGCCCTTCAGCCAACTGACCGTTACGGATCTTGAAGGCCGCACGGTGGTGCGGCAATGGTCGGCACCGGCCCTCACCGCCACTGCCGATGTGTCGCGCCTTGCGCCCGGCATCTACTTCCTGAGCCTCGATGGGGCCGTGACCCTTGCCATATCGGTGGTGCGCTGATCAGGCCTTACCGCTGGCATTCAATTTTTCCTGCAGGTCGCGGAGCATGGCAAGCTGCTGCCCCTGTATGTCGTAGAGGGTCTTCATCTGCTCCTCGAGCAGCAGATCCATCTTCTGGTGCAGGCTGCGTATCTCCAGCTCGGCCTTCAGGTTTATCATGTAATCGTTCTGGGCCCGTTGGCGGTCCTTCTCCTCCTGCCTGTTCTGACTCATCATGATGATGGGTGCCTGCAACGCAGCGATGCACGACAGCACAAGGTTCATGAGTATGAACGGGAATGGGTCGAATGCCTTCTTTGCAGCCACAGAGTTGTAAATGATCCATACCACCAGCAGCAGCATGAACGAGATGATGAACGCCCAACTGCCCCCGAATCGCGCCACCTTATCCGATATGGCCTGTCCGCGGCTCAGGGCCTCGCTGGGCGGGTTGAGGAGGTTGTCCAGTATGAGCTTCTCCTCGTCCATGGTGCGCGTCACTATGTTGTGCAGCTTGTGCAGCTGCTCACTCTCCTGGGTCATCAGGTCTTCGAGGCGGTGGGGGTGTGCGCTCATGGGGTAGGTCTCAGTGGTTTGCAGGTCAGATCAGCGCAGGTTCCGCTCTATGACCAGCAGATCCTGTTCGTTCTTGATCAGTGTGCCCAGATGCGGCACTTTGCCGGGGTCGGTACCATCGGTGGCAAGGCCGAGTGCCTCATCGCGCAGTAGCAGGTTCACCCAGTCTATCAGTTCGCTGGTGGCCGGCCGTTTCTTGATGCCCTGCATCTGCCTGATGCGGTAAAAGGTGCCCAGGGCCCTGTCTATCAGTTCCTGTTTCAGGTTGGGATGATGCACATCCACAATCTGCCGCATCTGATCCTGATCTGGGAACCGGATGAAATGGAACAGGCACCTGCGCAAGAAGGCATCGGGAAGTTCTTTCTCGTTGTTCGATGTGATGATGACAATGGGCCTGTGCCGCGCCACAATGGTGCGCTGCAGCTCGTGGCACCAGAACTCCATCTTGTCCAGTTCGAGCAGCAGGTCGTTGGGGAATTCAATATCGGCCTTATCGATCTCATCAATCAGCAGCACAACCTGTTCGGCACTGTCAAATGCCTCCCATAGCTTGCCCTTTATGATGTAGTTGCCGATGTCGTGCACCCGCTCACTGCCCAATTGGCTGTCGCGCAGGCGGCTTATGGCATCGTACTCATACAGCCCCTGCACGGCCTTGGTGGTGCTCTTGATGTGCCAGGTGATCAGGCGTTTGCCCAGCGCCTTGGCTATTTCGTGTGCCAGCAGCGTCTTGCCTGTGCCGGGTTCGCCTTTTACCAGCAGGGGGCGCTGCAGATGTATGGCCGCATTGACCGCCACCTGCAGTTCGGTGCTGGCTATGTAATGCTCTGTTCCTTTGAAATCCATGCGGGCGAAGTTCGGCATTGGGTCATAAGGCCCGAACTTTGCCGCTGCGGTCTTGTTCATACGCACATCATGCGACTGACCTTCCTAACCATCGTACTCGTGGCCTTCGGGATAGGTGCCCAGGCCCAGACCGACACACTGCGCATCCGTACATCGGCAGTGTGCGACATGTGCAAGAAGACCATTGAAGAAGGCATGGCCTTTACCAAAGGGGTGAAATATGCCAGCCTTGATGTAGAGACCAAGCTGTTGACCGTGGCCATCAACCCCAAGAAGACCGATGCCGTGGGTGTGAGGAAGGCTGTGAACGCCCTGGGCTACGATGCCGATGACAGCCCTGCCGACCCCAAGGCTTACGACAAACTGCACGCCTGCTGCAAAAAAGACAGCCACTGACAGCCCATGGCGCGTGTTGCCATCTTTGCATCGGGCGAGGGTACCAATGCCGAGGCAATCATCAGGCACCTTCAAAAAGAAGGCGTGCACTCGGTGACTCTGCTGCTCACAAACAGGCCGGACGCAGGTGTGATAAAACGTGCTGAGGCATTGGGCGTGCCGGTGACGGTATTTGACCGCAACGAACTGACCGACCCGAAGAAAGTGCTACAGACGTTGATGGATGCCGGGGTGAATCTGGTGGTACTGGCCGGGTTCCTGTGGCTCATGCCGCTCCATCTGGTCCAGGCCTTTGATGGGGCCATGCTGAACATACATCCTGCCCTGCTGCCCAGGTTCGGAGGCAAAGGCATGTACGGCATGCATGTGCACAGGGCCGTGAAGGATACAGGCGAGACTGAGACCGGCATCAGCATACACCTTGTGAGTGCCGAATACGACCGCGGGCGCATCATCTTTCAGGCCCGCTGCCCCGTAGCGGCAACGGATACACCAGAGGACATTGGCAGTAAGGTGCGGGCGCTTGAACTGTGCCATTACCCCATGGTCATATCTCAGTTTCTTGGGTGAATGATGGAACGGCAAAGACCGACCTTTTAAGCGTTGATGGAATAAAGACCAGATCAGTTTGATGGAGAATGCACGCACCCTGCCGCAGGGCGACTACGATGTGGCTGTGATAGGGGCTGGAATAGGTGGTCTTACCTCAGCGGCACTGCTCTGCCTCAGCGGCCTCAAAGTGTGCGTACTCGAGTCGGATGCGCGGCCGGGCGGCTATCTGGCAGGATTCCGCAGAAAGGATTTCCGCTTCGACTCGTCTATCCATTGGCTCAACCAATTGGGGCCCAATGGCATGGTGACGCGCGTATTCGACCTGATAGGCGAGGATCACCCGCGGCCACGCACCCAGCAACTGATAAAAAGGTACAAAGGCGATTCGTTCGACTACCTCCTCACTGACCGCCCCGATGACCTGAAGCAGCAGTTCATCCGCGACTTCCCACACGATAAAGAGGGTATTGAGCGGTTCTTCAGGGCCGCCTACAAGCTGGGGAAATCATTTGAGGGATTGGGCTCATTCTTCCGAAGTGAAGAGAGCATGTCGGCCTTTGAGCGGGTTATTCAATTGAGCAAGAAACTCCGTTTCGCCCTTCCGTTCATACCGTACATCAGCTACAACGGTGAGGAAGGTGTGGAGCGCGGCCTCAAGAAGTTCTTCACCGACCCGAAGCTCCGCAGGGTGTTCGCATCCGAGATGGATATCCTGGCCTGCCTCGTCCCCATCGGCTGGGCCTATTTCAAAGATTATCAATGTCCGCCCGAAGGAGGCAGCCAGGTGATGCCCGAATGGCTGACCCACGTGGTGCGGTCTACCGGTGGCGAGGTGCATTTCAAATGCCGTGTCACGCGTGTGGATGTGAGCAACGGCTCTGTCAGCGGTGTCACGTTCGAGCACCGTGGAAACACACTCACCATCAACTGCCGACAGGTGGTGGCAGCCTGCGATGTTGAGATGCTCTACGAGCGCCTCCTTCCGGCCGGAACGGTGCCCGCCAAAATGTTGAATGCCCTGAAAGGTGCGAAACTGTACCCATCATCGCTCACCGTCTCCCTGGCACTCGATGTGCCGGTGTCGCACTTCGGTTTCGGTGAGGAGATGGTTTATGTGAGCAGCGATGCGGTGCCCCGCTCGCAACAGAACAGCGGTGACCCTGGCCTGAGCGGCATCACCATATTGGCGCCCTCCTTCCGCGACCCCAGCATGGCACCCGATGGCATGGGCACACTCACGCTGTATATCCCAGCCGAGATGGGCCACCACCGCAATTGGGCCACCGATGCCGATGCCGATGGCAATCCTGTGAGGAATGAGGCATACGAGGCCCTTAAAATGCAGTGCGCCCAGACACTTATAAAGCGGGTTGAAGCGGTCTTGGCACCCGGACTCTCTGACCATATCGTGTACATCGATGTGGCCACGCCCATCACCCACTGGCGCTACACCGGCAACCGGGGCGGCACCATGATGGGTGCACGGCCCGGCCGCGAGAACATGCAGGCCAAGGTGGCCCATTACCGCACCCCTGTCAAAGGTCTCGTATTGGGTGGTCACTGGGCCGAACTGGGCGGAGGCGTACCCATTGCAGTAAAGGCAGGGGCCAATGCTGCCCTGCTCCTTTTGCAGGACCGGAAAATGCCCGCGGCCAAGGCCCTTGCCCGCTATATGGACGGAAAGGCCTCCGTGGCAGAGACGCGCAAAATGGGCCTTATGCGATCATACGCTGCCGATTGGATACAGAGCCCTACCCCGGCCGATGCGGCACGCATACGCAAGGCCACCACAGACCGTATAGCGACCGAAGGCGGTTCATAGCCCCGCAAATCGGGCTTTTCCGTTCAGGAAACTCACCGCTATCTTTTCTGAATCCAGCTTCAGACGCTGCAACTGCCTGCGGTTAGCGGCCCGAGTGCTCTGATCCAGCCGCACCACAACTTGTGGCGGCCCATCCTTAGGTTGGGTGACGCTGAAGCCTATGGGAGCATAGCCCGAGAACAGTGTGTCGATGGGCACCAGCACCGGTGCATCGGTCTGGATGAAGGGGAAATCAAGAGGACTGTTGTCTGAACTCAAAGTGACATGCAGATAATAATAAAGGTGCGCCCCTCCCGTGCCGATGAAGCAGATGCGGTCAGGCACGCCATCGGCATCCAGGTCCCAGTTGCCCGAATAGTCATGGGTCTGTGTGTCGTTGACATACACATAGCTCAAAGCAGGGAAGGTGCCCTTGTAATGTGCGGCCAACGAATTGGACACCGTCTCAGGTTCCTGAGCATAAGCAGGTGGCGCCATGTGCATGAGCAGCATGGCCATGACCGAAGCCGTTACCTTCAGAAAAGGCCCCATTGTACACTCGTTGGATAGAGCGCCATGATGGCATCGCGGTCGGCAAATTCAAGATCATCGAATTCAAAACCCGGTGCCACGGTACATCCTGACAGGACGAACTCCGCATCGGGGGCCGGAGCAGCCCCGAACCAATGCCCGGCCGGAATGCACACCTGCAAGCGTTCACCACGGGCCACATCGGTGCCCAGTCGGTGCAAGGTGTATGCCCCATCTGGGCTCAGGTCGTGTATGTGCAGGGTGCCCCCTGCGTAGTGGTGCCACAGTTCATCGCTCTTGATGCGGTGCAGCCTCGACACCTGCCCTTGGGCCAACAAAAAATAAATGGCGGTTGACGCACTCCGTGGGCCGTGCGGTGTGAGCACCTGCTGCGTGGCGCGGTACGCTTCGCGGTAGTGGCCGCCCTCGGGGTGTGGCAGCAAGCCCAATTCGGCTATCAGTCTTTCGGCACCCATCTCATTTTATCTGCGCAAATGTCCGATCAATAGACACATGTTACCGGAGTTCAGCTCAAGCAGCTTCACAGCTTGTTGGTGAACTTATCCTCCATTTTCACACTGTCCGCTTTTTGGGGAAGCTTACAAAGGCTTTTGACAGGCCAAGGTAGTGAGCGGTTTGGCTATATTGCGAAGTCACAGACTTCGCGTGTCATGTTCCGCACGAGTGATCCTACGGAACACTCGTGCGAGCGGGGGGCTACTATCTGCATTCCATCCCCCTTTATGTCAAGGCCTTCATGGAGATATCTCACATCAGGTGTGTTCAAAGGACTGATAACTTGATTAAATCCGTGAAAAATGTCCCCAGTTACTGGGAGCATCTGTTTAAAAGAACTCTTCTTGACAGTGAAATACGAGGCTGCCCCATAATTGTACCTCACTTTGATGTCGTATAAGGTAGTTGTCACAAACTCAGCTATAGGGAATGTGTACTCTACTACAGAAAGCGTGTTTTGGACCAGAATAGGCGAGGAGTATTCATTCTCATTTTGATAACTCGCCTTGTATGAAACTTCGAATATGTCTACATACTCGGTGTTGGATCCATCAATTTCAACTCTAAGACCAATCCCTTGGATCGGAAATACGCGGAATGTTGGGTTTGTTTGACTATAAACCGATTTGTTCAAAGAACTGATCAGTATTGATAGGATGATAAAGACACACCTTGTGCCATTTGTAAGCAATTTCATGGCAGGATCCGTATTTTAAGAACCTGACGACCATTGTAACATCTTATTTCATTCTTTACAACAATAGATGATTGTATAATAAAGAACTCACAACCGGGCGGGAGATCTTTGCTTTGAGTCCATGATTTGCCCGTGCTAAGGTTCAGTCCTATAATATTGATAGTACCCGGATGCTCTCCGTTCATGGATGATATTACAATTTCGTTCAACTCTTGGATGAAATGAGCATAACGGTAACCGCCATCACTATAAATTTTATTTGCCTCAGGGCACCTTCCATTTGCAAGAGCATCCAATTTATTGTCTTTCAAATTCATCAATTCCCATTGCCCTTTCCTTAAGTCAATGCGAAACAATTTGTCATCATCCACATGTAACTTGAGCCCAATTTTCGAGTTATCTAATTCGAATAACTGATCATGTAAATTATTATATACATATTGTTTACCTGAATCAATACCATTAGATCCTGAGATCAAAACATAGTGTCCTCTTGGGGAAGCGTTGAGCCCTTTGTTCAGAAAGGATGGCATGGTAATTTCATTTTCTATCTTCCCAGTTGAATTTAATACCATTAATTTCATGCCATTTGACTTTTGATCACTGGCGAAAAAAATGAGCATACCATCTTCAGTAGATGCCGGTCTGGGTGGAAGAGGGAGCAATGGAGCAATAGATTTATACACATCGAATTTATGTTCGCCTGTTATTGTGAAATAGTTGATAGAGGCTGATCGAGAACTTGCACTGTGTATTATGACATGTTTGTTGTCCTTTGATAAAATGACTGTTCCTCCTGGCGAGGCTTCAAATTCGCTGCCATTGATGCTAACTATTACCTTGCTTGTTCCATTATCTATATCATTAACGTAAACGTATTGCCCAATGATATCCCCATTGTCATTCCGGATGGGCCTGCCGTTCGTAGTTGTATCTGTTTCGTATTCGATACTGATCCGATCAATAATTTGATTGCCATTATTGGTTGAATCATTAGGGCTCGTTGGCGGTGCAAAACTATCCTTTATATCATTCTTCAGCGACTCCTCGGACGTAGATTCCCGACTATCACTCTGTGCCATAGCAATGGATGTTAATCCTACCGTGGCATATAATATTGTCAATGTTCTTCTCATACTTTTTCCATTTCTAAAACCTCACCCCCTCCCCATTATACACCACCACACCCTTGTTCGTAGCCACCCACGCATTGTTGTTGCGGTCAAAGGCCAGGTCATAGATCCAGATGTTTCCGTCCATGGTCTCGGTCAGGTCAAATTCCTCAGCGGCCACCCCACCACTTACGCGGTATAGCAGAGGCTCGTACATGTTCCAATGGCCATCCACAAATAGCCACATGCGCCCTTCGTTATCGGTCTGAAGGTTGGTCTCTTTGTACCCCGTAGGCAAGGCCTCGGCCACAAGCCGGCCATTGGTTATCCGGTGCATATAGGTCCAACCATAGCTATAGAAATAGCTGTTGCCAGCACGGTCGGTAGCGGCACCCCCCTTCGCTCGCGTCTCGCGAGTGAGAATGCCTCTGCCTTTGGCATCCTCCCCGCCCGCGCCAAGCTGGCGGGAGTGCTGGCGCGCAGGGTCTTCCCTCGTGCCTGTTATTCGGTGGGTGCCTGTCCTGAGCCTTGTCGAAGGGCCAGCCCACCAGTAGCCATGGTTCTCATGTTCATTTCGCATCATTGGGTTGCGTTCGGGCTTTCAGTCCTTCACAATATCAAAGATGGGCAATTTCCGCCTCGCCAAAACCTTATTGCCAGCATCTTTTTCCACGACCATTCCGCCCTCGGGGTGTGGCAGCAGGCCCAATTCGGCTATCAGTCTTTCGGCACCCATCTCATTTTATCTGCGCAAATGTCCGATCAATAGACACATGTCAACGCATGAATGCGTCCGGCCCGATTCCTTTGCAGCATGCTGAGTGCGCTCCTGGGCTTTGTGCTCGGATTCATCGGGTCGGTGCCGTTGGCTGGGCCCATCGCCTTCATGGTGCTTCGCAAAGGCATGTTGGGCCAGTTCAGGGCCGCAAGGGCTGTGGCATTGGGCGGCACCCTGGCCGAGGGCATCTATTGCCTGCTGGCAGTGCTGGGCATGGAGCGTCTGCTACTCGCCTACCCGGTACTCGATGTGTTCACACGCTGGGTGGGTGCATTGGTGCTCATGGGGCTGGGCCTTGTGTTCATCATCACCCGAAAAGAAATAGAGCATGATATGGTAAAGGTGAGTGACAACAGCGCTTTCGGAGGCCCGTTCCTGGCCGGTTTTGCGGTATCGGCACTCAACCCCACCCTGCTGCTCACATGGAGCGGGGCCGTGGCAGCTGTGCATGCCGTGGCTGGCACCATGGCCGGATGGCACCGATGGCTGTTCCCTGTGGCCGTGAGTGCAGGCGTTTACCTATGGTTTGTGCTGATGTTGGCCGCCATGCGACATTGGCACGGCCGGTTCGGGGCCCGTACCATGCGCCAGTTCATGAGGCTGTGCGGCTGGCTGCTGCTGGCGGCCGGGGCGGTGCTGCTGGTCAGGCAGTGGCTGGCGTAGCAGACTTACGGGCATAGGCGTGGTCGCGACCACCCCAGGCGCGGTAATTCTCCATCTGCTCGGGTGTGGCCTTGGGCTGGTGGTGCGGCCAATAAGTGAGGTAATACCGCTCGGTACCGGGCCTGAGCTGCACCTCGCGTGCCGCAGCGGCACTGCTTACTGTAAGGGTAACGGTCTCTTCCTGAAAATACTTGCACCACTCCTTCAGGTTGCCCGCTACGCGTATGCCGTTAATGGCCGAAATCTCATCGTCCACTTTCAGGCAGGCGCGGTCGGCAATACTGCCCGGGGCCACATCGGTGATCTTGGCAGCGCGGTTGTTGATGTACGACACCTTAAACCCGAACCGGTTCTCGAAATACATCCGGCTGCGGGTCTTGCGCATCTCCACACCCACGTAGGCCAGCAACTCGGTGAGCAGCGGCTCGATATCGGTAGTGCCATGGTAGTAGTCTTTCATCAGCCAGGTCATGTCCTCACCGGCCGCCTCGGTCAGCAGGCGCAGATAGTCGGCCTCGGTGTAGCCGCGTCCGGTGGCACCGTACTGCTCATACAGATTGCGCAATACGGTGTCCATGCTGCGTGCATTGGCGGTGGCGCGCCTTATGTACAGGTCGGCCATAAGGGCTATGAGGGCGCCTTCGGTGTAAATGCTCACCTTGCGGTCGGGCACACCTTTCTCATAGCCATCGAGCCATGTGTCCCAACTGGCCTCGGCCACACTTTGGTTGAAGCGTCCGTAGTTATGGAAGTGCTTCATCATCAGGTCGTGCAGCGTACGGAAGAAATCGAAATCGGTGAAACAGCCGCCCCTGTAAAGCATCAGGTCGCCATAGTAGGTGGTCACCCCTTCGGCCACATAGCCCAAAGGCGAGTAGTTCTCCTTGCTGTAATCGTACGGCAGCATCTCCACGGGCCTGATGCTCTTGATATTCCAGGCATGGAAAAGCTCGTGGCTGCTAATCCCCAAAAGTTCGGGGTACATGGCCTCCTTAAGCAGGTCGTAGCTGGGGCCTAGGGTTATCACCGTGCTGTCCTGATGCTCAACACCGTGGTACGCTTTTTCGGTGCGAACATGTATCAGGAAGTGGTAGTGGGTAAATGGGAACGAACCGAACAGATTTAACTGCTGCCGGGTGAAACGCTCAAAATCGGCTTCGATGCGTGGCCAGTCGGGCTTGAACTCTCCCCTGAACCAGATATGGAACTGTGTGCCGCCCACGGTGTAGGTGTGGCATTGCAGCCTCAGCCCCGCTATCCAAGGGCTATCGGCCAACCGGTGATAGCTCTCGGCCTGCATCACGAGGCCCTGCATGGGCAGTGCACAGGCCACCTGCCAGTTATCAGGTATATCCAGCTGCACGGTGCAGGACAGGTGCTCCATTCCCGGCATATAGAGGCAGCAGGTTATGGGGTTCACATACATCTGCTCGGCACTCAGGTAGGTACTGCCCGCGTTCAGTTCGGCAGCGTGGTAGTTCGTTCGCACTGCCACGGTGCCATGACCCATGGTCTGCACCTCCCACAGGTCCTTGGTCAGTTTGCGATGGGGCAGGATAGTTCCATCGGGGGCAAGGGCCTGCCACTTCTGAATGTTCTTGGCAAAATTCTGCAGCACGTACCTGCCGGGGCGCCAGGCAGGCAGTTGCAGATGCAGCACAGGCCCTTTGATGCCTGTCACTGTGGTCTCTATATCAAGGTAATGCGTGTGTGCCGCGCTATAAGTAAAGCGGTAACTGATGCCCATCCCGTCCATGCCGCGAAGGTAGGCCCGTGATGATGGGCCAATGAGCAGTGTGTCTCTGAACCTTCAGGACGTGAAAGGTCGAAACCGACATGGTCAATCCGCTGTCCCGAACTGATAGGACAGACGAAAGGAAGGCGCTATTTACAAATGAAAGATCACCACCCAAGCACCCACGCAAAAATGAGCGGGGCACAGATGGTGGCATCACTCTCCACGATGAACTTAGGGGTGTCGATGTCGAGCTTGCCCCAGGTTATCTTCTCATTGGGCACGGCACCGCTATACGAACCATAGCTGGTGGTGCTGTCGCTGATCTGGCAGAAGTAGCTCCAGAATGGCACATCGTGCCACTCGAGGTCCTGATACATCATGGGCACCACGCAGATGGGAAAATCGCCCGCAATGCCGCCCCCTATCTGGAAGAAGCCCACTCCCTTGCCCGCTGAGTTGTTGCGGTACCAATGACTGAGCCACACCATGTAGTCTATACCGCTCTTCATAGTGGTGCTCACCAGCTCGCCTTTGATGCAGTAGCTGGCGAAGATGTTGCCCATGGTGCTATCCTCCCATCCGGGGCACACAATGGGAATGCCCTTCTGGGCAGCGGCCAGCATCCAGCTGTCCTTGGGGTCTATCTGATAGTATTGCTCCAGCTCGCCCGAGAGCAGGATGCGATACATGAACTCATGGGGAAAATAGCGTTCGCCTTTGTCCTGGGCGGCCTTCCACGCCTTGAAGATGTGCTTCTGCAACCTGCGGAAAGCCTCCTCCTCGGGTATGCAGGTATCAGTGACACGGTTGAAACCGTCCTCGAGCAGCGCCCATTCGTCCTGCGGGCTCAGGTCGCGGTAGTTGGGCACACGTTTGTAATGGTCGTGCGCCACGAGGTTCATCAGGTCCTCCTCGAGGTTGGCCCCGGTGCAGGATATGATATCCACCTTTCCTTGACGGATCATCTCTGCGAAGGAGCGGCCCAGCTCTGCCGTGCTCATGGCCCCAGCAAGGGTCACCATCATCTTGCCGCCCTCATCAAGGTGTTTCTCGTAGCCCTTGGCCGCATCGACCAGGGCGGCCGCGTTGAAATGGAGGTAATGGTGCTCAATGAAACGGGAAATGGGGCCGCGCGTCTTCATGATGGTCTTTGGCTCTTCTTTTTTTGAAGGGCCGCAAAGGTAGGCGGGGCGCTGATCCATGGTAGCAGACCGATAAGGTCATCTGGCATTGCGGCTTCACACCTTACTTTGCACCCGTAACAGCATACATACCTGCATCATGCGGACACTCCTATCACTTGCGGCACTGATGATCTGCTCTGCCACTCTACTGCACGCCCAGACTGCTGCCAACTACCACGAGATGGGCAATGCCAAGATGCAGATGGGCGATATGCGCGGGGCGCTGGCCACACTGAACAAGGCCATTGAGATGGACCCGAATCTTGCCGCAGCCTACATAGACCGCGGGTTGGTGCGCGAGTATCTAGGCGACCTCGATGGGGCGCTGACCGATCTGTCAAAGTGCATTGAACTGAACTCCAAGATAGCCCTGGCCTACCTGAACCGCGGGGCACTGCACGAAAAGAAGAACGACCATGCCGCTGCGCTGGCCGACATAGACCGTGCGCTGGCTCTTGACCCGAACGATGCCATGGCATACCTCAACCGTGGGCTGATAAAAACACGCAGCCAAGATGCCGCTGGTGCCCTTGCAGACTACGACAAGGCCATAAATCTGAACCCGAATTATGCACGGGCCTACTATCTGCGCGGCCTCAGCAAAGGTTCAGCAAACGATTTCAAGGGTGCGGTGGCCGATTTCTCCAAAGCCATGGAACTCGACCCCTTGAGCGCAGATGCATATTGCGACCGTGCAGTGGCCAACGAACGCATGGGCGATATGAAAGCAGCGATAAGCGATTTTGATAAGGCCCTGAAAATGGATCCGGGCCATTCTCGCGCCTACCGCAACCGCGGCATCACCAAAGAGAAAGGAGGCGATTTCAAGGGGGCCATATCCGACTACGACAATGCCGTGGCACTCGACCCCGAATATTCAACAGCCTTTTTTGACCGTGGGGTGGCCAAGTACCGCAGCGGAGATAAGACAGGGGGCTGCGAAGACATTAAAAAGGCCGAGGGCCTGGGCAACGAGAAGGCCGGGATCGCGGCACAGCAGGTGTGTAAGTGATGCACCCTTGAGTGCCTCACGTTTTCCCGGCTGCCCTTTTCAACCTGTCGTTCATGGCTGGCCCTAGCCCGATTTCCGGGAGCGGTACGGCCATGATGCCCGCCAATGGCAGGTCGCCCAGTTCGCGCAGCGCTGCAAACAGGTTGCTTGCAGCCTCATTCATGTCTCCATCACGAGACAAGAACCTTGTCTCTTTTGGATGAAGACCAATTGGGACCGCGTTGAGGGTCAGAAGTCCGAACCCTGATTCCGCCCAACCTTTCGGTACCGAACCATCGAATATATGAACCGGGATTCGCGGAGCGTAATGGCTGAGCAACTGTCCTGGTGCCTTTGGGTCTGAGCTCTGGTTGATGGCCAGCCGCACAGGGCCGATCACCGACTCGATGGCCCCGACCTCCAGCCCGCCCAGGCGGTATATCACCGGACCATCGGCCTCAAAGCCGACAATAGTGCTTTCTATTCCTACGGTGGTCGGCCCACCGTCCAGGATGTAATCGACCCGGTCAGACAGTTGGGTATTGACATGCGCAGCCGTGGTAGGGCTTACGTAGCCGAACGGATTGGCGCTCGGTGCGGCCAAGGGTCGGCCACAGAGTCTGAGAAGATCGAGGGTAAGCGGATGTGCCGGCACACGCAGACCCAAGGTGTCGAGGCCAGAGGTGACCACATCGGGCACATGGGCGGCCTTGGGAACAACTAGCGTGAGCGGGCCGGGCCAGAATGCCTCGGCAAGGCGGAGGGCAAGAGGGTCCATGCCATTACTCAGTGCTTTAGCAGCCTCCAGATCGGCCACATGGACTATGAGCGGGTCGAAGTGCGGGCGTTGTTTCGCCTCAAATATCCTGAGCACAGCCGCAGGGTCCAGTGCATCGGCCGCAAGGCCATAGACCGTCTCGGTGGGAATGGCCACCAGTCCGCCCCTGCGGATGATGTCGGCCGCCCGCTGCACATCGGTGCCTATTTCTGCCATGCGGCAAAGCTAAATGGGCCAAGCGCGGCCCTCAGGCATGCTCAACCCTATTCCGTTTCCTGGGCCGGGCATCACCCTCCCATCGTTCAAAACAGGGTCTATGAACGGGTTGTTGGATATTAGAAACGGCCCGTCCAGATCCACATGGTCGGCCAACGGGGCCAGGTGCGCCATGGCCATGGAGGCACAGGACGTTTCGGTCATGCAGCCCAGCATGACCCCGAGCCCAAGCTCCCGGCACTGACCTATCATGGCGCGGGCCTCAGTAAGGCCGGTACATTTCATCAGTTTGATGTTGATGCCATGGAAACAGTGCCGCGCCCATTCGAGATCGGTAAGCCGTTTCACGGCCTCATCGGCATAAATGGGCAAAGGGCTGCGGCCCGCGAGCCATTCCATGTCGGCCATGGCCGAGGTGCGGGGCATGGGTTGTTCGAGCATGGCAAACCCCGATCGGTGCAGCTCCTGCGCCATTTCGAGCGCCTGCCCACGGTCGGCCCACGCCTGATTTGCATCGGCATAGATGGCCTTATCGGTCAAAGCCTTCACATCGCTCAGCAGCCGCAGGTCATCCACACCACCAAGCTTCAGTTTTATCACTTTGAAATCGCGGGCCTCTTCAATTTTCTGTGGCAGGGCGGCCAGATCGCCCAGTGCAATGGTCATGCTGGAAGGAGGTTCGGGCCGCTGAGGCACATCGAGCATCTCCCCTATCGACATGCCTTTCATTTGCCCCAGCAGATCGTGAAGTGCAATGTCGATGGCGGCCTTGGCGGCATTGTCGGCAACAGAGAGTGCATCCACTTTCCTCATGACTGCAGCAATGCCCTCATGGAGGTCAATCCCTTCCCTGGCAACCATGTCGATGAAGCCTAGCACCGAGTCCTCCGTTTCGCCATGATAGGGCGGCAAAGAAGCCTCACCAATTCCCCAAAAAGGCCCTGCAACTGCCTTTACCAGCACACAGGGCGTGTGCGTCCGGCTGCCCGTGGCCAGACCAAATGGGTGGCGGAGCACCAACGGGTATCGGACGGCTCTCAGACTTACCGGTTGCACGGCACGAAGATGGTGCGGCCCGCATCTTTGCCTGCCCATGTCCGACCACGCCCCCAACGCACTTATAAACGAGAGCAGCCCCTACCTGCTGCAGCATGCCCACAACCCTGTGCAGTGGCTGCCCTGGGGCCCCGAGGCGCTGAGGCTGGCGCACGAAACCAACCGCCCGTTGCTGATCAGCATTGGCTACAGTGCGTGCCACTGGTGCCACGTGATGGAGCGCGAGAGCTTTGAGGACCACGAGGTGGCCGAGGCCATGAATCACCATTTTGTGTGTGTGAAGGTGGACCGCGAGGAGCGGCCCGATGTGGACCAGCTGTACATGGAGGCGGTGCAGATGATGACCGGGCAGGGTGGGTGGCCGCTCAACTGTTTCGCACTGCCCGATGGCAGGCCGTTTCATGGGGGCACTTACTTCCCTCGCGAGCGGTGGATCAACCTGTTGGACCAACTGGCCGAAATATGGAAGCGCTCGCCAGACGATGTGAGGGCCTATGCCGAAAAGCTCACTTCGGGGGTGAAGAGCAATGCCTTGATTGCCCCTCGGGTGGCCGATGAGGTGCTGAGCAGTTCGATATTGGATGAGATGGCGGCCGACTGGGCCCCTCGTTTCGACCGGGTGAACGGAGGATTGAACCGGGCACCAAAATTCCCCATGCCTGCCAGTATGCTGTGCCTGCTCAGGTTGGGCAGGCAGCTCGGGAACAGTGCACTGACCGATCATGTGCACCTGACCCTCCGGTGCATGGCGTTGGGTGGTATCTACGATCAGATCGGGGGCGGCTTTGCCCGTTACTCGGTGGATGGGCTCTGGAAAGTGCCGCATTTCGAGAAGATGCTGTACGATAACGCCCAACTGCTGAGCCTATATGCCGAAGCACATCTGCACAGGCCCGATGCACTGTACGAAAGGGTGCTGCGGCAGACCGTGGCATTTGTGCAACGCGAGCTGACATCCCCAGAGGGTTTCTGTTACTCGGCCCTTGATGCCGACAGCGAGGGCGAAGAAGGGCTCTTTTACCTTTGGGATGAAGAGCAGTTCAAGGCCGCTCTGGGCGAAGATGCCGCATGGGCCGCACGTTGGTTCAAGGTAGGTGGCGATGGCCTATGGGAGCACGGCAGGAGCATTCTATTGGGTCGCACGGACCATGAGGAATTTGCCCGATCTCTGAACATCACCCCTGAGGAATTCTCCCTTAGAATTGAAAAGGTGACCGGCCTCCTGCTCGCAGCAAGGGAGAAAAGGCCCCGGCCGGGCACCGATGACAAGCAGCTCACATCGTGGAACGCACTTATGCTCAAAGGGCTGTGCGATGCCGCCATTGCCCTGAATGATCTGAGCTTTCTGGATCAGGCCACCCGTATTGCCGAATACCTGACCCAGACCCGCCCCGATGGCAGCCTGTGGCACACCTACAAGAATGGCCATAGCACGGTGCCCGGGTTCTTGGACGACCACGCCCTCACCATCGAGGCCCTCGTATCCATGTACAGCCTCACATTCGAGGCCCGGTGGCTGCATAGGGCGCAGGAGATGACCGGTATGGTGTTGCAGCGCTTCGCCATGGAAGGAACGTCCATGCTGCGCTACACCCAACGCATCGGCACGGATGACCTGGTGGCCCCCACTGTGGAGACCCAGGACAATGTGATACCGGCCTCCAACTCAGTGATGGCGCGGAATCTGCTGACACTCGGGTTGCACTTCGGCAATCAGGAATGGGTGGCGAGGTCGAAGCAGATGGTGGCCGACATGGCCCCTGCCCTACCCAAGGCCGGGCCGTGGTATGCCAACTGGGCCGATCTGCTGCGGCTGCACACCGGACCTTTGTACGAGGTGGCGGTGACCGGGCCGGACCACAAGGCTATCGCACGGCAGTTGCAACAGGGTGCGAATGGCCCGTTGATCCTTGCAGCAGGCGATGAGCAGAACGGCCTCCCGCTGCTGGAAGGACGCACCGGATCTCCGCAGTCACTCATTTACGTATGTCAGAACGGGGCATGCGCCCTGCCTACTTCTGATGTGGCCATTGCGCTAAGAATGTTCGGCAGGGCCTGACTCTATATTTGACCGCCCTACCGATACGGCCCATGGTCTTCAATTCCCTCGATTTTGCTGTATTCCTGCCCATTGTATTCGGGCTTTATTGGGCCCTGGGCCGTTGGGGAACCAGGCCGCAGAACCTCCTCATCCTTATTGCCAGCTACGTGTTCTATGGCTGGTGGGACCCTCGTTTCCTGAGTCTGCTGGCCTTCAGCTCTCTGGTCGATTATTTTGTGGGGATAGGACTCGCGCGCACAGATGCTCCCAGAAACCGTAATGTGCTACTTGCAGTCAGCCTCGTGGTCAATCTTGGCCTGCTGGGTTTCTTCAAGTACTTCAACTTCTTCGCTGAGAGTTTTGCTGAGGCGTTCACGCTCATGGGCCATTCCATCAGGCCAGAGAGTCTGGATATCATTTTGCCCGTAGGCATAAGCTTCTACACATTTCAGACCCTGAGCTACAGCATCGATGTGTATCGCGGACACCTCACGCCATCGCGCAACGTGGTCGATTTTCTCGCGTTTGTGAGCTTTTTCCCGCAGTTGGTGGCCGGACCCATTGAGCGGGCATCGAATCTGCTGCCTCAGTTTGCCAGGAAACGCGAATTCAATCTGCAGCTCGCCACCGATGGCATGCGGCAACTGCTGTGGGGCCTGTTCAAAAAGACGGTCATTGCCGACAACTGTGCCGAATTCGCCAACTACATCTTCAACTCGCCCGATTATTTTCAGGGCGGAACCATGGCCTTTGCGGCCATGCTGTTCGCATTCCAGATCTATGGCGATTTCTCAGGATATTCTGACATGGCCGTTGGCATGTCGAAACTGTTCGGTTTCAACCTCATGCGCAACTTCGCCTACCCGTACTTCTCGCGCGATATGGCCGAGTTCTGGCGCAGATGGCACATATCGCTCAGCACCTGGTTCCGTGACTATCTGTACATACCGCTGGGCGGCAGCCGTGGCGGCAAGTGGAGTGCGGTGCGCAACACGTTCATCATCTTTCTGGTGAGCGGTTTCTGGCATGGGGCCAACTGGACCTTTCTGATGTGGGGCCTTATCAATGCCCTCTATTTCATACCCCTGCTGCTGCTGGGCTGGAACCGGAACAACACCGGCAATGTGGCCCCAGGCCGCCTTTTTCCAGGGGTAAAGGACTTCCTCAACATAGCCCTCACGTTTGCTCTCACATGTTTCGCCTGGATATTCTTCCGGGCCGAGAGCATGGCCGATGCCTGGCACTTCATTCACCGCATGACCTTCCCCATGCACCCCAAACTGTGGGTGCTTGAGGCATACAACTTCATCTATTGGTACGAGGTGTGGTTCGTTCCGCTGGTGGTTGTATTTGTTATGGCTGAATGGATCGGGCGAGAGAAACAGCACCCGCTTGAAGGGCTGAGTTGGCCACGACCCCTCCGCTGGATGCTGTACCTGGCTCTGCTCGTGGTCATTGCCACCTGCTCCGGCAAGGTGCAGGAATTCATCTATTTCCAGTTCTGACCGATGGGTAAAGAACTCAAGGACTTCGCTATCCGTGCCACGGCATTTGCAGCGGTGCTGTGGGCCGTTTTCCACATGGTAGACCGTATGCTCGACACAGCCATGCTGCGCGCCCGGACGGGTGAGGTGGGTGTATGGGCCGACCTGTATGATGGTAAAGTACAGGCCGAGATGGTTGTACATGGCTCATCGCGGGCGTGGGTGCACATGGACCCGCAGATACTGCAGGACAGCCTTGGGCTCACCTGCTACAACCTCGGTGTAGATGGCCACAGTTTCCAGCTGCAGACATTGCGCAACGACCTGTTGTTCCGCTATTGTGGCAAGCCGAAGCTCATCATCCATTCCGTTGACATGTGGACCCTTGTTGACCGGGGCGAACTATATGGGGGCGAGCAGTTCCTCCCGTTCTTCCACGATACTGCCGCAGTCAGGCGCATGAAACAACTCAAGGGATACCACAGGTTGGACTACGAACTTCCGTTGACGCGCTATTTCGGATTTCCGAAGCAGATGAAAGTGCTCTTGAACGGGATGCTGCGCGGAACGTGGCCCGAAGAAGAGCGCAAGCGCGGATTCATGGGGCAGGAGCGCCCTTGGCAGGGCGACCTCGAAAAGGCGCGCGGCAACTGGGCCGATGGCTACAAGGTGGTGCTCGACAGCAACATCACCCATGAATTTGACGACTACCTGGGCCGTATGAGAAACGAGGGTGTCAAGGTGATTTTTGTATACACCCCTGAGCTAAAGGAGGGACAGGGCTTCGTTACAACACGGGCCGAGATCATGGCCCTGTATTGGCGCCTGGCCCGCAAGCACGGTATCACTTTTATCGATTACAGCGACCATCCGCTCAGCGATAATTCAAACAAACACCTCTATTACAACGCCTCGCACATGAATGCCGAAGGGGCCGAGATATTCAGCCGCACCCTGGCGCACGACCTGAGGCAATTGCCAGAGCTGAATGGAATAATCCGTCAATGAGCCTCAGGTTTGAGATCACTGCTGCAATAATCGCAGAGCAGCGTCATTCACTGCGTTGATCATCAATCTTCGGAACCCGCTTTCTCAGGGTCCTTCTTGCTCTGCTTCTTTTTGCCACCGCCCTTCTTGCGTTGGGGCAGAGGGAACTCGTGGAAGAAATAACGCACATCGAAGGTGAGGTAGCTGCCATTGAGGCCGAAGAAACCCGATTGCAGCGCCACGTTGTTCTCAACCGCACTCACCTTGCTGGTATATATCTCGGTGAATGGCACATGGTACGATGCCCCGAGGTAAAAGAATCCGATCTTCTTGGTGCGGTATTCCCATCCCAGGTTGGCAATGGCGCCCCCGTTGACGATGGAGTTGCGCGCACTGTAGTGGCGGAATGCCGTATCGCTGGTGTAGATGTCGCTCGGGAAGATATCGAGCTGGAGCCCTGCCCCGGCATCCATATAGAAGCGCTCGGCCAGCTTTACAAAGAACATGGCCTGTACAGGCACCTCGTACCCGATAATGGTGAAATCGGAGGTCGTGATAAGGCCATTGCGGTCAAAGTCGAGGCTGTATTTGCGCTGTACATAATTGA
Organism: Flavobacteriales bacterium; assembly: GCA_044356305.1. Taxonomy (GTDB): domain Bacteria; phylum Bacteroidota; class Bacteroidia; order UBA10329; family UBA10329; genus JBIKWM01. The sequence continues at coordinate 98,415 of JBIKWM010000004.1, forward strand.
TACCCGCTTCGAGCGATATCATCTTGGTGAAACCATAGCGCACCACCATACCGGCCGTGAAACCGAACTTGGGCGTGAGGGTGCTTGAATAGAGCAAAGTACCCAGCGTATCGGTGACGCTGGTGGTCTGCGCCCCGGTATTGAGTATGCCCATCGGGAAAATGGGGCGGAAAGAGATACCGGCTGTAAGCACCCGTTCCTGGGCAATGGCCCACGTTGAAACGAGCATCAGTGCAGTGGCTATGAAAAAGCGCGGCCCCATGCGCCAAAGGTACATGGGGCCGTGCGGCAAGAAGGGTCTGTAGATCAACGGAACGGATCGGAGTAGCGCGGGTCGTTCACCAAGGCCTCGTCTGTCAAGGTCTTAAGGAATGCAACGAGGGCTCTCTTCTCCACATCGGTAAGATCAAGTCTACGTGGCTCCACGGTTCCATTTCCACCACCGGGTATGGGGTCTATCACACCACCACCATTGAATCCGCCATCGAAAATGATGGCGTTTCCTCCCATACGGTAATCAAGATACGGATTGGCCAATGCACCATGATCATAATGATTCACCACCTCCTCAAGCGTGGCAAAACGGCCATCGTGCATGTATGGAGCGGTGAGGGCCACGTTGCGCAGGCTGGGCACCTTGAAGCGACCCTCGTCTGATGCCACACCGGTTATCTCCTTCAGGCCCTTATCGACATACTCCATCTCAAGGCCGATGTTGGCCGCATCGCCACCCCAGCCGCTGAAGTTGACCCCACCATGGCAGTTCTGGCAATGGGTGCGGTCCCAGCTGAAGAAGAGGTCCTTGCCCAATTGCTCCTCGGCAGTGAAGTTGCTGAAATTGCTGGCCAGACCCTGATCGTAACGACTGCGGTGCGAAACCATGCTGCGCAGGAACTGTGCAAGCGCCATTGAGATGCGCTCAGGGGTGATCTCAGGGCTGCCGAAAGCATCCTCAAACAGGGCCGGGTAGTAATCGAACATGGCCAATTTCTGGGTGAGCTGATCCATGTTGTCCATGCCCATCTCGACATGGTCCTTAACAGGGCGCATCACCATGTTCTCGAGCCCCTCTGCGCGCATGTCCCAGAAATAGGTGTTTGAGAATGCGGTGTTGATGGCCGATGGCGAATTGCGCCTGGTGGCCCCGGCACGGAAACCCTCAGCGAAGCGCTTCCCATCAGCAAAACCTTTGTCCTGCTGGTGGCAGCTGCCGCACGATGTGCGGTTGTTCAGGCTCAGTTTGGGGTCGTAGAACAACACGCGCCCAAGGGTGGACCCGGCATCCGTGATCTGATTTGACGATGGGACAAGCATGTTCATGCGCATGTCCATGTTGGTTATCTCATCGGCCACGTTGTAGCTGTAGCGCGCCTGCGGCAGGGCCGGGCGGTCGTAATCGCCCAGGTTTGCTGTCTCTTTCTGGCACGATGCAAGGCCAAAGGCCATGGCTGCGAGGGGAATCAACTTTCTCATGGTGAAAAGTGCTGATGGTCAGTACAATGATAGTTTATTTCTGCTTTGCGAAGCGAATGTTCACAAAAATGGAAGTGGGCGGGATGAAACTGAACGACTTGTCGGATGAACTCTGCTCTGAGTCGAATGTAGGCTGAAAGTCAGAGCGGGTGGCATCAACTATGCTCTGGCTCTCGAAATAGCACGTGGTCTCGGTACCGAGGCTGATGCGTTCGTTGATGAAGAACTGTATGCCCAGCACCGGCCCACCGCCAAGGGTGTTGCCCGTAGTACTGGTCTCTACAGTGGCAAAACCGGTATTGTTCTTCTGGCTCGAAAGGGCATACTGATACACGAGATCGGCCCCGAAATACATGTTCCATCTACGTGCCAGTGGGAGCTGAAACTCATACCCTATGCGCGCATCGACCTGGGTGGTGGTGCTTGTGAAACCGCCCGAATTGTCGGTGGCATCATCGTGCTGCTCGCGGAAATTGGCACCAAGGCCCACCCGCAGCCCGTGCCTGCCCACCCACATCTTATAGTGCAGTGCATACGGACTTACCAGATTGGGGATGTTGCCACTGAACGAGATGAAATTGGCAATGAAGAATGTGCTGTTGATGCCGATCTCGTGGGTAATTGAGCCCTTCGGCATCTCACCGAAACGGACCTTCACCTTAGTCTCCTCTGCGGTCTGGGCAATGCCCGAAACAGGGCCCAACAGGCACGTTGCGAACAGGATAGCGGGTATTCTCATGGCGAACGAAGATATTGACGGCCGCCTTATCGGCAAGTTGTCCGGATTATTGTGTAAGCAGGCACATTTTTTCGCTCCAGTCCCAGAGGCGTGCGGCCAAGGCCATGTCCTGCGAGGGGCGGTTGCTGTTAACCCTGCGGCTGCGATAGAAATACTGGCCATTGTGCGGCAGCAGTTCCTCCCTGGGCGCACTGGCCAGATGCACCGAAGTGAGGGCACCCTGCTCGGCTGTGATAAAGAACGGTTTGGCTATCCTCCATCCCAAAGCTGTGAACCAATTGCTGTTCTTCTCGGCTATCTGGGTGCGCACCCCGCCCGGATGCAGGCTAAACGCCATGAGGCCCTGCGACCCGAAGCGTGCGGCCAGTTCGCGGGCCATGAGGATATTGCAGAATTTGCTCCGCGAATATGAACCCCAACCCGTATACCGCTGGCGCTGGTAGTTGATGTCGTCAAAGTCGAAGGTGCGCGTGTCCTTGTGGGCAATGCTGGCCACGTTGATGACACGGGCATCGGTGCTGAGCTGCAACAGCGGCATAAGCGACCGTGTGAGCAGGAACGGGCCGAGATGGTTGGCCGCCAACACCATTTCCACCCCTGCTGAATTCAGCACCAGGTCGCTGTAATAGCCCCCGGCATTGTTGATCAGGACATCCAATCGCCCGAACCGCACGGTAAAATCGGCTGCCGCAGCGCGCACCGATGCCGGGTCACTGAGTTCCATCACAATAGCCCCAATGGCAGGATGGCCTGCGGAAGCCAGCGCCTTCAAAGCCTCCTGAGCCTTGGCATCGCTGCGTGCCGATATGACCACATCGTAGCCTTTGGAAGCCAACATCCGAGCGGTCTCGAAACCTATTCCGGCATTGCCGCCCGTAATCAGGACTGTTTTTTTCATGGGGTAAAATTGGATGCTATAGAATGAAAAAGGGATGGATGAAAATCTGTAGCAGTATCCTGTGTCATCTGAAGTGCTCAGCGAACCGGCATCGAATGAGCCTATTGCCCTTCGACCTGCCAACAGTCAATCGCCCGCATCAAACATTGGAAGTGAAATTGAACTTTCCCCATCAGCCTGTGAAGTCTGAAAAAGAAAAGGCCGCACGAGGCGGCCTTCCCTGACAGATTGGGGGAACTGTTGAAACTCAATGGAACTGTTCCGTTTCGGTGCTACCGGCCATGGCCGTGGTGGAAGCAGAGCCCTGCTGAACGGCATTCTGAACGGCATCGAAATAGCCGGTGCCGACAAACGACTGGTGCTTCACCGCTTTGAAACCCTCCTTCTGGAGGGCGAACTCGCGTTCCTGCAGCTCGGAGTAGCCGGCCATGCCTTTCCTCTTGTAGGCCAGCGACAGTTCGAACATGCTGGTGTTGAGAGCGTGGAATCCGGCCAGGGTGATGAACTGGAAGCGGTAGCCCATGGAGGCAAGGTCTTCGCGGAAGGTCTCCATCTGCGGGCGGCTGAGGTGGGCGGCCCAGTTGAACGATGGCGAACAGTTGTAAGCCAACATCTTGCCCGGGAATCGGGCATGGATGGCCTGCGCAAACTCGCGGGCATAGCCGAGGTCGGGATTGCTGGTCTCCATCCAGATAAGGTCGGAGTAGGGTGCATAGGAAAGGCCGCGGTCGATGCCCTGCTCTATGCCGTTGCGCACGTAGTAGAAGCCTTCTGAGGTGCGGTCGCCCGTGATGAAGCTGTGGTCGCGGGGGTCAATGTCGCTGGTGATCAGATTGGCCGCATCGGCATCGGTGCGGGCCACAAGCACTGTGGGCACACCCATGGCATCGGCAGCCAGGCGGGCGGCCACCAGCTTGTTGATCGCCTCCTGTGTGGGCACCAGGACCTTGCCACCCAGGTGTCCGCATTTCTTGGCCGAGCTGAGCTGATCTTCGAAATGTGCGCCTGCCGCCCCGGCCTCAATGAGGGCCTTCATCAGTTCGAAGGCATTCAGATTGCCACCGAAACCTGCTTCGGCATCGGCCACAATGGGCACCATCCAATGGGTGTCGCCCTCGTTGTTGAGCCATTGGATCTGATCTCTGCGAAGCAGTGCATTGTTGATGCGCTTCACCACCGAAGGCACCGAATTGGCGGGGTAAAGGCTCTGATCGGGATACATCTCGCCTGCCAGGTTGGCATCGGCAGCCACCTGCCATCCGCTCAGGTAAATGGCCTCGAGCCCGGCCTGCACCTCCTGAATGGCCTGATTGCCGGTGAGCGCACCAAGTCCGGCCACCCAATCCTGCGAGGTGAGTTTTTTCCACAGGCGCTCAGCCCCGTTTCTGGCCAAGGTGTATTCGACCTGTACGGATCCGCTCACCTTCACCACCTCCTCAGCGGTATAGGGGCGCACAATGCCGTTCCAGCGCGGGTTGGCGGCCCAGTCGGCCATGAGCGAGTCAATTCTCTCCTGTCTTGTCATGTTGATCTGTTATTAGGGTGGGGTTTGTTGTTCGTGTTCAGATGTGATCGTAGGCTCCGAGTGTGAGGAATTCCTCGAATTCCCTGGCGGAAATGAGTCGGTCGAAAAGCTTGGTGGCCAATGGGAACTGCCCTTTCGCATAGGCATCATCGCCAACGTAAACCTTGATCTTGGCAAGTTCCTGGGGTATCCAGTCGCGCACCAGGCTGAGCGTGACGGGGGTGCCGTTGTTCATGACCGTGCCGTTGTTGATCCACTGCCATATCTGCGTGCGGCTGATCTCGGCCGTGGCGGCATCCTCCATCAGGTTGTAGATGGCCGCTGCCCCGTTGCCGCGCAGCCAGCTCTCTATATATAGGATGGCCACATTGATGTTCTTGCGCACCCCAGCCTCGGTCACGGTGCCCTTGGGCACTTCGAGCAGCTGATCGGCCATTATCACATCTGCCTCGCGCTTCACATGGATCTGATTGGGCGTGGGCATGATGGCATTGAACACCTCCATGGCCACGCTCACCAGACCCGGGTGTGCCACCCATGTGCCATCGTGGCCGTTGCGGGCCTCGCGCTCCTTGTCGGCCCGCACCTTGGCTATGGCCGCCTCATTGGCCTGAGGGTCATTCTTAATGGGGATGAATGCCGCCATGCCGCCCATGGCATGCACATTCCTGCGGTGGCAGGTCTGGATGACCAGGCGCGAGTATGCATCCATGAAGGGCACGGCCATGGTCACCTGATCGCGGTCGGGCAGCACGGCCCCGCTGCGGTTGCGCAGGCGCTTGATGAACGAGAAGATGTAGTCCCAGCGCCCGCAGTTGAGGCCAGCGCTGTGGTCGCGCAGTTCCCACAGGATCTCGTGCAGTTCGAATGTGGCCAGGATGGTCTCAATGAGCACGGTGGCCCTGATGGTGCCCTGTGCTATGCCGAGTTCCTGCTGCGCATGTACAAACACATCGTTCCACAGGCGGGCCTCGAGGTGGCTCTCCATCTTGGGCAAGTAGAAGTACGGGGCAGTGCCCCGGGCCAGCAGTTCGTGGGCGTTATGGAAGAAATAGAGGCCGAAATCGAACAGGCTGCCCGATGCCGGTGCCCCATCGATCAGCAGCCCTTTTTCCACCAGGTGCCAGCCGCGTGGCCTGACGAAGAGGATGGCCGTCTGCTCATTGAGACGGTATTCCCTGCCGGCCTCGTTGGTGTAGCTGATGGTTCTGCGGATGGCATCGCGCAGGTTGATCTGCCCATCGAGGTTGTTGGTCCAGCATGGCGAGTTCGAGTCCTCAAAATCGGCCATGAACACTTTGGCGCCCGAGTTGAGGGCGTTGATCACCATTTTCCGCTCCACGGGCCCGGTTATCTCCACCCTGCGGTCCAGAATGTCAGCCGGCAGTGGGGCCACGGTCCACTCGCTCTGGCGGATGTGGGCGGTCTCGGGCAGAAAGTCGGGCAGCTTGCCCCCGTCAATCTCGCGCTGACGGTCCTGCCTGCGGGCCAGCAGTTCGAGCCTGCGGGCATTGAACCTGCGCTGCAACCCTGCCACAAAGCGCAGTGCGTCCGGTGTGAGGATGGATCCGTATCCGGCCTTTGATGTGCCTGTGATCTCTACACCTTCTATTGCTTCTGTTGCGGTGACCATGTGCGTGGCGGTTGATGTGGCGGCAAAGATATTTCGAAAAACCGCAATCAGCGAATTTTCGCTGCATGAGAAAATCATCTTTTTGCGGAATATCGATGGGCAGCCCTACCTTAGCCCGACCCATGGCACTGAAGGAAGAGAGCATCCGACTCATTTTCGGATTGAAGGTGAGGCAATTGCGTGCAGCGGCCAGCCTCTCGCTCACCGAACTGGCCGACCGCACGGGCCTTTCCGTCTCGTATGTGAACGAGATAGAGAAGGGCAAGAAATACCCCAAGCCTGAGAAAATAGGGCAGCTGGCCGAGGTGCTGGGCGTGAGTTTTGACAAGCTGGTGAGCCTGAAGGTGGACAAGACCCTGGCCCCGGTGCTCGATATCCTTGAGGGCGAGCTGCTCACCGAGATCCCCCTTGAGCTTTTTGGGATTGACAAGGGAAAGATCATTGAGATAGTGGCCAACAGCCCGGCCAAGGTGTCGGCCTTTATCAGTGCGTTGGCGCACATGGCCGCCACGAGCAATGTGACGGGCGAGCATTTCTATTTCGCAGCGCTACGGTCGTATCAGGAGCTGCACGAGAATCACTTTGAGGACCTTGAGCGCAGCGCGGCCCAGTTTGTCAGCCAATATGGGCTGCCTGCTGGCACGGGTACCACCTCCGCGCACCTGTCAGCCATTCTCACAGCGCAGTTCGGCTATGTGGTGCGCGAGGTGCCCTTCGACTCGCGGCCCGAGATAGGCCATCTGCGGTCGGTATTCATCCCCGAAGGGAAAAAACTCCTTATAAACAGCCGCCTGGCCGAGAACCAGAAGGCCTTTCTGTGTGCCAAGGAGCTGGGGCACGCCTATCTGGGACTGGCCGGTCAGCGCATGCTCACCACCCCATGGCCGCGCGCCACCAGTTTTGACCAGGTGCTCAACAACAGCCGCGCCAGCTATTTCGCGGGGGCGGTGCTCATACCGCCAGCGGGCCTTGTGGCGGGTGCAGAGCAGTGGTTCAGCGAGCGCGAGTTCAGACCCGATGCCTTGCTCGGCCTGATGGCCGCATACAACAGCTCGCCCGAGATGTTTGCGGTGCGCCTCACCAACCTGCTTCCGCGCCATTTCGGGCTGCAGACGCTGTTCTTCCAGCGGTTCGACCACGACAGGGGTTCCGGACAGGTGACCCTTGGCAAGGAGCTGCACCTGGCCCGCAACCGCGATGTGCGCGGTGTGGCCGCCCTGAACAGTTCGGTGGGCGAATGGTGCCGCAGGGACGTGTTCCCAACAGTCAGTGCCGCAGGACCGGTGGCCGCTGCGCAGATATTCAATGATGGTGGCAGGCGCTACCTGGTGTGGGCCGTGGCACGGCAGATGGGCCGCGAGACGCACCGCTGCCTGGCCGTGTGCATAGGGTTTGAGCTGAATGCCGCCACGTTGCGCAAAGTCTCCTTTGGGCAGGACCGCAACATAGGCACATCGGTGGTGAGCATACCTGCGGCCACCGCCCAGCGCGAGGCCGATTTTGCCAAAGTGGAGGCCGCCCTGCGGCAACTGGTGGAGGCTGAGCGCTCAGCGTAGGCGGACGCCGTCCTCATCGAGCCAGATCAGCTCTTTCCTGAAAAGGCTGCCGATGGTCTTTTTGAACAGTTTCTTGCTCATGTGCAGCTTCTGGCTTATCAGCTCTGGGTCGCTGTTGTCGTGCAGCGGCAGATGACCGCCATTTGAGCGCAGGGCCGATAGGATGGTCTCTGATGCCGTGTCCATGGCGGCCAGGCCGGTGGCCCCGGGCCTGATGTCGAGCTTGCCATCGGGCCGCACACGGGCCACGTTGCCCTTCATGCGATGGCCGCGCTGCAGCCGCTCGCGCACATCGCTGAAATACATGAGCCCCTGATACAGGTCGTTCACGATCACATTATATCCAAGGTCCGAGCGGTCGGTGACGAGCAGGTCAACCATATCGCCCGAGACCACCCTTATGTCATCCTTCACCAAAAAGGTATTGAGCCTTTCTGACGCCACAGGCAGGCCGGTCCTTTCATCGTTATAGACAAATACCAGCACCTCCTCGCCCACCTCGCGCCTGCCGCGCTGCTCACCGAAGGGCAGGAAAAGGTCCTTCTCGAGCCCCCAGTCCAGGTAGGCCCCGTGCGGGCCGGTGTCTTTCACGGTCATAAGGGCAAACTCCTCTACCTGGGCCTTGGGCCTCAGGGTGGTGGCTATGGGACGGTCCTCGCTGTCGGCATATACGAACACCTCTATGTCCTGCCCCACGGCAAAGTCCTTGGGCACGTACTTGAACGGCAGCAGCAGCTCGTTGCCGTCCTCATCGCCCAGATAGAAACCCACACTGGTGGTGCGCAGTGCGCGCAGCGTGAGGGTGGTGCCCAGCCTCATCATGCCTCAGCCTCTGTTTCCCTGCGGCCTATGATGAGCGATATGAGCGCCCCGGCCATCAGGCCACGGATGATGTTGTAGGCAAACTCCATGAGGGCCCAACTGGGGCTCGATATCTTGAAATCGCCATAGTAGGACGTGACCACCAGGCCGGTGATCATGCCCATGAGGAACCCGAACTTGAGGCCCTTGATGATGGGGCTGCCGCCCTTGTAGAGCATGGTGTAGACATACACCAGCACCAGGGCCCGCATGGCGTGGGTGAGCAGGAAGAACCCGATGGGCATCTCGAGCCGCACTATCTCGTGCACCCACTCATCGTACCAGCGGTCAAAGATCACCTCGTGCCACAGCGCACCGCCTATCACAAACACCAGCCAGGTGGCGAGCACGGCCAAGGAGAAACGGACTAACTGCACAGGCTGGGTCTGATAGGGGGGTTGATGTATGAGGGGCCGCTGCCGGGCGTCAGATGGTCTCGGGCAGGGTGTATTTGCGGCCCTTGTTCTGCTCCTTCAGCCACGTCATGAGCGGGGCGAAGTACTCGAGCATGGGCTTGGCGCTCATCTCGCTGCCCACGTGGTTCTTGAGGTGCTCGCGCCAGTCAACAGTGGCCCCGGGGCGCATGATGCTGGCCAGGAAGGTGCCCACCTCCTTGTTGCCCCAGTAGTCGGTGGCGTGGGGGTCCTGCTTCAGGATGTTCTTGGCAATGTGGTCGTGGAACTGGAACAGCAGGATGTACGAGATGGCGTAGTCGTAGTACTGGGCCGCATCGTTGTTGATGTGGGTCTTCGATGCCGCATCGCAATACTCCTCGCCCCGCGCGGTGGGCGGCTCAATGCCCTGGTACTTGCGGGCCAGCTCCCACCACTTGGCGTTGTACTGGTCCTTGGGCAGGTTGTTGGCATACAGCTCATGCTCAAACCCGGTCATCACACCGGCTCCCCACGGTATCACCACCGCATATTCGAGGGCCTCTTTCATCAGCGCGCGGGTCTGATCGATCTTCAGGCCCTTCTCCAGCAGGCCGCGGTTCTCGAGGAACGGCTGCTGCATGGCGGCCAGGCCCAGCAGGCTGCCCATGGCCTCGTGGTAGCCGCGGTTGGCCCCTTCGCGCAGTATGATGGGCACATCGGGGTTCGAGTATTCCATGTAATAGTAGATATGGCCCAGCTCGTGCAGCGTGGTGCCCCACCAGCGGGTGTTAGGCTCTATGCTCATCAGCGAGCGCACGTCCTTGTCGTTGTCCATGTGCCATGCGCTGGCGTGGTTGTTCTTGGCCCACTTGGCATCGGCCGGGGCGGGATACAGGCTGCTCTTCTCATGAAAACTGGCCGGCAGCGCACTGAACCCGAGGCTCTTGTAAAACTCCTCGCCCTGCTCCACTATCCACTTCGGCTCCTTGGTGGCAAGGGCCTTGTCCACATCCAGGCCCTCCACCTCTATCAGCGCGGTCCAGTCCTGGCCCCAGCGGTTGGGCAGCCAGTGGGCGGGCAGCATGTCGGGCACAGGCTTCTTGTACTTCTTGGCCAGTTCGTAGCGGGCCCAGGTGTGCAGCTCGCGATACAGCGGCCATATATCGCTTATCATGCCATGGCACAGGTCCATCATCTCGGGCGTGGTCATGCCATAGTCGCTCACCTGGTAGCTGAAGTAGTCGCTGTAGCCCAGCTCCTTCACCGTGGCGTTGCGCAGGCGCTGCAGGTTCGCCAGACCGTCCTTCAGGCCAATGCCCACACCCTTGCTGGCCTCCCAGTAGCGCAGGCGCTCATCCAGGTCGGCACTGTGCTGTATCACACTGTCTATCTTGTTGGCGCTCACCGTGTCGTTGCCCACCACAAAACGGTACGAGAACAGCTTGGTGTTCTGGTCATTCTCGGCCTTTATCTTCTCGTCAATCAGTGCCCCGGCCGTGGCAGGATTGCTTCCGGCCTTGTACAGCACGCTGCGCAGCTGCTTCCTCACCAGCGGGGCCAGGGTGGTATCTTCCAGAAATCTGCGGGCCTTGTCAATGTTCTCCTTGCTGCCCGTGTAGTCGGCCATGGCCTTGTTGGCACGCTCCACCTCCTTCTCGGTCACGGTGTCGCCCTCCACTATGTAGGTGTTGGCCTTCCACTCGGCCTCGGCACTGGCCTTCAGCAGCTCCTGGTACTTCAGGTTGTAGGCCGCTAAGAACTGCTCGGCCGTTTCGGCACTCTGCTGCGGGGCGTTGTTGCAGGCCATGGCGGCCATCAGTACGGCCGGTATCAGGATGCGTGTGCGCATGGTGGGCGTGTTTTTTTAAGGGGCGTAAATGTAGTGGGACTGCCCATAGTGGCGGGCCCTGTGCAGCAGGCGGCATGGTGCCACAGACGAGCGGCATTTTCGCCCCTCCGGTCAGCCCCCCGGTGCCGCAATGCTTACAGCATGGTGTATGAAAACCGATCGGCCTCTGTAACTCTTACAGAGCTAAGGATGAAGATCGATACCCCGCTGTAACTCTTACAGAGCCTAGGATGAAGATCGACACCCCTCTGTAACTCTTACAGAGCCTAGGATGAAGATCGACACCCCTCTGTAACTCTTACAGAGCTAAGGATGAAGATCGACACCCCGCTGTAACTCTTACAGAGCTAAGGATGAAGATCGACACCCCGCTGTAACTCTTACAGAGCCAAGGGTGAAGATCGACACCCCTCTGTAACTCTTACAGAGCTAAGGATGAAAAGACATTCCATTCATTATGAGTTATTTATGAAGGTTGAAGGAAAAATACCGGCTGCGATTGCTCCTAAAGGAAAGCGTACATTCTGAAGCATTGTATTATATATAATATCGTTTTTATGATATAAATCATTTTTTCGGCAGATGCAGGCCCACACTTTCGCAGCCCTAAACCCAAATACCCCATCGCAATGGCAAAACGACCTTGGATTTTCATCTACAACACCTTTGACGTGAACACCCGGACCAGCCATGTGGCCATGCTGAGCCTGTGTACCGACACCGATGCCAAGCTGCTGGCCGCCAGCTCCGACCCGCTCATATTGGTAGCCTATAACCTGCTGCACCCGGTGTATGAGGCCTACCGCATCATCAACATCAACTTCGATCTGGTCAAGGGCGACTACAAGGGCGACACCCTGGCCTTCTCCAACCTGATGGACACCCTGCCCCTCAACCTGCGCATCTGGGAAGGCGCTATCCGCGCGGTGTATGTAGAGGACAGCCCCGAGGAGAAGTCCATCTTCCCCAACAAGCGCAGCCCGTTCCTGAGCGGCACCTACGAGGACCGCATATCGGCCATCGGCACCCTCAATGCCAAGCTGCTCACACTCGCACCCACCCTCTCGGCCACGCAGGCTCTGGTGGAGAGCTTCTACAACGCGGCCCTCAGCACCCGCCTCACACAGCAGGGCGAAGAGGGCACGCTGGCCCAGCAGAGCGAACTGCGCGAGGCACAGCGCCTGCTGGTGGCACAGGCCCTGTACGGGGTGCTGGGCCTGCTCATGCACCGCTACCGCGCCACACCCGAGAGTGTGACCTCATTCTTCAACCTCACCCTGTTGCGCCAGAGCGGCAGTGCCGCAGGCAAGATGAACCTGAGCGGCCAAGTGACCGACAAGCTTACCCTGCTGCCCATTGAGGGCGCCACCGTAGAGGTGAAGGTGAACGAGGAGGCCTTTACGGCCACCACCGGGGCCGATGGCACATACACCGTAGAAGTGACCGGACTCGAAGAGGCCACCGATGCGCAGGTAACGGCCACCGCCACCGGCTACAGCCCCAACCAGCAGGACACGGTGGTGGTACCGGGCGAGGACGACACCCTCGACATCCTCCTCAGCCCCGAGGCTCCATAACACCCTTCTGTCACCCCAATCAGTAATACCGCCCCCTGCACAAGGAGGCGGTTTTTTTTGCTCTATATGAGTCGTTGGCCCAGATCGGGCCCTACATACCTGATCCGCTGTGACCTGTGACCTATTTCCTGAGGTGCTTTCTACCTTATAACCTGACGACCTGAATACCTGATCTCCTTTTTTCACCTACCTTGGCCCCTACCCGACACCCCAGATACCCCAGATGATGAGTACCGTAACGAATGAACAGATGAATATATGGTCGGCAAAAGTCAGCACCTCTGATTGTAAATTAAGGTTTTATGCTGCTAGATGCTCAAGTGCCAGCTCTTGGGGGGTAGCGATAGTTCTTGCTACAGTGTTACTCGCCTTTCAGGTGCAGGCTCAGTTGGCCTGGCACCGTACCATTGGCGGAGGATCTCATGAGATCAGAGCACAGAACACCTTAGCCACCGATAACGGACTATGGGTCTCCCTGTATTTTACAGGTCAGTTCAATCTGAACGAAAACACGTCCGCCCCCCCAATGCTCGTTGAGAGTCTATTGAACCAGAACCTCACGTACGTATATCCGAGTTTTGCCGTAGCATGGTTCAACCAGGATGGAGTTGCCGAGAAGGTCATGGTCTTTCACCCATCCGATCCTGGTATGCTTTTAGACCAAATGTTCGTATACCCGGTTATGAACACCCCGGATGGAGGGTTGGTGATCGCATTCAATGGCGATAATGGGACATTTGACATTGATCCAGGGGTTGGTAGTCAGTTGGTGAATCTCACGAGTGAGATAAGAGTGGCACATTATGATGGTGGCGGTAATCTGACAGCCCATGGAAGCTGCATGACCGAATATGCCCACGGTTGCAAAGGCGTTACAGGCTTTTACCTCCACGAGATCACACAATATCCTCAGGACATTTATAACCTTGATCTTCAAGGAGCAGGGAATTCGATTGAGATTCCCGCCACCAGTGAGCAATTGGCAATCCTGAACCGATACGACCTCAACTTAGGATTACAATGGTCGCAGGTTTTGGGGACCGAGCCAGGTGCCTCAGTAATTTCGAATGGGGCATACGAGTTGGCCGATGGTCGTACCCTTTGGTTCGTGGCGAATAATGGCAACACGGCCGTTGATGTCGATCCTTCAGGCATAGTTGTCCACCTGCCAGAGAACGCAGCGCGATGCCTGGTCTATGATGCCGATGGCAATTATCTTAACATGATTTCGCTTTACCCTCCACTGATTGGCGAGGTCACTCAGCTACCTTCAGGAGAGATAAGGATCTTCGGTGCGTTTTACGGCTCCTCGAATATCGGGGGAACATCGGTGACGGCATATGCCCAACGAGATCATTTCATTGCGTCTTTCAGTTCCGACTTGCAGCTGAACTGGGTGCATCACGCAAGTGGTGTATCAAATATCGGTCATATGTTGGGGTCGTTCTCGGAGTCAACTAACGGCATTTCTTTTTGGCATCAGGAGGGGGCACTCGACCTCGATGTCACCCCTGTGGGATTCATCCTCAGTGAATCGGATGCACAATCTGTGTTGAAAACCGATGCACATGGCGCTATTCTGGGATCGGCTGAATTCAATGCTGTAGCAGCCAGTACGATACAGTTTTTCAACGACAACTCACAGGCCATCTTTCTTCGTCACAAAGATCCAAATGACCAGACGCTGACCATGAACGGTGTCAATCTAGATTTCAATACAGGCAATGGTACAGGACTCCAAATGGTAGGATTGGACTTTGATGAACATGGAACTTTTGAGGTGCAGGGATTCCATGACAGTGATCTTGATGGGACCTGGGACAATGGCGAATCACCGTTGGGCCTTGGCAACCTCCTCACTTGTCCAGAACTAAATGCCAGTACGAATGCCGATTCAGATGGATGGTTTCGGTTCAACGCTCAACCAGGGGCCTACCATTTCACTCTCGACCTGCCTCTATATAGGTATGTGACCACTGGCCAACAGTTACCAATTTCAACCGTAATCCTGAACGACTCGGTCACAACTGCCACAGTCATAGGCATAGGCGAACAGCCGAATGTGACGGACATTTCTGCAGATGTGCTTCTTACAGGTCCGCTGCGCCCTGGCTTCGATACGGATGTGATCATATCCCTTTATAATCATGGCACAGTGACCTCTTCCGGTCAACTTGTCCTTCATGTTCCGTCATTCGTCATAACAGGGGAAACAGAGCCTGTGGCAAGTTTATCTGGGGGTGATTCGGTGGTCTGGAACATCGGCCCGATCCCACCACTCGGATCTCAATCGTATTCTTTGACTGTCACCACCATGAACGACATAAGTCTGATGGGAGATTCCGCTCATTTCTCTGGGAAAATAACACCCCTTCAGGTTGATTTCAATCCTATTGACAACTCCTTTGAACTCATAGACCAGGTGGTTGCCGCATATGATCCGAATGACAAAAAGGTCAACCCTACTGAATCGGCCCCTGATTCTGATCACACTTCAGGAGTTGCACCTTTGAATTACCTCATTCGGTTTCAGAACACTGGTAATTATCCTACTGAATTTGTCCATGTTATTGATACCATTTCTGAGTCACTGGATATTTCCACCTTCAGAATGATTTCAAGCAGCCATCCCTGTGAATTCACGATTCGGCCTGACCGCAGCATCACGTGGCGCTTTGATCCACTCGCTCTAAATCCCGTTTCGGAAGACCCATTAGGGAGTATCGGATACATTCAATTTTCAATGAAGCTCATGCCTGCATCTCTTGTGTCCCTCGATTCAGTGATCAATCGGGCCAATATCTATTTTGATTTCAATCCGCATATCGTCACTGACTGGGCTACATTTCGAGTTGACCCGCTATTAGGTGCTAATCAGTTTCCAATTGACCAAGAGCCTGTATTGGTCCTTTACCCCAACCCCGCCAGCCAAACGTTGAGATTTAAGGTTCAAGGTTCAGGGTTTCAGGTTCAAAGCGTGGCCGTTATAGATATGCTGGGGCACATGGTACTCAACTCCCCTCCTGGAAAGGAGGGGCCGGGGGAGGTCAGCTTTGAAATGGACATTTCCACGCTTGCCCCCGGCCTCTACACCGTCTCGGCCACCCTGCTAAGCGGAGCGACCCTGCGGCAGCGGCTGGTGGTGCAGCGGTGAGGGTGTGATCGTGTTAATGTGCTAATAGCTAAATCCCAATAGCGAACGGCCCCTCCATTTTCCTGTTGGTTCAAGACAAGATCTCGCCCTTTATGCGTAAGTACGGCACTCCCCTACCTTCGCCCATCAAGTTGAATAAGATGAGCCGAAACACGAGCCTGACCATGGGTGCCCTGTGCCTGCTGGCCGCCTGCACCGACCCCGAGCCCACCATTACCGAGCGCATCACCGAGGGCCAGTGGCGCCTCGAGGCCCTCACCATCGACCCGGCCATTGAGGTGAGCGGCACCCTCATAACCGACTACTACAACCAGCTCTACGGCTACGACAGGGACAACATCATCCGCTTCGGTACCGATGGCACCTACACCGTGGATGAGGGCCCCACCAAGGAGCTGCCCACCGACCCGCAGACCCGCACCGGGCACTGGCTGCTATCGGAGGCCGAGGACCAGATCACGGCCTGGATAAGCCCCGACACAGTGGTGTACGGACTGGAGGAGGTGACCGATGCACGCCTCACCCTCACCTATGCCGAGCGCGACACGGCCACGCAGATCAACTACACCTTCACGGCAGTGTTCGGGCGATAGGCGGGTGGGGCTGCCCGCGGTGGTGCCACGTGACCAATGTACACGTATTGAATGCGTTAACTTCGTGCGCCATGCCCACCGTACTTTTGATCAACGGCTACCGTTTCTTCTTTTTCAGCAATGAAGGCGATGAACCCATACACATCCATGTGAAAAGGGCCGATGGCGAAGGGAAGATTTGGCTCCTGCCCTCCATCCGGCCTGCTTTCTTCATCAATTTCAAGGAGAGCGAGAAACGCGAGATCATGGCATTGACCACCGAGCATCACCATCACTTTATCCAACAGTGGCATGAGTACTTCAAGGCCCATTGAACAGCATCCTGATGCAATTGATGCCCTCATCATCAGCGAGGGTCTGCGGATACGGAACATCCACTTCGACAAGGAGCTCGACCTCATGCTCATCGTGCTCAGCAACCGAAAGGTGCTGCAGCGGCACATTTCCGACCATCAACGGCTGGCCGCTGCCACCGATGCACAACGTGCCCGATTTGAACTGAGTGCCACCGGGGTGCACTGGCCCGAACTGGATGAGGACCTGAGCCTGCGCGGGTTCTTGAAGGAGGAACTTCGGCATACCCTGGGCCCCCATGGATTGGCGGCATGAAACAACTTAGCTGTGCGTTGTTGGTGGGTATGCAGTGCCTGCTCGCCCTGTCGGCCACCGCCCAGGACCCGCAGTTGTCGCAGCCCTATGGCGCACCGCTCTACCTCAACCCCGCCTTTGCGGGCTATGAGGGCTGCTCAAGGGTGGCCCTGAGCTACCGCAACCAGTGGCCGGGGCTTGATGGCAATTTCCAATCGGTGTTCGCCTCCTATGACCAGTACGTACATCCGTTGCGCGGGGGCATAGGAGTGAATTTCATGTACGAGAATGAAGCTGGCACCTTAGGCACATGGGCAGCCTCATTCATTTACACTCCTACATTCGGGCTGTTCAACAGGAAATTGATCATCAGTCCTGCCATTGAATTGGGATACATGGCGCGGACGTTGGAATGGAGCAAACTCACCTTCGGCAACTTTATCGATCCCCGATACGGATTCGTGTATCCGACTCAGGAGAACTTACAAGGCAACGATGTGAAGCATATGTTCGATGGCTCAGTAGGCCTTATTCTGGCTCACCATGGCCTGCGCTACGGTGTGGCGATCAGGCATGTCACACAGCCTGACATAGGATTTGGAGGGGTGTCAAAACTGCCGTTTCTGCTCAATGCCCATCTGGCCTATACCATCAGGTTTACCGAACAGGTTCGGCTCATGGGTTCGTTTATTTACTCACGTCAGGCCAAATTCAGTTCGATGGTCCCGAATGTCACGGTAAATTTCTATAAATTCCGATTGGGCTGCGGATTCCGGGCCTCGCCCACCAACTTCGACAGCGTGATCCTCCAGGCCGGGTATGCCCGCAAGTGGTTCTCCGTGGGGTACAGCTATGACATCACTGTATCAAGCCTCGGCAACAGCGCCACGGGCGGCAGCCACGAGGTGAACCTGCAGTTCCGCTTCAACTGCAAGAACAAGGAACGCGGTCAGAAAGGCGATAGCCTGTGGGGGATGTGAGGGGTTCAATTTTCAATGGGCAATGACCGATTGAAAGCTGAGGCAGGAAACTGAAACGGCCCTCATTTCTGGGGGCCGTTGTCAGTTCAAATGTCAATATAATCAAAGAATCTTCAAAAGAGACACCGTGACTGCGATGCTGGCAGCGATCATGGCTCCAAGCTTGATGATGATCCGCTGTTCCATTTCGCGCATGTCACGCTTAATGTCGGCCACGTCCTGTTTGGTCGCCAACCTATCTTCAATAATCTCGGCCAATGCCTCCGCCTGAACTTCAGCCTGTGAATCAGTGAATCCCGCCACCTTCAGCTTTTTGGCATAGGCCAACGTATCAAAGAGAACTGCTGTTTGCATGATTTCGGAATTCGAAGCACAAATATAATAGTCATTCCAAGTGAACACTACAAACACCAACGGCCCCCGTTGCCGGGAGCCGTTGCATATTCTGACTACCCCTCTTGGGGTTACATATTGGCAATGATCTCGTCACCGAACTCAGAGCACTTCAGCAGCGTGGCCCCTTCCATCAGGCGGTGGAAATCGTAGGTGACGCGCTTCTTGGCAATGGCGTTCTCAATGCCTTTGTAAAGCAGGTCAGCGGCCTCAATCCAGCCCAGATGTTCGAACATCATGGCACCTGACAAGATCACCGAACTCGGGTTCACCTTGTCGAGCCCCGCATACTTGGGCGCGGTGCCATGTGTGGCCTCGAAAATGGCGTGGCCCGTCACGTAGTTGATGTTGGCGCCCGGGGCAATGCCTATGCCGCCCACTGAGGCCGCAAGCGCATCGCTCACATAGTCTCCGTTCAGGTTCAGGGTGGCTATCACGCTATACTCCTTGGGGCGCAGCTGTATCTGCTGCAGGAAGGCATCGGCTATGCTGTCCTTCACAATGACCTTTCCGGCCTTTATGGCATCGTTCTGCGCCTTGTCGGCCGCATCCTGTCCCTCGTTCTCCACCATGCGGTCATACTGTGCCCAGGTGAAGACCTTGTCACCGAACTCGCGCTCGGCCAGTTCATAACCCCACTTCTTGAAACCGCCCTCGGTGTACTTCATGATGTTGCCCTTGTGCACAATGGTCACACTGGGCTTCTTGTGCTCAATGGCGTACTTGATGGAGGCGCGCACCAGCCTTTCGGTGCCCTCAATGCTCACGGGCTTGATGCCGATGGATGACGACTCTGGGAAGCGGATCTTCTTCACGCCCATCTCGTTCTGCAGGAAGGCCATCACCTTCTTCACCTCGGCCGTTCCGGCCATCCACTCGATGCCGGCATAGATGTCCTCTGTGTTCTCGCGGAAAATGACCATGTCCACATCACCGGGGCGCAGCATGGGGCTGGGCACGCCCGTGAACCACCGCACGGGGCGGATGCAGGCATAGAGGTCGAGCTCTTGGCGCAGGGCCACGTTGAGCGAGCGGATGCCACCGCCCACGGGGGTGGTCAGCGGTCCTTTGATGGCGATGAGGTACTCGCGCACCACTTCAAGGGTCTCGTTGGGTAGCCATTCACCGGTCTGGTTAAAGGCTTTCTCGCCCGCCAGCACCTCGCGCCAAACGATGCTCTTCTGGCCCTTGTAGGCCTTTTGCACCGCAGCCTCGAGCACACGCCTCGATGCGGCCCAGATGTCCACACCGGTGCCGTCTCCTTCAATGAATGGGATGATTGGGTCGTTAGGGACATTCAGCTTCCCATTGACCATCGAAATCTTGTTGCCTGCCATTGTATCGGTCTTTTTTATTCGCGCGCAAATGTAGCATTCGGGCCCAACGGCAGACGGCCGTGCGTCATGCCACTCTCAGACGGTCTCACCGGCCTTCAGCCGCTCCGCATTCTCGGCCATCTGCAGGGCATCTATCATGGGTTGGATGTCACCGTTCATGAAATCGCTCAGACTGTGCAGGGTCATGCCGATGCGGTGGTCTGTAATGCGGCTCTGAGGGTAATTGTAGGTGCGCACCTTGGCGCTGCGGTCGCCTGTACTGACCATGCTCTTGCGCCTGCCGGCAATGGCCTCATTGTGCTTCTGCAGCTCCAGGTCGTACAGGCGCGTGCGCAGCATCTGCATGGCCCGCTCGCGGTTGGCCAGCTGCGACCGTTCCACCTGGCACACCACCACCATGCCCGTGGGCCGGTGGGTGAGCTGCACCTTGGTCTCCACCTTGTTCACATTCTGTCCGCCAGCGCCACTGCTACGTGCGGTCTGCATGTCTACATCGGCCGGGTTAAGTTCAAAGTCAACCTCCTCGGCCTCGGGCAGCACCGCCACCGTGGCGGCCGAGGTGTGTATGCGGCCCTGGCTCTCGGTCTGTGGCACCCGCTGCACGCGGTGCACCCCGGCCTCGTACTTCAGGGTGCCGTACACATTGTCACCGGTCACCTCCAGCACCACTTCCTTAAATCCTCCGGCCGTGCCCTCGTTCTCGTCCACCACATCCACCTTCCAGCCGCGGTTGAGGCAGTAGCGCACGTACATGCGCATCAGGTCGCCTGCGAAGATGCTGGCCTCATCGCCCCCGGTGCCAGCGCGTATCTCTATCACCGCGTTCTTAGCATCCTCAGGGTCTTTGGGCAACATGAGCAGCCTCAGTTCCTCCTCTTGGGCCGGGATGCTGCGCTGCAGGTCGTCCAGCTCTGCCCGCGCCATCTCCACAAAGTCGGGGTCAGCCTCGGTGCTGATCACTGTACGGGCCTCTGCAATCCGCGCCTGCGTGTCGAGATACACCTTGGCAGCCTCTACCACCGGCTGCAGGTTGCGATATTCGCGGTTCACCTGCACAAACAGCTTCATGTCGGCCACCGTGGCGGGGTCGCCCAACTTGGCCTCCAGATCGCCCAGCCTACGGATCAGCTCGCGCAGCTTATCCTCCAGTTCCATGCCTCAGGGGTAGGTGAAGGTGCCACCGGGCGCGTGGATAGTGACGCGCTTTGCATCTGCCTTTTCTACGCGTCCCACAATCCGGGCTTCCACCCCGAACGAATGGGAGATGGCTATCAGCTCCTCGGCCAACGGTGCAGGCAGATACACCTCCATGCGGTGGCCCATGTTGAACACCTTGTACATCTCGCGGAGGTCGGTGCCCGAGCATTCCTGAATGATGCGGAACAACGGTGGCACGGGAAACAGGTTGTCCTTTATAATGTGAAGCCCTTCAATGAAATGCAGCACCTTGGTCTGGGCCCCGCCCGAACAGTGCACCATGCCATGAATGCCCCTGCCCAGCTGGCGCAGTGCGGCAATGATCACCGGGGCGTAGGTCCGGGTGGGCGACAGCACCAGATGCCCCATGTCCACGGGCACATTCGGATGTCGGTCAGTCAGGTCATACCGGCCCTGATACACCAGATCATCCGAAAGGGCAGGGTCGAAACTTTCGGGGTATTGCGCCTTGAGCACATGCGCGAACACATCGTGTCGGGCACTGGTAAGGCCGTTGCTGCCCATGCCACCGTTATAGGCTTGCTCATAGGCCGCCTGCCCAAAAGATGCCAGACCGACAATCACATCACCGGCCTCTATCCGGCCATTGTCTATCACTGCATCGCGCCTCATGCGGGCCACCACAGTCGAATCTACTATGATGGTTCGCACCAGGTCGCCCACATCAGCCGTCTCGCCACCCGTGCTGTGTATATCCATGCCGTGGTCGCGAAGCATCTGCAGCACTTCCTCGGTCCCTTCAATGATGGCCTGTATCACCTCGCCCGGCACCAGCATCTTGTTCCTGCCTATGGTGCTCGATAGCAGTATATTGTCCGTGGCACCCACGCAAAGAAGGTCATCGGTGTTCATCACAACCGCGTCCTGTGCAATGCCCTTCCAAACGCTTAGGTCACCCGTCTGGCGCCAGTACATGTATGCCAGAGCGCTTTTGGTGCCCGCCCCATCAGCATGCATCACCACGCAATGCTCAGGGCTGCCCGAAAGTGTATCGGGCACGATCTTGCAGAAAGCGGTGGGGAAAAGCCCTTTGTCAACCTTACGGATGGCGCGGTGCACATCCTCCTTATCGGCCGACACCCCTCTTTGGCTATATCTCATCGGGTGATTCATGTGGGTATCAACAAAAAAGCATCCCTTCCGGAATGCTTTTCTGTCCTCAAAGGCTTACGCGACTCAGTTGCCGGCCTTGGGCACAAAGTCCGTGCGAAGCACTTTGAACTCTGTCCTACGGTTCTGTTGGTGAGCAGTCTCCTTATCTTCTTCGGTAGCCAGCTTGTTGATGAAGGCCTCAGTGATCACATCACCCTTCTTGAAGAACAGGAAGTCCTTATCCACAACTTTCGGAACGGTCTCGCCATATCCTTTAGCCACCAGGCGCTCAGCCTCTATGCCGTTCTCAATCAGATAGTCAACAACAGATTGGGCGCGCTTCTGAGACAGGGCCAGGTTGTAGCTGTCGCTTGATCGGATATCAGTATGCGAACCGAGCTCAATGACAATAGTAGGGTTGTTGTTCAATGTCTCAATCAGACCATCAAGGGCCACCTTCGATTCCGGACGAAGTTCCCACTTGGCCAGATCATAGAAGATGTTCGGGAGGTCGATGACCTTGTCGATTGGGTCAAGCTCAAAATCATGAACAAGATCCTTGTCTTCCTCAAAGCCAACAGTAGTGGTTTTGCCAGTCTTGTTCAGATAGTCGTCCTTCTTACCGGCAGTCACTACATACGAGGTAGCAGGCGCAAGGTCGACCTTGTAAAAACCGTTCTTGTCGGTCTTTGCCTCGAAAGAGGCACCATCGGTACCAACGATTGAGACGGTCGCATCAGCAATCGGCTTCTTGGTCTTGAAGTCGCGTACCGTGCCGCTCAAGGTGAACTTCAGGGCAGGGAGCAGGAAACGGTAGATATCATCGCTGCCTTTGCCACCCTCGCGGTTAGAGGTGAAGTAACCTTTCTCTTCCTCTTTCTCAAACACGATGGCAAAATCGTCCCCGGCCGAGTTGATCGGAGAGCGCATATTGGTCACATTTCCCCAGAAATCGCCTTGTTTCTCAGCCATGAAAATGTCCAGACCGCCCATGCCGACATGGCCATCAGAAGCGAAATAAATGGTTCCGTCTGCATGGATGAACGGATACATCTCATTACCCGGGGTGTTCAACGCAGAAAGGTTGGTGGGCTTGCCCCAACGCTTCTTCTCTTCGTCAAACTTCGACATCCAAAGGTCGCGTTGGCCTTTGCCACCCGGGGCATCGCTCACAAAAACAAGCACCTTGCCGTCCTTGCTTATCGCTGGGTGGCCTGTCTTGTATACTGTAGAATCGGCAGCTGAGGGGGCGGCTGCAGCATCACCGGCCTTTGCCTTATCATCCTTCTTCTCTTTGCTATCTGAAGCCTTTGCACTCGGTGTCCAACCATCAGGCTTGAAGAATGGCACAATCGAGGCTTCACCATAGCTATCGCCACTTTTCTTAGACACATAGATGTCGCAACCCATCTTCTCCTTCTTCTCCACAGAACAGCGGGTGAAATACATCTCAGTAAAATCGGAAGTCAGTACCGCTGCCCCTTCATTATAGATGGAGTTGATAGTTGCGGCCAAAGCCTTGGGCTTGCTCCACTTCCCTTTGTTATCGATTGTTGCTGAGTAAAGGTCGGTGAAACCCTGACCCGTCCAGCCATCAAGGTCCTTTCCGGCACCGTTCTCACGCGAAGAAGTAAATAGAACCTCCTTAAAACCATCAGAAGCGTAGGTGGCAGCGAAGTCCATGAACTTGCCGTTCAATTGAACCTCATTCTCAACCACATAACGCGATGGGCTCTCGACCCACTTTTGGGCCTGTGCACAGGCCTCGGCACCAGCCTTGCCACGTGGGTCGCTGGGAGCCTGCTCAGCATACTTCTCATATTCAGCTATGGCCTCGTCAAATTTGCCATTGGCTTTCATGGCATCAGCGAAATAGAGCTGAATCTTAGGCTCGGGATACTTCACTTGAAGTGCCTTGCGGTACCATGTCTCGGCCTGCTTCGAATCGTTAGTGAAACGGTAGCACTCAGCGGTCTTAAAAATGATCTCAGCCTTTTTAGACTTGTCCTTCTCTTTCGCATAAGCCTTTTTCATCTGTACAATGGCCTCGTTGTACAGCTGGCTGTCATAGGCCTTCATGGCCTCGTCATACAGCTCTGATTGGGCAGAAGCTGAAAACGTTACGAGCGCAGATGCCAGCGTGAACACAAGGATCTTGGCGATTTTCATGGTCTGTTCTGTTTCGTGATGAACGGCCGCTAAAATAAACAAATTCGCTTTCGCTGAACGATATGAAAAACCCGCCTTTCAAGCGGGTTCTTCGACCAGCGACATTCTGATTCAGAGATTGATTATCAACGGCTGAAGAGTAGCTCGCGGTACTTGGGCAGTGGCCACAGTTCATCGCTGACCAATAGTTCAAGCTTATCCACCTCGTAGCGGATGGTGTGGAAATGGGGCATGACCTTTTCGCGGTAGGCCACGGCCTTCTCCTTAGCATGATGAAGCGCATTGGCCTTTTTCCTTTCCTCGGTCATGGCCAGCACACCCCTCCTTATGGTGGCAATCCGGTCCGATATCTCCAAGATCATGTCGCGCTGGTCACCCGCGGCCCGCTCAAAGTCCTTGGATGAAAGCACATCCTTGAGCCCACGCACGTTCTCCACCAATCGGGTCTGATAGGTCACGGCCGTTGGGATGATGTGATTAAGGGCCAGATCGCCCATCACGCGGCTCTCAATCTGAATCTTCTTGGTGTAGTTCTCCAGATCAATCTCATGCCGCGCCTCCAGTTCGCGTTCCGAAAGGATTCCGTTTGAGGCGAACAGTTTCTTGATCTCTTTGCGTTCAAGCACATCGAGTGCCTCGGGCGTTCCGAGAATGTTGTTCAGGCCGCGCTTCTTGGCCTCCTTCACCCATTCATCTCCATATCCGTTGCCTTCGAAGCGAATCTTTTTGGACTCCTTTATGTAGCGCTTCAGAACCTGGAAGATGGCCTCGTCCTTGTTTGTGCCTTTTTCTATTGCCGCATCCACCTCTTTTTTAAGGTCGGTGAGCTGTTGGGCAACGATGGTATTGAGCACCATCATGGCACTGGCACAGTTGGCTGACGAACCCACTGCCCGGAACTCGAACTTGTTGCCGGTGAAGGCAAACGGTGAGGTGCGGTTCCGGTCCGTGTTATCGAGCAAAATCTCAGGTATCTTGATGATGTTGAGCTTGAGCTCTGTTTTCTCATCGGGGGTCAGTTTGCCATCTTTCACAGCCAGCTCAAGGTCATCGAGCACCTGACTGAGATAAGCACCAATGAACACCGAGATGATGGCCGGAGGTGCCTCGTTGGCACCGAGCCTGTGTTCATTACCTGCGGTGGCAATGGCCGCCCTGAGCAGGTCGGCATACTCATACACGGCTTTGATGGTGGTGATGAAGAAAGTGAGGAACTGAAGATTCTTCTTAGGCGTACTGCCCGGTGCGAGCAGGTTGACACCGGTATCGGTGGCCATACTCCAGTTGTTGTGCTTGCCAGAACCGTTCACTCCCTGAAAAGGCTTCTCATGGAACAGCACCCTGAAATTGTGTCTGCGTGCCACTTTGTCCATCACATCCATGAGCAACTGATTGTGGTCCACAGCCAGGTTGACCTCCTCGAACACGGGTGCACACTCAAACTGGTTGGGGGCCACCTCATTGTGCCGGGTCTTCACGGGAATGCCGAGCGAGAGTGATTCAATCTCGAAGTCGCGCATATAGGCGGCCACGCGGTCGGGGATGGACCCGAAGTAATGGTCCTCCAACTGCTGATCCTTGGCCGATGAGTGCCCGAACAGCGAACGACCGGTAAGGGCCAGGTCGGGACGTGCATTGTAAAGTGCAGCATCGACCAGAAAATACTCCTGTTCCCAGCCCAGGGTGGCGATGACCTTGGTCACATTGCGATCGAAATACTGGCAGACGCCTGTGGCAGCCTTGTCAAGGAAGTGCAACGACTTGAGCAACGGGGCCTTATGGTCGAGCGACTCACCGGTGTACGACACGAATATGGTGGGGATGCAGAGCGTCTTGCCCATGAGAAACGCAGGCGATGATGGGTCCCATGCGGTGTATCCACGCGCCTCGAAAGTGTTGCGTATGCCACCGTTGGGGAAACTGCTGGCATCGGGCTCCTGTTGAATGAGCAGATTTCCACCAAAGGTCTCGATGGCGGTGCCATCGCCCACCGGTTCGAAAAAGGCATCGTGTTTCTCGGCAGTGGTGCCAGTGAGCGGCTGAAACCAGTGGGTGTAATGCGTGGCACCCTTGCTCATGGCCCAGGTCTTCATTCCGGCCGCTATCTGGTCGGCCACGGCCCGAGTGATGGGCTCGCCTGTGCTAACGCAGTGTTTCCAGATCTTTACTACATCCTTAGGCAGGAAGTCGCGCATGGCCTTGTTGCCGAACACCTGCGATCCGAACAGGTCGCTGAGTTTCCCATCGTATTGGGGGCGGTTCGGCTGACGGTCATTGATCAGCTCAAGGGCGTGGAAGCGTTGACGGCTCATGATTTAGGGGGTGTTTCAGGCTATTTTGTACGACTTTGCAAACATACCCCTTTTCATTTAGGGGTAACGGATGAAAAAGTGAATAAATTCTCAACACACCCCCACCGAAGCGATGATTGATTGCGCTTGCTTCGATTCTCAATCGCATCAGAAAAAGAAAAAGGCCCTCATGGGGCCTCTTCTCTCGGTTTCGGTTCAATGCGTTCCTCCTGCTGTGGGCGAGGTGGTGCAGTCGGAGGCTGATGGATGCTCCGCTCCAATTCGCGTTGCACTCCATTGGTGGCATCCTTGAACTCGCGAATGCCCTGCCCCAGACCGCGAGCCAGTTCGGGTATCTTCTTTGACCCGAAAAGAAGCAGCACCACCACAAGGATCACGAAGACCTCGCCACCGCCCAGATTAAGGAATAACAGCGTCATGATCTTTTAGGCAATGATCACTTCTTGTCGAGGGCAGGCTTGTCCTTCATGAACTCCACAATGATAGGAGATGCGATGAAGATGGACGAATAGGTACCAACTACTACGCCCACAAGCAGGGCGAATGAGAAGCCCTTGATGGTCTCGCCACCGAAGATGAAAAGCACCAGCAGCACGAGGAAGGTAGTGAAGGAGGTCATTGTGGTACGGCTCAGGGTCTGATTCACCGCACCGTTGATCACATCACCCAACTTATGCTTGGTGGCCTGATGCTCGGCCATGTACTCGCGGATGCGGTCGAATACAACCACCGTATCGTTAATGGAGTAACCCACCACAGTGAGAATGGCCGCAATGAAGGCCTGATCAATCTCCATGCTGAATGGCATGATGCTATAGAAGATGGAGAAAGCACCGAGAATCACGAGCACATCGTGCGCCAAAGCAATGACCGCCCCGGCACTGAACTGCCATTTCTTGAATCGGATGAAGATGTAAAGGAAGATAACGATGAGTGCGAACATCACGCTCCAGAACGCAGCGGTCTTGATGTCATTGGCAATGGCAGCCTCAAGTTTCTGAGAACTCATGATCTTCGGGTTCACTTCGCCCAGAGTGTTTAGCCCATTGATGAGTTTGGTCTCCACCTCCTCATCCACTGTGGCATCCACTTCGCCAATTCTGTAAGAGGTGACAATCTTCATACGGTCGTTGCCTCCAAATGTCTTTACTGTGGGGGCGGCACCGAATTCAGCCGTCAGGGCCTTGGCCACTGCCTCGGTGCCCAACTCCTGCGAGAAACTCACTACGTACGAACGGCCACCGAGGAAATCAACCCCGAGATTGAATCCACGGGTCACCATGCTGCCGATGCCGAGCACTATGATAGCACCCGATACCATGTAGGCAATTCTGCGCTTGCCGATGAAATCAAAATTGAAACCGATAAAGGCCTTGTCGGTCATTGCGGTGCTGAACTTCGGTTCGCGCTTGGCATCGAGCTGATACTCGAGGATGATGCGCGTGATGAAGATGGCTGAGAACAACGAGCAAAAGATACCGATCATGAAAGTGGTGGCGAAACCCTGAATAGGGCCTGCACCGAACACATACAGGATAATTGCAGTAAGGAGTGAGGTCACGTTGGAGTCGATAATGGCCGAGAGCGCTCCGTCAAAGCCTTGGCTGATGGCCAGACGAACGCCCGTGCCCTTGCGCAGTTCCTCTCGCACACGTTCAAATATGAGAACGTTGGCATCGACCGCCATACCGATGGTGAGCACGATACCCGCGATGCCCGGCAGCGTGAGCACCGCACCGAGGCTGGCAAGCACCCCTATAATAAAGAAGATGTTGGCGAACAGGGCCACATTGGCTGCCATGCCCGAGTTGTTGTAGTAGAACACCATGAACGCCATTACCAAAATAATGGCGCCTATAAAGCTCCACATACCTGCCGAAACGCTCTCCGACCCAAGCGTTGGGCCCACGATGGCCTCTTCCACAATCTTGGCAGGAGCCGGCAGACGTCCGGCCTGAAGCACATTGGCGAGGTCCTTGGCCTCATCAATGGTAAAGTTGCCGCTGATGTTCGAGCGGCCACCGCTGATCTCTTGTTGTACGGTCGGGAAAGAGTATACCAGATCATCAAGTACAATGGCGATGCTTTTGCCAACGTTCTCAGCCGTTAGACGCTTCCAAGTGCTGGCACCCTCAGCATTCATCATCATGTCAACCTGAGCACTGCCCTTCAACTGGTCAAAATCCTGGCGGGCGTCTGAAATGGCATCGCCCGTGAGTGGGGCAACACCATCGCGGCTCTTCACTTTCACAGCCACCAGTTGCAGGATATTCTCCTTGTCTCCGATAGGTTTCACGGTCCAATACAGACGCAGGTCGCGCGGCAACACAGCTTTCACGCGGTCGTTGCTCAGGTACTTGTTGACCATGGCGGTATCACGTATCTGCGCATATCCCACCACCGGTCCGGGGGCCAGACCCTGTTGCGAAGCAGCAGGCGACATGATTGCGAACAGCGGGTTGGTCTTGGCCGCATCCTCAGCCTTCTTAGCCATCGATGTGTCAGAACTTGCCTTACCGCTGTCAGTGGCCAATGGGTCGGCACCGGTTGTATCGGAATCCATTGCCAAAGGATCGGTAGAAGCACTTGTGGTATCTGCGGCACCAGCCAACGGATCAGCACTTGCGCTATCGGTCTTGGCCGGGGCTTCGGCTGCCTTCATGGCGGCCAGCACCTTGTCGGCCTCGGCCAATGCTCCGTACACATCGCTGTTCTCGTAGGTCTCCCAGAATTCGAGTTTGGCAGTTCCTTGAAGGAGTTTGCGTACGCGCTCGGGCTCAGAGATTCCCGGCAGTTCGACCAATATGCGGCCCGAACCGGCCAAACGTTGAATATTCGGTTGAGTAACCCCGAACTTGTCGATACGGGTACGCAACACTTTGAAAGCCTGATCAATGGCTGTCTCGCTCTCAGCTCGCAAAACCTCTATGACCTGCTCGTTGGTGGCATCGCCAGTTATCTTGTCCTTGAGGGTGTAGCCATAGATGGCCGGAGAGGCCAGGCGGGCATTGGGGTCTATCTCATTGAACGCATTGGCGAACAGTGTGATATAGTCCTCCTGAGAGGTGACCTGACGCTCCGTGGCCATGTCGAGGGCCTTGTTGAAGGTGGCATCGTTGCTATTGTTGGCCATGCCCTTCAGCATCTCATGAAGGCTCACCTCCAATGTCACGTTCATACCGCCTTTCAGGTCCAGACCCAACTGAATCTCCTTGCGCTTGCAGTATTTGTAATCAAAGCCGAACACCGGGTACCGGAAATCCTCCAGATACTTCTCTGCCGCGGCCGGGTCATCGGCCTTCAGCTCGGCATAGCGGCCCTCGGCCATGCGGGTGGCCGCTGTGAAGGATAGCTGGTAGAGGCACACCAGTGCCAGAAGTACCGCGAATACTGTGATAAGTCCCTTGTTCTGCATCTTTTACAGGTTCCGAAAATGAGGGCGCAAATATAGAAGAATGACCCATCGGGCGGGAGATGGGCCAACAGCTTATTAATCAGCCCGAAAAGCACCGGACAACCTACGTGTGCCCTGCTCGTTTCTGCCTGACCGACCATGTACTTTTGCAATTCTGCATCACCCTGTAAAAATGAGAATATCACATCTTGTGCTGGCCGTCCTTCTTGCCACTCCGGCCATCACCTCGGCCCAGTTACGGTTCAATCGTTTCGATAGCATTCCTGTAAGCGAACAGGGCAATACGCTGCGTTGGGCGTGGGCCGGAGGGTTGAATCATCCGCAGTTCAATAACATCGACCTCGATGGCGATGGCACGTTGGACCTTATTCTGCTCGACAAGAGTGGCGACAAGACCTTGGCCTTCAAACGTGGCAGTGGGGCGGGGGTCGATGCATGGGACCTGGCACCTCGCTATCGCGATATGTTCATCAATCAGCACAGCGGGCGCGAACGGCCGCACGACTGGCTACTGACGCGCGATTTTAACTGCGATGGGAAACAGGATGTGTTCACCTACAGTAACGGTGGTCTGGCCGTTTACCGTAATGCATCGGCAAGCAACATCGACACCCTCATTTTTGAGCTGATGACCCCGCTGCTGCTAAGCGATTATGGCAATGGGCCCATCAACATCTATGTGAGCCCTGTCGATCTGCCCGCCATCGATGATTTTGACAAGGATGGCGACATCGACATTGTGACATTCAGCCTACAGGGCATGTTTGCCGAGTTCCACAAGAATCTTTCGAAAGAACTGTACGGCCACTGCGACAGTCTGGTCTTTGAGCTTGCAGATGCATGTTGGGGCTCGTTCGCGGAGGATCCGAGTACTGTTTTTGTCTCATTGAATCAGTCTTGCAAGGGGAATGTCGGAACGGAGGAACACAGTGCCGAAGCAGGTGGGGCAAGGCATTCGGGATTCACTCTTCTGGCCATTGATATAGATGGTGATGAGGACAAGGACATGGTGCTGAGCAATGTATCGTACCCAAAACTGAACCTTCTTACCAACGGTGGTGACCTGTTCACGGCAAGTATCACTGCCCAGGACACCCAATTCCCGATGCATACGCAGAGCTCAATAGAGGTGAACATTGATAATTTTCCTGCTGCCTTTGCGGCCGATGTGAACAATGATGGCCGTACTGATCTGATCGCATCACCGTATCAGGAGAACAACGGCCGGAACAATGATGGAGTATGGCTTTATGCAGATGATGCCACCGCAGGGGCAAAGGACTACGCCTTCGTACGCAACAATTTCCTGCAACATGGTATGATGGAGTTCGGCACCGGGGCCTACCCCGCGCTGGCTGATGTTAGCGGTGACGGCCTGCTGGACCTGTTGGTGGGCAACTACGGCTACTTTGCAGGCACTGGCACCTACCAGCGCAGACTGGCCTATTACCGCAACGTAGGTACTGCCACTGCACCGTCATTCGCCCTCGTGACGCGAGACTATGCAAGCCTCTCGCAGATAACCCTGACCAATGTGGCCCCCACCTTCGGAGACCTTGATGGCGATGGAGACCTCGACATGCTCGTGGGCGATGGCACAGGCGATATTCACTTTTTCCGTAACAACGCCAGCGGTACAACCGAGGCTCAGTACACCTTGGCAGCACCCGGTTACCAAGGCATCAATGTGGGGCAGGTGGCCACCCCGCAACTTGTTGATGTGAATGGCGATGGCCTCCTCGACCTGATCATAGGTCGCAACAACGGCACTCTCTCATACTGGCGGAACTCCGGCACTGCGCTGAATGCCGTCTTCACATTGGAAGATGCCCAGTTCGGGGGTGTGATAACCCGCGCCCCAGGTGTCTCTTATGGCTACAGTGCCCCTTTCTTCTTCAACGATGGGTCGGAACTGAAAGCATTTGTTGGTGCCGAGAACGGGGTCTTGCATCATTTCACCGGAATAACCGAGACAATTGCAGGCCCCGATGTGATAACGGCCGAGGTTGGGGCGGGCAATGCCACAAGTTCTTCGCCTGAGCAGACCCCGTTCGGATTCTCAAAACGCTCGGGTCGGCACCAGTTCATCATCAGGGCTGAGGAACTCAATGCAGCCGGTCTGTCAGCCGGGCTCATCACCCGCATTGGACTCGATGTGGCCAATGCCACCCCTTTTCAGGTGGCGCAGATAAACATTGGCATAAAGAATACCATGGCCCAGAGCGTGAGCGGTTTTGAAGACGGCACCGTGAACATCTATTCGCAGCAGGCCGATACAGTGTTTCAGGGATACAATGATTTCGTTTGCCAGAATCCGCAGCCGTGGGACGGAGTGAGCAATCTGTTGGTTCAGGTGTGTTTCTACCATGTTCAGAACAACGGGGCCATGCCCGATTTTCAGGTGATGGGCTCGGCAACGCCATTCAACAGCCATGCATACGCCACAGCCACTACCACCAGCGGCTGCAACATCAGTTATGTAGGTAATGGCACATTCAGACCCGACTTCACGTTCGGGATAAAGCCCACATTCCCCAGTGGTGGCCGCCTGCCCATGTACGAGGGCGAACGCCTTACGGTACACGGTGCCGATCTGAACAGTGATGGGTATCTCGATCTGGTGATGGGCAATCTGGCCGGAGGTCTGAGCTTCTATAAAGGCGGTACCACCGGAATTACGCCCAATGCCGTGCCGACTGTGCAGACTACCGCCACGGCCACGCATTTCACTGTGTTCCCCAATCCGACATCAAACCAATTGAATATCCGTTGCGACAAGGCGGATATCGGTTCGTTCTCCATTGCCCTGTTCGACCTCACAGGCCGCGAGCTCGTGCGGCAGCAGATCTCTGGGCCGATGGGCACCATAGATCTGGGCTCATTGCCAAGTGGGACGTACCTGCTTCGCACCATGACCGGCAGCCTGCAGCAGCACACGCGGGTGGTTGTACAGCATTGATCTTGCATGGAAACACACCCGCTGGTGCTGTTTGATGGAGTGTGTACGCTGTGTAACGGCTGGGCGCGGTTCATTGTGCGGAACGACCCGCGGGCGCGACTCCGAATCGGTAGTCTGCAATGGGCCTCAAAGCAGGCACACCTGAAAAAAATGGGTATCGGCACAGGCACCGATAGCATCGTGCTCATTCAAGAAGGAAAAACCTACCATGCAAGCACTGCTGTGGTGCGCATGGCCAGGCATCTGCGTTTCCCGGCCAATCTGATAAGCATTTTCATTGTGGTGCCGCGCCCCATGCGCGACTGGGTGTATGGCATTGTGGCCCGGAACCGTTACCATTGGTTCGGTATACGCGAGAGCTGCCCTGTTCCCGATTCAAGTTGGAAAGGGCGTTTGATGGGTTGAATTCCCTTGAAACCCAACTCATCCAAAACCCTAGTTCTGTTTCTGCAAATTGCCTGATCAGGAACAAGGTCGATTAGGATTTCGGGTCAATTTCTCAACGGCATTCAAATCATCAGACATCTCAACTGCCACCACCTATATTCGCCCCACTCTATCTAGCACCGCATAGGCAAGACTCTACCCCATTTCTTTCTGGAAGAGTAATTGACAGCCGAGGTTCCTATGCGGGCCACCGTTTGTGTGATCAATGATCTGAGTACCGACCAGCGGGTGCACAAGCACTGCATGCTGCTGGCCGAGGTGGGTTATCATGTCACATTGATAGGTCGGATATTGCCTTCGAGTGCTCCGTTGGCGCCAAGGTCTTATGGCACCAGGAGATTCAGATTGCCATGGTACCGAGGGCCGTTGTTCTATGCGGTTTACAACATCAGGTTGCTGGTTCACCTGCTGCGCCACAGGCCAGGGCTGGTTTTCAGCAATGATCTCGATACGCTGCCTGCCTCCTTTCTGGCCGCCAAACTCACTGGGGCACACCTGATCTACGACAGTCATGAGCTCTTTACCGAAGTGCCCGAACTGGAAGGCCGCTTCGCGCGCAAGGTGTGGCTATGGCTTGAAGGAATGATGTTGCCGAAACTGAAACATGCATTCACAGTCAATCGGTCAATTGCTGATGAGTACGAGAAACGATATGGCCTGCGGATGGGTGTGATACGCAATGTGCCCAGCCGAATGGTCTGGCCATCTGCGCTGCCCACCCGCAGCCAACTGAAACTGCCTGACGGAAAGACGCTGATAATTCTGCAAGGCGCAGGCATCAACATGCATCGCGGGGCCGAAGAAGCTGTGCTGGCCATGCGTCAACTTAACAATGCCTTGCTCCTGATCATCGGCACTGGCGATGTGATAGAGACACTCAAGCAGATGGTGGACGAGCACGGCCTTCACGACCGCGTACGATTCTTGGGAAGGATGCCGTACGATCAGATGATGCTACACACGAGGTTGTGCGACATAGGACTTACCCTTGACCGCGACACCAATCTCAATTACCGCTACAGCCTGCCCAACAAGGTATTTGACTACATGCAGGCGGGGGTGCCCATACTTGCCACCGACCTGCCCGAGGTGAGCAGGGTGGTGAATGGATATAAGGTGGGAATGACCATAAAACACCTATCGCCTGAGTCGCTAGCACAGGCCATTGAAACCATGCGAAGCCAACCGCAGCGCTTGGCCACTTGGCGGATCAATTGCCAGCGAGCAGCAGATCGGTTATGCTGGGAGAACGAGACGGTCACATTACGGAATCTGCTGAAAGCACTGCATGACTGAACACGTGCACATAGTGGCTTTTGATGTGCCATGGCCGGCCGATTATGGCGGGGTGATAGACATTTTCTATAAGGTCAAGGCCTTGAAAAACCTTGGTGTGAGAGTGCATCTGCACTGCTTTGAATATGGGAGGAAACCAGCGAATGAACTGGAATCGGTGTGTCACGAGGTGCATTACTACCACCGTAGCACCGGCAAGCGGCACCTGCTCAGTTCGCTGCCGTTCATCATTGCCACTCGTACATCTGATCTGCTTCTAAAACAGCTTAGGGCCGACCGACACCCCATCCTATTCGAAGGGTTGCATTGTTGTGCCCTGCTCGATCATCCAGACCTGAGAGACCGCCACAAAGTGGTGCGCACCCACAACATTGAGCACGATTATTACGGTAATCTGGCCAAGGTGGAAAAAGACCCGTTCAAGCGGTTCTATTTTCAGACCGAGGCGCGAAAGCTTCAGAGGTTCGAGCAGCAACTTAAGCATGCTCAGGCCATTGCTGCCATCAGCGCGGCCGACACGCGCCACTATGCCCATCTCGGTCTGCCAGCACATCACGTATCGGCCTTTCATCCTAACGATGAAGTGAGTATCCGGTCAGGCATGGGGAAGTTCTGCCTCTATCACGGCAACTTGGCGGTGGGCGAGAACAATCAGGCGGCCATCTATCTGATTGATAAGATCTTTTCAGGGACTGATGTCCCGCTTATCATTGCCGGCAATGGGGCAACGGCTGAGCTGCACACAAAAGTGAAAGGGCATCGGAACATTGAACTGCGTGAGGGAATATCGACCCAAGAGATACATGAGTTGATAGCTGATACTCAGGTGAATGTACTGCCCACTTTCCAGGCCACAGGCATCAAACTAAAGCTCCTCGCTGCCCTGTATATGGGCCGGCATTGTCTGGTCAATGGTCATATGGTGGTGGGTACAGGTCTTGAATCCTTGTGTAAGGTTGAGAATACCGATAGGCGGATGCGCGCTGCGGTAACGGAACTGATGGCCACCGCTTTCACCGATGCGGAAGTGGGTAGAAGAAAAATGATCCTTGAGTCCGATTTTTCAAATAGGGCCGGGGCCGAGCGTCTGTATTCTCTTCTTTACATCCCGTCAAATAAGCACTGACATGGCACGTACACCTACGGTAACGATTCCTTTAGGCTTTCGAGCTCCCGATTTCCGTCTGCTCGAACCGATGACCGGGAAAATGATCAGCCTGAACGATGTAAGTGGCCGTAGCGGAACGGTCGTTCTTTTTATCTGCAATCATTGTCCTTTTGTAGTACATGTGCGTGGAGAGTTGATCCGTGTGGCCAACGACTTCAGATCACAGGGCATCGGTTTCGTAGCCATTAGCGCCAATGATGTGGCATCATACCCTGACGATTCTCCCGAACTCATGGCCGAACTGGCCAAGTCATTCCCTTTCAGGTATCTGTTTGACGAGACTCAAGAGGTGGCCAAGGCATACACGGCTTCGTGCACACCCGATATCAATGTGTTCAATGCCCAGATGCATTGCGTATATCGCGGGCAGCTGGACGGTTCACGCCCCGGTAATTCCATTCCGTGCGATGGCCTCGACCTAAGAGCGGTGCTATCGGCTCTGGTCGCAGGGTGTCCTGTGCCCACCGATCAGGTGCCCAGCATAGGCTGTAACATCAAATGGAAACCCGGTAATGAGCCCGACTACTTCTTCCGCTGACCGAACCCCGCCACCCACAGCAGTTTCTTCCCTTCAAAATAGGGGTCTTTAAAAACGGAGTTCAACTCGTACACTTTAGGGAGTGTGCGACTGTCGGTTATCTCTTTCGTCAGGTCGCCCCCTTTGAGGCAGAGCAGCCCATGGACGGTTTTCTTTGATGGATGCACCTTGCCACGGAGCCATTCGGCCAGGTCGGCCAGTGGGGCCACAGCACGGCTAACAGCAACATCGTAGGTGCCGGGCACATCCTCCATGCGGCCCCAGACGGGCGTCACATTATCTAGTCCAACCCGGTTGGCCACATCCTCCACCACTTTTATCTTCTTCCCTATGCTATCAACCAGGGTAAACCGACATTCTGGGAACATGATGGCCAAAGGGATGCCTGGGAAACCGCCACCGGTGCCCACATCAAGCACCGCGGTTCCATCCTCAAATGGCGCGATATGGGCTATCGCCAGCGAATGCAACACATGGTGCAGATAAAACTGCCCGATGTCCTTGCGCGAGATGACGTTTACTTTCGAGTTCCACTCAGAATACAAAGGCCCAAGGATTGCAAACTGCTCGGTCTGCCGTTGCGAGAGCCCAGAAAAATGTTGATGGATGATGTCGATAATAGGCATATCCAAAATGGACCCTGAACGTATTGATGTACCTGAATAGCCTTCAGATTTTCTCTTTTGAGTTCTTCAGGATCTGATAAAGGAATTCGCGGGCGCGGAACAATTGGGCTTTCACGGTGCCGAGCGGCAGATCCAGTTCGCGGGCTATCTCATCATAGCTGTACTCCTTGAAATAGCGCAACTCCACCAAGGTTCTGTAACGCGGTTTCAATTTCAGCACCACGCTCTGCATAAGTCGTTTCTTCTGAGCTTTGATGAATGTCTCTTCGGGGTCGAGCACATTGGCAGGCACATCTACCGTCATCTCACCACCATCGTGCCCCTCAATGGGCTTGTCGAGCGAATAGACGTTTTTCTTTTTCCTTCGGATGAAGTCGATGCAATTATTCGATGCTATTTTGAACAACCATGTACTGAAGGCGTAATTGGGCGTATACTGGTGCAGTTTACTGAATGCCTTTCCGAATGCTTCAATGGTAAGGTCGTCAGCATCATCCTTGCTGTTCACCATTTTCAGCAACATGAAATACACCGAATCGCGATAGCGGTCCATAAGCTCGCCATAGGCTTTCTGGTCGCCATAATCAATGGCAGCTCGCACTAGACGGTAGTCGTATTTGGCCTTTTCAGACAGTTCCGGGTTGATCACCTCCATCTGGTCGGTTTCATCAGAATGTTTGACATCGATGCAGCGGTATTGAATACCATTGACACCACATCGGCCACGGGCGAAAGTAGAAAAAGGTCGGACTCGCCAAGAGTCCGCATGGCAGGTAGATATACCGAAGCCATGATGATGGTGCGCAATAAGTAAGCCGCCAGTGCCAATGGTAATGACCCGGGCACCAACACAAGTGTTAAGAGGGCTACATGAAACACCCACCAGGCCGAACTGAACAATGCCAATAGAAACTGGCTTCTGGCATTATAGTACCCGCTGGTGCTCAGATGCCTCCTTTTCTGCACCCAGTATTCAGATAACGTGGACTTGGGCTGCGACAAGGTATGGGCCTCTTGTGCCACGCAGATCACGGTGTTCGTTGCACTGGCCACCTCATTCACAAGCAGGTCGTCATCTCCGCTCTGTATGTGGCGGTGACGAATGAACCCTTTCGTACGGAAGAATAACTCCTTGACATAGGCCAGATTGCGACCTACGCCCATATAAGGGGCGCCAGCCAATGCAAAACTCATGTACTGCATTGCTATTGCAAAACTGTCGTAGCGTACAATACGGTTTATGAACCCCTTCCCTTGCTCTAACGCCCCGAAACCGAGCACAATCTCTTTGTTCTGTCCGAATGCTGCCGACATGTGCCGCAGCCAATGTCGCGTACGTGGACGGCAATCGGCATCGGTAAATACGATGCGTTCGTACTTGGCCCCTTTTATTCCAATGCTAATGGCGAATTTCTTACCCCTCACCTTGGCATTGTCGCGGTTCAGGTTGATCAGGCGCAGGTTGGGGTAAGCGTGTCTCCACGAATCCATGAGGTACTCGGTCTCATCGGTGCTATGGTCGTTCACCACTATCACTTCAAATTCCGGGTGATCTTGCTCCATTATTAGAGGCAAGTTGTTGCGCAGGTTATCCTCTTCGTTCCATGCACAGATTATAACCGATACAGGTTGGGGAGCACCCAAGGTTGGAACCTTGTAACGTGCCAACCTAAGGTGAAAAAAAAGATGGTACCCAAGTAGCACCATCATGCTTGTTAGCAACAGGCCTAAAAGGACCGCACCGGTACCTTGAAACAATATTGGGGGAATGAAACTGCCCATGCCGCGCGCAGCGGGCAAAACTAACCCCCACGCCACGGGGGGCAGGCTATCTTCGCCCGACTTATCAACACGGCCGCTTGGAATTTAGAATCGATGCCCTCGACCCTGCCAGCAATGCCCGGGCAGGGACCATCAGCACAGCGCATGGGCAAATAAGCACTCCTATTTTCATGCCTGTGGGCACTGCTGGCACCGTTAAAGCTGTACACCAACGTGAACTGCGCAATGACATTGGTGCCCAGATCATACTTGGCAACACCTACCACCTTTTCCTCAGGCCGGGTATGGAAGTGATGCGTAGCGCGGGCGGCCTACACCGCTTCATGGGCTGGGAACGGCCTATCCTTACAGATAGTGGGGGGTATCAGGTATACTCTTTGGCCAAGACAAGAAAGATATCGGAAGAGGGAGTAAAGTTCGCCTCGCACATTGATGGCAGCAGGCATTTCTTCTCCCCAGAGGCCAGCATGGATATACAGCGCAGCATAGGTGCCGACATCATTATGGCATTTGACGAATGCCCACCCTACCCTTCCGACCACCGCTATGCAGAGCGTAGCATGCACATGACCCACCGTTGGTTACAACGTTGTGTGAATCATCTTGTCGCTAACGGCCCGCTTTATGGCCATTCACAGACTCTGTTCCCTATTGTCCAAGGCAGCACCTACACCGATCTTCGCACACAAAGTGCAGAGACTATTGCTTCATTCGATGCCGAGGGTAACGCAATTGGTGGCCTTAGTGTGGGCGAGCCATCTGAGGAAATGTATCGTACAACCGAGCTGGTATGTGCATTACTACCACATCATCGTCCCCGCTATCTAATGGGCGTTGGCACACCCATCAACATTTTGGAGTGTATTGCGCTGGGGGTTGATATGTTTGACTGTGTGATGCCCACCCGTAACGCTCGCCATGGGGTACTTTATACTTGGCAGGGCATCATCAATATCCGTAACGAACGTTGGAAAAATGATCACTCCACGCTCGACCCGCAGGGCACCTCTTACGTTGACACGGAGTACAGCCGCGCCTATCTGCGCCATTTATTTGTTAGCAACGAGCTTCTTGGCGCTCAGATTGCCAGTGTGCACAACCTTGCATTTTACCTCAACTTGGCACAACAGGCACGTGAGCATATTATTGCAGGGGATTTCAGGTCATGGAAAGATTCTGTAGTGCCCAAACTTGGGCAGAGGGCAGAATGATACGGTTCATGGTTCAAATTCAAATTAATAATCCCTGCCGCCCTTTTCGATTAGTTGAAGTCGAATCCCGCTGGTGGTATAATAGAATCGTTATAGGGAGAAGCTGGCAGAGTCAAACCTATTCCTATTGATTCTTGCTGATGAAACAGCAATTCATCTCAAGCTGAACGCTTGAATATTACGCAACTAGATTACCTTAAAAATCACGTATCCAACACATTGTCTCCTAAAGACCGCCCATAATAAACCAAAGAAAAAGGGCCTGAATCAATTAATTCAGACCCTTCTATTTCGCTGTGACAAAATCAGAACTCCCAGAGGTCGTGTTCTAAATGAAAAATCTCACCTTTAATCTTCTCTGCCTCCAAAAGCTGATCAAGGCCATTTGGTAGATAGTCTGAAATCAGACGGTCGTACACATTCTTCTCCTTGTAGATGTAACTGCCGAACATCCTCTTCCAAAATATATCCTCTAAAGTTCTCCTTTCCGCATCATTACTGCGATTGAAAACCTCAGCACTGGCAAAGATGTTCCTCGCCTCTGGAAAGTAAATCCAGAACATAGGTTCTGTTCCTCGGAATTCACCGTTTTGGTCAAACTTCTCCTGAACTGGGCAGAGACCGATAATCCGGACATCTAAAACGGATCTCTGCTTATCAAAAAACCAATCCTCCTTAACCCTGTACTCCTTCACTGTAGCGGGGTCAAACTCATTTGGCACGATGGTCATCTTCATCTCATACGGAGGATTTGGATCCTCAAGATAAAGCGTATCGATGCGCATCAGTTTCTTCTCAATCTCTGCCTTAGTCAGGGTTTGGCTGAACTCATCATCCACAGCATCATAAGCAGTAAGGCTGCCTTCCTTCACCGCTTCAACAATAACTTGAGTCAGACTTCTCCTGTTCTTAATTGCTTGAACAGGGAAGTACATTGGCTGATTTATCTTCTCGCGCAAATCAATCTTCCTCCAAATCCTGGTTGCCCACATTACATCAGCCTCTCTGAGGTGAGTGTAAGGCACTACCCTTCTTGTAGGATAGTGCTCCTTCACATAAACACCGTCAAGCACATTCTGCCCCAATGCCTCAACAGAGACGAGGGCTGAGAATGCAAGAAGGATGACCTTGGCTCTCATTGCAGATGAGTTTGGTGATTATTGCCCTTAGTTCAGCTTGAGGCTGATGTTCCCAAGTTTCTTAGGAGTCACCCCAGAAACAGGTCGCTGATTCTCATCAAGCATTACCGCCTCAATGTTCTCAATCCAGACACGAGAACCTTTCTTCAAGCTTTTTATTGCCGTAAGATCTGAAGCCGGCAGACGATTTCCTTGAACAGGTACGGTCTTGATGTCAGAACCACCGAGCGAGTACACCAACTCAAACTTGGTCACCTGAAAATACAGTTCAAAGTCAAAGTTCTCCATTTTCGGGATCACTGTAGGG
>JBIKWM010000057.1:0-14910 GCA_044356305.1 Flavobacteriales bacterium
CTACAGGAGGCGGAACTTCCTTGACTCGGAACTTGAACTCACCCATCGGACGGTCCTTCCCACCAACATTTGCAGTCACCTTAACGATGGCCTCCGTACCAGGTGACATGATTTCTGCAATGTAGTTCCCCTTCGGTTGTCCCGCAGCCTGGTTGAGGTTGCCGACCGTAATAGAGGCCTTCACATTCTCGGGTGGAACACCAGGCACGGAAACCGAAATCGGATTCTTGACCCCACGATAAAGGACATTCATCTTTGTAGGAGATACGACCACCCCGGTCTTCATCACCATGTACTCAGATTTGAATGGGTAATAGTTGTATGCACCGCTAGGAGCTTTTACACGGATGGCTCCACCCCATTTTTTAACGCCTTCACCACTAGCGCGTTGCTTATATGTACCAACTCCTTTCGCCACCTCAACAGAGTTACTGTCGATGGAGCCTCTGAACTTTTGAGCCACAGAATCAAAGTCACCCAACCAGACATCCGGATTTTGAGTGGTACTGAAGGCCGCCACAAACATTTCCGCACTGTACTCATCGCCTTCAAACACTACAGAAGGAGCAATCAGCTTTGCTGCCAAGGTATCAAACTTGAAGTCCGAGGCATCAACTTTACCAAGAAGGTATTTCACTACATCAGCCTCCGCATTCCTGACATCTGTCTGCACTTTGCTCAGATTGGTAACAACGGCAGCCAATGGGATATGATAGAAATTCGCCAAGGGCCAAGGCTCAGAAGCCGCATCACTGATTTTCAATTTCTTTTCTGTGTCAAAATTGACCCTTAAACCTTCAGCAATTGACGACCCTGATGAATCAAGCAGGCCAATCAGATTCTCCTTAAAGGTCCCAATCTTGGCTACCAATTCAGATGCAGTCCAAGGACCTTCCTTCAATTTCCCCTCCTCACCACCTATCATGATGTTGGTCGGAGTATCGTAGTTATCCTTAGAATTCACATTTCGGAGGCTGAATAACGAATCCGCCATCATTTTCGCTTCCTTTCTGGACGCTTCAGTGGCATTTGGATCCAATGATGTCCGGATATAGCCAATAACTTTGGCCGTATCCTCCATCTTATCAGTCTCTGCTATCAGAACCCCTTTAAGCAACTCAATGTGACGAACAAGCTCATCAGCACTCTTACGTACTTCCTTCGCCTTATCATGCCACGGTTTAACTTTCGCCTTATCATTAGATTCTGCAATTGCAAAAGCCTGATATAAAGCATCATTTTTTCCTTGGAAATTCTCATTCGTAGCCTTGAGGCTATCATTTATTAGAACGAATGAATTGAGAATTTCCTTGGACACGTTTAACGCCAGAAGAGCTGTCAGCACGAGGTACATCATGCCTATCATCTTCTGCCGTGGTGTCTCCTTACCACCTGCCATCTTGGGTCAGATTAGTTGGTTGATTATCCAGTGAATGATTCAAAAATCTCAATGACTCAACCTTGCGGCAGGTTCATGGCAGAAAGCATGTTGCCATAAACTGTGTTAAGGCTTGAGATGTTACGCGCAAGCTTGGACACTTCATCCTTGTACCTGCGCGCGTCATCGGTGCTCTGATTGAGAGTACTCATCAGGTCGTTCATACCTGAGTAAAGCGTA
The DNA here is from genome assembly GCA_044356305.1 of Flavobacteriales bacterium. Classification (GTDB taxonomy): domain Bacteria; phylum Bacteroidota; class Bacteroidia; order UBA10329; family UBA10329; genus JBIKWM01. The sequence continues at coordinate 1,619 of JBIKWM010000057.1, forward strand.
TTCGAAGAGTCAATGAACTGCTTAGATCCTTGGAGCTGCAGCTCATACTGGGCATTTAACTGAGCCAGATTCTGGCCCATCTTACGCACCTCATCAGCGTAATTAACAGACCCGCCATCAACAATCAAGGAACCTAGCGACTCAGATGCGCGAACATAGGAGTCAGACAATGATCCAACGGTATTGGCAGCTTTCTTAACATTAGAGACGTACTCTTCAGTTGCCACAGACGCCTCAGTGATGTTTGACATCTTAGAGACATTATCCCCCAGGCTACGGAGATTATTTCCAAGACTCTCTATAAGCTCAGGGCCTACTTTCGCTTCATCAAGTAACTTATCCAGTTCTTGCGAAACCGAGGCGTGCCCCCCTCCTCCAACAGCTTTCTTACCATCGCCACCATCACCAGGCATTCCGGCCAGTTCTGGATACACTAAACTCCAATCAGGCTCTTCATGTGGCTTTTCAAAGGCAGAGAAAAAGAAAATCACAGCCTCAGTTGAAAGGCCCACAACAAGCATAGGCCCAGCACCCGGCCAGTGCTGAATCTTGAACATGGCACCAACGATTACAATCGCTGCTCCGAAGCCATAAAGCTTGGCCATAAAACTCTTCCACTTTTTCCCGTGCATGGTTCTGGTTACTTAAGGTTAGTTGATGGTGTTGGTTTATTCAAGCATTAGAAATCGGACTTGTCACGTCCGAGGAATGTCATTACACAACGGAAACCGATGTAGCACTTGGCAGTATCCTGATACTCGTACGAACGCGTGCTCGTCTGAATGTAATAAGCGATATCCTTCCAAGAACCACCACGAATTACCTTACGTTTCAAGGCAGGCGCATCCGAATCCTTTGCCTCATAGAGGTAATCGGGGTTTAGATCATGAGTGAAACTGAAAGCCGACTCGTCAAATGCATTGCTGGTCCATTCCGCAACGTTACCCGCCATGCAATACAACCCCCGCTCATTAGGAGAATAACTGTTCGCTTTGACCGTGTGAAATCCACCATCTGCGACATAGTTTCCTCTCATAGGCTTGAAGTTGGCCAAGAAACATCCTCGGCTGTTACGGGTGTATGGACCACCCCAGGGATAAGGCGACAAAGCCAATCCACCACGTGAAGCGTACTCCCACTCAGATTCTGTAGGCAAGCGAAAATCCTGAACAAAAGTCTCATCATTGCTTGCTAGGAAGCTGTTCATCAGTTGTGTCCTCCAGATACAAAAAGCCCGAGCCTGCTTCCATGACACTCCTACTACTGGATAGTCATCATAGGCTGGGTGCCAATAATATGCATTGGTCATTGGCTCATTGAACGCATAGGTGAAATCGTGAATCCAAGCAAGGGTGTCTGGATAAACATTAATAATATCCTTCTTAATGAAAACAGAACGGTCCTTCATTCCTTGTTCTCGGTTCTCCTTTCTGGCAGCTTCACGCAGATCAATCCAGAAGTACTCGAAATTGAGCTTGCGGGTATCGATTTCACGTCTGCGATAAAAGCGCTCATGTTCCGGGAGGTACATTTCCTCCAAAGTCTCCATCACCTCCTCATCATCATACTCAATCTCCTCTTCCCAATTAATTCTCTCTCCATATTCGCCCTCCTCTTGAATGTGATCTTCGCCAAGGAGTCGATGAGCAATTGAGTCGCGCACCCAAAACGTGAACTGACGGTACTCATTGTTGGTGATTTCGGTCTCATCCATATAAAAGGCTTGCACAGACACCGTCTTTGACTGTTGGGTCAAAGAATAGGGAACGTCTGGTTCACTGGCCCCCATGTTGAAGCTACCCATAGGAATGTACAACATCCCGAACGGATCCTCCATGTACCATTCGCCCCGTTTAGGAACACCAGTTAGCTGGCCATTGCTTGCGCCACCGCATCCCGACAACCCATAGAGGGTCGCAAGTAGGAGTGACAGGTTCAACAGCTTCTTCATGGTCTGTAAGTTATGGTGGTAATGACCCTGCTAACAGAGCAACCCAACTCTTTATTGTGTAAGATTGTATGTTGACGGTAGCACTGCTCCCAACAGAGTCCTGTTTTGAAAGGCCGTGCTCGTACGACAGTAATTGAAAAAAGTTGCACCCCCCGATAGCAAGTTTCTCACAGGAAACGAACGTTCCCGTATCGTTGATTGACAGTCGGAGTCTTGAACTTGTAGCAGTATCCAAGCATCACTTCGTGAGAGCCGCTGCTATATGAGTTCAGTTTGGATGTTGTGATATCATATGAGTATCCCACACGGAACTCACCGAACTGAACACCCGCCATGACAGCCACGGCATCGTCAATACGGTAGGACACTCCACCCCAAACCATTTGATTCCACATGACGCTCACATTAAGGTCAAACTGCGTGGCTGCTCCATCAGTCTTAAGGAATACTGAAGGCTTTAGCGCCAATGTCGGGGTCATATCATATGTATAACCAGCCATGGCAAAATAGTGTCTGGCATACTTATAGTTTGTTGTGGTGCTACCTGATTCGTACGCCACATCACTAGCGAGAAGGTGGTTCGCAGAGACCCCGAAATAGAGCTTGTCTGTATGATAGTACACACCGGCACCGAGGTCAGGAGCAAGACCAGTAGACGACTGATTAACAATATTAGGGTCATTCTGTTGAACCGGGGTGAGCAGAGAACCATCGAGAGTAGAGAATAAAATCCCACCTTCAAGACCGATTCCTAAGGTTCCTGGCCCAAGATTGAGCCTGAATGCATAGGCCAATTTCACTCCACCTGAGTACTGGGCCCCGAGCTTATCGCTAAGAAAAGACAGTCCAAGACCACCATGAAGCGCCTTAACAGTGCCATCCACAGAAACCACTGTAGTCATGGGACGACCAGCGAACCCCACCCATTGCTGGCGGTGCAACGCATTGGCACAGATGCCATTGTTGCTGCCTGCGTAGGCGGGGTTGACATAGAGTCGATTGAACATGTTCATCGTAAATTGAGGGTCCTGCTGGGCAAAACCCACTTTGGCGGTGAACAGAAGAAGGGCAGCACTTACAAGAGTAAAGGTCCTTTTCATGGTTGTTGTCTGAACTTGTAACCGGACAGAATTGAAGAGGGGCTAAAGTAGTTATTTTTTCTTTCCACGAACGGCCGATTGTCGGAAAGTTGGTCGGAAAGGGCATTTCGTCATTCGATGATCAGATTTCATCGAATTTTCAGATGAGCTTCTGGTACGTCTGCCACCAACGGTCGGGTATTTCATCATCGCAGGCCGACTTATAATCACGGTAAGAGCAGGGGACGACCACATGCCTTGAATAACGGCTATCCTTTCGTGATGGATAAGGTACTTCCATCCACCAACGGTCGCTGACCAGACTCTTGTAGAACACAGTTGGGTATTCTCCATCCTGCATCGCCACTGTGTACCGGTTAAGAGATGTATCCTCCCTAATTGGGGTGTCACCGACCCTCGAAGCATGTCCTTGCATGAAGTACCAAATCATTTGCGCCACGAGATGCGCAGACTGGCCTCGGAAGTCCATTTCTGTAGTGAGTTCGAACAATCCAAGAACTGTCACCTTATCGCTCAGGCCCGCATAGCGGCAGATGCGACATGCCTCTTCGCCATAAAAACCGTTAGAGCTAACCCGATAATTGCCTGGAAGGTCAGAATAGCGGATTGATGCCAAGTCGATTGATACAATATCAGCATTTCGGACTGTGGGCTCTAGCTCCTCGAGATCTGCTTGAACATCTCCCAACCTGATGGCCTCAAAGTACAATTTCTTCATAAGGTCAACTTCCGAAGTGCTGACATGGTATGACTGGTGACCGATGTGGCTCAGATTAAAAAGGTGGTTGGGCTGCTCAAGGACCATCCGGCTGAGGAAATTAGCCGAATCAAGCGGTTGCTCTGAATCACCTAGATCGAACAAAGGATCGACTACTGCCACATTAGTAACCTGTTCCAGCTCTGCATACGCCATGTAGCAGGCATGTGTCAGATCGTGGCTACCACCGATTACAATGACAGTCTGGCCGGCCCGAATAAACTCGGCCAATGCCATGCGAACTGCATAATAGGTATCCTCAATGGTATCACCCTGCCTGATATCGCCAGCGTCAAGTATGGCTCTGCAACCTTCAGGAACTCTTAAATTACCGAGCCAACTCCTTATTTCATGGGCCGCAAGGGAGCAACTCGGATTGGATGGATTGCCGCGCGATTCATTCACTCCAAGAATCACAACTCCTCCGATTTGAAGCTCGGGGAAATCAGAATTCGCTCCAAGTGTTAAGATGAAAGAACCCAGAAGGCGTTCATCATCCTTAGGCCAGGTCCAAGCATCGCTCGGAGCGAGCAGATACCTGATGTCGTCAAGTGCCATATTAGCGTTTGCCGCGTTTGAACCCACCTTTCTTGGCACCACCTGTAGGGCCGGCCTCCATCAACTTGCGGCAATCCTCAAGGGTCAACCCACCAGGTTCGGTACCCTTTGGTATCTTATAGTTGTTACCGTTTGATGCGATGTAAGGCCCGAAACGCCCTTGGAGCACACGGATCAGTTCACTCCCATCCTGAAACTCATGAATCACGAGTTTCTCCTTTCTCTCTTTGTTAGAGATGATCAGACCAACGGCTTCTTCGAGCGTGATGGTCATAGGGTCAACCTTACCGATTGAGACGAACTCTTTGCCGAATTTGACATAAGGCCCGAATCTGCCGACATTGACCACGAGTTTCTCGCCTTCATGGATTCCAATCTCGCGTGGGAGTTTGAATAGATCGAGTGCCTCGTCAATTGTAATTGTCTCGATGCGCTGATCCTTACGCATACTGGCAAACAAGGGCTTTGCCTCTTCTTCTACGTCTCCGATCTGAATCATAGGGCCAAACCTGCCGATGCGCGCATAAAGATTCCTGCCCGATGCCGGATCTTTGCCCAGAAGACGCTCGCCTTTCACCTTCTCGCTGGTCTTCAGCGTATTCTCGGCATTGGAATGGAATGGTTTATAGAACGAGTCGATCATACCCACCCACTCCAACTTTCCTTGAGCTATCTCGTCAAATTCCTTTTCGACCTGGGCAGTGAAGTTGTAATCGAGAATGTCGGAGAAATTGGCGACAAGGAAATCGGTCACCACGCCACCGATGTCGGTCGGGAAAAGTTTCGATTTCTCAGTCCCTACGGTCTCCTTTTTGGTTTCGTGGGAAAGTTTGCCATCCTTAAGTGCCACAGTCCTGAAGGACCGCTCGGTACCTGTCTTGTCCTCCTTCACCACGTAATTCCTATTTATAATGGTAGAAATTGTGGGAGCATAGGTCGATGGTCTTCCAATACCCAATTCTTCAAGCTTACGCACAAGGCTTGCCTCGGTGTAACGGTATGGTGCCTGTGAGAACCGCTCGGTGGCATCCATACGTTCGAGGCCCAGTCTCTCGCCAACCGTCATTGCCGGGAGTTGCGAACCACCTTCCTCATTTTCCTCGTCATCTTTACCTTCGGTGTAGACTTTCAAGAACCCTTCAAACCGGATCACTTCGCCATTGGCCTGGAGCACTGCCCCATTGCTCGAAATAGTGATGTCGGCCGTGGTCTTTTCAATCAGAGCATCGCTCATCTGAGAGGCCAAAGTCCGTTTCCATATCAACTCATATAATTTCTGGTGGGCCGGTGTGCCTTCAATCTCTTGCACATTCATATAGGTAGGCCTAATCGCTTCGTGGGCCTCTTGAGCTCCTTTGGCCTTGGATGTGTACTGTCGGGTCTGCGAATACTTCTCGCCATAGAGCGCGATGATGGCCTCGCGGGCGGTATTGAGAGCCAATTCCGACAAGTTGACACTGTCGGTACGCATATAAGTGATCTTGCCTTGCTCATAGAGGTCCTGCGCCAGTTTCATGGTACGCGCCACGCTCATGCTCAGTTTGCGACTGGCCTCCTGTTGCAGGGTACTGGTGGTGAACGGAGGCGCTGGGGTGCGCTTAGACGGCCGGGTCTGAATATCATTGACCGAAAATTCCGCACCGATACATGACCTGAGGAACTCAGTGGCCTCGGATTCGGTGGCAAACCGCTGCGGCAGTTCGGCCTTGAACGCTCGACCACCCTTCTGAGGGGTTAAAATTGCCACCACGCGGAATTGCGATGTGGCCTTGAACGAATCAACCTCGCGCTCGCGTTCAACGATGAGGCGCACCGCCACACTCTGCACCCGACCGGCCGAAAGACTCGGTTTAACTTTTTTCCAAAGAATGGGTGAAAGCTCATAACCCACCAAACGGTCGAGTACCCTGCGAGCCTGCTGGGCATTGACAAGATTCCGGTCAATCTGCCTCGGATTCTCTATGGCACGGGTAATGGCGCCCTTGGTTATCTCGTGGAAAACTATGCGCCTCGTATTCTCTTCCTTCAGTCCCAATGTCTCAAACAGATGCCAAGAGATGGCCTCTCCCTCGCGGTCCTCATCGGAAGCGAGCCACACCAGGTCGGCCTCGTTGCTTATCTTCTTGAGTTCGTCCACCAGCTTCTTCTTATCAGCCGGGACAACATAGTTAGGGCGGTAGCCATTGGCCACATCAACTGACAGATCCTTATCCTCCAGGTCCCGAATATGCCCGAAACTTGAACGTACCGTATATCCCTTTCCGAGAAATCCCTCAATGGTCTTGGCCTTGGCCGGAGACTCGACAATGACAAGGTTCTTCATGCTGTGCGCCCTGCCTGATGCGGGGGCAGCAAAGAAAAACAAATACCGTCAGGATATAGGGCCGAACATGAAACCTGTTCAGTCGAGCGGAAAAAACACCTCGGCAATGGTTCCAGTCGGCAGATTATCTTTTAGACGGAATGTGGCTCTGTTGGCATTTGCTAGCTCAGAGGTGATAAAGAGCCCAAGGCCGGTGCCCTTCGACCTTCGGGTATCCTCCTGACCCGACCGATAGAATTTCGTCAGCACCAGGGCCTTCTCATTATCCGAGATTCCCTGACCCTTGTCAATCACCGAAATCACCACCTCATTCATGTGTCTTTCAACAAGAAGTTGAACAGCAGTATCAATGGGTGAATATTTGAGTGCATTGGTCAAAAGGTTGTTAATTATGCTGTTGAACGCCTCTGGGTCGCAGTTCACCATGATTCCATCGTTGGCAGTGAGCACGATTCGGCCACTGGCCAATTCTCGTTCGTACGCACGCAGCAAGATGGTTCGCAGCTCGCTGGCCACATCAATAAGAATAGGATGCATGGGAAGCCGGCCCGCCTCGAGCCTTGCCGCCAACAGCACATTGTCAATGAGGCGTTGCAGTCGGTCAGCCTCGGTAAGGGCTGACGCATAAAGCTGCTGCTTCTTCTCCTCATCCAGGGTCCTCTTGGCCAAGGTCTGAATATGAAGACGGATGGCTGCGATGGGCGACTTGAGTTCGTGTGTGACCGAATGCAGGAAATTTCGCTGCTGCTGGCCCAATTGCAGCTCACTTTGCACCGCTCTGCGCACAGCCCTGAATCCAAGCAGCATAAGACCAATAAAGACTGAACCTTCTCCCAGCACCATCCAGACCTTGAGGCTCAATTGCCTGTCCATCTCGGCTTTGGCGAGCAGCTTCTCAGGATCAGGCAATGGGCCTTCCATCAGTTCGGCCAGACTCAGGTCATATATCTGGCCATGAAGGCTCACAATCATGTAAGCCCACCAACTGAACTGAAGGATCACATAGCCCGTGACGGCATAAAGCGGCCAAAGCCGGTTTCGCCTCAGCCTATCAAAAATCTCTTTCATCGTCCGGAAGCACCCCGATTCTCTCAGGCCTCGGCCTTGAGGCGTTCCTCGTTCTCGATGGCATAGCGCACAAGCCCCACCATGTTGCGGACCCCGAGTTTGCGGGTCAGATTTCGCTTGTGGGTCTCAACGGTGCGTTGGCTCATGCCCAGCACCTCGGCTATCTGGCCATTGCTCAGCTCGCGTGCCACCAGCAGCAGCACCTCGCGTTCTCTGCGGCTTATGTTCACTCCATTGGCCCCATCGCTAAACCCCTGTGCGGCATTGTGCAGTATCTCGTTGACCTCTGGCGGCCAATATTCGCGGCCCAAGGCGGCCGAACGCACTGCATCTACTATCTGTTGGTGTGGCGACCTCTTGAGGACATAACCCGATATGCCGGCCTTTTTCAATCTGCGGATGATGTGGCCCTCTTCGTGCATAGAATATACAATGATGCGTGTGCGCGGGAAACGGGCCTTGATCTCCTCTGAAGTCATCAGGTCCAATTGGCCCTGCATGTTGAGATCGAGCAGAACGATATCGGTCTCCACTTTGGCCAAAGTTTCGATAGCCTCTGCCCCATTTCGGGCCTCCATCACATTGTCAAAGCCACCCATTTCTTTGAAAAGCGCCACCAGTCCGTTGCGGAGCATGGGATGGTCGTCAACAACAAGAATCCTCGGGGCATTCATCTCTCAGTGAGAATAGGACGTAAAGGTACCGATACGGTTACAAATACGCCCTGCCCCGGGGTGCTCTCCACTTCTACCTTGCCATTGAGCACCCGAGAACGTGTCTCCATATTACGGAGACCGATCCCTTTGACTGATCCATCAGGGTCGAGGCCACGGCCATCGTCCTCCACGGTGAGTGTTATCATCTCCTCGTCACCTATCAGATTGACATGGGCCCTTTGCGCTCCACTGTGGCGATATACATTGGTCAGCAGTTCCTGGGCGATACGGAACAGGTTGGCCTCCACCTCACGTTCGAGCCTGTCGGGCACACCTGCTGAGTCGAACGATACATTTATTCCCGACAGTCCGGTCATCTCCCGGCACAGATCGCGCACAGCTATCACCAGTCCGAATGCCTCAAGCACCTGCGGCCGCAGCCCGTGCGAGATGTTCCGTACCTCCTGAACCGCATCTGTCACCTTTTGCATGGCCGATACGAGCCGGGCGTGCTGAGCCTCATTGCCTGTGCCGCACGATTGCTCCAGTTGACTCAGTTCAAGCCCTATGGAAGTGAGGACCTGCCCAACCCCATCATGAAGTTCGGCCGCAAGTGCCGCACGTTCCTCCTCCTGACCGGTCACCATGGCGTTGAGCACCCGCATCTCGGCCTCGTGGTGCTCCGTCACTTCGCGGGTAATAACCAGCAATCGCTCCTTATCCCCCTCTTTACCAATAGGGCAGAATTTGGAAACGAACCACCTTGAGCGCCCCGACTGATCGGTGGCAGTGCGAGTCTGCTCAAACGGCCGTCCAGTGGCGAGGGCCTCATTCATCAGTCGCACACGTTCCTCTACCATCTCAGGTGGTGTATGGTCAAGGAGCCTTGTTCCGACAAAATCAACGCCCTCGTACCCGGTGATAGGATGATTCACGTAAAGGATAACCCCATCATCAGAAAGGATGGTTATGAGGTCCTCGACATTCCATAGCACAAGCCTTTGGCGCAAGTCGCTCTCGGTCACTTTGCGTTCTGCCTCCACCCGGGCCTCCAACTCATGTTTCAACTGCCGGTATGCGTCATTGGCATCAATGAAGATTGATGTCAGATTCACAATATCCTGCGCCTCTGCCACCTCGGCCGGGCTGTAGGGCATGTCAGGCAACAGTCGCGAAAAGGCCATGGCGCCCAACGTATGTCCACGACCTATGAGGGGCAGATAAAGCAGTGCCTTGGGCCAGATGCGCATATCCACTTCAAGACTCGTGGGCAGAGGTCCGGCCACCTGATTGTTCAGGAACATCTCCCCGGTCGACATCACCTTGCCCAACATCCCTTCCCCGACCCTCAGATTTCGCAGGCTGTAGAGTCTCCGTATCTCAGCCACTATCTCCTTATCAGGGTGGCCTGTGGCCACAGGGATTATGAGGTCACTTCCAGGTTCGATAAGCAAAATGTCGCACACCACATTGAAATGAAGCGATACAAGGCGAGCCACGGACCCGAGTGTGCTTATGCTGTCGGCCGTGTGGCGCGACAGCACCTCGGCCACATCGAGCAGCAGCTGGTTGCCCTTGGCCACCTGCGCCAGGCGCTGATCCATCCTGCGCATGGGCCGCTCATCGTGCACCACGGCTGCAGCCAGCAGATGGACCCGGCTCACCTTATGCAGCACGAACTCGCCCCGCACATGCACCCAGGCCTGATCACCGGCCCTCAGCCTGAACCTGCGTGCCACGGCCGAACTACCGGGGTAGCGGCTCATGAGGCGGAGTTCCGCGATGGTCTCATTGAGATCGGTCGCATGCACCTCGAGCGGCAGGTCAGATTCGTAGGAGCCGCGAACTAGTTCACGTAGGCGCTTGTTGGCCCGCACCTCTACCTGCCCAGGCCCGTTAAGGCTCAGCTCGATTACCGGAACGGTATCGAGCAGAAGGTGCGGTATGGCCAGGTCAATGAGCTGCATTGAGCTACTAGGATGTCGGTGCCCGAAGTTCGTAACAATAGACGAGCGGCCAAAAACAGAAAGGCCCCTCGAAAGGGGCCTTTGCTGAGTGTGGTACCAGCCGGAATCGAACCAGCGACACACGGATTTTCAGTCCGTTGCTCTACCAGCTGAGCTATGGTACCGTAGTTGAAACGGGCTGCGAAAGTAATAAGGCCAGAACAATGCCCGACAGGTGAATGAAAAAAGGGGTACAAGGCCCCTCTTCTATGATTACGAAGTGAAAAAACCTCACTTGCTGATGTATCGCACAGTGCGGTTGCCCTGCGGGGTGCTGAGGGTGAGCACTACCATGCCCTGATGCGACAGATGGGGCAGCGACACGCGGTCATCGCCCTTGAGGTCAAGGCCCGAGGTGTGTAGCACACGGCCGGTCACATCGCGCAGCGTCAGCACAGAAAGCCCGGCAAGGCCCGATGCGTTCATCATCAGTTCGGCTCCATTCTCCGATATGTAGAGATCGCTCGCGGCTGCCTCATTTATACCGATGGATATGTCGCCTGTCACCTCGATATCATCGATGGCAAAAGATGGGTCGGTGCCCAATCCGTCATCGTTGTTCACCCATTCAAATGCCACCCTGACATTGGCATTGTTGTTAAGGCTGGTCGGCAGGTTGAGGATCCGCTTGGTCCATGTGCCCTGAGGGGCGCACGACAAGTCTGTCTTGGGCAGATCCTCCAACTGCACCCATTGGGTGCCGTCATAGTAGGCCACGGTGCCGTTGTCATTGGTTCCATCGCCCCCTTCCATATAAAGGAATGTGAGCTCCAGATTGGTATATCCCACGGTGCTGAACACCGGAGACTCGGCTCTGCGGTGCGTGTTGCAGGTAAAACCCAGACCGGCCAGACCACCCGCATTGTACGATGCACCCGGGTCGGCCGGTGCCACCTCAATGCTCTGGAAGATCAGTTGAACACTGCCCATGTGGAGCGTGCGGTTGCTCAGGCCCGGATTGTTGCCGCAGCCGTCTCCGCAGTTGCCCTCGCCCATGCCGGCCTCGGTGGCGCTCACATAGAAGGTGTTTGCGTGGGAGCCGTTGGCGCCCGACATCATGGTCCATGCGCCTCCGGTGCCCAGATAGGATGTCAGAAGGGAGCCGGTGCTGCATCCGGTTCCGAAATCCTCAGTGAAGAGCACGGTCTGCGACTGGGCCGAAAAAGCTGCGAGAAGAAGAAAGGGGGTAATGGTTCTTTTCATGGTAAGGGGATTTAGGCGGTGAATGTACTGATAATCAGTTCTTGCGCACAACAAATTGTACCGAGGTACGTGTACGCTGCTCCAGAAGCACCTCACGGCCGCCCACCAGGCGGGCAATCGTCTCGGCATCGTAGTGCCGTATGGTGATCAGTTCAAGGCCGTCATTCCAACGCACACTGAAGGCCGGATGCAACACATCGTGCAACAGCGCCAACTGCGAAGCTTCGGCATCGGTGGCAAATGAGAAGCTGACGGCCGAGTTCTGCATCACGTTCAATCGGACCCGCAGCCGGTTGAGGCTGCTGAAGATCACCTCCAGATGGCTCTCAACCACAAACGAATAATCGCTCGGGGTGATGCTGACCAGCGCCTGCGACTGCCTGATGATGAAAGATGGAACGGGACTCTGAGCCCCTACAGCGCTGATGAGCGTTCCGGGCAGTACGGGGTCAGCAAAAGAGCGCACCCTTAATGGGATTCCCTTGTTCTGCAAGGGTTTGACGGTTCGTGGGTGAATGACACTGGTTCCGAACCACGTCAGTTCCATGGCATCGAGATACGACATCTGTGGGATGAGCACCGTGCCCTCGAACCGCTTCGGGTCGGCATTCAGCACCCCGGGCACATCCTTCCAGATCACCACCTCGTCAGCCATAAGGCAATGGGCCAGAATGGCGGCCGTGAAATCGCTGCCCTCCCGGCCCAAGGTGGTGGTGTAGTTCTCGTCCGTAACCCCCATGAAACCCTGCGTCACCACCATGCCACCGGCCCCCACATGGGCACCTATGGCAGCTTTGGTGCGGGCGGCTGTCAGTTCCCATAGGATGCGGGCATCGCGGTAGGTGCTGTCGGTCATGATCAGGTCGCGGGCATCGGTCCATGCATTGGTCACCCCGACCATGTTAAGGTAGGCGCTCACAATACGGGTCGACATCAGTTCGCCCAGTGGCACGATCTGGTCGTAAGTGCGGTCGTATGGATGCACCGGGCCCTCATCCAACAGCCACTCGGCCTCAACCACCAGATTGTCGAGATGCTGGATCACGGCATGTGCCGCAGGGCCGAGCAGCTCGTGCGCCATGGCCACATGCAGCGCGTGCACCTCTCTGAGTATCCCGGCCGCATCGCCCTGTTCATACAGCGCCCGCACCACATCTTCGAGGCGGTTGGTGGTCTTGCCCATGGCCGAAACCACCACCACGCCCACGCCCTGCCCATACTGCTGCACGATGTGCGCCACATTGCGCACTGCTGCCGCATCCTTCACCGATGCGCCCCCGAACTTGAACACCCTCATCAGGCTACAAATATGCCCTTAGGTCGGCTAAGCCCAGTCAATGCGATGGTCTATCTCCAATTTATCTGATGGGTCGGGGTTGTGGAATCGGCCGGTGCGGCCATCGCAGGTGCGGAGGTCAAAGAGGCTCCAGTTCAGGGCGCACTCCTCCTCGGCATTAGAGGCACAGCCACGTGAAAGCTATTCTGGGATTACTATGATAACATTCCTTCGAATTATGTATTTATATCGAATAGAGAATCTCTATACCCGTTGTGCTATTGGGCGAAGCGAACATTTTTGATTTGGCCTAATGGTCTTCCGCTCAGTGCATTATCAAGTTGAATCATGGTCATTGCGGCCAATTTTGAGAGGATTCTCGTGGCGAGACCGA
>JBIKWM010000058.1:0-13960 GCA_044356305.1 Flavobacteriales bacterium
TTTAGTATCTCTGCCAGTCTGTAAGAAACACTGTCCACCACAGTTGTGGTATCAAGGTCTTTTTCCAGCAACACGATCAATATATCCCTGAGGGCTGCTTCGGGAAGAATGGTGGTGGTCATTCCGTTCAGCGTATCCAGATACACTTCCAAGGTTTCTGGCTTATGCTGCTCGGTGCGGGCTTTTGTGGCCCTGTCCAACATGCCCATGTTGGCAGCATGGCAACTGTCAAAGAAGGCAGTAAGTAGCGAATCTCCCAGCGCAATGCTGTCGCGGTCAAGTATCTGCTCGTAAATCTGCTGCCGTTGCTGCCAACGAAGTTCAGCTTCATACATGGGCAGGGTGACCGTATCGGTCAGGGCACTATGCATCATGGAGCCCCGCCCGCGCCAAGCTGTGCAATGCGCTCGAGCGAGGGTCTTTCCCTCGTTCGTGTTATTCGGTGGGCTCCAGCCCACCCAGTAGCCAGTGTTCTCATGCCTTTTCATTGTTTCGATTCACCAAAGGTCAGCAATTTCTAGTTCAAGGCACAGTTTGATTCAATCACCACGCGTCACGGATTGACGGCAAAGGGTGCCATGGCCGCAGCAGCACCGAGCCACAGCACTGCCGCTGAGGTATAGAATGTTCTCATCTGATCGGGAATGGGGTGACCTCAAAAGTAGGAAGGGCCGATGGAATCGCTCCATCGGCCCTTTCTGGTTCATTGCGCTGTGCGGCTCAGTCAGCGGCCCGCACAAACCTGCGTACCGTGTTAGCGCCCTGCGCCTCGATGCTGATGAGGTAGGCCCCCGGTTGCAGGGACTGTACCGGAACATCGGCCCTGAACGGCCCAGTGGCACGGTTCAGGCTGCCCTGCTGCACGGTGCGCCCAATGGCATCGGTGATGGTGTAACCGGTCAATGGCTGCGAGGCGTTTCCACTCAGGGTGAGCACATCGCCTGTGGGTACGGGCGACAGGCTCAGGTGGGCGATGGTCTCCTCGTTCACCGCATCGGGTTTCAGTTCGTAGATCTTCAGGTCATCCACCGCGCCCTCCACAAGGCTACCACCATCGAGGTACTGCCCCACGCGGGTGCTGTCGCTGGCAATGAACTTTATGCGCACCTGGTCGGTGAGGGTCACATAGTCGGTGACGCGGATGGCATTGACCCTGAAGTGCATGTCGCTGGTCAGGGTGTTCTCCACGCGCACCCAGTTGCTGCCGTTGTCGCTTATATACACCTGCCACCAGTCGGCACCGGGGTTTGCCCCGCTGGGCGGGCTATTGGTGTAATAGCGCGCGTAGGTGATGGCTGGATTGACATAGCCCGTCAGGTCAAAAGGCGGGGTTATCAGGGTGGTGTGCCCGGCATCCACATCGCTGTCGCCCACCCCAGCACTGGTGCTGGTGGCATTGGCTGTAACCGCACACGCTATGCCACCTGGTGTGTTCTGATAGTTGGGCTGCACCATGTCGCCATCTGCCGAGTACGAGCCCATGGGCACATCGATGATCCAGGTACCGGTGGAGTTGTTATCGCCTGCCACGCCCTCCTGCCAGCCGTTGGTCTGCGAATCGTCAAAATCCTCGGTGCGGTCAAGCTGATAGCCCACCAGGATGAAGTGCGGCAGATTGGGGTCGGAGTTGTGCGCACCGATGGGATCAACGGCCGCCAGCACCCCGTTCACGTTCTGCAGGGCCATGTAATAACCGATAATGGTGGCCCCGGGCTGAGCCGGAATGCTTGCGCTGTAGGTGCTGCCGCTGGTGTTGGTCATGTTCACCGTCTGCCATGCGGTGTCATCGTTGAGGCGGTAGCGCATGATAGCCCCGTCCAAGGCCCATGGATACTGCAGCGTGATGTTGGCGGTAAGGTCTATGGCCGCATCGGCATCAGACACGGTGATGGGCGAATGCACCAAGGTGGCGTTGCTCAGCAGCGTGATGCCGTGGGCATCGAAGGCATTCACAATGTCGAGGTCGTTGGGCGTACCGTTGGTGATGTCGTTGTCGCCCCCGTTGGCGGGCGAATCGTCAATGGTCAGGGCCTCGATAAGGATATCGACATAGATCTGCCCCTCATCGCCATCGGGCCCGGTGATAAGTGCATTGAACGACTCGGCATACATGTCCAGCATCTGCTGCATGCTACCGAAGTTGAGGTGCAGGTCCCACCATGCCCCGGCAATGATCTCGCCATCGGCATGCACCTCCCCGATCAGGTCCTCCGGATACACTTTCAGATCTTCATCATACCTGCGTATGAAGCTGGCCTGATCATTGATCAGATACCCCAACGACATCACCGGCTCCTGGGTGATGCCCAATGCCCAAATATCAGCATAGCCTTCGCCCATGGCCCCGTTCTGCCAGAAACCGCCCTGGCTCTGATAGTATTTGTCGTTGATGCCATGACCATACTCGTGGTATATGACATCGGCAAACAGGGCAAAGCTCTGGCAATTGTTGGCCGATGCATAGAAGTTGATGCTCGACCCATCGTAGAACGCGTTGCAGTTATCCGTAGTCAGGTCAATGTTGGTGGGCAGTGCATTATCCATCATGGTGAATGACGGATAGAACGTCTTCATGTGATCGTGAATGATGTTGACATGGTAATAGGCCGTGCGCTCTCGGATGTTGGCCGCATTGTCAAAGCTGAAGATGTGCGGGCCGTTGGGCACAGTGGTGGTGGCGTTGGGCGTCACGTTGGTGGTGTACACCTTGCTCCATAGCCCCTCGAGGCTCAGCGTGGCCGTGGCGGCATTGGCTGTGGCAAATCCGGTGCCATCGGTATAGAAGGCGGCACCCTGCGTCACTTTCAGGTTTGGCAGACCCACTTCGGCCGTCCCGCCCATGAAACTGACAGGATAAACCGTTGCATTGACCTGAATACTCGGCCCACCGGGCAGCGGCAACGGTTGCGGCTCTTCGGCAGATTCATGCCCGCCATGGTACCGCACCTGATCAGCACGCATCAGAATGGCGCCATTGGCCGCATCCACATAGGTGAGATAATTGAACGGAATGCCGTTGGGCCGTGTGCCCTTTTGGGCAAACCGGTGCACCGGGCGCAGTTCGTACTGGCCGGGGCGCGGCACAGGCAGCCATGCCTCACCGAGAAACTCGATGGAGCTGCCTGTCAACGGCAACGCAGCCATGGCACTGGCCTTTGTCTGTTCCTGATTCAGGGAGAAAGTACATTCTCCCGGTCTGTGCAGGTCAAGACCGAACGACACCACCCGGCCCAGCAAATCCATTTTGATGTAGGCGCCCCCGAACAGCACCTCGCGGCCATCGATGTTCTGCCCGATGTGCACATAGCTGAACTGGTCGGTGGTGTTGCTGTTGCGCACGTACAGGTCGGCACGTTGGCTGCCGAAACCCGCCAAACGGCCCTGTACGAAATGCATGGCGCGCTGGGCGGGTGTGCTGCCGGTGGTGGCAATGGGCCTTCCCATGGCACGGTGGGGCATGGCGCTGCGCTCGTCAAACTGCACGTACCATGTGCCGTTCTGGCCCAGGAAATTCTGCCATGCGGGCAACTGCCGCAGCATGGCCTGTGTGCTCTCGTTGCGGCCGGTGTTGGCCCTGTTGTACATGCGCACCTCCAGGGGGTCGCGCTCGCCTGTCACGTGACCGGCCAGGGCCACGGTGTTCAGGGCCAACAACATCATCGGAAGGGAAAATCTTCTCATTCTCAATTGATCTGATTTGTAAATGGGTCGGTTCGGGGGCTGAAAGTAAACGAAAAACAGGAAGGTCACATCACCTCCCAGCGGCCGTTGCGCTGCATGGCGCTCAGTTCGAGCGTATCAGCAAAGGGGGTCGGGGCGGTCATTTCATCGGCACCGGAATCGGCAGATATGGCTCCGCTCACGGCCACTTTCAGCGGAATCACGCCATCCTTCTCATCGCCTTTTGTGATGAGTTGCACCTCAAGGGCGTGGTACGATGTGCCACCTTCGGCCATGGCCTGACGCACCATGTGGTCTATCACGGCCTCTTTCAGGTCATCGTCACTGGGGCCGCAACCGGCCATCAGCACAAAGGCCGCCAGGATACCCCAGCGGCCTTTGGAACTATTGATCCCGAACATGGTCCTCATTCCCTTACAAAGCGTCCGATGGCACGGCCGCTGCCATTCTGCGCGCGTACCATGTACACACCGGCAGGCAGCTGGCTCATGTCGAGGATGGTGCGGGCCGAGGTGAGCTGACCGCTCATGAGTGTGCGACCCTGCGCGTCCATCACATCGTAGGCGAACCACTGGGTGAATGACCCTTTCAGATCAATGGTGAGCTGGCCGGCCGTGACGCTCGGGCTGAGCGTCATGCTGCCCGAAAGGTCCTGCTCCTCAATGCCGGTACCGGGTACAAAGGTGTTCTCACCGCACTCGATGGCCTGCCCGCAGGCCAGGTCCTCGAGGTAGCTGACCACATAACCGAGGGCGCTGTTGTAGTCGTAGTCGAGGTAGCCCACGTGGTTGGCCTGGTTGTACTCGCGGAAACAGTTCTGCACCCCAGCGTTGTTGGCACGGGCATGGATGTCGCGGCTACCGCTGGCTATGAGTCCGGTAGGGAAACCTGACACGGCCACCTCCTGCGTACCGATGGGCACGGTGTTGTCGCCCGTCTCGTGCAGGCTCAGGATGGGCACATCGCCCACCTCTATCCAGCTGGTGTCGCCAATGGTTCCGCTCATGCTCCACACACCGTGCACATGCGATGGGTAGCCCAGGCTGCCGCTGTTGCCCTCAATGCCGCCCAGTCCGGCCGTGTCGTTGGCCATGTAGGCGGGTATCTCGCTCAATTGGTTGAGGTATGCGGCATGGATGGCCGAAATGGCCCCGGCCGACACCCCGCCCACATAGAACCGCTCGGTATCGATACGGTAGGGGTTGCCGTCTTCGGCTACGGTCTTGCGCATGTAGCGTATGGCGCCACGGTAGTCGTGCATGCCGCGCATCACGGCCAGGGTGGTGTTCACCTCATTGATGGGGAAGAAGAACCCCACGCGGTAGTCCATGGCCACGGCCACGTAACCGAGACGTGCAAAGCGGTTGCACAGGTCCACCACATAGCCATCGGTGCGTGTGCCGCCTATGAACGAGCCACCGAATGCAACGAACACCACGGGGCGCTCGGTGCCGGTATCGCCCATGGGCTCATACACATCGAGCCGAAGAATCTGATTGCCACCTGCCACTGCTGTGTTTGTACCGAACTGAATTCCGTTGGTACGTGTGACATCGGGTGCGAAGGCGTAGTTGCTGAAACGGCCACTGGTACAATCGGCCTGGCCGAGAGTGACCAATGGGGCTGTGACAATGGCGAGTGCGAGGTAAAGGTTCTTTCTCATGCGCGGGGTGTGGTTGATGTTGCTTTTGTGGGCCGAAAGGTAATGAGAAGGTCAAGGAATCGTTATGCTGTGCACACCATTTGCGGGACGGGCCATGAACAGCTGCGGGACACGTCCGAAACGGGCCCGGAATGCCGCAGAAACGGCCCCTTCAAATGCCTCGATGGCATCGGTACGGACCAGGGCGATGCCGCAGCCACCGAATCCGGCACCGGTCATGCGGGCACCTGCGCAGGCCGGGTGGGCGTTGGCAGCATCGGCAAGCACATCGAGCTCGGGGCACGAGACCTCATGATCATCGCGCAGCGAGGCATGGCTCTCTTTCAATATCGACCCGATGGAGAGATGGTCCTCATGGGCCAGGGCCTCCGCCATGCGGTATACACGGGCGGTCTCTGTCACCACATGGCGGGTCCGTCTACGTTCCCTTTCGTCTGTGAGGATGTCCAGGTCGCTCAGGCCTGCCGAGGCCAGATGTTCGGTTTCGGGTCTGATGGCCCTGATGTGCCCCAGGGCAGAATCGCACTGTGCCCTGCGCTCGTTGTAGGCCGATGCGGCAAGGGTGCGCGGGGTGCGGCTGTCCATCACCACCCAGTCATATCCCTCTATCACCGCAGGCACATACCTGCACTCCAACGTGGCGCAGTCAAGCAGCATGGCGCGGTCAGCAAGGCCATTGGCCACAGCATACTGGTCCATGATGCCGCAATTGACCCCGATGAACCCGTGCTCCACGTCACGGCAGTCGAGCGCGGCCTGCACAGCGTTGAAGCGGCCGGGCGCGAACAGGTGGCACAGCACCCTGTAGGTGGCCACCTCAAATGCCGCTGATGACGAGAGCCCCGACCCTTCGGGCAGATCAGAGGCATAGAGCAGGTCGCAGCCGCGTACTTCAATGCCCTGGCTGATGAGCAGATGGGCCACACCCATGGCATGGTCGGTCCAATCCTTATTCGGGGCGATGTCAGCCAACGGCCGTTTCTCCACTCCTGCACGGCCCATGCTCGCAAGCCGCACGGTGTCCATTCCGTTCTGTGCGGCCAGAACGGTGATGCCGCGGTCGATGGCGAAGGGCATCACCGGCCCACCGCAGTAGTCGATGTGCTCGCCTATGAGATTGACCCTGCCCGGACACAGCGCCACTGCCTGCGGCTGCCGGCCGAAGCATGAGGCAAAGTCTGCAAGAAGTTTATCGGGGGCTATCAAGCAAGGTGGTGAGTGCGGTTTAACTTTACCCGTCCCAATCGCAAAGGAAATGTCCAAGCTCGATACACTGCTGATTGAGTATTCAGACAGTCATCAGCATCCCACCAACAAGATTCTGCATTGGATAGATATCCCGCTCATCTACCTGAGTGTCATGGGTCTGTTGTGGGAGGTGAAGCTCCCTGCAGTGCTTCCATTCTTTGACAGCATGCCGCTCAATGCAGCCATGCCCATTTCGCTGCTGGTGTTCGTCTATTACCTCAACCTGTCGTTTGCGCTCGGCATAGGCATGTTGGTCTACACCGTGGTGTGCCTGTGCTTCTGTTATTTTTGGGAGACACACATGCCCATGGCCCTTTGGGCGGTGTCGGCAGCCGCGTTCCTCATAGGCTGGGTGGCACAGTTCATAGGCCACCGCATCGAAGGGAAAAAACCCTCGTTCCTGAAAGACCTCCAGTTCTTCCTGATCGGCCCGGCATGGATGGTGGCCGACATCTACCGCAGAATCGGAGTACGGCTCTGAATCATTGACCCAAAAACATCCCTGAAACAATGTCATTAGACACCCTTACAACTGCCCCTGCACAGGCCACCGACCGGTATGCCAAAACAGTGCAGGCCCAACGCGATTTCTTCAGCACCGGGGCCACCCGCAGCCTCGAGTTCAGGCTCGATATGCTGCGCAAGCTGAAAGCGGGCATAGAGAAGAACGAGAAGAACCTGGTGGCCGCACTGAAGGCCGACCTGGGCAAGAGCGAGATGGAGGCCTACGCCACCGAGGTGGATGTGACCAAGGCCGAGATAGACCACATCTGCAAGAATCTGGGAGCGTGGATGCGCCCACAACGCGTGGGCACCCCGTTGTTCTTCTTCCCCGGCAACAGCTACACCATCTACGAACCGTACGGGGTGGCGCTGGTCATCTCCCCATGGAACTACCCCATCAAGAACCTGTTCGGGCCGCTGCTCGGGGTGATAGCGGCCGGCAATACGGCCGTGCTGAAACCGTCTGAGATTTCGGCCGCATGTTCCAAGGCCGTGGCCGAGCTGATCAGCGATGTGTTTGACCCGCGCTACATCACCTGTATCGAGGGCGGTGTGCAGGACACCTCTGAGCTGCTCAAGGAGCGTTTTGACTACCTCATTTTCACCGGTGGCACCGAGATTGGCCGCATCGTGTATCAGGCCGCTGCCAGGCACCTGACGCCCGTAACACTCGAACTTGGCGGCAAGAGCCCCTGCATCATTGACAGCGAGGTGAACCTGGACGTGACCGCCAAGCGTGTGGTGTGGGGCAAGTGTGTGAATGCGGGGCAGACCTGCATAGCACCCGACTACATCCTGGTGAACAACAAGGTGAAGGCCCAATTCATTGAGCGGGTGAAGCACCACATCAGGGATTTCTTCGGTGACCCAGCCAAGCAGACCGAGGACCTGAGCCGCATCATCAGCGACCGCCACTTTCAGCGCATCAGCAAGATGCTGACGGGCGATATCGTGTGCGGGGGTGTGACAGATGCCTCGCAGCGATTCATCTACCCCACGGTGATTGACAATGTGACCGATGAGCACCCCGCCATGCAGGAGGAGATATTCGGACCGGTGATGCCCATCATAGGCTACGACCGCTTTGATGAGGTGATATCGCGTATCAACCGCGGGCAGAAACCACTGGCCCTGTACCTGTTCAGCAACAACACCCAGTTGCAGGAGCGGATAGTGCACGAGACCTCGAGCGGGGCGGTGCTCATCAACGAGACCGTGATACATGCCGGGCATGCCGGGCTGCCCTTTGGTGGCGTGGGCAACTCGGGCATAGGGGCCTACAACGGCAGGGTCGGATTCGAGCAGTTCTCGCACCGCAAACCCGTGCTGAGGCGCAGCTTCCTGTTTGATGTGGCGCAGAAATATCCGCCCTACAACGCAGCCAAGGTCGGTTTCATCAAATTCGCCATCAAGCGCCTGCTGTGAGGCTGTTCCTTCCTGTAGTCCTATTCATTTTCTCCCTTGGGATGATGAAGGGCGCCACGGCCCAGCATCTCATCCTCATCGGCATCGATGGCCTCAGCCCCGATGGCATAGCCAAGGCCCACACCCCGGTGATGGACAGCCTTGCCGCAGCGGGCACAGCCTGTATGAACGTGCAGGCCGTGCTGCCCACCAACAGCAGCCCCAACTGGGCCAGCATGATGATGGGCGCTGGCCCCGAGCTGCACAAGGTGCGTTCGAACAGCTGGCTGCGGGGCCTGCCCCACGGACGGCTCAACTGCCACGGCCGCACACGCAAGGGGCGCAGGGTGGCATCGTGGCCCACGTTCTATGGTGTGCTGCGTCAGCACAGGCCACAGGCGGTCATTGCCTGCTTCAACGACTGGCAGGACTACGACCGCCTGATAGAGCCCAACGTGCTGGACCGGCAGTGGCAGCCCTCGCACCGCGATGAGAAAGAGGGGCGCGGCCACCTGCTCACCATGCAGCATGCCATGGCCTTTTTTGCAGAGAAACGCCCCGACCTGCTCATGATCCACCTCGACCATGTGGACCATGCCGGGCACATGTCGGGCCACGGCACACCGGAGTATTACCGTTCGGTAGAGGTGGCCGACAGCCTCATAGGTGTGCTGATGGCAAGTGTGCGGGCAGCCGGGATGGCCGACAGGGTGACCGTGCTGGTGACAGCCGACCACGGGGGCCTGGGCCACGGCCACGGGGGCGACACCCCACAGGAGCGCACTGTGCCGTGGATACTCTGCGGCCCTACCATACGAAAAGGCCTGAGCCTGCCCGGCCCATTCCCCACCTACCATACAGCCCACACCGTGGTGCGCCTGTTCGGGGCCGCCCCGCCCGATTGCTGGACCGGTGCGGCCGTCACAGAGGCATTTGAATGAACCTGATCCCCTTTGAAGATGATCTACCCGAAAGAGACCTGTACCGACCTGAGCGCACACCGCTTCGCTCGGCTCATAGTGAAGCTCGAGGCCCCGTTGCTCACCATCACCCTGAACCGGCCTGAGAAGAAGAACGCCATGGACCCAGTGATGTTCCGCGAGCTGGCCTACGCCCTGAGCTGCGCCAAGCACGACCACCGCATCTGGACCGTGAAGCTGAATGCCAATGGCGATGTGTTCTGCTCCGGTGCCGACCTCAAGGCGTTTGCGGGCATGGAAGAAGAGACCGACTCGACCATACCCGAACCCAATGGTGAGATCGTGATCGGAGATGTGTTCGCGCAGCTTTACAAGCCGTGCGTGGCGGTAGTGAATGGCCCGGTGATGGCAGGCGGGTTCCTCCTGATATGCGGATGCACCCATGTGGTGGCGGCCGACACGGCCACCTTCCGCCTGCCCGAGGTGAAACGCGGCCTGTGGCCCTTTCAGGTCACAGCCAGCCTGCTGAACGTGATGACACCCCGCGCCATCATGAACCTGTGCATGAGCGGAGAGGCCATAGGGGCCGAAGAGGCCTACCGGCTGGGACTGGTGACGCACATGGTGGCGGCCGATGGTCTATTAGACGTGGCCGCTGACCTGATCACCGATCTGCTCAGCAACTCGCCCACCGCCATCCGCATGGGGCTGGAGGCATTCCACGCCATGCGCGACATGCCCGGCCACGAGCGGCACGCCTACCTGAAGGAACAGCTGATGCAGTGCCTGCAGACACAGGACGCGGCCGAAGGGCTTCAGGCATTCATGCAGAAGAGACCCGCATTCTGGACCGGACAATGACCCAACCGATGGAAAAGAAAGTGCGCATAGCGGCCGGACAGGGATTCTATGGCGACAGCCCCATGTCGGCCATACGCACGGCCATGGCCGGGGCCACCGACTACTTCGTGCACGATGCGCTGGCCGAACTCACGCTGTCGATCCTGCAAAAGGACCGCATGCGCGACCCGCAGGCCGGCTACGCCCGCGATATCGACATCCTTGCCAAGACCCTCTACCCCATGGCCCTGGCCAAAGGGATGCGCATAGTGACCAACAGCGGGGGCCTGAACCCCCACAGCGCGGCCCAGCGCGTGGTGGCCGCCCTGGCCAAGCAGGGACTGAAAGGCAAGAAAGTGGCCGTGATAACGGGCGATGATGTGCTGCCGCGCCTTGCAGAACTGCAGGAAGGGGGCGAGACCCTGGCCCACCTCGACACGGGAGTGCCCTTTGCCCAGAACACCTACGAGGTGACCCACGCCAACGTGTATGTGGGCGCACAGGCCGTGGCCGATGCGCTGGCGGCCGGGGCCGACATCATACTGGCCGGCCGCGTGGCCGACCCATGCCTCACCCTCGGCATCCTGATGCACGAGTTCGGTTGGCAGGCCCATCAGTACGACCTACTGGCCGCGGGCATCACCATTGGGCACCTGCTTGAATGTGGCGGACAGGCCTCGGGAGGCAACTCGTATGCCGAATGGCCCATGGACTACGGCATAAGCAACCTGGGCTACCCCATTGCCGAGGTGAGCGCTGACGGCACGGCCGTGTTCAGCATACTGGACGGTGACGGGGGCCGCATGAGCCGCGACACCCTGCGCGAGCAGCTGGTGTATGAGATACACGACCCGGCCAACTACATGACCCCCGATGTGACGGTTGACCTGACCCAGGTGCAGTTGCACGAGACGTCACCCGGGCACGTAAGGCTGAGCGGTGTGAGGGGCAGGCCACGGCCCGAGAGGCTCAAGCTCACCATCGGCCTCAACGAGGGCTACACCAGCGAGCAGTTCTTCTTCTTCTCGCGGCCATTCGCCTACGAGAAGGCCCAGAAATTCATTGCGGCCGCACACGAGATATGGGACAGCCTGCCGGTGATGCTGGAGCGCAGAGAGGTGAACCTGATAGGCATAAACGGCATACATGGCGAGGCCGCCCCGGCCCCATCGCAGGAGTGGATAGACCAGATGAACGAGATAGGCGTGCGTGTGTGCGTGAAGCACAGCGATGAGCGCGCGGGCAAGATTGCCATGCAGGGCATAGTGTGCCTCGGGCTCAACGGCCCTCCCGGTGCCGTGGGCATACCCGGCTGGGGCAAGGTGAACCGCGCCATGCTGAGCCTCTGGCCCACCCTGATTGACCGCAGGTGGATATCCGAACAGGTGACCGTGACCGAAGTCTGACCCATCGCCACCCCTACCCTACCCCCTTATCACACCACCATGAGACTCATTGACATAGCCTCGGCCCGCTCGGGCGACAAGAACGATGTGTGCAACATAGGCGTGATGGCCCGCAGGCCCGAGGACTACCCTCTGCTGAAGCAGGTGCTCACGGCCCAGCGCGTAAAGGACCATTTCGGGCCACTCATCAAAGGCGATGTGACCCGCTATGAATGGGACAGCATCGAATCGCTCAACTTCGTGTGCCAAGGGGCGCTGGACGGGGGCGCATCGCGCTCCATGCGCATGGACACCCTGGGCAAGAACTTCAGCAGCCACCTGCTGATGATGGAAATCTGAATGATTGTGGATTGCTGATTGCTGATTGGCGATTGTTGATTGCTGATTGGCGATTGCTGATTGTTGATTGTTGATATTCGTTAGTCCAAAGGCGCAGCCATGCGCGGAGCACGGTGATGGAACAGCAGCAGTCTGAAACAGCTATGCGAGTTAAATCGCCAAAGCAGGTAGGCTGGAGAGGTCAGTCAATGACCATTTTCTTATGACGCTCTTCTGCATCATTGTATACTGGATATATAGATCTTGCGGTTTGAACAGCCTGATAGGTTCCATCTTTTCCAATCATGGGTGACATTGGTGCAAGTTGGCCGAACTGCATTTCAGCCGCCCAATATGGTTTAGGCTTTTTGATCAGGAGTGGAGCTTCAGTAACGCCATCCTTTTGCCCCTGGATAGGCATAAAAAGGTTGGGTCGGACAGTTGGTCTATTGGTTTTCGGCTTGGTACGAAGTCTTTCTGTATTCAATTCAGGTACGGTAATTCTCAATTCACCCAGAGAAGGGAAAGTGCTGTTCCGATATGTGGTGTCAAGTTGCGCCACACAGGCCTGGCACCACAATAAGCCTGACATGAACAGGACAGTAAATCCTATTTCATGCTTGGGATTTCGTTCAGACTTCACTTCAATTTCCCAGGCGCCTAAAGCAAGGGAATCAAAGCTGGTCTTTCTCACCATTTGCCGTATAAGTACTTGGATGTTCACCGTATAGCGTTCAGCTTGGATGAGAATCGCCAGGGCGCTAAGGCAGGTGTCAAAGATAAAATCTTGGAATACAGCACGCCAGTGTAGTATAGGAAATATTACGGTCCACGGACATAGACGGCCCATCCGATCACCGTTCTCCAACCATCAATATCCGGTCATCAAATCTCTATCGCGGCCATTGGGTGTGGGGCAGCCATCCACGTACCATAGCTGAGAGATTGTGTTGCCTCTGCCCTGCGGCCCGACCGGTAGGATGGAACGACCCCACACGTCAGGTGACGCAGACAGGTATATCACCTCACTGATAGGCACACGGACCGAACCGCTATTTTCGCCTGTGCGGAGAGGCGAATCATGCTGATCCCGGATCCGCGACAATGAACGGGTGAGTAATAGGGCAGAGCAACATGAAGGTAGACAGATGATGCAGATGGACATGGAGAAACTCAAATATCCGATCGGCAGGTTTGACCGACCTCTGATCATAACGGACGATATCCTCAATAAGTGGATCGCTGATATCTCAACGTTTCCGGCAAGGCTCAGAGCCGAAGTCTGTGACCTGAGTGAGGAGCAACTTGACACGCCATACAGACCTGACGGCTGGACGATAAGGCAGGTGGTGCATCATTGTGCCGACAGCCATATGAACAGCCTGACCCGCCTTAAGCTCGCCCTGACAGAAGACAGCCCGACCATAAGACCCTATTTTGAGGCACGATGGGCGGAACTCCCGGATTCGAAGGGCATGCCCATCGGACCATCGTTGAAAATGATAGAAGGGATACATGAGAGATGGACCGTGCTGTTGAACAACCTGACGCACGAACAACATGCGCGGACCTTTATTCATCCTCAACACGGGATCACCTTCAGAGTGGATGAGAATATCGGGGTATATGCGTGGCATTGCAACCACCATCTGGCCCACATAACCGAGACTAAGAAGAGGAACAACTGGAGCTGATAATAAGGCATCGGAACTGAGTATATCGATTGCCGTCAGATCCAGCATGCTTCGACTTCGCCCGGCATGACATAGGTGGCCATGCTCAGGATGGCGGGGCCGATACCTATGTCACCGTGAGCCTTTCGGCTATGGCCAGCATGCTTCGACTTCGCTCAGCATGACAGGGCCGCGATACCTATGTCACCCTGAGCGAAGTCGAAGGGTGCTCAGTATCAGGCTTGGCGTTAGGTCCGGCATGCTTCGACTCCGCTCAGCATGACATAGGTGGCCTTGCTCAGG
>JBIKWM010000024.1:0-46533 GCA_044356305.1 Flavobacteriales bacterium
CCATAAGCATGGACGGGAAGGGCCGTGCCACCGACAATGCCTTCATCGAGCGGCTATGGCGAAGCGTCAAGCACGAATGCATCTATCTCAATTCGCCCACCGATGGCCGTCAGCTCCGCTCACTGTTGGCCCCGTACTTCGACAGATTCAACAACAGAAGACCTCACCAATCACTGGACGGACTTACACCCGCCCACGCTTACTTTGGCCTACCTGACAACAGACCGAATCATAACCACCGACTACTAATAACAAACCCGCTTTAACTGTCCAACGATTGGGGAGTACCACAAGGTGCATCAATTGAATTTCTAGATTCAGAAGAGAATCACCCTATGAATAGAATCCTACTTTCCGCTAGTTTTGTCCTTTCGACTATGGTGTCCATCGCCCAATGGCAGACATTGCCCACTGCGACTGGCTACGATTTTAAGAAATGCAGTTTTGTTACTGATCAGCACGGGTTTGCTATAGCCACTGTCATGGCCGATGGGTCATATGTGTTGCTAGAGACCACTGATGGGGGCATGTCTTGGCAGGTAAACACTGCCCAGAGTCCGATAGAGGAGGGCTATTTCGATGTTCATTTTGTGAATTCTCAGACAGGATACATGAGTTTAAGGGGCACATCGGGCCTAGTTTTAGTAAGTAGGATACTTCGTACAGATAATGGCGGGCAGAGCTGGGCTGAGGTCACACCTTCTGGGCTTGCCACGGGCACTGGGCTGGCGGCCATTACTGCCCTTGATGCCGACCACGTGATGCACGGTATCGGAGATCAGATGCACACTACAGCAGATGGAGGACAGAATTGGGAACTGTACACTTTTGATGGGCTACAACCCACTTCGCTCTCGTTCTTCGATCAACAGACTGGCGCTGTGGGGCTGTGGGACGGTACTTTCAACTATGGTGGATCAATTGCCTGGACCATCGATGGACAGAACTTTAACATGCTGCCATGGACAGGCCTCTATAATCAGATTGCCAGTGTGCAGCAGATTGGGCCTTTAGAGATAGTCGGTCTTAGCAGGGGCGAGCCTTTTCAGGGAATCGATCCCACTTTGTATCGCACCACTAACGGTGGCGCAGCTTGGGACACGCTCCACCTCACATTTCTATCATCGGCAATGCAGAGCGGCCTCCAGATTCTGGCATATCCGGATGAGAAACGGCTCATGATATCTGGCGGAACAAGCGGTCAGATACATCGCAGCGATGACCGAGGCTCCTCTTGGGTGCTCGAGAAAGATACTATCACCCCTCTAACATGCCTGTGCCGCACCCCAACCGATGGCGCCTTTGCACTTGGCAATGGTGGGCTGGCACTGCACTTGGTAAGCGTCATTTCGGGTAACGAAGACGTGATTACCATGCCACAACTTCACATTTACCCTAATCCGACCGATGGTTCCGCGTCAGTTTCATTGCCACTTGGCACTCTGATGATGACCGTGCGTGACATGGCAGGTAGGGTGATTGTTCAGAGATCGGTCATTGGCCATGACAGGACCCAGATCATGGGCCTCGCTCCAGGCCTCTATTCGGTGGAGACCATCAGTTCCAATGCCAACACAAATTTTGGACGGTTAATGGTTCGGTGATTTTCAATAATAGACGCGGTGTTTGAAAAGTAGAGCTTGAATAGGCGAAAAAAAAAACGCCCGGTGACCCGGGCGTTCTTTCAAAATTTCAGAGGTAAAGATCAGCCTACAAGTTCGGCCTTTGTGCGCTCCGAGCTGACAGAAGAGGTGTTTTTGAACACATTGCTCTCGCCCAGAGTGGTTTTGCCGATAAATCGCGGACGGTTGAAGTGGTTGATGTTCTTGTGGCAGGTTATCTGGTAAGCAGTTGAGCTGCCTTGACGAGCAATCTCAACGCTCCAACCCAAGAATATCTGGTACTGGCGGAAGGTGTACTCATCGTACTTGGCCAGCACTTTGTCGCGGTTACCCATCCAGTTGTGATACCAGTAGTCAATCGTCTTGCTGTAATGGATACCTATATTCTCCAGGCTGTGCACCTCAAATCCGGCCTTCTCAAGCTGACGCACATCCCAGTTCACGGGCATAGAGGCATCGGCACCGGAGAAGATGTACTCGTTCATGAAAAGACCCCAAACGATGTCCTCCTGGTTCGGGCCATAGAATACACTGTCGCGTTCGCGCAGGCAGGCTATTTGGATGTAAAAGATTCCGTCATCCTCAAGCATATCGTAGCACTGCCTCATAAACTTGCGGAAGTTCTTCACACCTACGTGCTCGGCCATTTCGAGGCAGGTGATCTTGTTATACTTCTGTTTCGGAATGTCGCGGTAGTCCATTCGTAGGATACGGGCCTTATCCTCCACACCATTCTCCTTTATCAGATTGCGGGCCCAGTTGGCACCGGCCTCAGCAATGGTGACACCAGTGGCGTCAACACCGTAGTGCTTGGCCATGTGAGTCACAAGTGTACCCCAGCCACAACCGATGTCAAGCAGCTTTTCACCTGCCTTAAGCTGCATTTTCTGGGCAATGAGGTCCATTTTGTTGTCCTGAGCCTGCTCAAGGGTCTCGTTCTCATCGCGGAAGAAGCATGAAGTGTATATCATGCGTGGTCCGAGAAACCAGTTGAACAGATCATTCTTATCGTCATAATGACTTCGGATGATGCGCTCGTCCTGCTGTTGGGAGTGAATGAGTACCTCCGGGATGAAGCGGGTGAGAAAGAACTTGTAATGGTGTCCTACGAAATCCCATGTGAAGATCTCGTTCTTGTGTTTCATCACATCCTTGAAATCGCGCACGAGGTCAATGCGCTGGTGCATGTAGTCTTCAATGAAGTGACCAACGGCCACTGTATTGCCTTTGTAGCGCGATGACAAAGAGGTGTCGTTGACCTTTACAAAATCACAGATACGATTCATTTACAGAGGTTTTGGTTTGAATGGGTGTGCTAGGGCCACCCTATTTTGAGGGGGCCGAAGATATACAAAGCTCGATTGGAGTGAAAGCTCCGCTCAGTGCAGAAGCGTTATAGTGCCAGTGGTGCTGTACTTCCTGCCAGTGTACCACGTCAGGTCAATGGTATAGGCATAACCGCCCTGAGGCATTACCTCCCGGCTGTCGCGGTGTGTTCCGTCCCAGCCTCGGTTCACATCAAAGCTCTGCCAAGCGAGTTTGCCCCATCGGTCAAACACCTGCATGTGGAAATCGACTATGCCCTTTTGAATGATCTTGAACTCGTCATTAACGCCATCGCCATTGGGCGAGAAGGCCGATTGGATAAAGAATGTCTCCTGCTCCCATACACGGAACGGTACAATGGCCGTATCGGGGCAACCCAGCTCGTTCATCACAATGAGTCTCACATCGAATAATCCTGAATCCTGAAACACTCCTTCGGCATTCCAGATATTATTCACGTGGTATCCATTTCCGAAATTCCAGTTGGCCGAGTCGGGATGTGCATATTCACTGGTATTCCAGAATTGCATTAATGTGTCAGGCAGCATAAGTGCAACGCTGTCGGGGAAAAAACTGGCCTGAGGGTGGTTCCAAACTTCCATGGGACCTAACATGAAAGAGTCTTTGCAACCTGTGATGTTGTTCACCACCAATTGCTCAACCCAATACCAATTAGGTTCGGTGTAGGTCCAACTCACAGTACTGGCTCCGAGGGCCTCTATCCAGGGTTGGCCTTCGTAAAATCTCCAATAGGTATTGGTTATGTTCTGAGCGTCATATGAGATGTCCGTAAATACCACAGGAATGTCTGTGCAGACCGAAGTCTCCTCTACTGTAAATCCAGCAACGGGGCTGGGATTGACAGTTACCGTCTGCGGTGTGGCCTGTGCGGTGCACCCTTCGGCCGTGGTAACTGTAAGATTGACCGTATACGTGCCTGCCACATTGAACTGATGGGAAGGGTTTTGAATATCGGCAGTATTCGAAGTGGAAGAGGCATCCCCAAAGTCCCATGCCCACTGGGTGGCGTGGGTGCTATTGTCGAAAAAGCGGATGAAAGCCGAATCACAGACCACTGTTTCCTCTGGCGCAAAGTCGGCTGAAGGAATCTGCCAAACGCTCACAAGGTTCGGCTTGACCATGGTATCGGAGAATACCCCATTGTCAGCAATCAGAGTCACAGTATATGGGCCTATTCCTGAATACGTATGCGATGGGTTCTGAGTGTTATCAATTGGACTTCCATCTCCGAAGTCCCATTGCCATGCGATGGGATTGCCAAAGGTGGTATCGGTGAATTGCACGGTGGTGCTACCGCAGTCGTTAACAATGGCCTCTGTAAATCCTGTGTACACGTAAGGAGGAAGGATGATATCGACCGGGACGGTACATACGGTGCTGCAACCGAAGGTATCAGTGGCGGTGACGCTCACAGTGTAAAGCCCAGTGCCACCATAGAGGTGTGTAGGGCTCTGCTGATCGCTGAAACCACCATCACCAAACTGCCACGCGAAAGTGTAGGGCGCTGTGCCTACACTCACCACAGCATCAAAACCTGTCTGAGCCCCCAGATAACTGTTGGTCACCGTGCTGCAATCGACCACCGGCAGCGGATGCACCACCACTGTTACGGTCTGAGAGTTGGCCGTGGCATTGGGCGGACAAGGGTACGAACTGGTCATCCGAACATAAAACTGGTCGCCATCGGCCACATTGACTGGTGTGAAACTAAGTCCTGTGGCCTGCTGAACCCCATTCTGAAACCATTGGAATGTGGGAGTGGGGCCACCGAAATAAGGTACCGCGCCTAATGTGATGCTCTCGCCCTGACATATCTCGAGACTTGAGGCGGTGATGAAGACCTGTGGAGTCACATTGGGCAATACTTCTATCTCAATGCTATCAGGCTTTGACCAACCGCAGCAATTGCTATTGGTCTGCAATGTCACGAGGTACGTGCCGGGATTGGCATAGCTGTGCGATGGGCCGGCAAGAGATGAGGTGTTCTGAGAACCTGAGCCAGGGTCTCCAAAATTCCAACGATAACCAAGTACTGGAAAAGCCGTTGGCCAAGTGGCTGTGAAATTCACATTCTGGTTTGGGCACACAGTTGTGGCTGATGGATTTATGGTCGGCAGATACGGGCTGCCATCAATAAAAATATTTACAAAGCTGTTGAGGATGTAGGGCACTCCGTTCGCAACCATGGTCACATCCTGCGCGCCCATGGTGCTGTATTCAATGGTGCTAGGTGTACCAAGGGTGTTGCCCGGAATTGTAGTGCCCTCATAGTAGAATTGCACAATCCCGTTTGAATTGGTGGTATAGTCAATATCATGGAATGTGCATCCCTTGTTGGCCACTGTAATATTGGGTTCGACATTCTGGGCCATGTTGCTAACAGTGATCTGAGTGCCCAATGGATCGATAAAAAGATCCTGACTTATTCCTGTGGCCCCATTGCCTCCAAAACCACCGTTGCCGCCATCAGTACCATCACCACCGGCACCGGCTTGTCCGCAACCGGCCCCCGCCACACCACCTATGCCGCCTTGGCCGCCAATACCGCCCGGAAAACCACCTATCCCGCCCATTCCCGGTGTGCCCGATACCAGGTCGCAGTCATTCATTTGGCCCCCCGTTCCGTTTGATGTTATATAAATGGCGAACGAACCCCCACCGCCTGTGCCGCCAGTGGCACCGGTGCCACCCTGGCCGCCTTCGCCACCGCCACCGCCACCCGAACCTGATCCGGTGCCCATGAATGGGATGTTCTCTCCGAACGACCCGCCACCGCCACCACCACCGCCACCGCCACCATCGGCACCATCTGTACCATCAAGGCCATCGCCTGGTACAAAGAAGCCACCACTATGCGATGGGGTTCCGCTGGCCCCGTCAGGTCCATCTGCCCCGTTAGAAGTGCCGTTCTGTCCAGGTTGGCCAAAATTCTGAACTCCTACTTGGCAATTTGCAAAAAGAGGGATCCCCAGAAAACCGCATGGACCCGGAAGATTAATCTCGTAACCTACACCTGGCGCTCCCCCGTTCCCGCCCAAAGGGCCACCGCCTGCCTGCCCCACGGTTCCATCGTATCCTGTGCCTCCACTTATGCTCGGAGGCCACCATACCACTGTGACTCCTGTGCCTTCAGGTCCGCCATCGCCTCCGTTGCCCCCAGCTGCACTGCCGCCAGACCAACTGCTGCCACCAGCACCACCTGCTGTATTGCCTGATCCACAGGCATTCCCATCCTGACCGGCATTCCCATTAACACCATTAGCCCCATCAACCCCTGGAGAACCGTTTACGCCACTAGACCCGTTACCCGCTGTGACACGTAGTCTGTTCAAAGAGTAATTCGAACAACTGTTAATGTAAATACCATAAGTGGTAATCCCAGATCCTGCACCTGTGGCATCGTCCACAGTGATATGAAGGTCGTGAAGGTGGAAATCTGTGAGCCCGATGGCTTCGATGGCCACCAACCGCTGAGGTGCGGCCTGTACATTGGCCGCAGTGCGTTGCAGAAGTGTGACGGCTGTATTGCTCTTGATCCAAGAACCGCTCAGGAAACCGCCTTCTATTGTAACCCCGCTGATGAGTGGAATAGGCGAACTGAGAAGGTATGTGCCTTCCATGAGCCAGATATGGTCGGTTCCAGGAGAAACCAGACCAAGTGCGTTGGTCAGCGATGTAGGACTTGTTCTCGTTCCGCTGCCATTGCCATTGGGCGATACATAAATGATATTGCATTCCTGACCGTTTACCCACATGGGCAACGACAAGAGGAGTGGCAACATCAACCTTAAAAATCTCATCACTTGGTAATGATAACTTTATAGATTTTGGAAGAGCGAGTCGCAACATCGCTGATTTGCAACGAGTAAGCGCCTGCTCTCAAATCACTTGAATCAATCGTCAAACGGTTTTCTCCGACATTCACTTTTTTCCGCATCGGTAATGCTACCAGATGACCTGTCACGTCAACCCATTGGAGACTCATTTCACCAGCTCTGGTTGCCACAAAGGTGAGTTGAAGTGGACCATTGGTGGGGTTGGGTGAAATCGTCAGAAATGAAATACCCTCAATCTCACCGACTCCTACACTTATCTGCACTGAGGTTGTAATTGTGTCGGAACAACCGTATTGGTTGGTGACCACAAGGGTCACGTCATAACCTCCATTTGAGGCGTACGTGTGCAGTGGGTGCTGACCAGTACCAGTGGTTCCATCGCCAAAGTCCCAAGACCACGAAGTTGCAAATAGGCTCTGATCTCCGAACTGGACCACATTCAAGCCTGCATCAGGGTCGAAAATGGTCTGAAACTGAGCAGTAGGGGTAGGGAACACTTGCACCTGCGCAGTCACCTGTGCCGAATCACTCCCAGTTCCACTATATCCCCACATGCTGACATCATAGGTGCCTGAAACCGTGTAAGCATGGGTTGGGTCGGGTAGGGTGGAGGAGCCACCGTCACCGAAATCCCAGAAATACGTGACAGCATTCTCGCTCAGATTGACGAAATTGACATTCAACGGTGCGCATCCGCTCACTGCATCAACGTGGAAGTCCACGGTCAGGAGCGGTTCAATTGTCATTGTGGTCTGGCAATCAACGGAGCAACCCAGACTATCTGCCACGGTGAGTGTAGCGGTATAAGTTCCGGCCTCGGAATAGACGTGAGCAACGTCCGGACCGAAACCAAGCGTGCCATCACCGAATGACCAATAAAAATCGTAGGGAGCCAGACCTCCACCAGTGACCGCACCGGTGAAGAATGTGGGCATGTCAGACAGAAAGGAATCGGCCTGACAGGTTATTGTAGGTGGAGGGATAATCGTTACCCCGATGTTGTTTGAGATGGCCTGCTCGCCAGTGGCGCATCCCAATGAAGAGGTCACTGTGCAGCTGACCTGATCACCGTCATTTAGGGCATTCGTAACGAAAATCTGTGCATTCGGGCCGGTACTGCCACCGTTGATGGCCCATTGGTATGTGGGTGTTGTGCCCAGATCGGTGCCTGATGCGATGAAGGTCACATCGGCAATATCGCAAACGGTGGAACTGGGAGGTAGGTCAGAGCTGATGGATAGGGTCGGTAAGATCACCTCGCCAACATCTAAAGTCACAGAATCAGGAAACGAACGACCGCAGCAGTCACCGAATGTGCTAAGTGTGATGAGGTAGGTGCCGG
The DNA here is from genome assembly GCA_044356305.1 of Flavobacteriales bacterium. Lineage (GTDB taxonomy): Bacteria > Bacteroidota > Bacteroidia > UBA10329 > UBA10329 > JBIKWM01. The sequence goes on from JBIKWM010000024.1 coordinate 8,148, forward strand.
TACTGTCGAAACTGAAATTAGAAAGATTAAAAAAGTTGGCACCATCAAACTCCAAGGTGTCTCCATAAGGGGTGTACACATCCCAACTGTAGCTATCGGCTGATATCGAACTGTTGAATGAACCAAGGTCGCCCGGGCAAAGTTGGGTAGGTCCTGCCATCAGGGTAGGATTGTTGCCAGGCGCATCAGTGTACATCTCAATAAAATCGCGATATGTGAATGCGATTCCGTTAATGACTACGGTAAATGTTTTGCGGCCAAGTGTGGTGAACGACCCTGTGACCGACTGCCCAACTGCATTGTAGGGGGTGCCCCCACTGCCAAAGAACCATTGGATGGTTCCGGTCTCGTCTGTACGGAATGTGATCGGAGCGTAGGTGCAACCTGAATACTCGACATACACTATGGGTTGCGATAGGCCATAAACATTCTCCATGATCACAGGCTGCCCACCGGCCTGCTCGTACATCACCATAGAAACACCATCTGATCCTGCTCCTCCCGGGCCACCCTGACCGCCCTGACCACCATCGCCACCGTTTCCGCCTGCGCCTGTGTCGCAGTTGAGAAAACCACCACCCGGACCGCCCGGACCACCGATGCCACCCTGCCCTCCGATGCCCCCAGGACCACCTATGCCGGCCATCCCGCTTTGGAACTCACAATCACGGAATTTCCCGTTAAGCCCATTGCTGGTCACATACACTGCGAATGAACCACCGCCCCCTTGTCCGCCACCGGCACCGTAGCCACCCTGACCACCTTCGCCACCGCCACCGCCACCGGCACCGCTTCCGTTGGTGTTAGGCGGAATGGTATCGCCATTGGGGAGGATGATCGGAATGGGAGGTATGGCTATCCAAGCAATGCCACCTTGCGCCCCGCCACCGCCACCACCGCCACCACCGCTGCCATTTGTGCCCTGACCGCCTGCTGTGCCGGCCGATGGGGCGAAGAAACCTCCAGCGTAGGTTGCCGACCCTGGCTGACCGGGCGCCCCCGTCAGTCCGGGTTGACCAGGTTCTCCTGGAGCACCGTCATTAGAAGGTGTCCGGTCACATTGAGTTGAAATGATCGTGGTGAAAATGCCCAGCCCACCACCGCCCGGAAGACCACCGGCAGGGCCGAATCCTAAATAGCCTGGTTCGCCCGGGAACGTCTCACCGCCATCGGGAAAAACGTACGTGCCACGGGCACCTCCCCAGCCGCCATCGCCCCCTGCGAAACTGCCAGGGAAGGACCCGCTGCCACCGATACCACCGAAGTTGTTCCCGCCCGCATCCTCATAGCCAGGATATCCTTCGGTGCCATACGTGCCTGCCATTCCAGGAAGTCCAGGATTGCCAGGTACTCCGTTGCCAGCGTTGCCCGCAATGATCCTGCAGCGGATAATCTGGTAGTCGCTGCAATTATTCAGATACAGACCATAGGTGGATATGCCATCGCCAAGGGCGTTGGAGCACTGAACAGTCAGATCATGAAGTCGGAAATTCTGACGGTTCACAGCGCTGATGGCAATCAGCCTCGGTGGATTCAGGTCAGGGTTAGATGGGTCGCGAAGAATGGTTGTGGCTGCCCCGTTGCTCTTTTCCCAATTGGCTGTGAAACCGCCCTCTAGAATAATGTTGGCTGGCAGGTTCACCGTCTGGCTCAGTACATAAGTGCCGGTCTGCAGACGCACAGTACGCATACTCGCGGTGGCCATGCTTATACCCGTTAGCAGGTCTACTGGGTTGGCCTTAGTGGCTGCTCCGCCCGGAGTGCCGCTGGTGCTCACGTATATGATGCCGCATTCCTGAGCACTTATGGTGCCATTGATGGCAACCAGCCCGACCGTGGCCGCAGCTACGATTCTAATTAAAGTTTTCTCGAAAGACAGCAACCTGAGGCGGGACATTGCAAGGCACGAAGATAACGCCTTAACAGGGCCACGGTTGCTCACATCAACCCTTGATTTTCACAGGAAATGAGCAGAGGAAGAAAAGGGTCCGCACTGATGAAATGCTGTTTGAGAAGATATTTTGACTGAACACCGGCTCCAGCGATTTTTGTTGTTTGAATTCAGTCAGTTACGACAGAGCAGTCGGCATGATAGCGTTTTCGAATGTGGCGTTGTGATGTTTCGATTCTCAATGCTCCTCATTTCTATCCATATAGTTCAGAATGGCGATCAGTTGGCGATTCTGGTGATAATTGCCCTGTGTCATGAGGTCCAACCTCACTACCTTCGCGCGGCTTCAACCCGATGCCTATCGCATCTGATGCACCGACTTACACCTACTCGCGATTCATTTTAGCACATGTGCAATGGGTGTTCTGTCGACCAACGGCTCTTTCTCTTTCATCATCTGATTTTAACATGACCACCAACCCTTTCACGGAAGAACACAACCTGCTGCGCGAGTCGTTCCGCCAATTCTTACAGAAAGAGTTCATCCCATATGTGGATGAATGGGAACAGGCCCGGCACTGCGAGAAGGATATGTTCCGCAAAATGGGTGAGGCTGGATACTTCGGGGTGAGTTTCCCTGTTGAATATGGAGGTTCGGGCCTTGACCTTTGGAGTGCGGTGGTTGTGGCCGAAGAGCTGAGCTGGGCCAACTGCGGTGGCCTGAGCATGTCGCTCTACGCTCACACCTACTTGCCTTTACCAGTAATCAACGCTATTGGCACCGAAGAGCAGAAGCAGAACTACCTAAAGCCGGCACTACTTGGGAAAAAGATAGCCGCACTCGGTGTGACCGAGCCAGGGGCCGGGTCAGATGTGGGCGGTATAAAGACCACCGCCACCGACATGGGCGACCACTGGGTCATAAACGGCTCGAAAATGTGGATCACCAACGGCACCATTGCCGACTTCATTCTGCTTGCAGCCCGCACAGGCGAGGGCCACAACCTCACTCTTTTCCTGTTCGATACCGCCACTCCCGGTTTTCAGGCCATTCCCGTGAAGAACAAAATGGGAATGCACACGAGCGATACGGGCCAACTGTTCTTTGACAATTGCAAGATTCCTAAAAGCGCCATGATTGGAGAGAAGGATATGGGCTTCTACTACATCATGAGCAATTTCCAAGAAGAAAGGCTGATTGCAAGCATCACTGGAACAGCCGCGGCCGAAGCATCGATGGAAAGGGCAAAGCGCTACATGAAAGAGCGTGAGGCCTTTGGCCGCCAGATAGGTAAATTTCAGGTTCTGCGGCACAAACTGGCTCGCATGACCATGGAGGTGGAAGCGTGCAGGTCCTTGTCATACAGGGCTGTGGCTGAATTTATGGAACATGGCCCGGCAGCCTACAAGATTGTCAGTATAGCTAAGGCGTACGTCTGCGAAAAGGCATTCGAAGTGGCCAATGAGGCCCTTCAGATCCATGGCGGATGGGGCTATCATGAAGATTACGGTATTGCCCGCACCGTGCGCGACCTGCGCCTTATGACCATCGGTGCCGGAACCACCGAGATCATGATGGAGATCATCAGCCGCATCGAGATTGACGAAGTGAAGCACGAACGTCAGATAGCCGGACGCGCCCATGCATGACCCGGAAGTGAAGGAAGAACGGCCGAAAGTGCCGTTCAGTTCGTTGCCCCTCCTGCCATCTGTGGCCGAGGCCATTGCCAGCATGGGTTTCGAGTTCATGACCCCCATTCAGGATCAGGCTATTCCCCTTATCCTGCAGGGCAGGGACATAGTGGGCTGTGCACAGACCGGAACAGGCAAGACAGCCGCCTTTGTTATTCCGATGCTTGAGAAAGTTGCCGAAAGCAGCGCAAAGGGAGTGAAAGTGTTGGTGATATGCCCAACGCGCGAGCTGGCAGTTCAGATAGACCAGCAGGTTATGGCTCTGTCGTATTTCACTGATGCATCGAGCATTGCCATTTACGGTGGTAAGGATGCCATGAGCTGGGAACAGGAGAAGACCGCCTTCACCAGCGGGGTCGATATCATAGTTGCCACACCAGGCCGACTGCTCAGCCATACCAATTTCGAATATGGCGACCTGGGTCAGGTGGAACTGCTGATTCTAGACGAGGCCGACCGGATGTTGGACATGGGTTTCCATGACGACATTATGCGCATTGTGAAGAAATTGCCACAGAAACGGCAGACACTTCTTTTCTCTGCCACCATGCCGCCAGCCATTCGCAAAATGGCCAATGTGCTTTTGCACGACCCGGCCGAAGTGACGATTGCCATTTCGCGTCCGGCCGATGCCATAGACCAAAAAGCCTACATGGCGCACGATGGGCAGAAGATCAAGCTATTGGAGCATCTTCTGAAAGATAGGAAAGTCGATTCGGGCATTGTGTTCGTGGGTACAAAAAGTGGAGTGCGTGAGGTGGCCCGCAGCCTTCAGAAATTGGGTCTGAGTGCGGAACCCATCTCGTCTGACCTTGAACAGTCGCAGCGCGAGGTGGTACTCAACGATTTCAGGAACAGAAGGGTGAAGGTGCTGGTGGCCACCGATGTAATGAGCCGAGGCATTGACATTGAGGACATTGAGTTGGTCGTCAATTTTGATGTGCCGCGCGATGCTGAAGACTATGTGCACCGCATAGGGCGTACCGCCCGTGCAGGAGCGAAGGGGTCGGCCATCACTTTTATTAATGAGGATGATTGCTACGGATTCTTAAAGATTGAGCGCCTGATAGGGCGCGAGATCGTGAAGGATCCCTTGCCCGACTGGCTGGGTCAGGCCCCTGTATATGACCCGAGCACCCGCAGACGAGGTGGCAGACCGGGCCAGAATAGCCAAGGCCGCGGTGGCCGCGACAGTGGCCGTGCACAACACAGCCGCCCACATCAACCAAAGGGCGACCGCCCACCCAGACCCCAAGGCGAGGGGGGGGATGCTAACGGCAGCAGTGGCAACGACCGCAGACGATTCAAGAAACGTAGACCGGGCGCCAATGGCCCACGCCCCGGTGGCGACCGACAAGCCCCACAGAATGGCTAAGAAACTTTACATACACAACGAGGACCAGAGTCCGCGAATGTTCGAGAGCGATTTCATCGACAAGTTCTCGAGGGTCCATTGGAGCATCCCACTCATCATCTTCGTGCCTGTACTCAGCTATTTCCTTTACCGCGCCATTGCGGTGGAACATGTCGCTTGGACCGATATAGCCTGGCTGTTTCCTCTCGGAATGTTTGTATGGAGCTTTGCCGAATACACATTGCACCGGTTCGTGTTCCATTGGGTTCCCCCTACCGATTTCGGTAAGCGAATGCACTTCATTTTCCACGGTGTGCATCACGACTATCCGAGCGACCGGTTCCGATTGGTCATGGTTCCGAGCATGAGTGTGCCACTGGCATTCCTGTTCTATTTCAGTTTCAAATTCATATTGGGTCCGCAATGGGTCACGGCTTTCTTTCCGGGCTTCGTGGTAGGATATCTGTGCTATGACCTGGGCCATTACAGTCTGCACCATCTCAATTGGAAGAACGCATGGTTCCAGAAGCTGAAGAAGCACCACACCTTGCACCATTACAAGGATCCTGAGAACGGGTTCGGTGTAAGTAACAAGCTGTGGGACCATGTATTTGGCACCACCTATAAGGATTGATTATCTGGGCCGAACCTTGAAAGAGGCAATCAAATCACTGATCAGGAGGCTGCCTTTCGCGCTATCGCGCAATCATGGCTACGATCTGCAGACCCGTAAGGTGATCTCACGGGTGTGCCGCACCGACTCAAACTGCGTTGATGTGGGTTGCCACAAGGGCGAGGTGCTTGACCTCATGCTCGCAGCCGCACCTAAGGGTCATCACTACGGATTCGAGCCCATTCCCGCCATGTACGAGGAACTGAAATTGCGCTATGCGGGAAAGGCCGAGATCTCGTCTGTTGCGCTGAGTTCCACTCAGGGCAATTCCACGTTCAATCATGTGGTGAGCAATCCAGCATACAGCGGCCTGATCAAGCGCAGCTACGATCGGCCCGATGAGAAGGACATCACAATAACTGTGAAGACCGATCTGCTCGACAATTTGCTGCCAAAGGATTTTCAGGTCGATCTCATAAAAATTGATGTTGAAGGTGGCGAACTCGGTGTTTTGAAGGGATCGCAGGAGACAATCAGGCGATGCCGGCCGACCATCATCTTTGAGCATGGGCTAGGCGCATCAGATCATTATGGCACACGGCCCGAGATGGTATTCGCACTACTTGACGGGCTTGATATGAATGTGAATACCATGAAGCGCTGGCTCCATGGCGAACGTGCCTTGTCGCAGGTTGAGTTCAAGCAGCAGTTCGAAACTGGCAAGAACTACTATTTCATTGCATACCCGCGCTGATGCAGCTCTATTTTCAGGCCGATCTGAGCATTGCTGAGGGTACGCTTAATCCTGATGAGTCGGTGCACCTGGCCAAGGTGTTGCGTGCCAGAGCGGGCGATCAGATTCTATTGACCGATGGCAAAGGCACCTGTGCGACAGTCGAACTGGTCGAAGTAAGCAGGCATGGATGCAAGTATCGGGTCGTTTCAGGCACCGCCCGATATTCTGAAAAGCGTCCCACCGTTCATCTGGCCATTGCCCCTCTGCACCATGCCGACCGCATGGAATGGCTTCTCGAGAAGGCTGTTGAGATTGGAGTAGGAAAGATCCAATTGCTAAAGACAGCCCGTTCTGTTGAGCACCAACGTGTGAAGAACGACCGTGCACAGCGCATCATGCTTGCGGCCATGAAACAGAGTCAGCGGTGGTTTTTGCCTGATCTGTTGCCAGAGATGATCTTATCTGAATTTCTGAATATCAATAGGAACGATAAATTGCTCCTAGCTCATTGCCTGAATGATGAAAAAGCCAGGATAGTTTCGACCCATAGAAATAATGATCATACTTGGCTCATAATAGGACCCGAGGGCGATTTTTCACCTGACGAGGTAAAGATGTGTCTTGCTGTCGGAGCCCAAGCAGTGAGCCTAGGTCAGGCCAGGCTTCGTTCTGAGACGGCCGCTATCTTCGGCCTTTCGGTGCTCAACGCGATACAGGATTCATGAAGATGCGACCACTGTTCATCTTACCGCTTTTGTTTTTGTGCACAGCGCTCAGTGCTCAAAGGCCGAAATTGGCAGTGCTGCGCTACAATGGCGGTGGCGACTGGTATGCCAACCTTACCACATCGGTACCCAACCTGATTCAGTTCTGCAACCGCGAGCTGGGCACAGATATCGATCCCGAACAGGCTGTGGTGGAGGTGGGATCGCCAGAATTGTTCAACTATCCGTTCGTGCACATGACCGGGCATGGCAGCGTGATATTCTCAGCAGCCGATGCTGCAAACCTTCGTGCCTATCTGCTTTCTGGCGGTTTCTTGCACATTGATGACAACTATGGCATGGACGAGTTCATCCGTCCACAGTTGAAAAAGGTTTTTCCTGAGCTTGAGCTGGTGGAATTGCCCCAATCGCATCCCATCTATCATCAGAAATTCGATTTCCCCAAAGGAATCCCGAAGATCCATGAGCACGATAACAAACCCGCACAGGGTTTCGGGCTGATTTATGAGGGGCGATTGATAGTGTTCTACACCTTCGAGACTGACTTGGGCGATGGCTGGGAAAGTTCAGATGTGCACCGCGACAGCGATGAAAGCCGCACCAAGGCTCTGCGCATGGGGGCCAACATCATTCAGTACGTGTTGATGGGCCGTGACCCACAGTTCTGAAATTTAATTTACGGACCATTGACGCAAGAATTCCTTGGCGCGGTGCAGCAGGGGTGACATCTCGGCATCGTTGGGCAGAAAAGGCACCTCTTTGCGGAATGACCCATGGAAATGCTCAACCACATCAGAGCTGTGGGCCGGTCTGCGCAAGTCGAGGGCCTGGGCGGCTGTGATCAGCTCGATGGCAAGCACCTGATAGACGTTCTCCACCACACGGTGCAGCTTTGTGGCAGCATTGGCACCCATGCTCACATGATCCTCCTGCCCATTTGATGACACGATGCTGTCAACGGATGATGGGCTGCACAGTTGTTTGTTCTGCGATACGATGGAGGCAGCGGTGTACTGTGGAATCATGAATCCGGAGTTGAGTCCGGCCTCAGGTGCCAGAAATGGTGGCAGGCCGCGCTGGCCCGAGATGAGCTGATAGGTCCTGCGTTCGGAGATGCTGCCGAGTTCGGCCAATGCGATGGCGGCATAATCAAGAACCAATGCCAGTGGCTGCCCATGGAAGTTTCCGGCCGAAATGACACGGTTCTCTTCGGCAAACACCAACGGGTTGTCGCTCACGGCATTGGCCTCCGTGAGTACCACATCTTGCACATGCCATAATGCCTGCAACGAAGCCCCGTGCACCTGCGGTACACAGCGGAAAGAATAGGGATCCTGCACCTGTTTCTTGGCAGATCGGCCAATCTCACTTCCGCGCAGATTCTCCATGATTCTGGCTGCGACAACCTGATGTCCGCGGTGAGGACGTACCTGGCCCACCAAGGCATCAAACGGTTCGTATCGGCATTGGAAAGCATCGAGGCTCATGGCCGTAATCAGGTCGGACAGATAGCTGATTCTCATGCCATTGTGAACCCCAAGTACCCCGAATGCCCCCATGAACTGGGTGCCGTTGAGCAACGCCAGTCCCTCCTTCATGTGCAGGCGCAAGGGCTGCAGGCCCATCTCATCCAGTGCCAAGCTAGCTTGCTGGAGCACTCCTTTGTTGCGCACCATGCCTCTACCTATCAGCGGCAATGAGAGGTGGGCCAATGGGGCCAGATCGCCTGATGCACCCAACGAACCCTGCTCATACACCACAGGCAGGACATCGGCTTCGAGCATTTGCAAAAGACGCTGTACCGTAGCGGGCATCACCCCGCTGTGGCCCTTGCCAAGCGATAGCACTTTGAGCACCATCATGGCACGGACCACCTCTGCATCTACCTCAGGGCCAGTGCCGCATGCATGCGAGATTATCAGGTTCTCTTGCAGCTGAGCCAGGTCGGCATCTGCGATTACTGTATCGCACAGCGCCCCGAAACCCGTGTTGACACCATATATCACACGGCCCTCATCCAAGCAGCTTTTGCTTAAGAACTCAGCCGATCGGGCCAGTTCAGACTCTTCGATCGGGATGAGCCCAGGGCTCGTCATGTACTTCAAGATGTCGTTCAGATTGACTTGCATAGAAGAGCAATTCAGTTACTGTAAGTTCTGACTAATGGGTGCTAAGGACGTAACAGGAAGCGAATCGGAAAATTTATTTGGATGAAAAAGAGTGTACAAGATTCGACCAAGGCAATTCACGTCATTAAAATCTATCGTTAATTTTCAAAAGCGAGTTCAAATCAATCAGATCATGAGAAGCACATTGCCTATCAAATTGGTATTGAGCACCTTGCTTGTTTCCAATGTCGCCTTGGCGCAGACCGTTGGCGTTGCTTCGAGTGCATCAACCTTCGATTCAAAGTCGATTCTCGATGTACAGAGCACATCGAAAGGTGTTCTGCTTCCTCGCTTGTCTGCCGCACAGCAGGATGCCATGGACAACACCTTCGGCACAGGACAGGCCGGGATGGTGGTTTACATTACCGATTCCAATGAGTACCAGTATTGGGATGGTACAGGGTGGGTGGTTCTACTTGGATCAGTGGACGCGAGCAATGGCCTATCAGTCAACAATGGCGGGGCCGTTCCAGATGTAGAGCTGGGGGGCGATTTGGAGTATGACACCCAGGTGAGGTCTGGCAGCTACGACATGAGATTCATAGTGAACAACTCGGCCGGTGGCGGCCGGGTGGCCATCGGTTCCACTGCCCTTACCATTGATGATACCTATTCGCTTACTGTTGAGCGGCCGCTCGATAACAACATCGTCAAGATAGGTGGTGCCGATTTCGGTATCAACCTTTCGGTGGACGCCAGTTCCGAATCAGGATTGTTTGCTAACCATTCACTTGCAACCACTTCTTCCTCAGCTTATTATGCCGTAGGAGGAAGGGTGAACTATCCTGTTCTGGGAACAGGCTACCTGGGTTATCACACCTCAGGCGACATTTCTTATGCTGTGTATGGTACCGGTGGCACGTTCTCAGGTTATTTTCAGGGCAAGACCGTGATAACGAGTGCCACGAACTCCAGCTCTGTGGCCGACCTAGAAGTGCAGAACATCACCACAGGAGCAGGCAATGCTGCAACGCTCTCGCTACGTCAGACAACCAGTAATAGCACCAACAATAATGTACTGGGCCAATTGAACTTCGGAGATAATTATGGCACAGGCGCCCAGGCCCAGATCCAGGTGATACGAGGTGCGGCCGGAGGCGCGAGTGATTGGCCCACCAGTATGATCTTCTCCAACACACCGGATGCTTCAACCACCCTGACCGAAAGGATGAGGATCATCCCGACAGGTAATATCGGAATCGGTGTCAGCGCCCCTACCAATAAACTTGAGGTGAACGGTGCATCAACTGTAACGGCAATACGCGGTTATTACGATTCCAATCACTATGGATATATCGGCAGTTCAACACTAGGAGGTTATTTCCATGGCGGGGTGGCCTCCAGTACAGAGTCTTTTGCTCAACTGGCCCGCAATAATTATGAGGGCATCTACGCCTTTGCATACAACGATGATGCTGTAGAAGGACATACAGCCAGTTCTTCTTACTATGGCGTTTATGGCGCTAATGATGCCGCTTCGGGCACAGGTGTTTATGGTTATGGTGGCACCTACGGCACCTATGGTTACACCCCTTCGACCACGAATGGAACCTACGGGGTATATGGGTCTTGGAGCAGTTCGAGATATGGTTACCTTGGAGGTAAGACGGGCTCCGGGTACTTCGTTGGTGCGTATGGATCGGTAGCTGGGTCAGGAGATTTTGGTGTGATTGGAGCCAACTCCAATGCTTCTGGCACCGGAGTGGTAGGTGGAGGCAACGGACTTGGCACGTTCTCTTACCTGGTGGCAGGCTCGGGTGGTGCCTTTACAGGTCAGACGGTAGGTATGGCTGCATTTTCAACCCAAACAGGCACAACAGCCAATGCCGGGGTGTATGCGTACTGCAATAGTTTTGCCCGTGGAGCCTACCTTTCTTTCTATAATGGTACCTTTTACAAGACCATAGCCACGGGTGCAGCCACCAATTCGTGCTCTGTGCCTGACCTTGATGGGAATATGGTGGTCATGCACGCACCCGAGACCCCCGAAGCCTACTTTCAGGACTTCGGGCAGGCCAGGCTTGTAAATGGCCGCGCCCACATCGATCTCGACCCCATCTTCGCAAAGAATGTCACTATCAATGAGAAGCACCCGTTGAGAGTGTTCATTCAATTGGAAGACAATGAATCATGCCGCGGTGTTGTGGTAAAGAACAAGACCACCACCGGATTTGATGTGGTTGAACTGGGAGGAGGCACATCTGATACACCTTTTCAATACACCGTCACCTGCAACATGGCCGATTCGTATGGTGAAAATGGGCTCATTTCGAAATTTGCAGATCTTCGTTTCGAACCGGCCCCACCGGCCCTAATGATGAATGGTGCTGAAGCAGAGAAGGTTGAAGGAACAGACCAGAAATGGAAGACGGACCCGATGGAGGGTAAGCGTCCGGTGAAGCGCTGATCAAAAGCGTTTATTCATTGATTTTCTTCAGGTTCAGAATTAGGCTGAGGGCTGATTTCTGATTTTGACTGGCTGACGAGGTCGAGCATCGGTTTCTTTGCGAGTCGTGCCTCAATCCACTTGGGGATATCGATAACCGAAAGGGCATTTCGCTCACCCGGTTCGTATGGAAGGGTCAGTAGCCTGTCCCGTAGCGATGTAAGTTCTGTGAGCTCATCGAAATCGCGAGTTTTTGCATACAGGCGCATGAACTGCATAATTGCCTCCTCAAAAGCGTAGATGCCCTCTAGTTTGCGCAGATATTTGGCTGTGCCTCGTGCCAGATAATCGAGCAGGTCGCCCTTGCTTAGCTCAAAGTGGGTCATCATTGCCAATATCCGGCAGGTGGCATGCAGATCTTCGTTTGATGTTATCTTCTTGTCGTTCAGTACATTATTAATCCATCGGATAGCCTTATTGAACTGCCTGTCTGCAAAATAGTAATATGCCATGTTGAACATGAGGTGCATCCTACCGAACGCCTTGTGTTCTTCATTGAAACTGTCGAGCAGTATGAGCGAGGCACGCACAGCCTTTTCGCCACGCTTCCGGTCGCCCAATTTCACACAGATGGCCAATTCGGCCACGAGGGCGTTCGTCTCAAAGTGAATGCTAGATTCAATCGTTTCGGCATGGTTGCGGTATCGGCTAAAGAGGTTGCGCTGCTGATGCAGATATGCATTGGCCTCATCATATCGACCTAAGCGCACACAGAGAGGGATCAGATTGTTGATGGCGGCAAATAACCTCTCGGGGCCTACCATGTAGCCGTACTCGTCAAAATGCGCCTCCATAAGTTCAAGCAATCTGATCCTGAACGAATAGGCGCCCTCCCAATCATTGTTCACCTTGCGGTACAGGGCGTGAATGTTCAGGTAGCAGCATTTGGCCACAAACGTCTGTGCCCGGCTTTCATCTTTCAGAGCGAACTGATTGACAATCTGATCGTTGGTCTTATAGTCGGTATTCTGCCGCTTGAGGCCTATCTTGTAGTAATTGTTAAAGATCTTGCTCTGCAGGTCGATGTACTCGCGCTGGTTCTGCAACAGTCCGAGCACTTCGTAATACTCTTCGGAGATGAGGTCAATGTCGGCCTCATCGGCATCGGCATATCGCGAATCTGCAAGCAGTCTGGCCTCCCAGTCCAGTATAGATAGGCGTATGAGGTGACGTTCGTTATCAACGGCCACTTTCTTGGCCGCGCGCAGCTCATTGAGGCAGTGATCCAACATGTCCTTCTCGAAAAGGAAACGCACATCCTGCAAGGCCCCTTGCAATTGAAGGTCAATGTCGCGCTTGATGTAGTAACCTCTCATACTGCGCAGTATGGCGTTGAACACGTGGTTCTTGGTTACGGCCAACTGATCGAGGAACTTCTCTCCCGCAAAATTCTCGCGGATGCTTGCCTCGTCATATTCTTTCATCTTCGACATGAATTCGAAGAGGCGCATCATGTTGCTATCTTTTTTCTGGAGCGCACCGTTCAGCTTAAAGTAGCGCTTCTCATTCACATCCATTTTCAGGATGAGGGTATGCAATGTGTCGGGACGCGTCATATACCTATCGCATAGCGGGGTGGAAACTTAATGAAAAATTCCTTTACCGCATGATTGATAGGACCTTCTATGGCCGATGATCGAATTTCACCGCACCATTTCGCAGGTCTGTGACCTTGATGGTGGGGTCATGGCTGAAAACTTCAATGGCCCGTTGGGCTGATTGTTGACCCATGCCAGTACCGATTATCACCTCTTTCCCTGAAAATAGCTCGGCCATCCGGTCCAGTTCGGCCCAACGGAAACCGTGTATGTAGAGAATATCCTCAGCGTGTGATGCTTGGAGCACTTGGGCATCGTGCCGGTTGAAGCACAGGATGCGCGAACCAGTTGATTCAATAATGGGCAAGGAGTCCTTCGATCTGCTGATGGGATGCATCTGTATATTGTTGGCCAATGATGACCACCAATGGTGGCGCACATGGAAATCAATACCCGATGTGTCTGAAAGGAACTCAGGGTCGGCATAGAAATGGACCGTGCGCCCGTCTATCACCGAAATGGCCTGATGCCCATTGATGTTATAAACCGTTTCGGACCGCTGTTGGCGGGCCAGGTACAGGTCAACGGCATCAAACATTAAAACTCCAAGGAGAGATAATAAGGCAGGAAGCAACAGTCTGGCCCTGCGCCTCATTAGCACCACAAGCACTGCGGCAATTGTGGCGTAGATGAAAAGCGCCTGTCCCGTGCTCACTTCAATTCCTTTCCAGACAGCATACGGCATGTCATTTATAAATCCCACCGACCAGTTCAGCAACCACACCGTCCATTTCATCACACATCCGATGCATTGGAGCGCACAGTCCCACCATGACAGCAGAACGAGTGGGAAGAACAGGCCAAGTATGGCAGTTGCCACGGGTATTACCACCAGATTTGAGAATAGGAACAGATTGGGAAACTGGTGAAAATAGAGTAGCCCGAGAGGGAATGTGACCAATTGAGCTGCAATCGATACGCACGTTATATTCCACACCCAGTCAGCCACGCGGTTCTGCACTTCCCACAATCCGAACAACCAAGGTTGTACGGATACGATGCCCAGCACAGCCAGATACGAGAGCTGAAAACCGACATCCATTATCAGATAAGGGTCATAGATGAGCAATGCCATAGCGCTGGCAGCCAAGGTGTTGAATATGTTGGTGCTACGGCCCGCCAGCCGTGCCCCGGCCATGAAAAGGAACATTACGGTGGAGCGCAGAACGGAGGCGGAGAATCCGGTAATTCCTGCATAGACCACCAGCAGAATCATGAGCACCACCGAGCGCGGCCTTTCGAGTCGCTTGCCGGGTATCAGGAACTTGAGAATGAACCCGAGCATCATATAAATGAGGCCCACATGTAATCCACTTACTGAAAGAACATGTGTGGCCCCGGCCCCAGAATAGTCATCAAGCAGGTCGCGGTCTATTTCGGTGCGGTGGCCAAGGGTGAGTGCCGATGCCACATTGAACTCACGCCCTGTGAGGCCCGCCCGCGAAAGGATGGACAGCATTTTGTTCCGCCAGCGTAAGAGGTGTTGGCCTATGTCAATCTGATATCTGCTCCTGGCCAACTGCCACCTTTCTGCAGCTATGAAACACTGATGGTAAATGTCCCTGAAACGCAGAAATCGGGGATAATTGAACTCGCCCGGATTGCCATTCATGCGGGTGGGCTGCGGGCCGCATCGCGCCACTATCAGGTCTCCTGCCTGCAGTTTGGCTGCCGCGGTGTCGTTTGCGAGATAGGCCAATACAACACCTTTCCGGCCACCCAAGTGGCTCTCGCACAGCTCGGCATTTGCCTTAAATGAGCGCGCCTTGGGCAGAGGGTCCTCTAATAGGCGCAGGGAATAGACAGTATCGGCCATGGGTTCACCCAACGGCAGAGAATTACTGAATAGATGCGATGAATGGACCAACGTCAGCGACCCTCCGGCCATCATCATAGCCACATTAATGGCGGCACCGAAGTACCACGATTCGCGATCGGCAACAAGGTATGCCACAACGCCAGCAATTAGAAACCCCACTATCAGGACGGGCAATACCCATAGGCCAATGGGATACTCGGTTGCAAAAGCTGCAAGCACTATTCCCACCATAAATGGCGGTAATAGGCGAATGAGCGGATATCGGAACAACACAATCATGGCCCGACCTTAGACTGCGGCCGCAATGTCTGAAACAATACTCACACTTACCAGTGGTTCGTTGATGGTGCCATTGTCGGTCGGAATTTTAAGGCAAAGTCTATGTTTGTCTGAACTCCAAGTTTAAGAGAAATTAATCACATCAGGAAAATGATTGTACGTAAGACCCTGAAATTGAGCATAGTCATTAACAACGCGAAGGAATTCATCGCGTTCATGGTCCTTATTTCGGCCGGAGTTCTTTACATGCACGCATTCTATCATGCCAAACAGCCCAAGATACCGTTTGCCTTTGTGGCGGCATTGGGCACTGCATTGGCCATATTCCTGGCATTCCGCAACAATAGCAGTTACGACCGTTGGTGGGAGGCCCGGAAAATCTGGGGCGGCATTGTAAACAATAGCCGCACATGGGCCAGACAGGTGATGAATCTTATGGATCCGGGAGATAGGAGCGGATCGGAACTCGTTGAAATGCAAAAGGTCATGATCTACAGGCATCTGGCATGGGTGAATGCCCTGCGGCTACAGTTGCGCAGACAGACCACGTGGGAGGAGATCGATCCATTTCTGCATAGCCCCGAGTTCATTTGGCTGATGGAACGGCAGAACAAGGCCACACATCTTATCAATGCTCAGGGTGGCGAGCTGCGCATGGCCCGCGACAGTGGTATGATAGATGGGTTCAGGTGGACACAGATGGATTCAACCCTGACAGAACTTTACAATCTGCAAGGCATGTGCGAGCGCATTAAGAACACACCGCTGCCGCGTCAGTACGACTATTTCCCACGCCTGTTCCTCTACCTCTTTGTGGTCATACTTCCTTTCGGGATGATTGAGGAACTGCACAAAGTGGATTCAGAGTTTATGCTTATCCCACTCGCCACGGCTATCGCTTTTGTTTTTTATGTGCTGATGAAAATAGGGGAGTTCAACGAGGACCCGTTCGAGAACAGGATAACTGATACGCCAATGACCGCCCTGTGCCGCACCATTGAAATAGATCTGCGCGAGATGTTGGGCGAGACCGACCTTCCGCCCAAAAAAGAACCAGTGGACGGGTTCCTTTTCTGATTTTAACCAGTCGCGCTGCTTCAGTCAAATTGAACCGAGCACAGCCCTGTACTCAGCTACCAGTGCACGGCCCACTGCACCGGGAGTGGCCCTGTCGTTCCAGGCGTTGGCTATCGCAGGGCGGTCGAAGCGGGTGGTAGCGGCCTGCACAATGGCCCGGTGCCAATGGTCAACCGTGTTCTCGACCAAGAGTCCCGTTTCTGGTGCTACCAGTTCGGGTATGCCGCCCACCTTG
Source organism: Flavobacteriales bacterium (assembly GCA_044356305.1). Lineage (GTDB taxonomy): Bacteria > Bacteroidota > Bacteroidia > UBA10329 > UBA10329 > JBIKWM01. Next base: position 24,781 of record JBIKWM010000024.1, read on the forward strand.
CTTGCTACCACCGGAGTACCGCACCTCAGGGCCTCGCCCACCACAATGCTGAAGGTCTCGGTCATGCTGGCGTGAAGGAACAGGTCGGCCCGTTGGAATTCATGTGCCACATCGGCCTTTTTCATGTGTCCGTAAAAATGGGCGTTCACACCGCGTTGGCGGGCCAGTTCCTTGAGTTCGGGCACCCAATCGCCCGATCCGATTATTCCGAGGATCACATCTTTGCTGATTTCCTTCTGTGCCTTGGCCACGGCCTCAATAACCAGATCAGGGCGCTTGATGAGGCGTTTGCCTCGGTCCCATTTTGCGCACATGACAAAATATAGTGTGCTGCCGATGGGGGCCGGCCTGAAACCGAATCCGTTGTCTTGGATCACCTCCGGCACCACCACCACTTTGGACGGGTCGGGGACAAACTGTCTGACAATCCCACCCAGGTATTCGCTCACAGGGAATACGCGGCTCAGTCCTGCCATGGCATCTTTTCCTTCCTTTCCCATCCAGCGGTGACTGAGGAAAGCGGCCACATTGCTCCAATGCTCGCTCATCACATGAGGTCTCCCGGCCGATATGGCCATACGGTGGCCCATCACACCGCTCGGATGTATCACATTGCTGTGGATCAGATCGAAGTCCTTGGCGTCAATACCCAATCTGCGCAGGCCTCGCTTTAAAAGCCACCATTGCAGTGGGAATGTGACATACACCAGCTTCCACCAACGGCCGGTGATGCTGATGCGATGCACTTTGAGCGGGCCATCGTCAAATACCGAAGTGGAAAAGCGCATCAGCCCCGGGCCACCCTGTATGCAGATGTGCAGCACTGTGACAACGACACCCTGGGCGGCAATGGCCATGGCCTGCTCGCGAATAAATACCCCTTTGCTAGGTTCTCGCTCGGTGGGCCACCAGTGGGTATTGAAAAGGACGTGCATCGGGCTGCGAAGTACGAATCAACATGGTAAAATCTGTTCCATCGCCACAGAAGGATCTTAAATCGACTTTCCGATCAAACGTCCGACAAAGGCATTGATATCCTCAGAGAGGCGGAGCCACAGGACTAAGGGGACATATAGAATAAGGACCACTGCCGACCGGATGACCACATCGAGCGCCCAACTGCCCATGGGCGGCATAATGTGACCTAATGCGGCCACTGCCGCTATGAGAGCCACGGCCCATAGAGTGGCCAAGCTAAAGGGCACCATGCCATATAGCGCCCGGATATAGAGAAACCGGGACATGTTGAATAGAAAAAGGGAGATGAGAGTGGCCGTGGCAGCCCCGGCCAGTCCGTATTGGGGGATAAGAAACCAGTTGCTGAGAACAGCCACCCCGATAAGACCCAAGTTGAAGAACATGTCGGCCCGGTAGTGGGGCGATGTATGAATGACTCCTCCGTTCACCCCAAACCCGACATCGATCAGTTTAGCGATGAGTACTATGAGCAGTACCCAGCGGCCATCGGCATACGACTCTGGGAGCATGGCGAACAGGTTTACTTCATTGGCCCAAAGGCCTGCCGCCACCAGGCCCCCGGCTACCAGTTGGTTGATACTGGTTTTAGAATAAACTTTCTGCACCAGGGCAGTGTCGTTACGCGACCATGCATCGGCCAGCACCGGTACCGCTATACCCATGATGGCGTTGGCGGGCACATTCACCAGGGCGGTCATGTAGAAAGCCACGGCATAGAAGGCTGTACTGTCGAGCCCCGCGAGTGCACCTACCATTATCACATCAATGTTGATCATCAAGATACCGCTTGCACCAATGGTCAGCGTGAACAGGGCGTAACGGGCCATGTCCGTGCGTAGGTCAGGATGCAGGCTGGTCCATCGTGGCCGCAACCGCAGCCCTTCCATACGGGCCACATGCGCAAGTTGCAACAGCGCGAGCACCCCGTACTGCAGCACAAAAAGAGTCAGGAACACCTCGAACGACAGGCCGAGGAACCTGTAGGCCAGTACCGTGCAGACGGTGAATAGCCGCAGTGCCACATCTTTGAGAAGGGCATTGACCACTGTGCTGAGCAGGGCACGTGCATAGGCCTGAAATATCTGAATCAGGGTCTCACTCAGGAGTAGTGGTATCAGGATGGCGTAATGTTGTCCGAAAAGGGCGCTGCGGTCGGCATACCATGAGACGATGACATCTCTGCCGCCCCAAAGGACACCCGCTACCACAAGGGTGCCCACAAGACTTATCAGTAGCGACAGACCGAGCAGGCCATGATGTCCATCGGCCTCAGTGCGCCAACGTGGCACGAATCGGATGATGGTATTGACAGTTCCCACCAATGCGAACTGAGCAGATACCGCTGCCACCGATATGAGCACCCTCGTGAGGCCGAACTCCTCGGCTGTGAAGAACCTCGGGAACAGCAGCACCACATTGACATAGCCCAGCGCTATGCCGATGTAAGAGAGAACTGCTGTGCGCAAGCTCTGACTGGCTATTACCCCCACTGAGTATCTTGAATTTTCAATGGGCGAAGGTCGGGTGAAGTGCGCTCAGTGGATAGAGCCTCCCCGACACAGAATGCTCTATTTGTTGCCTGGGAAAAGGCAAAGAAAGCCGTCAAACTGAACTTGTATGGATGCGGAGGCCCATCATAAGCCATTGCCATTGGGCATCAGCAGCACATGACCCGCTCTGCTTGCTCTTTCGGAGGATATCAGGTAATGGTAGACACCCATCGAAAGGAGTGAGCCCCTATTGTCGTATCCGCCCCAATTGCCTTCACCTGAATAGACCAGAGCCCCACGGCTGTCAAACACTTTCAATTGCAGGCGGCAATCCATTTCCGAAAGAGTGGGCAGGAGGAAATCGTTTTGACCATCGCCATCGGGTGTCATCACCTGGCGAATATGGCCCAGATTGTCCAGACAGGAAGGTGCGGGATCGGGTATCTCTGTGATGCTCCACTTGCCGATGGTGGCCGAGCGACAGAGCCCGGCATTGCAGGTAGCAGGGCTCAGGTCAAAAGCATAATCAGCAAAACCACAGGCCGACCCCAACGAATCAGGGTAATTGATGACAGCCAGGTTATCCTGTTGGAACTTTGCAACATAAATGCGGTGGTCGGGTCCAAGTTCAAGGAAACCAGCCTTGTACTGCAGCGGAACGCTTACTGAACCCACTGTGTGGACACTATCCTGCATCTGCGACCAGTCGGTCATGCTCAGGTCAAACTGATACACATTGGCCCCGAACCACTTGGTGGTGTACAATTTGGTTCCATCAGGCGAGAAGGGGGTGCCCCATGCCTTTGAGTAACCTGATATTCTCCGGAAATTGCTCAACGACCCGGTAAGGGGGTCAAAATCAAAATACTCATAGTAACCGGCTGAGTATATGGCGCATACCAGATGCTCACCATCGGGCGAGAAGGTCATCTGACCTACGGCATTATATCCACTCGGGCTGCCTCCACTATGTACGAAACCGATGGACGATTCAACTGGGGAGAGTTCGATTCCGTTCTGGTCCACCTTGTAGGCCATGAACCTGTCGCTGTTCCATTTGTGTGTCACCACCCAATAGCAGGAGGCCTCGGGGCTATAAACGGCTGCTATACGCTCTGTGCTTGGGGAGAAGAGCAGAACATCCTTTTCGACCACCTCGCCCAGGCCCCCTTGCAGAGCCATATCCACCACCGAGTAGCGGAATCCGTGGGAATTGTTCCAATTCCCTACCGTGAATACGTAGAATCTGCTGCTGTATAGTTGCGGCACTATCAACGCGCACTGCCCCCGTCATAGCTCACACCTATGTCGTCACCGTTTGTCATCAACTGGTGGTAACGGTTATAGATGTCCACCCCATTGGAATAGAACAGCAACTGATCTGCGGCATCGGTGCACACGGCACTCTGGTCGAGACAAAACAGGGCATTGTCGTACACGGCCTGAGGACTGTTGCCTGTGAAGTCTATGCCTGCACCGGCACCGAAATACCACAATTTCCCGATCTGACAATAGCATTGTGATGAGATCATCAGCAGAAAGCCCATAAGAACCTTACCCATGCGCTCAGGATATGTTGAAAATTGATTCGTTAAAATTAGCATTATTAATCTGAATATCAGTTTAACAGGATGGTCACTCCTTCAACCCGATTATCCAGATTATTCATTCAACCTTCATCTGGATTTTAATACAGAGTGAATCCCCGACCTTCTCAACGATCTCCAACGGTCACTTCCTTGTTGAGTACTTCCACCAGCCTTTTGGTCAGGCCTTTTCGGCTGAATGCATCGATGCCAACGGGCTCTGGCCTATAGCGGCTGCTCTGCCATTGTTGAAGCGTGTGGTACACGCTGCGGTGGTCGCCATAGGGTAGGGTGCGGCCGGTGTGGGTCTCTTTCAGTATGCGGGCCACATCGCCATCGGTGGGGCCTATGGCCAGAATGGGATTGCCGGTGGCGAGGTACTCGAACAGCTTGCCCGTAAGTATGCCCTTTGCGTTGGGGGTGTTGTTGATGGGTAGGAGGAGGGCATCGGCATCGCGCTGCAGGCGCAGTACCTCGACATGAGATACCTGCCCGGTGAGCTCGAGGTACGGCCCCAGGCCGGCTTCGAGTATGCTCTGCCGCACGCTGTGATCCACACTGCCCACTAGCAAAAGGCGGAAGTCGGTGGTGAAATCGGGGTCATCGCGCACAAGGTCGGACAGGGCGCTCCACACCTCGGGGCAGTTTCGGCTGGGGGTGAATGTGCCTATGTGGGCCAGTGTGAAACGGGCCGCTCTGCGCTCGCGCTCAGGGGCCACATCGGCCTCGTCATAACCGTTGGTTATCACCTCAACCTTTTTGGCCCCGAGCTGACGCAGTTCCTCGCCAAGGGTATGCCCAACGGTTAGCACCACATCGGCACGGGCGAGCACCTTGCGCTCGAGGCTGCGGTGAATGCGGTCGGCAAGGGCCGTTAGGCGCAGTTCGTGGTAGAAATCGATGTTGGTCCAAGGGTCGCGGAAATCGGCTATCCATGGCAGCCCGGTCTCGCTTTTAAGGCGCATGCCGATAAGATGCATGCTGTGGGGAGGTCCTGTGGTGGCAATGGCATCTACAGGATGTTCTTTCAGATATTCGCGCAGATACCGCACCGATGGCCCTACCCAGAACGTACGTGCATCGGGGATAAAGAGATTGCCGCGCACCCAGGCGGCAAAATTGTCCTTCCAGTTCTTAGGGCCGTCCTCACTCAGGAAACCGGCCGTTATCTTCTCTTTCTTTCCCAGCAGGCTGCGGTAGGTGTCATATGGTTCCCAGATGGGACGGGTGATCAGCTCGGCCTCGGGCGGCACATCGGCCATCAATGACCCGTCTACCTGCGGCCGCTCAGGGTCTGATGGGGTGTATACCACAGGTTGCCAGCCGAATTGGGGAAGGTATTTGGCGAATTTGAGCCAGCGCTGCACACCGGCCCCTCCACTCGGAGGCCAGTAATACGTGATGATAAGGAGCCGCTTCAATCGCCCCCGGCTGGGCCCTGTGTCCTCTGATGCACTCATGGTGGCCGGGCGCGAAGTTACTGGCCGCACGATAGGGCCGATGCCCTACATTTGCAGCGGGCAAGCCCTGTACGACCAGCTCCCGTTTAATCCCCCAGGGTAGGAATACAGCAAGGGCAGACGGTTGTAGCGGTGCGATGCAGTAAGCTTGCCCACTTTTTGTTCCTTTCGGGCTCATTTCAGGCCCATGCAACAAGCGCTCATTGCCGACCATCTTGCCACTGTACAACGTGCTCAGGCCCGATTCGGGCAGCTGAGTACCGCTAAGATCAACCACAGGCCGGCACCCGATAAGTGGAGCATCGGGCTCTGCCTCGAGCACCTGATGGTGACCGATGCCACCTACACCCCTGCATTCAGCGCCATCCTTGCAGGCACCTACCGGCCTACCTTGTGGGGCCGAATCAGTCCATTCAGTGGATATCTGGGTGCGATGTTGGTGCGCGAGACAGGGGCTGAGGTGCAGCGCCCCGCCCAGAGCCCACCGGCATTCCGCCCATCGGAATCGAGTCACTTGCCGGCCGATATCGTGCAGCGTTTTGTGGCCCACGGCCACGAGCTGAATGCAGTCCTTGCCAAATTGACGGTTACCGACACCACAGTGATCATCGCATCGCCCGCGCTGGGCCTGATTACCTATCCGTTGAGCCAATGCATTGAGATATTGGTTCGCCACACCGAGCGGCACGTGCGGCAGGCCGAAAGGGTCATGGAATCGGAGGGTTTTCCGGAATTATAATGGTCCACATAAGAATCAGAGCACTTAAGGTGCTATCAAACTGCCATCGGTCGTAGTAGGGCGAGCCGCCCCGGCACCGAGCTGAGGTAACTGTACTTGCTGGCCGCCCCCTTGCCAGCCTTGGCGACCAATGCCCTACGCAGGTCGAACACATCAAAGGGTGCCTATCTGACCATGCGTATCAACCATCAAAACCACCTTATTGCTTTCTTATACTAGCGGTGGCTGCCCATTTGGCCGGACTGTCTCCGGCAGGATTGGGGCATTTAATATTTGGCGCATGAATTTGGCCGCACGATTTAAGGGCGCATGCCATGCGCCCCTACGGCCTGATAGGTCACGTTAGCTGTTTGTGCGCACGGCCGTAACTGTTGGGGCGTATCGCATACGCCCTTTCAATCCGCCCATGCCTCCTGTTGGGGCGCATTGCATGCGCCCCGTGCTCTTTTTACATCACCTGTTCATAATACGCGCGGGCCTACGCCTCTTGCCGTGGACGCGCTTTCATACTTTCGCCCATACATCCATTTTCACCCCGAAAAAAAACCAGCCCCATGGCAGAGCCGAAGTATGACGAGGAACAGGTAAAGAGCCTCGAGTGGCACGAGCACATCCGCCTTCGGCCCGGCATGTACATTGGCAAGCTGGGCGATGGGTCGATGCCCGATGATGGCATTTATATCCTCTTAAAGGAGGTGATAGACAACAGCATCGATGAGTATGTGATGGGCAACGGCAAGACCATAGAGGTGACCGTGCGGGGCCGCGAGGTGCGCGTGCGCGACTATGGCCGGGGCATTCCGCTGGGCAAGGTGATAGACTGTGTGAGCAAGATAAACACCGGTGCCAAGTACGACTCGGTGGCCTTTAAGAAGACCGTGGGCCTTAACGGGGTGGGTACCAAGGCAGTGAACGCCCTGTCGTCAAACTTCTTTGTGCAGAGCTACCGCGATGGTCAGACCAAGACGGCCGAGTTCAGGCAGGGCAACCTGCTGGTTGACGAGCCCCTGGCCGAGACCCAGCAGCGCAAGGGCACCCTGGTGCGGTTTGAGCCCGATGAGGAGCTTTTCCGCCACTACCAGTTCCGCGAGGAGTATGTGCGCAAGATGCTCTGGAACTACTGCTACCTCAATCCGGGCCTCACCATCCTTTATAATGGCGACAGGCTGTACAGCGAGAACGGCCTGCGCGACCTGCTGCAGACCAACATTGACGAGGACGACATCTGTTTCCCCATCATTCACCTCAAAGGCGATGACATAGAGGTGGCCATGACCCACGGCCATGCCTATGGCGAGGAGTACTACTCTTTTGTGAACGGGCAGCACACCACCATGGGCGGCACGCACCAGGGCGCCTTCCGCGAGGCGGTGGTGAGCACCATCCGCAATTTCTACAAGAAGGATTTCGATGCATCGGATGTGCGCAGCGGCATCATAGCCGCGGTGTCGGTCAAGGTGATAGAGCCGGTGTTTGAGAGTCAGACCAAGACCAAACTGGGCAGCCAGAATGTGGGCCCCGATGGACCGAGCATGAAGGCGTTCATCAACGATTTCCTCAAGACCGCCCTCGACAATTTCCTGCACAAGAACCCGGCCGTGGCCGATGCGCTGCTGAAGAAGATAATGCAGAGCGAGCGCGAGCGCAAGGAGCTGTCGGGCATAAAGAAGTTGGCACGCGACCGGGCCAAGAAGGCCAGCCTGCACAACAAGAAACTGCGCGACTGCCGCAGCCACCTCACCGATGAGAAGGACGAGCGGAGGCTGGAGACCACCCTGTTCCTTACCGAGGGCGACAGCGCCAGCGGCAGCATAACTAAGAGCCGCGACCCGAACACCCAGGCCGTGTTCTCGCTGCGCGGCAAGCCCCTCAACACCTTTGGCCTTACGCGCAAGGTGGTGTATGAGAACGAGGAGTTCAACCTGTTGCAGGCCGCCCTCGACATAGAGGACGGCATGGACACGCTGCGCTACAACCGCATAGTGATAGCCACCGATGCCGATGTGGACGGCATGCACATACGCCTGCTGCTGCTCACGTTCTTCCTCCAGTTCTTCCCCGATCTGGTCAAGGGCGGGCACATGTTCATATTGCAGACCCCTCTGTTCCGGGTGCGCAACAAGAAGGAGACCATCTACTGCTACACCGATATGGAACGGCAGGAGGCCATAGCCCGACTGGGACGCACGGCCGAGATAACGCGCTTCAAGGGTCTGGGAGAGATATCGCCCGATGAGTTCCGCAATTTCATCGGCCCCGACATCCGCCTCGACCCGGTCCGCATCACCAAGGAGGACCACCTGAGCAGACTGCTCGAGTACTACATGGGCAAGAACACCCCGCAGCGGCAGGATTTCATCATCAGCGAGCTGCGTGTGGAAAAGGACCTGGTAGAGGAACTGATGGAGGCCTGAGAGCAGATCCAGACAGTCAGAAGATCAGTCATTTTGGGGGAATAGGATAGGCCTAGTGTCCTATTTCTTATCGGCATAGGGACTTGGCGCTTTTCGACATCCATCATCTACTTTTCGGCTGATGAATCTCTTCACCCGTTTCTTCACCTGGTTGTGCAACCTGTGGTACCGCAGAAAGGGCTGGACGTTTGATATGACCATTCCGCCCGATCTGAAAAAAGCCATCGTGATAGTGGCCCCGCACACAAGCACCGAGGACTTCTTCCTGGGCAATGCGGCCCGGTATCATTTCCCGTACCGTGCCAGATTCCTTGGCAAACAGGAGCTTTTCAGCGGATGGAAGGGCGTGCTGTTCCGCTGGGCGGGTGGCATTCCGGTGGATAGGGCCAACAACCATGAAATGGTGCGGCAGATATCGGAACAGATGGCCCGGTACGACCGCAACTATCTGGTGCTGGCACCCGAGGGCACCCGGCAGCGCACCGAACGCTGGCGCACAGGGTTCTACCACATAGCCATGGGGGCGGGGCTGCCCATTGTGCTGGCTTACATCGATTTCAGGGTGAAAAAGGTGGGCTATGGCCCCATTTTGCACCCAACGGGCGATAGGGCCAGAGACTTCGCTTTCATCACCGCATTCTACAATACCATTACCCCGAAGCATCCGGATAAGTACCATGTCCACCTCGAATGATGCGCTGCCCCGTTCGTTGCGTCAGGCGGTGCGGCTGGCGCATCTGCTCGATGACAAGTGGCGCATTCCTATTATCGGCATCCGTTTCGGCATCGATCCCATAGTAGGTCTTTTGCCTGTGGTGGGCGATGCCATCAGCCTGTTCCTGGCCCTCTCCATTGTGGTCACGGCCATCAACGAGGATGTGCCACGCAGCCTGATTCTGCGCATGGTGGCCAATGTGGTGATTGACTTCGCCCTGGGCCTGATACCCGTTGTGGGCGATGTGGCCGACTTCTTCTTCAGACCCAGCATCAGCAATATCCTGTTGCTCGAGGCACACTTCAAGGCCCAGAGGCTACCTTCGGCCGTTGACACCCATTCACAGATTAGACAATGAACATTAGACACACTTTTCCCGCGGCCATGACCATGTGTGCGATCATCGGCCTCACCTCGTGCGAAGAGCTCTGCTTTGACGCCACCGGCACCGAGACCACCCGCCAGCAGATAGTTGTAGGTGGCTACCGCAGCATCAAGAACATGAACGAGGGCGATGTGATATACACGCAGGGCGACACCCTGCTGGTTATGGTATCGGCCGATGACCGCCTGTTCCAGACCATCCTTGTACAGAATGTTGACAGCAACCTTGTGCTCGACATTGACGAGGATTGCCTCAAGAATGTGGACAAGATGCAGTTCAACATCACAACACCCACCTTCACTGGCATTGACAACCGGGGCGAAGGCAGCTTCTCTGCCACCGATACCGTGGTGTCCACTCACATGGCCATCGACAATTCGGGCGCAGGGAACATCGACTTTCAGCGGCTCATTATCTCAAGTTCGAACGTGAATGTGAGCAGCACCGGATCCGTTTACCTCGCTGGCCCCGATACCACCGATCAGATCAACATCAACTGCTCAAGGTCGGGTGGGGTAGAGGCTGCCGGCTTTGTTACCCGTGCAGTGACCGTAAATGTTTCGGGCTCGGGCAGCGTAAAGATCCATGCCACCGAGACGCTCAATGTCAACATAACCGGCAGCGGAAACGTGTATTACAAAGGTCAGCCGGTCATCACCTCCACCATCACCGGTACCGGGCAGGTGATAGATCAGAACTGAACCGACACGGATAAGAAACAGAAAAGGCGGCCCCACAGATGGGGCCGCCTTTTCTTTTCGGGGCTGGTCGTCTATCAGTGACCGTGGCCGCTGTGATCTTCCTGCTTCTGCGTGGCAGGGGTCTCGTTGGCCTTCACATTGCCTGTGATGGTGAGGGTCTCAGTGCTCGGCTCGGTGTTCATGGTCACGGTCACCGTCTTGGTGAAGTTGCCGACACGGTTGGTGTCATACTTCACTTTGATGGCGGCCTTCTTGCCTGGCAGGATGGGCTCCTTTGGCCACTCGGGCACGGTGCATCCGCAGCTGCCCACAGCATTGCTTATCACCAAAGGCTCTTTGCCCGTGTTGGTGAATTCGAACTGCGTGGTGCCGTCACCGCCCTGTTGGATGGTTCCGAAATCGTGCGTGTTCTTAGCGAACTTGGCACTGGCCTGAGCAAAGCTGAGGGCGGGTACCAGAATGGCTGCGAAAAGAATGGCTGAGAAGGTTTTCATGGATGAAGTGGTTTGGTTTGAAGTTTCAGTCTGTGTGATTCTGGGCGGTGAAGATCGGTATGATCCCCTATTCCGAACATTGCATGGCTTTGTTAACACCGCAGGCATGGGTTCTTGGCATTGTTGAGATAGACATCTGCGTATCTGCTCCAGCATCCATAGGGTTTCCATTGTCTGCTTTTCGTGTCGCCATGGCTTAGCAACTATCGGGCCAACGGATACCTTTGGGCATCATGAAACAACGAATACACACCAATTCGGCCCCACAGGCCATCGGGCCATACAGCCAGGCAGTGTTTGTCAACGGTACCCTTTACACAAGTGGTCAGATAGCCCTTGACCCCGCTACGGGCCAGCTTGTTATGGAAAGCCTCACGGCCGAGACGCACCGCGTGATGCAGAATCTTGATGGGGTGCTACAGGCGGCCGGGCTCGGTTTCGGGCAGGTGGTGAAGACCACCATCTTCCTATCAGACATGGCCCATTTTGCCACAGTCAACAGCATATATGCCGGCTATTTCGGGCCCGATGACATACTGCCTGCCCGCGAGACGGTACAGGTGGCCGGATTGCCCAAAGGGGTGAATGTGGAGATATCGATGGTGGCGGTTCAGTGAACCATCAGCCTGCGCGTGCGGCCCTCCTCATCGGTGATGGTGATGATGCTCGATGTGGGCATTTCTACAGTCAGAACGCCTGTTCCTCTCTCTTTGGTAAATGCTGATAGCGATCTGCCGCTGAGGTCGGTGACCGAGATGCGCAGGTTTTGGCCCACATGGTCGCGCACATGGAGGATGCCGGCAGAGGTCCAGGCCTCCCAGTTGCCTTCGGTGGCTGTGTTCACCGCTTCGGGCGATGCCACTATGAGCCGTATCAGGTGCTGGAAATCGAAATAGGTTGATGTACCGAAATCGACCTCGGCCCTGAAGTACACCACAATGCTGTAGGTGCCCGATGGAACCTGCACATCGGTGGCACTGATGCCTATGCAGGCCGGGAATCCGCCCGCAAAGAGCCCTTCGGCAGGGTCGGGCACCGCCACGAAACCAGCAGGCAGGCCGGTGACACTGTCCACCCAGAATCCAATCACATCCACAGTGACAGGGTCGCCCCCGAGGTTGTACGATGAGTCGGCCGGCACAAACAGCCGCAGATGATCGGCATACGCCTGCCCGATATGGGCCGTGTCAAGGTACTGTCCGAACTCAGGGTCCCACATCACCTCAGGTCCGGGCAGGGCAGGGGTGGGGCATTGGGCCACAGCCATCTGGCCCGACAGAAGCAACAGGGCAGTGGAAAGATATTGGCGCATCAGAGTAATGGATTCAGGCATTGCGTCTATGGGAATGTGCGGTAAATGACGGGTTAATTTTAAATGGTTTGTTCAACTTGAACGAATCTGGAATTTTAGGAATTCAATCGTTCTGATCCAGGTGGAGTATGCGGTTCACGGCCCGCTGCAATGCTAGGCGGTCAAATTGGGTCGGTCCCGAGGAGGTTCCTGCACTTTTCGAGAGTTTCTGTCCGTCATCGGCCCTTATCAGTTGGTGATGGAAGAACCGGACCTGAGCAAAGGACTCCATGTGAAGGACTTTGGCCATGTACAGTTGCACAGCGGTAGAGGCCAAAAGATCTTCGCCCCGAACGATGAGCCCGATGCCAAAATGGACATCATCGGCCAATGAGGCGACCTGATAGGCCGCCCTTCCATCGCGTCTCCTCACCACCGGGTCAGGAATCTGTTCGGTGAGATTGACTGCCAAATCGCCCATAATCCCATCCCTGAAACGGACCACGGTATCCATGGGTATCCTCAGTCTCCATGCCACATCGGGCGCATGGAGCGGCAGTTGACCCTGTCGGCACCGGTGGTTCTCATCGCAAAGCGAATGCCCCGACAATTCTTTTCTCGAACAGCCGCAGGCATACACCGCTTGCGCATCGACAAGCCCTTGCAGCAGCGCATCATATAGGTGCGCCCTGCGTTGCTGCGACCAGTTGCGCTTAAAGTCATAGGAGCCGGTAGGCCCAAGCTGCCAATCGATTCCCAATTCCCTCATCACGCTAAAAACATCATTCAGGTATTCTGCCCTAAGTCTTTCATCATCAATATCATCAATCCTTAAGAGAATGCCTGCGCCCTCTATTTCTGCCAATTTCTGGGTGATCAGGAAATTGAGCGCATTGCCGCTGTGCAGGTATCCGCTCGGGGTGGGCGCTATGCGGGTCAGCAGCGGTGGCATCGGGCGGGCTAAGTTTGCCGAAAAAATCGGCAGTAGATGCACAAGAAGGTGATGTTGCTCGGATCGGGAGAACTGGGCAAGGAATTCGTGATAGCCATGCAGCGCCTCGGGCAGCACGTGGTGGCGGTCGATAGCTATGCTGGTGCCCCCGCCATGCAGGTTGCGCATGAATCGGAGGTGATAGACATGCTTGATGGCGATGCGCTGGACCGTATTGTGGCCCGGCACACCCCCGACCTGATAGTGCCCGAGATAGAGGCCATCCGCACGGAACGGTTCTATGCCTATGAGAAGCAGGGAATACAGGTGGTGCCCAGTGCCAAAGCGGCCAACTATACCATGAACCGCAGGGCCATACGCGACCTTGCGGCCAAGGAACTGGGCCTCCGCACGGCCGATTTCCGTTACGCCCGTTCGGCCCAGGAGCTGAAGGACGGTGTGGCTCAGGTGGGTCTGCCGTGCGTGGTTAAACCCCTTATGTCTTCATCAGGCAAGGGGCAGAGTGTCATCCGCACCGCCCATGAGGTCGAACGTGCGTGGGATTATGCGGTGTCGGGGTCGCGGGGCGACATTGTTGAGGTGATCGTAGAGGCCTTCGTGAAGTTCGACTTTGAGATAACCCTGCTGACGGTGACCCAGAAGAACGGCCCCACGCAGTTCTGCCCGCCCATAGGCCACAGGCAGGAACGTGGCGACTACCAGGAAAGCTGGCAGCCCTGCCCCATGCGGCCCGAAGACCTTGCAGTGGCGCAGCAGATGGCCGACAAGGTGACCCGTGCGCTGGGCGGTGCAGGCATCTGGGGCGTTGAGTTCTTCATTGCGCCCGATGGGGTCTATTTCTCCGAGCTATCGCCACGGCCGCACGACACGGGCATGGTCACATTGGCCGGCTCGCAGAATTTCTCAGAGTTCGAGCTGCACGCCCGTGCAGTGTTGGGCCTGCCCATACCCGAAGTGGTGCTTGAGCGTGCTGCCGCCAGTGCGGTGATCCTGGCCATGGACGAAAACACCTCAACGCCCGTATTCACCGGACTGGAGGCCGCTGCCGCAATAAAGGGGTCGGATGTGAGGATATTCGGTAAGCCCACCACCCGCAGATACCGCAGGATGGGCGTTGCCCTGGCCAACGGGCCCGTGGGGTCAGATATCGATGGGCTGAGAGAGCGGGCCATGCATGTGGCCGCGCTCGTTAAGGTGAGCTGATCACTCCACCAGTCCCTTGCCCTCTTTGCGCACCAGTCCTTTGGCGCGTAGGTCGATGAGCAGACTGTCCAGAATGCCATTGATGAAGTTGGCGCTCTTGGGTGTGCTGTACTCCTTGGCTATCTCTATGTATTCGTTCATGCTCACCTTGGGCGGCACCTCGGTGAGGGTGATGAACTCGGTAAGCGCCATTTCCATCAATAGCAGATCGGTGCTGGCCAGGCGTTCGGTCTCCCAGTTGGCTGTGCGCGCCTTGATCAGCTTCAGGTTCTCATCGTGGCGCTGCAAGGTCTTGCGGAACAGGTCGCGGACAAAGGCGGTATCCTCTTTCGTGTCCTTGTACAACGGCAACAGCGGCAATCTGCTGCCCAACTCGGCCGATTTAACTGATTGGATCGTTCGCTCCACCATCTGCGCCACCTGCTCGGCATCGTTGGCCGAGTGGATGCTGCGTTCCTCATAAATGGACAGCAGATGCTCGTCATTGAGCATGAACCGCTCATAGAATAGATGGACAATGGCGCGGTCTGACTTTATATCAGTTTCCGGGCCGGCCATGTAGGCCTGGTACTCCTCCGACTCGCGCAGGGCACTGAACAGTTTGCGCACCAGTTCGCGGTGATCGCGCCAGTACAACCTGCGCTGCTCCTGCTCCTTGCGCAGGGCGGTGCTCGCCTCTAGGGCCAGTAGCACCGTGTTATTCACAAGGCGAAGGTTCGGATTCAGGTCATCGGGGGTGGGCAGGCGTTTCTTCCTGCCTTCCTCAATGCGCTCGCGGGCCGCATCGAGCAGTTCCACCAGAAAGAGCAGTTGAAGGATATACAGTTCGTATACCTTGTCAATGCTGTGTGTGAGCAATTTCTCGCCTGCCGCCACATCCGTTCCCTCCGAACCTTGATAGGCGAACAGTGCTTGCATCACTTTCACCCTCAGGTGCCTCCTGCTCAACATGACTTCTTTTTTTGTCCTTCGCTGTCAGCAGTCTGTCCCGCACCAGCGGAGATTGCCATCAGTTTCAGGATGATTAATCAAAAAACAGATCAAAGAACCTTATTCCTATCAGCCCCTCATTTTGAAGTAAGATGCCCCGCAGGCTGAGGAAAACCTGCGATATCTATTGGATCGTCAAGATCAGGGAACGGGCCGCCTGTTCGCCATTAGCCGACAGTCAATGGCCCTGCGTTCCCCACTTCCACTCACCACCTGCTCTTGGTACGTGCAATGGAGTCGATACGCTGTTTGGCGGTACGGATGGCAGCCTCTTGCGGGGTGATGCCCTCTGTATCGGCCATGGTGAGGATACCCAACGTGGTGTTGTAGATGTTCTCGGCCATTTTCATGCTCATCTCGCTGTCAAAGCCTTTCACCTCAGAGTACACGTTGATGACCCCACCGGCATTGATCACAAAATCGGGGGCGTAGAGTATGCCCCGCTCGCGCAGCATCTTGCCATGTACTATCTCATTGGCCAACTGATTGTTGGCGGCACCGGCCACAATGGCGCACTTGAGGCGCGGAATGCTGTTGTCGTTGAGGGTGGCACCCAGCGCACAGGGGGCGTAGATGTCAACTGCCTGATCGTACACCGCATCGGCACGCACAATTGTCACACCATACTCCTCTTTGATGGCATCGAGGCGCTCCTGATTGATGTCAGTTATAAACACCTCGGCACCTTCCTCCACGAGATATTCCACGAGTGTCTCGCCTACGTGGCCCACGCCCTGCACCATCACCTTACGGCCCTTGAGCATGTCGCTGCCCCAGCGGAATGTGGAGGCGGCCTTCATGCCCATGAACACGCCATAGGCCGTAACGGGCGATGGGTTGCCACTGCCGCCCATGGCCTCGTCTATGCCTGCCACGTGGTCGGTCTCCTCGCTGATGTGGTTCATGTCTGAGGTCTCCATGCCCACGTCCTCGGCTGTGATGTACTTGCCGCCCAGGCTGTCAACAAACTGCCCGAACCTGCGCATCAGCGCCTCGTTCTTCTGCTTGCGGGCATCGCCAATGATCACGGCCTTTCCACCCCCCAGGTTGAGTCCGCTCACCGCGTTCTTAAAGGTCATGCCGCGCGAAAGGCGCAGTACGTCCCACAGCGCCTCGGCCTCCGATGCGTAGTTCCACATGCGGCAACCGCCAAGGGCCGGGCCCAATACCGTGTTATGCACCGCTATGATGGCCCGCAGACCTGTGTCGGGATCGTTGCAAAAGACCACCTGTTCGTGGTCCATCTCCATCATCTGGCCCAATACGCCCCCTATGGCATTGGCTGCCTTCACTTCAACTTCCATGCTTGATCGGATGTGTTCTTGTCAATGTTGCACCGCTGACCTTTTGTTTGATGTCCTGCCCGCGTGGTGCGTTCTGTAATTTCGCGGCAAAAGTAAACATCCTTCTCAGCCTCGGTATGGGCCATGGGATGCTAGATCATGAAGGCACTTTTCAGGCTCAACCATTACCTGCTCAAGTACTGGCTCAGGCTGCTGCTGGGCACGGTTTTCATTGTGCTGAGCAACCTCTATGCGGTGGTGCCTGCCAAGGTCATACGCATTGCGTTTGACCACATTGCAGCACCCGGCACCGTGCGCCTCGATGTGCTGGGCCGCGACCTGCTGGCGGGCCTCGACATGCCCATGGCGCTGCTCATGCTGGGCGGGGTGATAGTGGCCAGCGCACTCCTTAAGGGGGTGTTCATGTTCTTCATGCGGCAGACCATCGTCATCATGAGCCGCCTCATAGAATTCGATCAGAAGAACGAGATCTATTCCCACTATCAGCGGCTGTCGGCCGCCTTCTTCAAGCGCAACAGCACGGGCGACCTCATGGCCCGCATCACCGAGGATGTGAGCCGTGTGCGCATGTACCTCGGCCCAGCCATCATGTACACCGTTAACCTCGTGGTGCTGTTCGTCCTGGTCATCTGGAACATGCTCGAGGTGAGTGTGCCGCTCACACTCTATGTGCTGCTGCCGCTGCCGCTGCTCAGCATACTCATTTATGTTGTGAGCGCACGCATTAACCAGCGCAGCGAGGAGGTGCAGCGCCAGCTCAGTGCACTCTCCACATTCGTGCAGGAGGCGTTCTCTGGCATCCGGGTGCTGAAGGCCTATGCCAAGGAGGATGAATGGACCAGCGAGTTCGGGCGCGAGACAGACGGTTTCAGACACGTGTCGATGCGGCTGGTAAGGACCAACGCATTCTTCGCCCCGGCCATGATCATGCTCATAGGCCTCAGCACCCTGCTCACGGTGTATGTGGGAGGCAACGAGGCCATTGCGGGCCGCATCAGCGCGGGCAACATTGCCGAGTTCATCATCTACATCAACATGCTCACATGGCCTGTGGCCGCACTGGGTTGGGTGACCAGCATCGTGCAGCGTGCGGCCGCATCGCAACAGCGCATCAACGAGTTTCTCGACTCGGTGCCCGACATCATCAATCCGACCAAGGAACCGCTCCGCGTGGTGGGCGATGTGCGTTTTGAGCATGTGAGCCTGGTGTATCCCGATAGTGGCATCAGGGCGCTCAACGATGTTTCGTTTCACGTGGCGGCAGGCACCAGCCTTGCCATATTGGGGCGCACCGGTTCGGGCAAATCGACCATTGCGGCCCTTTTGGCGCGGGTGTACGATGCCACCTCGGGCCGGGTGCTGATAGATGGCAGGGACATACGCACCATCAATCTCGATGACCTGCGCAGGCAGACAGGCGTGGTGCCGCAGGAAGTGTTCCTTTTCTCCGATACCATCGGCAACAACATCGCCTTCGGGGTGGCGGGCGGTGCCGAACAGGAGCGCATAGAGCTGGCCGCCACACGGGCCGACATACACGACAGCATTGTCAGTTTCCCCGAAGGGTACGCCACCAGGGTGGGAGAGAGGGGCATCACCCTCTCCGGTGGGCAGAAACAGCGCATCTCCATTGCCCGTGCCATCATAAAAGAGCCATCCATACTCGTTTTCGATGATTGCCTATCGGCTGTCGACACCGAGACCGAAGACACCATCCTGGGCCACCTGCGCCAGCTCATGGCGGGCCGCACCACGGTCATCATCAGTCACCGCGTGTCGTCAGTGCGCAATGCCGACCAGATCATTGTGCTTGACGAGGGCCGGATCATAGAACAGGGCAACCACACCACCCTGCTTGCGGCCGAAGGCGCCTATCACGCGCTGTATCAGAAACAGTTGCTCGAGGACAGTGCCAGCTGACCTTTCCATTCAGCAGATCAGAGGATCAGGTTGTCAGGTTTTCAGCCGATCAGCGGCCATCGAATTGCGAGCAGTCTATTGTCCATAGTCGATAGTCCATGGCCCAAAGCAGTGTCACCTTGAGTATGGGCCTGCCCGACTATTGCGGGCCTACCCGACTATTGCGGGCCAGCCCGACTATTGCGGGCCTGCCCGATTCGTTACGGGCGGGCCTGCCCGATCCATTACGGGCGGGCCTGCCCGATCCGTTACGGGCGGGTCCTCCGTGCGTAGCTGCCCCCCAAAGGTGGATAAGCAGGGCCTGACAGCCTACGGGTCACAGCCAGAGGACATTCTTTAGCCTCCCTGATTGCAGCGCTCTTGGGACAGTAGGCACCGCGAAAGGGGCGGGCCGTTCCCAAGGGCTCAGTAGTTGTTGACGTAGAATTTGCCCTCGGTGATGAAGATGGTGTCGAGGGTGGCCATGTTCACAGCGGTGTAATGGAAAATGCCCTCGGTATGGCGGGTGGCAGGGTTGCCCTCTTCATGGCTCTTGATCTCATACGAACCCACACGCGCCTCGTAGGCCACCGCGCTGTTTGAGCCGTAGTAATCATACCCTTCGTTATCGATGAAAAGGATGGGTATGGTGATGTTCAATGGCTTGTTGAGGTTCACGCGAAGGGTGGCGGTGTTGGTCATGCTGGGGCCAGCGCCTATGGTGATGCTCAATATGCTGTCGTTCACGTAGCTGGCCGTCACATTGTCGGCCTCGGCCACATAGCTCACGCCATTGGCCAGGAACGAACCGCTGTGGTCTTTGGTGAATTCCTCTTCTCCGCAGCCTGACAGTAGTGCGGACAGTACGATGATTGCAGTCAGATTTCTCATTTGATGGAAAGGGTATCGGTGAATTGATAAAGGGTAAGGGTATCAGATCTTGATCTCTTGCAGGGTTAGGCGACCGATCTCGGTGCCGTACAGGTCGTAACTGGTGATGGAATAGGCGCCCAGACCGGGTATGTACCACGTGTCGATGCGGGTCACAACGTAGCCCTGCTCGTTGGCGTTGAGCATCTTCTTCATGGTGTCGCTGTTCTTTTTGGCCATCTTATCTGAGAACCGCTTGTTGAAACGCATCATGTAGGCGTTGGTGCTGGTCACCTCCACATTGGGGGCCGAGATCCAACTTTCCTCGCTGAGCAGGTAGGCCGTGTAGGTGCGTCCCGACACGGTCACTTCCTTGCGGTCCTTCACCATGCGGTTCTTTAGAAGCACCTCGCTGGTTACGGCCGATTCCATGATCGATTCCATGATAACGGTCTCGTACTTTGACTCGGTGGTCTTAAAGGCCGCATCGTACCTGCCGGTGTACGAGTTGTGCTGGTAATGGGTGGTGGTAGTGCGGCTCACCTCGGGGCCAGGCACCGGAAAGCTCACTTTGTTGTAACCCGTGGTTATACTGAACATGGTGGGCTGATCGGGCAGTTGCATGCCCACCTCCAAGCGGTTGGGGTAGGCTTTTTCAAACTGCAGGTTGAATCCATTGGGCTTGTCGGTGCCCGGGTGCAGGGTCTCGTTGTAGTAGGTCACGGTGGTGCGGGTGCCCCCGTTGTCGAGCACGTAGCCGGGCCGTGCCACCATGGTGTCGCCCTTGCAGTAGCTGCGGTACTCGCTCACTGCGGCCGGCTGCTTGGCCCGCTTCACGGTGCTTATGATCTCGATGCTGCCATCGGTGCCCGGTTGCAGGGCCACGGCATTGGTCTGCACATCGGTGGTCCACTGGGCGTTGCGGTAAAAGTTCTCGCGGATCTTCTGCTGCTCCTTGGCGCTGGCCTTGAAGTAGTCGCCCGTCATGTTGTAGGTGGCGGGCGGGGCGGCCTCAACCTTGTACACGAGCTGCATGCCGTTCTGCAGGAGCAGATTGGGGCAGGGGGTCTGGGCCGTGGCGAGGCCCACGCTGAGCAGGCCCAAGACTATTGATGCTGTTCTGATCATGGTGGTAGGGTAGAGTGGTGCTATCGGGGTGCAAATCAACCGCAGGGGTATGCGGATGGACTACGTGATTCTACTGGTTGTTTGTTGGGGGGGAAGTAGGAAAGCGGGTAAAGTTTCATGCGGAGAGCAGGTCAGCAGATCTGGGTCTCAGGTTTACAACAAACCAGCGAATTGGCGAGGCGTATTACAATAGGGCGCGATTTGAAAAAGTGATTCCCCGCCATTATACCTGTTCCCTTGAACTCGCGTGGGAGTAACCCTTTTCATCCTTTTGTCTTGATATCCCGCAAGGGCGGGATAAACTCCAGGATCAAAACCCTTCGACTGCGCTCAGGGTGACATTAGGCTGGTGGACATTTCCCTGCGAAACTCGTGGACGGTCGCTTTCCGCGCGTTCCGGGCCGTTCGGAAGACCTCACTCTACGGAACGCTTCCTAAGGCCCTCGCACGCTCCCTTACCCCGGTTTCGCAACGGGAAATGTCCAAGGCCACCCAGATACCTGCGCCTACATCGCCTTCTAATAAATAATCCCTATTGGTAAGATTGCGGGGAATCACATTTGAAAATGTATAAAGCCCCATCGGGGCGACAGGTCAATAGAAAAAGCCACCCATACCAATACGGAGCCCCAGAGGGGCGGAATGGGCTTGGTGCATTAGAGGGTGTGGAGTGTTACCGCAGGGGCTGGCGGATTACAAAGGGCTTCAAATAGTCCTGGTTTTCAGGGGACTCTGGGGACTCGAGTGACCTTTCGCGGATGGGCTGTCGCTGGAGTCGTAGGTGTCCCCCGGTGATGATCATTTTTTCTTATTCCTATGGTCCAACCTTGCTTTGGTCATGCGTTCGCGCAGGCCACCCTGCTTCACAAAATCATCTTCGAGGCGTTTCAATTGCTGGTTGAGGAGATAGATGACGATTCTGGTGAGGCAACGGATGGAGTTGGCGCTGATCTCCGGTTGCTCATGTTCAAATGCCTTGCTAAATGTTTCATACGTAGCATCGGGTGTGCGGTTAAGTTCACTGAAACGGATGGCATAGCGATGGTCTTTGGGCCAGATGGGCAGTTTGTTTGTTCGGAGAAAGTCCTCGTAGTCGAGGCAAAGCTCGCCTAAGGAAGCCCGAGCCACATTGGTCAGGTTGATCTCCAATTGTT
>JBIKWM010000080.1:0-3946 GCA_044356305.1 Flavobacteriales bacterium
AAAATCAAATCCGCCCCGGCTCGTTTCATACTGGTCAGCGTTTCCAGAACTACCTTCTTCTCATCAATCCACCCCTGTTCCGCAGCGGCTTTGATCATGGCGTACTCCCCGCTAACGTTGTACGCTGCAACGGGTAAATTTGTGTGCTGCTTGATCTGGCAAATAATATCTAGATATGCCAATGCAGGCTTCACCATCACAATGTCTGCGCCTTCTGCAATGTCTAAATCCACCTCTTTGATGGCTTCTCTCGCATTGGCGGCATCCATTTGATAGGTCTTCTTGTCTCCAAACTTGGGTGCAGAATCCAGAGCATCCCGAAACGGCCCATAGTAGGCAGACGCATATTTGGCAGAGTAGGCAAGGATGCCCACATTGATCCACCCTTCTGCATCCAGTGCCTTACGAATCGCGCCGATGCGACCATCCATCATGTCTGAAGGAGCTACAAAATCGGCTCCGGCTTCTGCCTGAACGAGTGCCTGCTTCACCAACACGGCAACCGTTTCATCGTTGAGGATCTTGCCATCCTGCACAATGCCATCATGCCCCTCACTGCTGTAGGGATCGAGGGCAACATCGGTGATGACCAGGATATCGGGGACGGCTTGTTTAATGGCTCTCACTGTACGAGGAATTAAGCCATCGGGGTTATAACTCTCGGTTCCGGCATTATCCTTCTGCTCGTATGGAATGAGTGGGAAAAGAGCGATCGCACCAATTCCCAACTCATCCGCCTGCTTGACCTCATCCAACAGCAAATCCAGTGTGTAGCGGTAGCAACCGGGCATCGATGGCACTTCTTCCCGCTGCCCCTCTCCTTCCATCACAAACAGCGGATAGATCAAATCTTCGACCCGCAGAACATTCTCCCGCACCATCCGACGCAGGGTTTCCGTTCGCCGTAACCGCCGGGGACGATGGGCGACCCTTGCGGTATCGGCGAAGCCGCGCGCTGGCACAGTGGATCTGGCTTGGCATCCAGAACCGGTGGGATCAGTTTCTGTCTGCGGGGTTTGGAGTGCAAGCGTTGAGGTTTCAGTCAGGCTCATAGTATAATGAGAACGATTATCATTCGCTTATTCTACAGCACTCGCCGTGAAAAGTGACTCATCCTCTCAAGCAAGTGCAACCCATTCACCCCGCCTGACTCGCAACCAGCAAGCGGTGCTCGATGTGCTGCACCAGCAAGCGAATGCCCTCTCTGCTCAGGAGTTATACAGTCTTTTGCGAGAACGACAGGCGATCGGGCTGGCAACCGTGTATCGGGCATTAGAAGCGCTGAAATTGCATGGATTGATCAAAAGTCGGATAGGGGCAAACGGCGAAGCGTTCTACAGCCTCGTTATGCCCGATCAGCACTATCTGACCTGTTTGCAATGCGGTCAGTCATTTCCACTCGATCACTGCCCGGTACAGGAATTAGAAACGCACTTACAGCCTTCAGTTCCGTTCAAGATTTACTACCACACACTAGAGTTTTTCGGCTTGTGTGAGCCTTGTACGCAATCAACCCATTGAATTAACCAAAAGCAGGATTTGCTTGGCTTTCCTGCAAAGCTTAACGAATAAGACATCCATAACCCAGCCTTTAACGATCTGCACTGGCATTGCAGCATTTCTCTAGTTTGACAGCCCGTCTTTTGACATCAATCTCCTTCCCTGTAATGCTTACGTTTGATTCCGGTATGTTCTTGCATTCCGAATTGGTTTCGAGTGCAGGTGTGGGTGTGATTTTTGTGGGTGTAGGAGTCGTGATTTAATGAGCAACTACTTGATGGGAATGGGTGCAGCAGGCATGTTAGGCTTGCTGCTGTTTCAGCCTGCTTATGCGTTGGAGAGTCAGGAGAGTAGTGAAGAAGCTGTCGAAGCAGATACGAGTTCGTTGATTGAGCCATCCTATACAACCGTTAGCGAATGGCTAGAAGCGCAAGCCGAAAGTGCGATCGCCATCACCAATATTCAACTCAATTCCACTGCAACAGGTGTAGAAGTTCTCCTGGAAACGCAGGGACAAGTTGCTCCAACCACTTCTACCGTTGGCAATGCCCTGATCATCGAGATTCCTAATACAGTGCTGACTGGCGATCGCTTCGAGCAAGCTGAACCTGCTGAGGGAATTGCCCTGATTACGGCTGAAAGCCTGCCTGGAAACCGAGTTCGGTTAGTCATTACCGGAACGGAGGCTCCCCCTGCTGCAATAGTGCGATCGGAAACACAGTCGCTGACTGTTAGTGTAACTCCGGGAACGGAAGTAGCTAATGAGACAGAGGACGCGATCGCAATTGTCGTCACCGGCGAACAAGCGGAAGGGTATCTGGTCCCAGATGCATCAACAGCGACGCGCATTCCTCTACCCCTGGAGGACATTCCCCAATCAATTCAGATCGTTCCTCGGCAGGTGATTGAAGACCGAAATGTAGTGCAATTGAGTGATCTTGCTGAGAATGTCAGCGGGGTTCAGCCTGAACGAGGCTATGGCGGCATTACTTCACCTGGGTTTCGGATTCGAGGCTTCTTAACCAACTTTGAGTCACTCCGCAATGGATTTCCAGACTACGGCTATTTCAGTCCTCGTGATCTTGCCAATGTTGAGCGATTAGAAATTCTCAAAGGTCCAGCGGCAATTCTTTATGGTGGTAGCCCAACTCAATATGCGGGAGGGAGTGGTGTTGTTAATACCATCACAGAACAGCCTTTAGCAGAACCCTTCTATGAAGCCAGCATGAGTATTGGCAGCTACGAGTTTTATCGTCCGACGATCGACATCACCGGACCCTTAACCGATGATGAAGCGTTGCTCTACCGACTCAATGTTGCTTACGAAAATGCCGGCAGTTTCCGAGATTTTGTCGAAACCGAGAGCTTCTTTGTTGCACCAGTCCTCACCTGGAATATTACTCCACGCACCCAGTTCACAGTTGAAGCCAATTATCAGTCCTATGATTTTACGTTTGATCAGGGGTTTCCGTTAATTCCAGAATCATTAGAGTTACCCAGGAGTAGATACCTGGGTGAACCCAGCTTTAGCAATGGAGATGTAGATTCTACCTGGGTGAGTTACAACTTAACGCATGAGCTAAACGATAACTGGCGACTACGGCAGGGCTTTAACTACACCCGCTCAAACCTCAACGATGCTCAGCAACCTTCTCCGGCTGACGAAATCGCAAGTGATGGTCGAACCGTTAATGTTCTATTTTTCACCTCCGATGAGTTTAGCGAAAATATCACACTGCAAAACGAAATCTTTGGTCGATTCAATACTGGTTCAATTCGCCACAACCTGTTGCTAGGGGTTGATGTGGCGCATAACGAGTTTAACTATCTGTTTGGACCCGATCGCCAACTCGAATTTGATATCTTCGATCCTGAATATGGCAGAACACCTGTGCTCATACCGGGTGGTGGACCCTTTGGGCGAGAAATTGTCTCTAACAACGTTGGCGTTTATGCTCAAAATTTAGTGGAATTGCTGCCCAATTTAAACGTGCTGTTGGGAGGTCGCTTAGATTTTAATGACTATTCCACTGAAGATACGGTTGCAGACGATGTGTTAGATGAACAGTCAAATACTCGATTCTCTCCCCGAATCGGGATTCTATATCAACCTGGCTCCACAACTTCTCTCTATGCAAATTGGGGAACTGGCTTTTCTCCACAGTTTCAGGCTCGCAGTCGCAACAACGAAGCCTTTGATCCGACCACCAGTGAGCAATTTGAAGTGGGCATCCGACAGGATATTGTTGAAGATCGTCTGACAGCCAATTTAGCACTCTTCCAAATTACGCGACAAAATGTCCTCACTCCTGACCCGGTTGATTCTCGTTTTAGTATCCAAACGGGAGAGCAGCGCAGTCGTGGCATTGAGTTTGATATCACAGGCGAAATCCTACCCGGTTGGAGGATCATTGCAAACTACGCCTATCTAGATGCAGAAGTCACG
>JBIKWM010000025.1:0-45963 GCA_044356305.1 Flavobacteriales bacterium
TTTGCTGACGCATTTCAATTTCATGTATTGGAGTGTAGTTGGACTTTACTGTGCCCTTATGGCTGAAATATTCTCCAGACTTCCAAAAATAGTTTTGACTGAAACAGGTGAACCGATGACCGCATTCTACAAGGGCGTTGGAATTGGAATTGGCGTTGTAATGATGATTGCAGTGGCATTTTATATAAGATACCAGCCTAAATGGACAAAACAGTATGAACGGAAATGATATAGAACGCTCAGCACCCAAGGCTCAATCGGTTTGCGTCATTGCCGGACACGGGGTTTCACAGGAGATGCAATTCACTTGAACGGCAGAATTAAATATGAGTTTATCGGAAAAGTCTGGCAGCACGCCCCGCCCGGAGGTTGGTATTTTGTTTCACTTCCACGGGAAATGTCGAACGAGATCAGAGGTGCTCTGAGATCTGAGGAGGAAGGTTGGGGAAGATTGAAGGCCACAGCAGGAATCGGGAAAAGTGAATGGAAGACTGCCATTTGGTTCGACACGAAGCGCAACACCTATCTACTGGCCCTGAAAGCTGAGATACGGAAGCGCGAGAACATTGAATCAGGTACCGAGATAGCGGTGACAGTCTGGTTGTGAATCCCCTCCGCCTTTTTCGGGCAGGTTACGCGGAATCCCCGCATTCAGGATGACGCGCCAATGGACCATGGACTATCGACTATGGACCGGCCGCTACTCGCTTCTCGCTGTTCGCCATTCGCCATTCTCCCACAGCGAACATTCCACCACGCGGTCGGTTCTTTGGCACCTACCTCCACTTCACAGTTATGATAGCGCCCCGCTGGCTGCACCATACCATTACGCTGAGTGCCGTTTACGGCATCCTGTGGGGGGTGGTGCACCTGATATGGCCCGAGTTCTCGTTCTGCAAGGTGCTAAAGGCCGAGCCTGATGCGGTGCGCATCATCTTCTGGAGCCTGATCGTGTTTGTGGCGGTGAATGTGGGCACCCTCTATGCACTGCGGGCCCCGGTGAGCAGGCGTACGTGGTTCGTGGTGGGCGGTGTGTATCACCTTATATCTACCGTTGGGGTCGGATATGCGCTGGTGCAGGGCTGGCTCACACCGGGGTTCTGGTTGGCGCTGGTGCTGAACCACGCACTGTGGGTGTTGCCCTATGCGCTGATGGCGGCATGGGCCATTGGGGCCGACTGGCACCTGACCGAGACCCTCAACTATCTGCACGGCACCACCGAAGACATGGACCTGGCCACCATACGCACCTCGCAGGGCCACACGCTGGCCGAGATGAGTGCCAATGGCCCCGTGATGCTGGTGTTCCTTCGCCATTTCGGTTGCACATTCTGTAGGCACACCCTCAGCCAACTGAAACACGAGGAGAAGTGCCTGGCCGAACGCGGCACCCGCACCGTGCTGGTGCACATGACCACCGATGATGTGGCCACTGCTGAGCTGAACCGTTTCGGGCTGGGCCACATGGAACGCATCAGCGACCCCGATTGCTCCCTGTACGGGCGTTTCGGGTTGGAAAAGGGCAACTGGAGCGAACTGATGGGCCCCAAGGTGCTGTACCGGGGCGTGGTGCTGGGCATTTTCAAGGGTCTGGGCATCGGCTCCGAAAAGGGCGATATGACACAAATGCCCGGCATATTCCTGTTACATAAGGGAAGGGTGGTAAAGGCTTTCCGCCACCAGACGGCAGCCGATATGCCCGATATCGCATTCCTCTCTGAGGTCGATTGACGGTTGAACCGGTGGTGATGAGTCCCCGGTCCTACACGTGATGCCTGACACCTCCGTTTGTTGTAGGATGTCCTACCTTGGTCGCGTCCCGATAGAAGGACATGAACCATGAAAACACTACGGATGGCCGCAATGGCCCTTATGCTGCTGGGTGCCACGGCCGCACATGCACAGAACGGCCCGATACTGGGCAGCGGACAGAAGGTGTACGAGCTGCTGTCGCGCACCAACGAGGTGGTGATACACATGCCGGGCTATGAGTACCAATATGTTGGCGACTGGCTCGGGGGCATGAAACTGGAGGACGACAATACTCTGAGTTTCACCCGTGGCCGCGTGAAGCACACCTTCGACCTGCGCAAGGTGACCTTTATTCAGGACGAGGGCCGCTTTATCAAGGTCTGGTTTCTCTGAATCTGACCACCCGGAGAGCGGACACTACGTGTATCACGTAGCCTGACCTACATTTGTCCACAGAATGAGTGACGGATTCATCATAAAGCGCTATGCCACAAAGCGGGAGGCTGCGTGGCTCATTGACATTGGCTATGTGGTGAAAGCCGCATCGTTCAAGCTCGACTACTTCAAGACCTTGGCCGATCTGCAGTCCAAGCATACGGCCGTACATGCTTTCATCTTCAACGGTTTTGACCCGCGCAACGAGATTGATGGGGGGTTGAAGTCATTTTACACCGCAGCCACGGCCATGGGCTTCACCATCAGGCTGCACCCCATGTTGGTGGACCCAATGGGCAAGGTGCACCAGAAGCGGGTGGATGTGGACATGGCCGCTCACCTGCTCCTGTACGCCACCCTGCCCGAGGTGAGCCACGTGTACCTCACTACGGGCGATAGCGACCTGATGCCTGCGGTGGAACTGGCCCGCACACGTTTCAAGACCTCACTCATGCTGCTCACCTACGAGAAGAATGTGAGCCAGGACCTCATCACGCTCTGTACGGGGCATCAGCTGTTTGACAAGACCCTGCACGGCCGCGACCCGATTCAGCCAACGAATCGGTAACCCACCCCGCGCACCGAGATGAAGTGCCTCGGTTCGCGCTGATCGGCCTCGAACCACCTGCGGAACTGAACGATGTAGTTATCGATGCTGCGGGCCGTGGTGTCGGCATCGCGGCCCCAGATCTCGTCCATGATCGTATCGCGCGACACCACCTCTCCCTTCCGGC
This sequence comes from Flavobacteriales bacterium, assembly GCA_044356305.1. Classification (GTDB taxonomy): domain Bacteria; phylum Bacteroidota; class Bacteroidia; order UBA10329; family UBA10329; genus JBIKWM01. The sequence continues at coordinate 2,922 of JBIKWM010000025.1, forward strand.
TCACAAACAGCCTGAGCAGTTGCGCCTCGCGCTGCCCTATGCGGTGCACTGTGCCATCGATGCCCGTGGCCTCGTATGCACTGAAGTTGACGCTGCCGCTACCTATGGCCACCATGTCGGGCAGGGCCGCCCCACCCCGTTGGCCCCGCGCCAACAGCCGTTGCACGCGCAGCAGCATCTCCTCCAGGTTGAAGGGCTTGCTCAGATAGTCATCGCCACCTATGCGCAGTCCATATACGCGGTCCTCGGCCGAGTCCTTAGCCGTGAGGAAAAGGACAGGGACGACAGCATTGCTGAGTCGGATGGTCTCGCAGATGGTGAATCCGTCCACCTCAGGGAGCATCACATCCAGAATGACCAGGTCGAAGCTGCCCTTACCGAACACCTGCAATGCCTGACGGCCGTTGCCTACAGCCGTCACATCATACCCATCGAGCTCAAGATTGAGCCTGATGATGTCCTGCAGACTCTCCTCATCCTCCACCAACAGTATGCGGGCACTCATGGCCGCTAAGGTAATGGCGTACTTTGCGGGCATGAGGCCCCAAGGTGCAACTGCGCTGCGATATACCGCAATAGAGTCATGGGCGTGGGCTCTGGCGGTGGCCATCGGGTTCCTTGTGCTCAAAGGATACACCTACGGGCTGAGCGACCAGGCCGAGCATCTGCCACAGGTGCTGCGCATGGCCCACCCCGAACTGTATGCGGGCGACCCGTTTGTCGATGCCGCCACAGCGCACTTCACCGTGCGGCACTGGTATGTGTGGCTCATGTTCGGCATGAACCACCTCATGCCCTTGCCGTGGGCCGCTTTTGTGCTCACGGTGCTCAGCATCACGCTGCTGTGCTGGTCGGTGCTGCGCATGGCCGAACTTGTCAATGGCGACCGCATCAGCCCGTTGCTGGCCCCCATTCTGGCCCTGACGGTGTTCTATGGCTGCACGGTGGGCCTCAATCACATCACCTACACCTCTTTCATATCCAGTACCCCTGCAAAGGCACTTGGGGCGCTGGGGCTGCTGCTGTGGCTCAGGCAACGGTGGGCCTGGGCCGGTGCGGTACTCGGGCTTGCGGCCCTGTTTCAGGTGCTGGTTGGGCTGCAACTGGTGGCCGTCCTGGTGGCGGTGAGCGTGCTCACGGGACAATGGCGCAGTGCCATGCGCATGGCCGGTGCCTTTGCTTTGGGCAGTGCGCCCATGCTGGGTCCGGTGCTGTGGCGCCAGTTCGGGCCCGAAGGGATGGCTACTGATATGGATGCGTACTTCCGCATTTTGTTCGATTTCCGCAATCCGCACCATTACCTGCCGTGGCATTTCCCTATGGCGCACTATTTCCTTTTCGGGTTGATGGCAATAGGCACCCTGCTCAGCCTGAGGGCGCGGCCCACCGCGTGGTCGCAGCGCATGGCGCTCATGATAATGGTCATCTGTGGCGGGATGTTGTTCTATTCCATCCTGATGGCCACGCCACAAGGCATAGGCATCGGGCGATTGCAGTGGTTCAAATCCACCATCTGGGTCACAGTGCTGGGCAGTCTGGCAATAAGCGGGCTCTGGACCGATGTGCTGCGCAGGGCCGAGGGCATGGTGCGGTTCGCCCTGCCTGTTTCCGTGGCGGTTGCCATAACGGGGTTGGTGTTCATGCTTGTTGCACCGCACACAGGCATTGCGAAGCTGAACCACAGATACATGGTGGATGGTACTGACCGCACCGACCTCGGTGCCATGCACCGTTGGATAGCCGCCAACACGCCCAGCGATGCCATGTTCCTAATCCCGCCCGATGACAGCGGATTTGCCCTACAGGCCCAGCGCCCGCATTTTGTGGGCTGGCAGGCCATCATTCACGAACCGTATTTCATGCTGCCGTGGTACGACCGTTTCGTGTCGGCCTACGGTGTCACCGTGAACGAGATAGGCGAAGGCGATATCCTCGCCCTGGCGAAGGACGGCTATTGTGCCCGATATGGCCAAGGGAAGGCGCTGCCCGTCTCATACCGCCTCGATAACCTGGGCTGTTGTGCCTTCGCAGACCTTCTGGGCCCCATTGTGCATAGAGAGGGTGACTGGGTGCTTTCTGCCTACGTGCCCCATCTTGCCGGACCTTCAGATCAGTAATTTCAAAGACCTCAATTAACCTGTTCGATTCATGAGAAAGATCGGTGTACTACTTTCAGGATGTGGTGTTTACGATGGGTCAGAGATACACGAGAGCGTGCTGACGCTGCTCGCTGTGGCCGAGGCCGGTGCCGTGGCGGTGTGCATGGCCCCCGATAAGGCGCAGCATCATGTGGTGAATCACCTGACGGGGCAGGAGATGCCCGAGACGCGCAATGTGCTGGCCGAGGCCGCCCGCATAGCCCGTGGCGACATACGCGACCTGGCATCGGTAAGTGCCGTTGATATAGACGCGCTGGTCATAACCGGTGGATTCGGTGCGGCCAAGAACCTGACGAAGTGGGCCTTTAGCGGGCCCGATGGCGCCATTGACCCTGAGGTGCAGCGCATAGTGCGCGACATGGTGGCTGCCAAACGCCCCGTGGTGGGCCTGTGCATGGGGCCCACCGTGATAGCCAAGGCTCTGGAGGGCACAGGGGTGCATGCGGCCTTGAGTGTTGGCACCACGGCCGAGGCATCGCCCTATGACATAGCCGCCATAAGTGCCGGCATGGAGCAGGCCGGTGCAAAGGCCCACATGCGCACCATGCGCCAGGTGGAGGTGGATACGGACAACCTGATCATTTCGGCCCCGTGCTATATGATGGAAGGCGGCATACTGGAAGTGCGCGAGAACATCCGTCAGGCCATTGACGCACTGATGCCCCTGCTGAAATGAGGGCGCTGCTCGTTTCTGCGGCCATTTGCGGCCTGATGGCGTGCGGCAGTGTGAGTCAACACGCGGGCCCGTGGCAGCGTATCGATGTGGGCCCCGGACCCGAGGATCTGGTGCTCGACACCGTCAGCGGCCACCGCATCATAGCATCGTGCGATGAGAGGCGGGGCACCGACATGAGCCGCAACGGGTTCTATGGCATCGATCCGGTAACCACCGTGGTGACACCGATCCCTGTGAGCGGACTGCCCGGCAGCGTAAACCTCAATCCGCACGGCATTGATATCGGAACCTATAAAGGTGATACCGTGCTCTATGTGGTGAACCACGAGGAGAGCATACAGAGCATCCTGATATTCAGACTGGGGGCCGATACGCTGCGCTATGTAACCCGACTCTCAGACCCGCTTCTCGTATCGCCCAACGACCTCTGCACCGACCATCGCGGTGGCATCTATGTGAGCAACGACAGCGGAAAGCGCAACGCCATCTTCGAGAAACTCTTCTCGCTGCCCCGGAGCAATGTGGTCCATTTTGATGGCACTAAGTGGCGCGAAGTGGCCACAGACATCCGCTATGCCAATGGGGTGGGCGTGCTTGGTGGCCGCCTCTATGTGACCGGCACCCAGGAAAAAGCGGTCCTCTCCTACTCCATCGGCCCCGATGGTGCCCTGTCTGACCCCAGCCGAATGGCTTGTCCGAAAGGATCGGACAACATCACTTTTCACAATGGGAGACTGGTAAGCACCGCTCACCTCGATTTCTTGGCCTTCGTCAGGCATGTGAAGAAACCTGACCACCCGAGCCCGGGCCTGGTGTACGCCATGGATCTGCAGACCGGCACGGTCGATACGCTTTTCATGGACGATGGAACCACCATCAGTGCCATCAGCACCGGTTTGATCTCCGATGGACGGCTTTTCATAGCCCAGGTGTTCAATCCTTTCATCGGCACAGTGCCTGCCAATTAATTTTATCAGGCTGATAATCAGATATTAGAATAGTTTTTCTTCTTTTGATGAACAAACATCGATGTTTGAACATTTATATTTGCATCATGAAAATCACGGTGCTCAGAAAAGAGGAACAGGTTCGCGGTGAATTCAACGCTGGGGCCATCCTTGAGCGCAAGCCACTCGGCTTCCCTCAGGACCATGGTGCACTAACACCCTACGGCAATCTGTTCTATTGGGCACATGCCTGGAGCACCACGGGTGGAATGATCGGTGAACATCCGCACCGCGGGTTCGAGATACTGAGTTTCATACTCAGCGGTACCACACACCACTACGACAGTAAGCTGCAAGGCTGGAAAGAACTGAACGCTGGCGATGTACAGATCATCCGCACTGGCCGTGGTATAAGCCATGCCGAGCGCATGGAGGCCGGTGCGGCACTCTTCCAGATCTGGTTTGACCCGGGTCTTGAGCGCACCATGGGCGATGAGGCCACGTACAACGATCACCGTGCCACCGACTTCCCTACAGTGACTGATCTGCATGGCGTTACCATAGTTTACGTTGGCGAAGGCAGCCCGCTGACCCTGCGCACCGAGCCGCTCTCAATCAGGCGTGTGCGGTACAACAACGGTGCACACGACATCACGGTCGATGGTCACCTCTCCGCATTCATTCTGGGAGGCGAAGTGAGCATTGACGGCCAAAAACTTACCGTAGGTGACTTCTTCAGAGCATCGGGCACGGGAACCACATCCATAGCCACTGCTGGAGCCGATGTGTTTGTCATTGAAAGCCCCGACACCCTGCCCTACCGCACATACCGCGAGCTGATGCGCGGCTGAACCGATTGACACAACCTTCTCCGTACAACCTGACCATTCATCAAACAACCAATCATCAAACCAAACCAATCAACATGAAAACAACAGTTCTTACCACCGCAGCAGCTTTGGTCACCGCAACAGTGGCCGATGCGCAGACATGGGCCTTTGACAAGAGCCACAGCAAAGTGCAGTTCGCTGTCACCCACCTGGTTATCAGCGAGACCGTGGGCCAATTTGCTGAATGGGACGGCACGGTGACCGCCACCAAAGAGGATTTCACCGATGCACAGATCAACTTCACCATCAAGGTGTCGAGCATCAACACCGACAACACCGACCGCGATAACCACCTGCGCAGTGCTGACTTCTTCGATGTGGAGAAATTCCCTGAGATGACCTTTAAGAGCCGCAGCATGAAGAAGGTGGACGGCAAGAGATACAAGCTGGTGGGCGACCTGACGATGCACGGGGTGACACGTCCCATTGATCTGGATGTGACATTCAATGGCACCGCCAAAAGTCCATGGGGACAGACCGTGGCCGGTTTCAAACTGTCTGGCAATCTGAACCGTACGGACTATGGCCTGAAGTGGAACAAGACCCTGGAGGCTGGCGGACTGCTGGTGAGCGAAGAGGTGAACATCAGTGCTGCGGTAGAGCTTGTGAAGAAGTGATGTTGGCAGTTGCCGAAACTGGAGGGGCGGATACATTTGTACCGCCCCTCCGTCATTCAACACCTACCATGCGCCTCGAGCAGGAGATACAGCAGACCAAGAGTTTTGCAAGCCAGAAACGGAAGGCCGCAGTGAACATCATGTTCACCAACGGCTGGCTGCAAGGGCAGATGCGCGACTGGCTCAAGCCGTTTGACCTGACCGGTCAGCAGTATAACGTGATGCGCATCTTGCGCGGATCAAACCCGAAGCCGCTGAGCACAAGCGACATACGCGACCGGATGTTGGATAAGATGAGCGATGCATCGCGTATCGTGGACCGCCTTCACAACAAGGGCCTCTTGAAGCGCACAGTGTGCCCCACCGACCGCAGATTGGTGGACATCGTGATAACGGAAAAAGGGCTCGAACTGCTGAAAAAGATGGACGATACTGAGAGTTTCCTTGATCAGCTGATGGGCCATCTGAGCGAGCAGGAGGCCGAGCAGCTCAACGATCTGCTTGACCGGGTAAGAGACATTTAGCGCTGTGCGACCCTTGCCAGTTTGGCATCGAGTACGCTCAGGGGCATGGCGCCACCATTGAGCACCATGGTGTGGAACGCTTTGAGGTCAAAGGCATCGCCCAGAAGTTTCTCCTCCGATTGCCGCAGGGCCATGATGTGCATCTCGCCCACTTTATAGGCGCAACCGTGCCCTGGCCGCGCCACACAGCGGTCCACCTCGGCCATTGCGGCCGCTTCAGATAGGCCGACCTTGTCCATCATGAATTCAACCGCCTGATCGCGTAGCCAGCGCTTATGGTGCAGGCCAACATCTACCATCAACCGTGCGGTGCGCAGCATGTCGGCCCTGATCATGCCCATCCGCCCGGTGGCCGAACCGTAAAGGCCCAGCTCATCGGCCAGTTTCTCGGCATACATGGCCCACCCTTCGACATAGGCTGTGAACTGGATACGGCCCTGGAACATGAACGCTTCGGGTATGGCACGCTCAAGGCTCATCTGGAGGTGATGACCGGGCACGGCCTCGTGGTACATGTGGGCACGGAACGAATAGCGCGATGATCCGCGAATGGCATCGGTATTCAGTGTGAGGCTCGCACCTTGACCCGTGAGGGGTTCAATCGGTTCATACAGTGCAACGGGTTGCGACCTCGGATCGCGCCACTGCGGGGTGCGGATGTCGAGTTCGGGAAGGTCAAGGTGATCGAATACTATTTCTGATGCCGATAACGCCTTATCCATGATCTGGCGGGCCAGGTGAATCACCGTGTCATCGGGCAAACTATCCGTAGGCATCATCTTGGCAAACAACTCGTTGAGCGGCATGTCGGTATGCAGTCCCAGCGCTGTGGCCGCATCGTTCAGCGCCAGCCTCTGCTGCTGCAATTGCTCCTGACCTATGCGGTAAAGACTGTCGGGGTCAATGGGCCGTGTACAGTGCCACTCCAGCATATAGCGGTAATAGGCCTCTCCTTCAGGCATCTGCCATACCCCCGCCACAGCTATGCTCTGGGTAAGAAGCTGATTGAGGTAGCTGCTCAGCCGGGCGTAGGCCGGGCGCACATCGTCCTCCAGCTCTGTGCGCACCATGGCCAGATATTGCTGGCGCTTGGCACTGTCAAGCCCTATGATCTGCCTGCTGCGCCTTTCAAAGCCAGTGTAGAGCGGATGCTCCGCTGTCGGCATGGAAGCAAATCGGCTGCACTGGTCGCGTACTTTTTCGATGATGAACGATGGTGGAATGATACCCCGCTGGCGTGACTCCTCTAAATGATCAATCACCCCAAGGAACTTCTCGGGCACCTTTTGCATCCGCTCCACATAATCATCGCAATCAGATTGTTTTTCGAGCGGATGCACACGAGACATGAAATCGGGCAGGTCGATGTGCGGTCCGTTGATGTGGGTGACCGGATAGCGGTGATAAGCGAATCTCAGCCCTTCGACCCTCTTGTTCAGATACCACGAAAAGATACCGTGGCCCAATCTGTTCTCGTCTGACACATCGCTGGTATCGAACGTATTGAGCTGGTCCAGAAGATCAACGAGCATGGCCGAATCGCGCGCCATGGCCTGGGGAGATAGTTCGGTCAGGTCGTCCTCATACCATTCGGGAATCCAGTTGGGCATGAGACCCGTGCGGGTCAGTTCCTCCGGGTCGTTCCATAGCATCTGCAGGTAAGCCCTGTTAAGGAAAGTATGCAGATCATAAGGCCTGATCAGCCCGATGGTGATTATTCCCACTGCCACCAGCAGCACCAGTAATAGAGCAATGAGCCATGTGTGGCGGGTCTTCATCAGGTGGTGCAAGGAACTGAAAAACAGTTAACGCTGATAGTCGAAGAAATCCTTTCTCCGGGCCAACTTCAGATCCTGAAGGATACTCGACTTGACCTGTAGGGTGAAGTTCCAACTGGCCAAAGTGCCGAAGGGTATCCAACTCATGTTGAACTGCCAGCAGTGCAGGTCGCGGTATATGGTGATGCTGGTCTGAGTCAGATCGTTCAGCACAAAATCATATCCTGATGTGAATCCGATCTTCCATTTGGGTGTGAGGCTCAGGTCGCCACTGAACTGGAGTGTCTGGGTAACAGGTCTTACCGTGTTCTGCGGGTTGATATTCATGTTGTAGTTCACAACCAGATTCCACGGTATGGTGAAGTCGATGTAGGCATCGGGGTTGGCATTGATCATGGCAAGTTCATCGGCACTGCCACGTACGCTCTTTTTGGGCCAGCGCGTTCCTTTTGCATTCAGATTGAAACTCACCGCCAACGAGGCTGAACTGAGCCTGAGCAGTTCACCGTTGTCATCAAACTGCCACCGGTTCAGTTTACGGCCCACACTGTCTGACGCATAAGGACTCAGCACAAAGTTGGCATTCACATTCAACCTGTCGAGCAGGCGGGTGCGCGCACTCATCTGAAAGTCAGACAGATTCATGCTATCGGCAAACACATTGTAGCTTCCACTGATGTTGAATGCCTCCAGCAACTTCACCTTCTTGAATCCGGTCACCGTGTCGCGCTTACTGCGCACCTTTATCTCCAGGGTATTATTCACCCCATAGGTGATGGCCCCTGTGTTGGTGGTGGGCGATAGCCCGAAAATGCTGAGTTCATCCGGGTTGTAGCGCACAGCGGTGCCATTGGTGCCGTAGTACCCGAACTCGTCATCGCCTGTGGCCGGACGGTATGTAAAGCCGACCGAGGGATTCATCACATGCCGAATACCCCTGAGGCCACCTTTCTTGAATTGGACCAGCCCGTAAATGGTGGTGTTCATGTTGAGCGAGGCGCTCACATCGCGGTTCGAGAAGAACCCTGTTGCGGTATCGACCACCAGTTGCTGCAATTCGTTGTCCCAATAGCGGTTGGTCTGTTGAAAGAACCAGCGCTCATTGTAGGTCACATTGGGCGACACCGTGAAATATTTGAACAGCTTGAAACTTGTGCTGAGCGGGATCTGATGGCTGATGCCGTTGCGCATCTTTTTCAGTGTGCTGAGAGAGAAGAACACCGAGTCGGCAGCGCTGGCGCGGTTCTCGGCCCTGAAGGCATACGAAAGGCCTATCTTCTCATACCACCGTTGAGCCCCGGTCGAGGATTTTCTTTTGAACGGATAGATGCGCTGCATGTTGACAGCCACCTGCGGGAAATTGAGGTCAACAGCCTTGGTAAGGGTGTTCTGGCTGTGGGTCAGATTGACATTCAGGCTGAACGGAGTACCGGCCCATTGCTTGGAATAGGCAATGCTGGAGGCAAAAGTGTTAGTGAGCAGTTCACGTTGATTGTATGCCAACCCGTTGCTGAAGTTGGTGCTGGTACCAGCATTGACATTGGCCGTGAAGGTGGTACCGGGCCGCGCCTTAGGGTCCTGGGCGTGGTTCCAGCGCAGAAAGAAGTTGTTCTGCACCGAATAATCGGGGAATTCGGGGTCGCTGTTGCGCACACTGTTGTGGCTCACCTCCACCGACCCGTTGTAACGGTACCGCTTGCGGTAGTTCGAGCTCAACCGGATGGCATAGCTGCCACCGGTGTAGATGTCGCCACGAATGGCCAGATCGGCCACATCCTTGAAGTGCAGATAGTACCCGCCATTCTTGAAAAAGAACCCTAAGGTTGGCGACTCGCCATATTCTGGGATGATGATTCCGTTGCGCCTGTCGGGCTGAATGGGGAAATACCCGAATGGCAGTACCAGCGGGGTGGGAATGCCCTCAAACTGCAGGTAGGCCGGACCGCTCACCACACTTTTCTTCGGAATCACCTTGAGTTTGCGCGATGCGATCATGAAGTGCGGATGCTCGGCATCGCAGGTGGTATAGCCCCCGTTGCGGATGTAGTAGTGGTCCTCGCCTGTCTTCTTTACCGTCTCGCCCCGTATGTTGCCTTCGCCCTGCTTGGTCACCACATCTGCTATGCGGCCCTTCTTCGACCCGAAATTGTACCTCAGTCTCTTCGCATCAAATGCCTGATCGCCCTCGCTGAATTTGGGCGAGCCGATCAGTTTTCCAGTGCTGTCGGGCACTCCCTCGGCATACACCTCTTTGGTGTCCTTGTATATTTCAATGCGTTCGGCCGTCAGTTCAATGGCCTCATAATTGATCTTCGACTCACCGTACATGTACACGATACCCGACTTCACATCGAATCGGATGCTATCGCGGGCAGTGTAGTGTACCTCGCTGTCCAGCGCATCGCTCTTCTTCTTCTTTTCATTCGAAACAGTGTCGGCCACGGACCCAACGACCGAATCTGTCCTCATTTCCGCAGAAATGGTATCCCTCCCGGCCGAAAGAACCGAATCGGCCGGATTCACAGCCTTTGCCCCCTTGAACAACCCGGCCGCTTTGGTCTCTATCACATTCGGCAAAGTGTCGTTGCCGCTGGGATCCTGCGCTCTGGCAAGCATAGGGAGCATCAGGAGCATGCATAGGCATGTCAAGCTCGCCCAGCGCGTAGAGACTGATAGGAACACCTGCTATCTTGTGAAAAAGGGAGTACTTTTGAACCGCGCGAAATTAACCAATTCGCAAGGGGTGCCCCGGATCACCGACCTGATGAGAAACAGAGCATCTTTTATCATCGCAGCCATGGTCGCATTTATTGTGACCGTTCTGCTGCCCGGAACGACTTTTTCGCAGAGCGACAGGTTCAGGATGCGCACCGTGGTCATTGACCCGGGCCATGGCGGGCACGACCCTGGCAATCTGGGCACAGGCCGGTACAAGTCGAAGGAAAAGGACGTGGTGCTCGATGTGTGCATGAAACTCGGTGACCTGATAAAGCAGGAATATCCGGGCATAAAGGTCATTTACACCCGTACCACCGATGAGTTTGTGACGCTTGATGCGCGCGCTCAGATCGCCAATAAGAACGATGCGGACCTTTTTATCAGTGTGCACTGCAATGCTGCCAAGAGCACTGCAGCCGCTGGTTCAGAGTCATTTGTCCTTGGTCTTCACCGATCTGAGGAGAACCTGGAGGTGGCCATGAAAGAGAACTCCGTGATCCTTCTTGAAGAGGACCATGAGAAGACTTACGGTGGTTTCGACCCTAACTCGGCCGAGAGCATCATTGCGCTTACTATGATGCAGAGCGCTTTCCTCGACCAGAGTGTGCGCGTATCGGCCTTTGTGCAGCGGCAGTTCACCGAGCGCGTAGGGCGAAAGGACCGCGGGGTGAAACAGGCCGGTTTCCTTGTGCTGCGCAAGGCCACCATGCCCAGTATTCTCATTGAACTGGGATTCTTGACCAACGCGGCCGAAGAGGATTTCCTTAACAGTGCCGATGGCAAGGACAAGATGGCACTGGCCATTTTCAAAGGATTCAAAGAGTATAAGATAACGGTAGAAGATGCAGGCAATCAGTTTCAGGACATCCCCGCACCTCAACCCAAGCCAGAGCCGAAGCCGGAGCCCAAGGCCGAGGTCAAGAACGAGGTGAAGGCAGAGCCGAAGAAGGCTGAACCGAAGAAGACTTCGCCAAAGGCCATGACCGCTGAGGAGGCCGAGATAGAATTCAACAAGAAGAGAAAGGCTGAGCTTGAAGCTAAGCTGGCCGAGGCCGAGAAAGAGAAGGAGCGTGCATTGGCCGAAAAGAAAAAGAAAGAGCTTGACGAAAAGGAACGTCAGGCAAAGGCCGAACGTGAGGCAGCCGAAAAATTGGCCGCTGAGAAAAAGGCAGAAGAAGAAAGGATTGCCATCGAAAAAGCAGAACTGGAGCAGAAGAGAATGGAGGACGAGCGCAAGTTGGCCGATGCGCGCAAGGCTGATGAGGAAAGACTTAGGGCTGAGAAACTGGCCGAAGAGGAACGGCTATCGCTGGAGAAACTGGAGGCCGCCCGAATTGCAGAGGAGCAGCGGTTGGCCGAGATGAAAAAGGCAGAGGAAGAGGCTGAAGCGGCAGCCATTGCCAACCAGGCCGAGAAAGAAGCCGAGCGGCAGCGCAGACGCGATGCCGAGGAAGGAGAACGCATAAGGCGCGAACAGGCCGAGCGCATGGCCGAGCAGGAAGGGCAGGCCGCTGAGCAGCGTCTGGAGGAGGAACGCCAGGCTGCAGTGAAGGCTAAAACGGCCCAGATTGAAGAGGAAAGGAAGGCCCGCGAAGCACGCTTACTGGCTGAACAGGCCAATCAGACCGATAACAGCCAGCCTGCTCCGGATCTGAAACAGGCAGAGAAAGTGAACGCCCCGGCCCAGGAGGCCGAGCCATCAAAGGCCCACACGCCCGAAGAGGCCGAGGCCGCCTATCTTGCCCAGCGCAGAAAGGAACTGGAGGGCCGGATCTCCACCATTCAGGCTGAGGCCGAGAATAAGAAACAGGCCAAAGCGGGAACCTCAGCCGAAAAACCGGCCACAACCGAACGGACGGCCGATGAACCGAAAGCCAAGGCGCCTGCCGCAACCGCCTCAGGATTGGTGTTCAGGATACAGATCATGTCGTCAGATAAACGCTTGGCCGCAGGAGCCCCACAGTTTAAAGGCCAGAAGGCTGAAGAGTACACGGACGGCAATCTCTTCAAGTACACCATTGGCAGTACGACCGACATCAACGCAGTGGGAAACCTGCAGAAGGAAGTGCGCGCCAAAGGATTTGAAGGGGCATTTGCCGTGGCATTCCACAACGGAAAGCGCATAACCATGCAAGAGGCCCGCGACATCCTCAGCAAAAAATAATACCGGTGAAGCATTCAAAAGAGATACGCACAGGCCTCATAGCCCTTTCGATTCTGGTGGCCACCGTTTGGGGTTACAATTTCCTGAAGGGCAACGACATATTCAGCCGACAGAAGATCTATTACACCACCTATGCACAGGTTGACGGTCTGGCCCCGAGCAGTGCCGTATTTGTGAGCGGCTACAAGGTGGGGTTTGTGCGGAACATTGACTTCCACCCTACCCGTCAGGGCGAATTCCTTGTGGAGATGGTGATCACAGCCAGCAAGTTCACCATGCCTGACAGCGCCTCTGCACAATTGGTGAGCACCGACCTTTTGGGGTCGAAGGGCATCAATCTGATTGTGAAATCGGGGATGCCAGAAGCCCCGGAGTACGATACCATTCCGGGTTTCATTGAAGAAGGACTAGCCGAGACCATCGGCACGTTGGGCAAGAGCATCATGCCCCTGAAAGTGAAGGCCGAGAACATGATCGTGACGCTCGACAGCACACTCAACGATCTGCGCAATCTCTTGGGCCCGGCCAATAGGCAAGGCCCGCTCAATCTTGCGCTGAACGACCTTGCCAGTACCATGTCAAACTTCAAACAGGTGAGCGCCAACCTGAACGATGTGCTGAAGAATGACGGCAAGGTGAACCGGATATTGAGCGATGTGGAGGCTTTCACCGGGGTGCTCGATAAGAACAAGGGCGAGCTGGACAACCTGCTCAAGAACCTCTCGGCCCTGAGCGACACCTTAACTGAGGCGCGCATAGCGCAGACAGTGCAGCAGGCCAACGCCACCTTGACTGAGACCACCGAGCTGTTCAAGAAGATAAACAGTGGCGAGGGCACCATCGGCAAGCTTGTGAATGACGAGACCATATACACCAACCTCGAAAAGGCAACGGCCGACCTCGACAGCCTGTTCGTGGATATAAAGGCCAATCCGAACCGATACGTGCATGTGAGTGTTTTCGGGCGGAAGGAGAAGAAAGAGAAGAAGTGATTGTTGGTTCGCTCCTGTGCCCCCTTCGAATCGCCATTGTCTGTCAGCTTTGAATCACCTTTTAAGGAGATTCGAAAAGCAAAGAATCTGGTCAAAGAAATACTGAGATACACCGATGTCCTATCTCGATAACATCCTCTTCGCCATAGCCCTTATAGGGACGGGTGCGCTGTTCGCAAAGAATGCCGGCCGCATCTGGCGCAACATTCAGATGGGCAGAGGCGGATTTCCCACCGACCGTGGAGACGAACGACTCGGCACCATGCTCCGGGTGGCCATGGGTCAGATCAAGATGGTGGTGCGGCCTGTGGCCGGATTCCTACACATCATCGTGTATGCAGGCTTCATACTGATTAACCTGGAAGTGGCCGAGATAGTCATTGACGGGCTGTTCGGAACGCACAGGGTATTTGCCCCATTTCTGGGCGGCTTCTACAATGTCATCATCGGGTTCTTCGAGCTCTTGGGCGTGGGTGTGATCATAGCCTGTGCCATATTCCTTTACCGCAGGAACGTGCTGAAGATCGCGCGTTTCCATAAGAGCGAGATGCAGGGTTGGCCGATCAAGGATGCCAACTACATCCTCATCATCGAGATTGTGCTCATGACCTGCCTTCTCACCATGAACGCAGCCGAGGCCAACATTGCCAGCGAACATTCTGTTGCACCGTTCCTGATCAGCCAGTTCATAGCACCACTGTTCTCCGGCCTTTCGCAGGGGGCGTTGGTTGCCATTGAGCGCATATGCTGGTGGGGGCACATACTGGGCATCTTCTGTTTCCTAAACTACCTCCCCTACTCCAAGCACCTCCACATCATGTTGGCATTCCCCAACGTGTATTTCTCAAAACTTGAAAAGAAGGGCCGATTCACCAATCTCGAGAGCGTGAAGAAAGAGGTGGAACTGATGCTCGACCCCAATGCCAACCCCTATGCCGCCCCGGCCGAAGGGGCCGATGCCACACCGCAGCGTTTCGGGGCCAAGGATGTGATGGACCTGAGCCGCGTGCAATTGCTCAACGCCTACAGCTGCACCGAGTGCGGCCGTTGCACTTCCAACTGTCCGGCCAACCTGACGGGCAAGAAGCTGAGCCCGCGCAAGATCATGATGGACACCCGCGACCGGATGGAGGAAGTGGGCAACATCATTGATGTGAACAAAGGCACTTTCGTGGACGATGGCAAGAGCCTGTTGCACGATTACATAACCAAAGAGGAGGTGTGGGCCTGCACAAGCTGCAACGCGTGTGTGGAGGCATGTCCGGTCAACATCGATCCGCTGAGCATCATCATCGACCTGCGCAGATATCTGGTGATGGAGGAGAGCGCATTGCCCACCGAACTGGCCGGAACATTTTCAAACATCGAGAACAACGGGGCCCCATGGCAGTTCTCGCCCGCTGACCGTGCCAATTGGGTAAGCGAGAGTTGACATTAAAAGAACTACGATAAATGGAAGATTTACGAGTGAGGACCATGGCCGAGATGATGGCCGCTGGCGAGACTCCCGAGATCCTTTTCTGGGTGGGCTGTTCTGGCAGTTTTGACGACCGTACCAAGAAGATAACCAAGGCCATTGTGCGCATCCTGAACAAGGTGGACATGAAGTTCGCCATACTAGGCACCGAGGAGACCTGCACCGGTGACCCCGCCAAACGGGCCGGCAATGAGTTCCTGTTCATGATGCAGGCCATGACCAACATTCAGGTGCTCAACGGCTATGGGGTAAAGAAGATAGTGACCGGTTGCCCGCACTGTTTCAACACCCTCAAGAACGAATACCCGGAGCTGGGCGGCAATTATGAGGTTATCCATCATACCCAACTGATACAGCAGCTGATAGATTCAGGTAGGCTTAAGGTGGAAGGCGGTGCGTTCAAGGGTAAGAAGATCACCTTCCACGACCCCTGTTACCTGGGCCGCGCCAACGATGAGTATGAGGCGCCCCGTGTGCTGATCCAGAAACTGGATGCCGAACTGGTGGAAATGAAGCGCAGCCGCGCCAACGGCCTGTGCTGCGGGGCCGGAGGTGCCCAGATGTTCAAAGAGGCTGAGCATGGCGACAAAGAGATAAACATGGAGCGGGCCGAAGAGGCCCTCGGCCTTGACCCACAGGTGATAGCCACCGGGTGCCCCTTCTGCAACACCATGATGACCGATGGCGTGAAATACAACGACCGTCAGGACACCACAAAGGTGCTCGATGTGGCCGAGCTGATTGCCCAGGCCGCTGAACTATGACCATCCGGAAGGTCGCAGCCCTGGCGGTGTGCGTTCTCCTCTACGCCCTGCCATCGCTGGCCCAGAAAGACTGGGTGCTGAAAAAGCAAAAAGACGGCATCACCATCTACGTGAAAGAGGTGCCCGGCTCGGCCCTGCGTGCCTTTAAGGCCGAGACTGAGCTGCCCGGGAGCCTTGCCGCATGCTTGGCTGTGCTGCGCGACATTGATGGCTTCACCACCCTTTTTCCCCTCTGCAAAGAGTCGCGCAAGGTGATGCAGAACGACACCTCGCAGATCCATTACCTTATCATGGAGGCCCCATGGCCCGTGAGCGACCGCGATGGGGTGTTCAAATTCCGTTACCGGTTCGACAAGGCCGCTCAGCGCCTCACGGTCAGTGCCGACATTGTTCCGGGCCATGTGCCCACCGTGAACGACATGGTGCGCCTGCTCAAGGGCAAGGGCGAATGGAGTTTCACGGCCAAGGGCAAGGACCGCACCCATCTCTCCTACACGTTCCATGGCGAACCGGGCGGCAGCATCCCTGGCTGGCTGGCCGACCAGACCGCGGTAGATACGCCCTTTGGTGTGCTCAGCAGTTTTCGCAACCTCGTTGTGAAACCCCAATATCAGGGCAAGAGCTTCAAGCTGATGGAGTAGAGAGATTTTGGATTGCGGATGGGCGATTGCTGATGGGTGATTTAGGATTGGGGATTAAGGATCAGGGGGCGAGATGTTCTGCTTTTTGATTCCAGCACCGTCAGCCCCCACCGTTAAGTTGTTTATCTGTTGGCGCTTGAGCGGATATTGGGCTAATCATTGGGTTAAGCTTTTAAATCAGCATCACAACGAGGAGGTTGCCCCGCTGCCTTCTGTTGATCAAGATCACAGCGCGGAGGTTACCCCGCTGCTATCTGTTGATCAAGATGAGACACTGTCCTAAGAAATATGGACACTTGGCAGCGCAAGGCGCAGGCCCCGTAATGCGTTCTTGTACATTGAAATATTGGCCTTAAGTAGTTGACAGATCAGGTGATTATCCCCCTTGATGTGCCTGTGGCAGCGCAAGGCATTATTGGGAGGGGGCGCATGCCATGCGCCCCAACAGGACATCACGGCAACAGCAGCGAGCTGTCGCCATAGCTCAGGAAACGGTAGCCGTGTGCCAGGGCGTGGTGGTACACCCTGCGCCAGTCGGGGCCAATAAGGGCGGCCACCAGCAGCAACAGGGTGCTGCCGGGCTGATGAAAATTGGTGATGAGCCCACGGCACACGCGGAACCGGTAGCCCGGGGCAATGAGCAGGCGCGTATGACCTTCGAGCCTGTCCACGCCTCTGCTGAGCAACCATTGCTGCACTGCGGCCATGGCCTCCTGCGCCTGTGGCAGGGCGGGGCCCTGAGCCAGGCGGTATGGGTCCCATTGGTCAACCAGCAGGGCATCACCGTCCCATTCGCCCTTTAGGATGCGCACCCCGGTCCAGTACACCGATTCGAGGGTGCGGGCGCTGGTGGTGCCCACGGGAATGAGCGAATGGCAACCGATCAGCTGCCGCAGCACCTGCAGGTGCACGCTGATGCGCTCGGCATGCATCTCGTGGCCGGCCATGGTGTCGCTCTTCACAGGGCGGAAGGTGCCTGCGCCCACATGCAGCGTGAGCCGGGCCTGTGCAATGCCCTTGGCCGCAAGTGCATCCATCACCCGGTCGGTGAAGTGCAGCCCAGCAGTTGGAGCGGCCACCGACCCCGCATGGCGGGCATACACCGTCTGGTAGCGCAGTTCGTCATCGGCCTGGGTGTCGCGGTTCAGGTAGGGCGGTATGGGCAACGTGCCGAAGCGCTCCACCACGTCCGAGAAGGGCACATTGGCCGGGGTCCAGCCGAAGCGGACAGTGAACTCCCCTCCTACCCGCTCCACACGTTCAACAATCAAAATCAGCTCTCTACCATCGGCCATCTGAAGCGTCCGTTGCAGCGGCCCCTGTTTCCATCTGCGGTTGTTGCCCACCATGCACTGCCAGGTGGCGGTGCCCTGCGCGGTGAAGGCCACCACGGGGTCGGTGCCATCGGCCGGGGCCAGGCAGAACACCTCAACGGTGTGCCCATCGGGGGTGATAAAGCGCATGCGGGCATGGATCACCTTGGTGTCGTTGAACACCAGGCAGGTGCCCTCGGGCAGCAGTCGGGGCAGATCGGTGAAGGTGTGATCGGATATGTCGCCTGCCCGGAAGGTGAGCAGCCTGCTGGCATCGCGTTCGGGCAACGGATGCCGCGCCACCCGCTCATCGGGCAGCGTGTAGTGATAGTCGGCTATGCGGATGTGCTGAGGCGCGTCCATGGCAGGGCGCGAAGATGGCAAGAGATGGGGCGAGGGGAATTCCCTTCGGCCGGGACCGACTGCCCGTCCAGATCACTCTCTCACCACCCGTACCTGACCCGTCCGGCCCTCCGAGCGCAAGATCAGCATGTAGGTGCCCGGGCGCAGGGGCTGTGCATCGATCACCACGTGGCCGGTGGCCCCGCGCTGCGACCACAGCACCCGTCCGGTCAGGTCGCTGATGTGCAGGTCGGCCAGCGTGTGGCCGAGTGCAACGGTCCAACGGTCTGCGGTCGGGTTCGGATATGCGGTCGGGCCCCATGTGAGTTCGCCCATACCGGTCACGCAGGCCTCACATTCGCCCATGCTCTGATAGAGAGCGGTGGTGTAATCGACCCCGTCCACAACAGAGCCGCAGCCGCTGATGAAAACGCACTGGTTGTTTACAATGCCTATGCCCAGGGCCATGGCGCACATGCCAAAATCGACTGTGGCCAGGTCGGTGCAGGGCTCGGCATCCACCGCAAGGCAGGCCTGGCACGAGGGCATGTCAGGGTAGATGGCCGGTGCATAGTCCGTACTGCCGCTCACCGTGCCGCAGCCCGACACGCTCTGGCACACACCGTTCACCACCGCCACGCCCAGCAGCATGTCGCAGGCCCCGAGGTCCACACCGGCCATATCCGTGCACGGTTCGGCCGTCACGGTGCCGCACTCGCCCGCGGTCCAGCTCGTCACTCCGCTGTTGTACGCCACGCAGTCGTTGCTGTAGGTCATGTTGTCGCAGCCGCACACAGGGGCCCACAGCCCCAGGCAGATGGCGTTGGGGTCAATCTGGGCAGGGTCAATGCAGCCTTCCTGCGCAGTGCACTGCAATGTGGCAGATAGCGCCAGGGCCGTGATCAGTGTGGTGAATGGTCTCATGGTAGGGGTATGTAGGTGAACGATACGAAGTTACATGGCCTCACGCATGACCGGCATGACGGAGGTCAATGCACAGAATGGCTATTATTGTGGTATGACTGTTAATGGCCGCATCGTTCCATGGATCATTGCAACGGCATTGACGGGTCTGATCTCTGCCTCTGCTATAGCCCAGAACAGTGCCTGGCCGGATGGATTGTACTATACCATCGAGGAGTTCAGTGACAGGACCCCCAGATCAAGAGGTGACTTTAAACTCGTAGAATCGAAAGAGCGTCCAGGCGAGTTCATTTTTTTATTTGAGCATGGACAAAGTGCTGGATGGCTCGATCCCTATCGCACCCTGTTCGTGGTCCATCAGGACGTATTGTATTTCAGTGGAAAAAAGATACACCGGGGCGAAGGCTTTCTCAGGTGCCTGACGAAGGGAAACTTCATCGTCTACAACCTGAACACCACCAATAAATACAATGAGTGGTTCGAGTTTGAACCTGATCCGACTGATTCAATACAACCAACTATTAATGCCGGACCTGTTTTCAAACTATACGTCCACAGCCTTCGCACCGGCAACTCGCGCCTCCTGACCCGGGCCTATGTCGAGGCCCGCCTGGCCGAGCACCCCGACCTGCTCGAAAAATTCAATGGCGACTGCCTCGGATTTGATGCCGCGCCCGATGACCTGATGATCAGATACATGCAACTGCTCAATGAGCGGGTGCCGGTGAAATGATCAGCCCACCATCCGCTGCCTCAGCGTGGCACCGAGCCATGCCATGGGCAGGTAGGCACCCACCAGATCGAGCACATTGAACCACATGGGGGCCGGCAGTATGCTCACCATGTAGGCCCCACCGAACAGAAAGAAGATGCTCACAATGACGGCCAGCGTCATGCGGCTGCCCACCCCTATAAGGCTGGCAATGAACGCACCAACCAACGTACCCACTGCGTGGGCCAGGAATGGGAACACAAAGTTCATAGGCCCGAAATTGGGCATGGCGGCCGCAAGGCCATCGGGGGTGTTCATATCAAACCCGGCCGGGGGCGGCACCACCTTCATGCCCACATTGATGAGGCCGCCATTGACCATGGCACCTATGAAAAGTCCGGCCATTACGGCCAAGGCATTGCGCAAGCGGTCGGGTATCATGTAGCGTTCGTTTTGCTGAAACGAATGTAGTGTATGCTCAGAAGTCGAGTTCCGGCTTAGTCTTTCTGACCAAGGATATCGGACCTATTAAATGACCCGAGTGGTAAAGAAAGAGCCAATTACAAATCGGAAATTTAAATTCACTTACGAGCTCAGAACCATTGACACACAACTCGGAAGAAACGTAGGGCGTCTCAGTGAGTATGATAACCAACCCTAACCCCTACTTGTTTCCCAGCCTTGTGCTCTCAGTGGCCATTTGCTGTGGCCATGAGGAAGCCATGAGTCAGGTGATGACCGAGGAAGTACATACAGAATGCGTTTCTAAGGATCAATATGCGGCCATGGAGGCCGAGATGACTCGCAACAGGCACCTGCTAGGGCTCGATAGGCCTGCGGCCCGCAATGCCAGCATGTTCACATCGCTGCAATGGCCTTTGGCACCGGCCCCTGAGCTCGATGCGTGCGACTATTTCTACATTTCGGCCTATGTTGATCAGAACACCGCCACCGGGGCCGTACAGGACTGGAACTGCGGTTCGCAGACCTATGACGGCCACCGAGGGGTGGACATTGTGCCCTATCCGTTCAAATGGAACATGATGGACCATGATCTGGTGCATGTGGTGGCTGCGGCCCCGGGCACCATCATAGCCAAGTTGGACGGCAATCCCGACCGAGTGTGCAACGGGGTAGGCGGTGGCAGCAGTTCCAACAACTACATCACCGTCCAGCATGCAGATGGCAGCACGGCCCTCTACATCCACCTCAAGACCGGTTCATTCACCTCCAAGACTGTCGGACAGACCGTGAACACGGGCGAGTATCTGGGCGTGGTGGGCAGCGCTGGGCAGAGCACCGGTGTGCACTTGCACTTCGAGATCAGGTCAGACGGCACATTTGCCAACTACGTTGACCCTTTTGACGGCCCTTGCAATGCCGCGGCCACCCAATCCTGGTGGGCCGTGCAGCTTCCGCACGACTCCCCTGCCCCACTGCGAACCACCATGCACACCCAGTGGCCCTACTCGGCCGTGTGCCCCATAACTGTGGACACGCTTTACGAGAGCTACCTGTACCCTGTCAATCCTGGGTCGGAGGCCACCTTTATGGTGTTCAGCCGCGATGTGGCCCCTTTTACGGAATGGACCATGCGCATACTTGACGGACAGGGCATCATCGTTGACTCATGGACCTATGCGAACAACAGCACCCCAAGGCGGTCTAGCAGCATCGGTTGGTTCAGGCAGCTGCCTGTGCAGGCCGGCACCTACACCTACGAGACCACGTTTAACGGCATCACGTGCGGCACGCAGTTCGAAATCACCGATGTGACCGGTTCGGCCGGAATTGACCCAATGTCTGTTCGACCCTACCCCGTGCCTGCAGCGGATGAGCTGCGAATAGACATGGGCCCCGATGTAAGTCTGCGCATGGCGGTTCTGACCGATATGATGGGGCGCAAGTTGGCCGACTGGACCCGATCGGTCAACGGAACTTGGACTACCGATGTGTGCCACCTGCAACCGGGGCTTTATGCCTACCTTATGTCCACGAACGATGGTCTTGATCTGCGCGGAACCGTGGTGGTGGCCCGTTAACCGATCGGAGCCTGGATACATCTGTGCCCATCAGAGCAATAGTTGCATAGTGGATATCAGGCCCGATTGCCGATCTTAGGGCAATAGTATTCAAACCTCACCGTTACCGCTGCCCAAACCGATACACACTATGAGAACAAACCTCCCATCCCTCCTACTCTGTGCCCTACTGAGCATGGCTGCCATAAGCTGTAGCGATGACTGCTACGATCAGGCCCTGGCCGACTCCATGGCCACCGTAGACTGCATAGCCGACTGCCCAGGTGTAACGGCCTGCAACGGTGACACCTACTGCAACGAGTGCTTGGCCAATCAGGCGGGCTACGCGGTGGAGTGATGCAGTACTGAGCAAATCAAGGGCTCAGGCAATCAGCGTAACAGGCCTAAAAAGTTGCCCGCACCACGCCATTGGCACACCGAAAAAGAAAGCCCCCTCCCTTATTGTAAGGGAGCGGGCTTCCATAGCGCCTGTGCAGGTCTGTAAGGACTCAGGGCATAATCACCTTGTCAATCACATGCACCACACCGTTGTTGCTCTGCACATCGGTGGCAGTGATGTTGCTCACGCGGCCCTGACCATCGGTGATGGTGGCACCGCTGCCCAGGTTGATGGTGAAGTCGCCACCGCCCAGGCTCGTGACCATCATGCCGTTCGAGAGGTCGGTAGAGCGCACGTTGCCGCTGGCCACATGGTAGAGCAGCACGGCCTCAAGGGTGGCATTGTCAATGGCGCTCAGGTCAGACGCACCCAGCTCGGTAAGCAGCGCGCTGAAGGCGGCATTGGTAGGCGCAAACACCGTGAACGGTCCGGTGCCGCTCAGTACATTCACGAAGTTCGTGCTCAGACCCGGGCGTGTCAGGGCAGCCACCAAGGTGCTGAAGTCAGGGTTTGATGTGGCCACAGTAACCACTGTAGGCAGCGCAATCACCTCGTCCACAACGTGAACCACCCCGTTGGAGGCATCCACATCGGCCGTGGTGACACCCACCGTACCGTTGAGGGTCACACCGCCCGTGGTGTTCACATACAGGCTCAGGTTGGGGCCTGCTGTGCCGAATGTGGCCAGTGTGCTAACATAACCCGTGGTGAGGTCGGTGCTCATCACTTCTGTGTTCACCACATGGTTGAGAATGATCTGCTTCAGCACATCCACCGGCACGGCATTGACATCAGCAAATCCGTTGGCCTGAAGGAAGGTGCTGAATGCCGCGTTGGTTGGAGCGAACACGGTAAGCTGCGAATTGGCATCGGCCAGTGCATCGGTGAGCCCTGCACGCTGCACAGCCGCAACAAGCGAGGTAAGGTCGCTGTTGCCCTGCGCCAGTTCCAATATGTTCTGCTCTGTGGGAGTTATATCCTCCTCTTCATCTTCGCATGAGCTGAAACCTGCGCTGAGCGCCACAAGGACTGTTGGAAACAAGAACTTCTTGAACATGGTGTTTGGATTGGTTTGTTGGTTTGATTGAACGGTGGGCAGAACATGATGACCATTGTTTTGTTCAACAATGAATCAACTTTATTAAACATTCTAATCTGTTCTAATCTCACGTCACCCCTTAACACCCCTTGATGAAATGAAGATGAACATCTTGATAATCATAGGAATAACAGCAATCACGGCATTCACGCTGTGGCAGGCATGGCTGGTCATGAGTTCGGCCCGCACCGAGCAGCGGCCATATTCCATGCTATGGACCCACGACCGTTCCGAACTGCGCGATTACCCCGCCTCCACCATCGCCTATGTGAGGGGGAGCAGTTCCTCGTATGCAGGTATGGCCTATCCGGGGTTCAGAAAGTTGGCCGGGTACATATTCGGGGGCAACAACGCTGGCCAACAGATTGCCATGACCGCCCCAGTGGTGGTGCGCCTACGTCCCGACTCCTCTGAGATGGCCTTTGTCATGCCTGCACATGATTCGGCCGAGGCCCTGCCTATGCCGCTTGATTCGACCGTGCAACTCAGATCCGAGCCCGGTGCAAAGGTGCTCGTCATCCGTTTCGGTGGCTGGATACGCGATACCAGAATGCCTTCGCTCGAGGCTGAACTGCTCGAGGTGGCCGATGCCCGCGGCCTTCGTCCACTATCGACTCCCTTCTATATGGCCTACAACCCGCCCTTTCAGCTCTTTGCCCGTAGAAACGAGGTGGCCATTGAGGTGGAGTGATAGAATTCAGCGGATGCCCTATGCCGGAGCATTGTCTGGATGGAGGTCCATCGGGGCTCCCTACCCTACCGGAAACGTCACGGCCGCCAGCATGATCGCTTTTTTTAATGCGTTGGCATCCAATCCTGTATCGGCCCCAGACTCGAGCATGAAATCAACCACCCGCTCGGTAGGCATGTTGCCTGTGAGGTCGTCCTTGGCCATGGGGCAGCCGCCCAGTCCGCCTATGGCCGAATCGAACCTGCGGCAGCCGCTGCCATAGGCGGCTTCCATCTTCTCGCGCCAGGTATGGGGTGTGGTGTGCAGGTGAGCGCCTATGGTCAAATGTGGGAATTGGCGGTTGAGCAGGCCCATAACACCCGTTATGCTCTGGCGGTCGCTGGCCCCTATGGTATCGCTGGGCATGATGAGGGTCACGCCCGCATCGGCCAACCTCTGGGTCCATTCGGCCACAATCTCGGGGCTCCATTCCTCTCCATACGGATTGCCGAAGGCCATGCTCAGATAAACCATCAGCTGCTTGCCGTGGGTATGGCATAGATCGAGGGTCTCCTTTACCCTATCCAATGCCTCGGTGCGGCTGGCGTTGGTATTGCGCTGCTGAAACTGCTCACTCACGCTGAAAGGATAGCCCAGCACATCCACCTCAGGGTGCAGGGCGGCCTCCTGTGCCCCACGCACATTGGCCACTATCACAGATAGTTGTGTGCGGCTACCTGTGCGGTCAAGTCGGTGCAGCACCGCGGCAGTGTCCTGCATCTGCGGTATGGCCTTGGCCGACACGAAACTGCCACAGTCAAGCGTATGGAAACCGCACCGCAACAGGGCATTGATGTAGGCCACCTTTCTTTCGGTGGGGATAAACTCCTTGATGCCCTGCATGGCATCGCGAGGGCATTCTACCAGTTGCACTGTGCTCATGGGGCAAAGGTAACGCTGCGCCAAACGGCCGATGGTCGCAGCCCCTCTCCTATGGTTATCCCCGCCTTAAGGGGCATATCCCTTACCTTATATTATCAGACCTGCGCGGCCATCCTGTTCTCCTCGGCCACGCGGATAAAGCGGTCAATGATCTTGATGGTGCGCAGCGGGTTGACCATGTGGAACAGGTGCTCGCGGAACAGGTCGCGCTCCTTGGCATCGGTCACATCCTTCACCTCCACCCCTGGCATACCCTCATAGAAACGCGCCACGAACTTGGCCACCGAATCGCGGTCACTCTTCAATATCAGTATAGGGATGCCGCGCTGCGGGATGTTGAGCAGGCCCTGCTGCCCGTCAAAGATCATCGACTCCTCCAGGGCCGAGTGCACCTGAATGGCGAACACCTTGGCAGGCAGCCGGTTCAGGGCGTTCTGCACCGGTATGCGATTCAGGTCGGGCAACGACCCGATGCTGGTCATCAGATACAGTATCCGCGCCTTGACGGCCGACCATACACGCTCTCTGATGCTGCTGTCGCGCTCAATGAGCCAGTCGCTCAGGCTAATGGCCCGCCTGCGCACGCTCCTGCGGCTGTCCCACGGTATCACGGTGCGGGCGGCATAGAACATGGCCCTTTCAATGGGGTTCTGGCCCGATGGCAGTATCACATTGTCCAGAAAACCGAGCAGGGCATGCTTGGCCTCTTCACCGAAGAACGGATTGGCCCCTATGCGGCCGCACAGGTAGCGGCTGATGCCGGGCAGTTGGTCAAGGGCACGGTCCATCATGAGGAAATAGACATTGCCCATGCTGTGGTCGAAGATGTAAACCGGGTGGCCGCGCTCACCGAAATGGGCCACCACCGCATCGATATTGCTCACAATATGGTGCGAATACTGTGATGGGGGCAGGTCGCTGGGTATGGAGCCGTAATGCATGGCAGCCGCTATGTAGCGGTGCGATGGCAATGCTGTAAGGATGCCATCGAACGAGTTGAGCCCCATGAAACCGTGGATAAGCAGCACTACGGGCAATTTGTCCTTGGCGCCTTCGCGGTAGTTCTTGGCCAGATCCACACGTATGGTGCTGGTGCCATAGGGTGTGTCGCGGTGCACCATCACCTGCGGCCAGGTAAGGGCCTTATCGTCCACAAACACCGTCACGCGCTCATGCACATCATCAGCAAAGCGAATGAAACTGGGGCTCTGGTCCTGCCGTCCCCAACGGGCATAGAGCCATGCCAACGGCCTACGCTTGTCGCTCTTGGTGGCCAAAAAGGCAATGCGCCCAGAACGCAACAGGAACGAGGGGGTGAATGTCACCTCGGGGCCATTGGCCTCATCTACCACCACCGTGATGGCATCGCTGGCAAAAGCATCGCTCCTGCGCGATATGGCGGCAACACGGCCCGTGGGGTCGGCCGCCACAAAAACGTAGTCGAGCCCCGATTTGCCGTTCTCGCTCAGCAGCTGTTCCATCATCGGGTTAAACTGCCCGGTGAAAGCCTCCATGTCGCTGCGGTCGAGGTCGCGGCCCAGCACCTGCTCGTTGGTTATCAGTTTCTTGCGCAGCAGGGTGCGAAGGAATGAGCGGGCGTCCATCACATCCTTCACCTCGCGCTGCCGGGGCAGGGGCGAATTGGTGAATGTGAACCGCAGCAGGTGCGCGTTGCGTATGTCGGTAAAATGCTCAACAACGTAGGCATAGGCCCCGGCCGGGCTGCGTCCGTGGGCCAGACCCACTATGAACATCCTCTGGTCGGCCGTGGCCCTGGCGGCCTTCTTCAGGAAATCCTGACCCACACCGATGTCAAACAGTTCGCGGGTCTTGAAGTATCTCGACTCCGGTAGTTGGTCGGGGGTCAGTTCGGGCAGTTCCAGCTCCTCTTTCACCTCAGTCAATGCTGTCATGTGGATAACCGCTCACAAGGATGCCCATATGGGCTAATGGGCCGTGAAGATGCACCTGTGCAGGGCTTTTGAATGTGTCTTGGATCACCTTCTGCGCTGACATTTTTCAACAACCGTATGCATGCACAACATTTTGCTGTCCGTTCCGTTCGCGGGGTATGAGAACACGCAGCATCCTCCTCTTGGCGCTCATGGCCGTACTGCTCGGCTCGTGCGCCACCACCCAGAGTCATCCGCGCAAATGCAACGGCCAGCGCGGCACCCGCACACCCATGGGAGTCATGTAGGTATGCGGTGCGCAGGTCTACCTTCGGCCGCGCCATGACGAGACCATTCATTTCTGGAGGGACCCCGCTCCTACTCTGCCTGAGCGTGCTCATCTCCGCGTGCGATCAGCGCGAGCAGCGCACCTCCACCGGATATGCACAGGGCACCACCTATACGGTGCATTACATCACCCAAGGACCTGACCTTCAGTACAAGCTCGACAGCATTCTTGCCGCATTTGACCGGGTACTGAGCACGTATCAGCAGACCTCCTTCATTTCCAAATGGAATGACGGAACCGCCCCGGCCGATCAGCCCGTCTGGTTCAAAGACCTGGTGAAACGGTCGATAGGATACAGCCAGCGCACAGAAGGGGCCTTCGATATCACTGTCGGACCACTGACAGGGTATTTCGGTTTCGGGTCGAAACGGGGAACCGAGGCCATCGACTCGGCCTATGTTGACAGCCTGAGGGGGGCCGTGGGTTTCGGATTGCTCACCGTGGCCGATGACGGCACAGTGGGCCGCACCCGCCCGGATGTGCGCCTCGATGTGAATGCGGTGGCACAGGGCTATAGCGTAGATGTGATAGCCCGCATGTTGGAGGCTGCTGGCATCACCGACCATCTGGTGGAGATAGGCGGGGAGATACGGGCCAAGGGCAGGAAAAAGGACGGCTCGGCATGGAAAGTGGGCATTGACACCCCGAGCGATGATGGTAATCCTGAACGCGAACTGGCCCTTTCCATCGAACTGAAAGACAGGAGCATGGCCACTTCTGGCAATTACCGGAAAAGTGTGGAGATAGACGGGCAGAGACTGGCCCATACCATTGACCCGCGCACAGGCTACCCGGCCCTTACAGATGTGCTCAGCGCCACCATCCTGGCCCCAGATGCAGCCACAGCCGATGCCTATGCCACCGCGTGCATGGTGATGGGTCTGAGCCGCTGCAAGACATTTGTTGAGGCCGACACCACCCTGAAAGCCGTACTGATCTATGACGATGGCGGCATGAAAGTGTGGAAAAGTCCGGGCCTCTGACCTTAGCCAATGAACCTTGAGGAGATCCTTCTGTTCGCCACGCTCGCGCTCATAGCCGAGGTGATAGGCACAGTGGGAGGCTACGGCAGCAGCATGTTGTTCGTGCCGCTGGCAGGCATGTTCCTCGATTTCCACTCGGTGCTGGGCGTCACGGCCCTGTTCCATGTGGCAAGCAATGTATCGAAGATAGCCCTGTTCCGCGAGGGATACGATCGCAGGCTGGTGCTCCGTGTGGGCATACCGGCCACGGTGGCAGTTATCGTAGGGGCATATCTGAGCCGATACGTGAGCGGACCCATGCTTGAACTCGGGGTGGCCCTGATGCTGACAGTGATAAGCCTCTTCCTGCTGCTGAGGCCCTCCGCCAAACTGGAACCCGATGATGTCAATTGCCTGGCAGGCGGGGCTGCATCGGGCCTGTTGGCCGGGCTGCTGGGTACGGGCGGTGCCATTCGTGGACTGGTGCTGGCAGCATTCGCGCTGCCTATGCAGGTTTTCGTGTCCACATCGGCCATCATTGATCTGGCAGTCGATGCCAGCCGGGCCGGGGTTTACCTGTACAACGGTTACGTGCACCGGCACGATCTGCCCCTGCTCGGTGTGCTGGCAGCGGTGAGCCTTATGGGCACCTGGATAGGTCGCCAGATACTGGGCCGTATGCCCGAGGAGCGATTCAAGGGCATAGTCCTGGTCATCCTGCTCCTTACAGGGCTTTTCACCACTGGCAGGACCCTGTGGCAGGTATTGGGCTGATCAGAGCATGAAGCGGGCCACCGTTGACCGCAGTTCCCCGTGCGTCAGGGCATTGGCCGCCACTATCTGCCGGCCGTTGATGTAGGTGTCGCCCCCGGTAAAATCGGTGACGGTGCCGCCTGCCTCGCGTACCAGGCACGCCCCTGCGGCCACATCCCACGGACTGAGGCCGTACTCAAAGAACCCATCGAAACGCCCACAGGCCACATAGGCCAGATCTGTGGCGGCTGACCCGGGCCTGCGCAACCCGCGCGAATGCTGCATGAGGTGGCGGAACAGGTCCAGGTACCTTTCCATCTGCCCGAAATCGGTGTAGGGGAAGCCGGTACCGAGCAGCGATTGGGCCAATGTGGGCGACTGCGACACCCGGATGGGTGACCCGTTCATGTAGGCACCTCCGCCTGCTGTGGCAGTGAATGTCTCCATGCGCCCCAGTTCGTGCACCACTCCCAACACAGGCGTGGCACCGTCTACCAGCCCTATGCTGACAGCGAAAAATGGCACACCGTGTACGAAATTGGTGGTGCCGTCCAATGGGTCAATCACCCATTTCAGCGGCCGGTGGTCCATCTGAGCCGTGCCCTCCTCGGTCACGAAACCTGCATCGGGCAGCAGGGTGCGCAGCGCATCCACTATCATGCGCTCCGATGTGCGGTCCACGTGGCTCACAAAGTCGTTGTGACCCTTGGCCTCTACCCTTGTTTGAGAGAAATTCCGTTGCTCGGCAAGGATGAACTCTCCTGCAGCCTTTGCCACCTCCACTACCTTAGGGAGTATCAGGGTAAGATCATACATCAACCTAAATAAAATTGATAATCAGATGATTGGTTGTGATTTATTGAACCTGAGATTCATCTGATTCAGAGCGATGATCATCCCATTTCATGTCTGATGCCTGCCTTACTGCGCCTTCATCTGGGCCATGAGCACCATGAGGTTGTTCTTTGCCAGAAAGTAGTCGGGGAAAATGCTGAGCGATGCCTGATAGGCGGCCACGGCATCCTGATTCTGGCCCTTGCGGGTATGAATGTAGCCGCGCAGGTTGTGGGCCACCGCAGCATAGGGCACCATCTGACTGCCCTGTTCCACAAATTCCTGCATCTGTAGCTCGGCTGCCTTGGGGTGGGCCAGCACCTTATCGAGCATGGGCATGGCCTCGTCATCGCGGCCGAGGCGAATGAGCAGGTAGGCATTCTCGTACTGG
Source organism: Flavobacteriales bacterium (assembly GCA_044356305.1). Classification (GTDB taxonomy): domain Bacteria; phylum Bacteroidota; class Bacteroidia; order UBA10329; family UBA10329; genus JBIKWM01. The sequence continues at coordinate 32,873 of JBIKWM010000025.1, forward strand.
AACTCAAGTTCCTGCGGCTCGGCTGCCAGGAGCTTGCTGTAGCTATCGAATGCACGGTCAAACTTGCCCAGGGCCTTGTTGCTGGCACCATCGGCCAGGCGCACGGCCCTGCTCTCGCGGGTGTTGAGGGCACGGGCACAGGCCAGAGATGCCTGCTCGTTCATTCCCAGGTTGGAGTATAGGATGGCGAGGGTGTCGAGCCAAGTGGCGTTGAACGGTTCTGCCGTGACCAGCCGCGACACCGCCTGCACAGCGCACAGCCGGTCCTGATTGCCCATGCAGGTGCGGTAAACATCTGCCTCGTCTGTCTGTTTGCAGCCTGTGCCTCCGAGCATGAGCCCGAGAGACATCAACATAAAAATCCGCCTCATGTCCATTTCACATTTCTTTGCAGGCCCTGTACCGCAGGGCTTTCGGCAAATATGGAACTTTATCGGGCCTTGCACCACAGTGCAGGCAACACAACCCACCTACCGTAACATGACCTCATTGCGCACCGCCATTGTTCTGATAGCCAGTGCTATGCCGCTGGCCACCATGGCCCAGAACCGGAAGCTTGAAGACCAGAAACTGAAGTTTGAGGATGTGCTGGCGCAGATTGAGACGCGCTATGTGGACACTGTCAACTACGAGAAACTGGTGGAGAAGGCCATTGTGGGCATGATCAATGAACTCGATCCGCACAGCGAGTACATGAGCGAAGAAGAGTACAGAAAGATGAACGAGCCACTCAGCGGGGCCTTTGAGGGCATAGGGGTGCAGTTCAACATCATCAAAGACACCATAGCGGTGATATCGCCCATAGCCGGTGGGCCCAGTGAGCGCCTGGGTATCCGCTCAGGCGACAAGATTGTGACCATCAACGACACCACCGTGGCAGGCATAGGTGTGACAAACAACGATGTGGTGAAGAAACTGCGCGGCAACAAGGGCACCAAGGTGCGTGTGGGCATATACCGCAGGGGCGTACCGAAACTGATAGACTATGAGATAACACGCGATAAGATTCCCATTTTCAGTGTCGATGCATCGTACATGATCGATAAGGAGACGGGCTATATCAAGCTGAACCGCTTTGCAAGCACCACCATGGACGAGATGCACGAGGCGTTTGCCAAGTTGAAGGCCGCCAGTGCCAAGAACCTGATCCTGGACCTGCGCGACAACAGCGGTGGCTACCTCAATACGGCCATTGACCTGAGCGATGAGTTCCTGCCTGAAAAGAAGCTGATCGTATTCACTGAAGGTAAGCGCAGCCCTAGGCAGGAGTCGTTTGCCACCCAGAAAGGGGAATTTGAGAAAGGCAAGGTGGTGGTGCTGATGGACGAAGGCTCGGCATCGGCATCGGAGATTGTGGCCGGTGCGCTGCAGGACAACGACCGGGGCGTGATCATAGGCCGCAGGAGCTACGGCAAGGGCCTGGTACAGCGGCCATTCCGCCTGCGCGATGGATCGACCCTTAAACTGACCACCGCGCGCTACCACACGCCCAGCGGGCGCTGCATACAACGCCCGTACGATGATGGTGAGGAAGCCTACCGGTCGGAGAACAAGCGCAGGTACGAGCATGGTGAGTTCTTCAACCCCGACAGTGTTGACTTTGACAAGAGCCAGAAGTTCTACACCACCAACAAGCGCGTAGTGTATGGTGGTGGTGGCATCATGCCCGACATATTTGTGGCCATTGACACCAGCGAGAGCTCGGCCTACCTGAACGATGTATGGCGCAAGGGTTTCATTAACACCTACACCAACGAGTATGTGGACGCCCGCAGGGCCGACATGATGGCCAAGTATCCGTCCTACCTCGATTTTGAGAAAGGCTTTACTGTGGACGATACCTTCATGAAGGAGTTCATAGCCTATGTGGACGCTGAGATGGCCAAGGACAAGGCCGAAGCCAAGAAGGAGGAAAAGGCCGATCAGGAGACCAAACCCGCTGATGCTGACAAGGAGGCCAAATACCGCGAAGGGATAAAGACCTCGGATCGCCTGATGCGCAACCGCCTGAAGGCCAATATTGCACGTACCCTGTGGGGCTATGAGGAATACTATCGCGTGGCCAACGCCATTGACCCTGATATCAAAAAGGCCATGGAGTGCATTGACGACAACACCTTCCGCAAGCTCAATCTCACATTTAAGTGAGGTAAGGCAAAGGGGTCCCTCCTATCTCAGCACCGCTCAGAAAGTGAACAGGCTGAGCACGGCCGTAAGGCCCATGAGCACGGCAAGTGAAAGGAGATAGAGGGGAACGAACAGTATGGTGCGCAACAGGCTGCGACCCCAACCCGCACCAAAGGCACTGCGCAGGGCCACAAGCACATACACGGACAGGACAGATGCGGTGCCCCACCACGGCACCTCCAGTCCTATCAGCGAGAGGGCTATGGCCGCCCCTATGACGATGAATGCCACTGTCTGCAGGTGGATGCTGAATATGAGGCAGTCCATGTACCACGGCCCCGACCTGCGCGTAACGAGCCATACGATGAGGGCCACCAGTGGGAACAGGACAAACATGGCCATGCTCATGTTGCCGATGAAGGCACTCTCGTAGAGCGGTACCCCCTTGTCGCCCTGAAAACGGATGAACTGCTGCACCGCCAACCGGTAGATGAAACCCGGTTGGCTGCCGTGGGCCCGTATGAGCGAATCGATGGCCACAAAATTGTTGGGGTCCATGCCCGTCACCTGATCGCTCCCCACCTTCAGGTCATCGCCCAGGTCGAGTGCGAAATCGGTGTTGAGTTCCTCTTTCACCTCGCTGTCATTCACCTTCTCCTTTCCATCGAGGTTGATGAGGATGAAAAAGATGAAGCTGGTGAACAGGTACACCTTGATAGGCGGGGCGTAGCGCGCCACTTTTCCCTCAGTGAAATGCCTTGTGAGCGCACCGGGCTGCAACAGCATGGTGCACATGGTGAGCCAGTTCTTCCCATCGAAATTGAACAGACCGCCCAGCAGTTCAACCACCATGTCGCGTATGCCGAGCCTATGCCCACGGCTGGCCTGCCCGCAATGGCGGCAGAAACGGTCGACCGCATCGAGCGAGTGGGTGCAGTTTGGACATTCTGTTTGCATGGCTCAACGGGCAGGCAAGATCTTACCCACACATTCCCCGAAACCGATACGCACCCCGTTTTGCGCTGCATGGCCACGGATGGTGACCGTGTCGCCATCGAGCAGGAACTTCCGCTCGGTGCCATCGGGCAGTTGCAGCGGGCGTGTGCCGCGCCAGGTCAGTTCGAGCATGCTGCCGTAGCTGTCCTCGGTCGATCCGCTGATGGTGCCCGAGGCGCACACATCGCCCGTGCGCATGTTGCAGCCGTTAACGGTGTGGTGGGCAAGCATCTGGGCCATGCTCCAGTACATATAGCTGAAATTGCTGCGGCATATCACCGTCTCGGTGCCGCCCTCCGGCCTCAGCCCCACCTCAAGTGCTATGTCGAATGCGCTGGGGCGGTCGTTGCGCAGGTAAGGCAGTACGGGCGTATCCTGCACAGGGCCCTGGGTACGGAAGGGTTCGAGGGCATCGAGCGTGACCACCCATGGCGACACGGTGCTGCCGAAATTCTTGCCAAGGAAGGGCCCAAGCGGCTGGTACTCCCAGCTCTGTATGTCGCGGGCACTCCAGTCGTTGAAGAGCATCAGCCCGAAAATGTGCTGCTCGGCATCATCAACCGAGATGCTGTCGCCCAGGGCATTACCTGTACCCACCACAAAGGCCACTTCAAGTTCAATGTCGAGCTGGCGCGTAGGACCGAACTCCGGTGCGGAGGCACCCTGCGGCATGTACTGCCCCTTGGGCCTGCGGATGGGTGTGCCACTGGCCACAATGCTCGATGCGCGGCCATGGTAGCCAATGGGGATGTGCAGCCAATTGGGCATCAGCGCATTCTCCTTGCCACGGAACATGGTGCCCACATTGGTGGCATGCTCGCGGCTGGCATAGAAATCGGTGTAGTCGCCCACCTCCATCGGCAAGAGCATGTCCACACCCACCTGCGGGATCAGCGCCTCGGCCACCGTTGCGGCATCATCGCGCAGGGTGGGGCAATCGTGCCGCAACAGCTCGCTAATCCGCTGCCTCACCGCGCCCCATGTGGGCCGGCCCAGGGCCATGAAGGCATTGAGGCTGCCGGTTTCAAACACCCCCTTGGGCAGTCCCACCAGCAGGCCCTTGCGCTGCAACACGGCCAGGTCGAGCACATGCGCACCGATGGCCACCCCTGCGTGTGGGGGCATGTTGTTGCGTTTGAATATGCCGTACGGCAGGTTCTGGACGGGGAAATCGGAGGCGGTGGGCACATTGACCCACGACCGTAGGCTCGGGTCATTGGCACTGACTGACATACTCTCAGGGTTCATGGGGCCGAAAGTAGCGGATCGGTAAGTAGGCGCAGTCCTGCACAGCGGCCCGGCAGGTCCATTAGGAACAACTAACCCTGCGGGCATGGTCGTGCACCCGTTGGCTTTTGTAGTTTCGTGCCCCCTACCCTATTGACAGGGAAACAATCACCTAAAACCGAAACGAGGCCATGAGCGAAATGAGGAGTCCGTTGGAGATGCTGTATCACTGGGAGAAACAGAAGCCCGATGCCATCTACCTGAGTCAGCCCATCAACGGAGAGTGGAAAACATGGACGTGGAAACAGACCGGGCAGGAAGTGCGCAAGATGGCCGCGTACCTGCGCAGCCTCGACCTGCCGCCCAAGAGCAACATCGCCCTCATATCGAAGAACTGCGCCCACTGGATCATGACCGATCTGGCCATCACCATGGCCGGCCACACCAGTGTGCCCATGTACCCCAACCTTACGGCCGACACCGTGCGCCAGATTTTGGAACACAGCGGCTCGTTGGTCCTTTTTGTAGGTAAGCTCGATAATTGGGCCGCCATGCGTCCGGGTGTGCCCAGCGGGGTGAAGTGCATCGCATTCCCCTTCTACACCGAGCCGGGCTACGATGAATGGTACAGCCTGATCAATGCCATGGAGCCCATCCATGCCGATGTGGTGCGCGACCCGATGGACTGCGCCACCATCATCTACACCAGCGGCACCACGGGCATGCCCAAGGGCGTGATGCACAAGTTCCGCAATTTCAGCTGGGTGACAGAGCAGGCCATGTTTGCCATGGGCATGGAGAACCGGCCGCAGCGCTTCTTCTCGTACCTGCCCCTGAGCCACATTGCTGAGCGCCTGCTGGTGCAGATGGGCAGCATTTACACCGGAGGATCCGTGAATTTTGCCGAAAGCCTCGACACGTTCGCGGCCAACCTGGCCGAGAGCAGGCCCACCGTGTTCCTCGGAGTGCCGCGCATCTGGGCCAAGTTCCAGCAAGGTATCCTCACCAAGATGCCACAGAAGAAGCTCGACCTGTTCCTCAAGATCCCCATCCTGAACGGGATAGTGAAGAAGAAGATCAAGACGGGACTGGGGCTGATAGATGCCCAGAACACCCTCACCGGTGCGGCCCCCTGCCCAGCGGCCCTGATGGAGTGGTTCAAGAAACTGGACATCAACATTCAGGAGGCCTATGCCATGACCGAGAACTGCTGCTACAGCCACGTGACGCTGAACCACGAGATCAAGATCGGGTACGTGGGCAAGGCCCTGCCCCGCTGCCAGGTGAAACTGAGCGAGCAGAAAGAGGTGCTCATCAAGCACGAGGCGCTGATGGACGGCTATTACAAGGAGCCGCAGATGACAGCCGACACTATCAAGGACGGCTGGTTGCATACAGGCGATGAGGGCTACATTGATGAAGAGGGCTACCTGAAGATAACCGGACGGGTAAAGGACCTGTTCAAGACTTCGAAGGGCAAGTACGTGGCGCCCAACCCGATAGAGATGAAGATATCGGCCAATGCCGACATCGATCAGGTGTGTCTGGTGGGCGATGGACTGCCACAGCCCATAGCACTGGTGGTGCTGAGCGAACAGGGCCTGAAAAAGACCCGCGATGACCTGCGCCTGAGCCTGGAGAAGACCCTCAGCGACCTTAACCCTACCCTCGACCAGCACGAACAGGTGGAGAAGGCCGTGATCATGAAAGAGGCATGGACCGTTGAGAACGAGCTACTCACCCCTACCCTCAAGATCAAGCGCAACCCGGTTGAGAAACTCAAGAAGGGCCATTACGAGACCTGGTACGCTGCCAAGGGCATGGTGGTGTGGGAGAGCTGAGGTCAGTCGGCCCCTGAGAAGGTGACCTTCATGGTATAAAGTTCCGTGGCCGATACCGCAAGGTTGAGCCGGCCGCAGAGCGTGCCAGTGGCCGAATCGAGCACCAGATCGCTCACCGATAGCGCATAGGCATCGGATCGGATGGGGTGGTTGAGCCGCACCTGCAGCCTCACCTCCCCTTTCGAGGTGTTCAACCCGATCACCTGTGTGTCCGTCTTGGCCGTGACTGCTGTGCAGCCATCTGTGGGCCACGCAGGCAAGGCAGGCCCGAAACCGCTGTGCACCAGATGCTCTATCACCACGTTGCCCTCCCCTTTCCTGACATCCTCGGGCCCAATGGCGAACGGGATGCTGATGCGCCCCTGAACGGGTGCGGTGCTCCAGTCGGGCATGCGGTTGCTGCTCTCGTGAAACAGCCCCACCATCCAGGTCTTGGCGGTCGATGTGTCGCCCTCGCTGGCCCGTAGCCACCAGATCCACTCATACGGATGCAGCTCGGGGTGGCAGCTGTGGTTGCAGTCGAGGCACCAGAGGCCATACACCCCCAGGGTGGGCCGTTCGGTGCCCATAGACCAGTGCTGGCCAAGACCCTGCCCCGGCAGCGTGGGGTAGAAACCCGCATCGAGTGCGGCCCTGAACGCCCGTGGCGGGGTCAGCTCGCAGTGCAGGCGGTACTTCATCCGGTCGAAGTTCAGGGTATCGCGCACAAAGGGCTCCACACCGTAGTCCCTCCTGTGCGACCGCCTGTAGTCCTGCCGTTTCAGCTCGCGTTGACGGTCGTAGGCGGCAAAGTTCAGCCGCTGATAATGGGGCAGCAGAAAGTACAGGTCGTAGTTGATGTCGTACTCGGTGAAGTGCTCTTCGCTGCTGCGCGAATTGCGGTGCACCGTGCCCACAAACTTGCGCTTGGTCATGCTCAGGGCCCGCCAGTTGTAGCCACCGAAAGCGTGGATGAGCCAACCCACCATGAACACCCGGTGGTGCTGTCGCTTCTTTCTGACCACAGAATCGGCCACGGCCACCTGCACCAGGTCCACCATGCGCTCGTTCAGCGTGTCGTTGGCTGCTATGGTGCTGTTGCGGCCTGTCAGCATCAGCCATTCGCGGGCGGCCACCCTCCCATCGGGCACATTCACAGCGGTCTGGGCCATGGCAGCGGTTGAAATCGCCCACCATAGGACCAGGGCGCATGACACGTTTCTCATCATCCGCCCAAAATACTCGGACTTTTCATTTTCTGATTCCCCGCATTCATACCAGAAGGGCTTCATAATGTGACGGTGATGTAGGTGCAGTTCGCTGGGTGGCCTTGGACATTTCACGTTGCGAAACCGGGGTAAGGGAGCGTGCGCAGGCCTGAGGAAGCGTTCCGTAGAGTGAGGTCTTCCGAACGGCCCGGAACGCGCGGAAGCGACCGTCCCCGAGTTTCGCAGGGAAATGTCCACCAGCCTTGATTTTTTGATCCTTTTGTATCAAGACAAAAGGATGAAAAAGGATTCTCACACGCGAGCTCATGGGTAACTGGTATGATTTTTCTTCAATGGCTTTAAATCGGGAAATCGATTCTCAATGGGTCCTGATTTCCATCTGCACATGTCGTTCATCGATATTCCGCCCCGAACGGCTTTTAGCTAAGTGATTCCCGTAGCCACGCGTAACCAAATGATTAAGACACGGTTAAAATCACCCTGTTTCAACCAGACCGAACAGCACATGGGGGGGGATACACGCAAACGGGCTGCGGGCATTTATGAGAAACTCGTGGGCGACAGGCTCTGCCTGATATATAACGGGGCGTTCAACGACCGGCTCACGCACCACATCATGGAGCTCACCGAGCACAATGTGGCCCAGTTCGATGAGCTTGCCCATCTGCGCAAAAAGGTATCGTACCTGGTGGTGGAGTGTTTTCAGAACATCGTGCGGCATGGCGAGGGCGAGGGCCCGCGCGGCACCTTCTGCACGCTCAGCGATGGCAATGTGAGCCGCATCTCGGCCCTCAACATGGTGCGCACCGACCGCGTGGACCAACTGGGCCGCTGCCTGGCCCAGATCAACACCCTGGGTATGGAGGAGCTGAAGGCCCTGTCGAGAGAGGTCATGCTCTCGCCACGCAACAATGTGGGCGGTGCGGGCCTCGGACTCATTGAGATGGCCAGGCGCAGTGGCGACAAGCTCGACTACGCCTTTGATGTGAGCGAAGAGGAACTCTCTAAGTTCTTCCTTACCGTGAGCCTCAACCGACACTCGGCCGTGGCCGGACAGGTGGACCTCAAGAGCCGCCAACTGATGGACGAGCTGATGGGCACCGATGTGCAACTGGTGTACAAGGGCGATTTCACCCCCGGCACCATCGAACCCATATTGGAGATAGCCCGACAGGCCGCCAAGGCCGACCGCCAGGCCAAGAAACTGCTGGGGGTGCTGGTAGAGATGGCCTCAAACATCCAGAACCATGGTGTGTACAACGGCCGCCACGGGGGGCTGCTGCTCATTGAGCGCAAGGGCGATGACCTTATAGTGGCCACCGCCAACCAGTGTGTGCCCGACCTGGTAGAGACCTTCCACCTCGAACTGGACCGCATAAACAGCATGACCAAGTGCGAGCGCATGGAACTGATAAGCGACTCGATGCAGGAGGAACTGGCCGACCTCAATGTGCCCATGGGCCTGCTCAAGGTGGCCAACATGAGCCAGAGCCCCATCGACTATTCCATTGAACCCAGCGGCCGCACCGAGTTCCTTACCATGTCGGTGACTGTGTGATGGCATGGCCGGGCCCACCCGAACGTACCGTTCTGGTACGGGCTGGCAGGGGCACAAAAAGAGATTGATTGCCGCAGATTCGCAGATTGAGAAAGAAAACTGAGGTTGTTCTAGCCCGCGGTTACAAACCGCTCCACTATAGTGCCGAACAAGTGATCCTGCGGAACACTTGATCGGGCGGAGGATTCCCATTAATGCCCTTCAGTCCCAAGGCCCGCTGCGTGTCACGTTCACTATGGATGTGCCATTCCATTTGAACAGCCCGCCCGACATGCCGAACCACAGTGTGCCACGGCTGTCCTGCAGCGCATCCTGCAGCCCGAAGTTGCGTGTCAGGTCCATGCGGTCGGTTGTGTCGGTCAATAGGAACCGGGTGCCATCGTAGCGGTACACCCCTATGTTGGTGGCCCCTATCCACATGGTGCCGGCCCTGTCCTGGTAGATGGTGTACACATCGGTGGTGTGCAGGCCCTCCATCTCGGCAAAGGTGTTGAACGTGCGGCCGTCAAAGCGGCTCACCCCCCCTACCCCATGGCGCGCTGTGGCATCGGGGTGGTCGTGCTCGGCCACGCGGAAACCGAACCAGATGTGGCCCTGGGCATCCTCCACAATGGTCTGCACACAGTTTGAACTGAGCCCCTCCTTTTTGGTGAACTGCGTAAAACGCCCGGTAGAGGGTTCGTATCGGCATGCCCCGTAGCCGCTGCGACCTATCCAGATGTTGCCCCGGCTGTCTTCCATGATGGTGCTCACCCAGTTGGCGGTGGCCTGGTAGGTGGGCACCTCCACATCGGGCACAGGCAGCTCGAATGGGACAAACCGGGTGCCGTCATACCTGCACACCCCGCCCCATGTGCCCACCCATAGGGTACCGCTGCGGTCTATGTGCACCTGCGACACCCTTTCGCTGCCCAGGCCGTCCGCTTCGGTGTAGTTGGTGAACGCCCTGCCATCGTACCTCGACAGCCCAGAGTGGGTGCCTATCCACAGGTTGCCCGCGCTGTCCTCGGCCATGTCGGTGGCTGTGCTGCCCACAAGCCCCTCCTGCTCCGAAAGGAAGGTCAGTGCCCCCTGGCCCTGCTTATGCGCGGCCGCAGGGTCGTACCGTGCCACGCCATCGCCAATGGTCGAGAACCACAGCCTCCCCTTGCTGTCCTCAAACACGTTCACCACATAGTCCGATAGCTGTGGTGCAGCAGCCCCCGCCTGTGTGCCTGCCGGCCGCTGACCGTTGCACGCACCCGAAAGCAGCACCGCTGCCGCCAAGAGCGGGACCATATTCATAGGCAGTTTCATGGGGCCTCGCTTGTTATGCCTCAAAGCTACGGGGCTGATGAGGGGGACAGTCCTCAGTCCATAGTCCACAGTCCATAGACCACAGTTCATAGTCCATAGACCACAGTCCACAGTCCATAGACCATAGCCGTGTCATCCCGAGTGCGGGCGGGCCCGCCCGAACCGGTAGGGGCGGGCCCGCACGATGCGGTACGGACGGGGAGCCGTTCCTCCTCTGATGTCGTGTTGTAATTTAGCCCACGGTCACAGACCGCTCCACTTTATTGACGTAAAAGTGATCCTGAGGAACACTTGTCTATGCGGTAATTGAGTGTTGTACCTAATATTGGTACTCGAATCTATGCCAACAAAATTCAATCAATGAAAAATCGTGTTATCGCAATAGAAGGTGGAATAAAACTTCAGTTCGATTTGGTTGTTGGTAAGGAATGTCAACTGCAGATAAAATCTATCATTGACAATGCAAGCCACATCTATCATGCGATGCAGAATTGGGACATGAAACCGATGCATCATCTACCGACAGACAAACTACCTTTTAGACTACATTATCCTAACCAGCCCATACTGACCGTTGAAGAACAGCGGAAAGAAGTGATTGACTGGATGATAAAAAAAGCTTTTGAAGATTTTTTAGTTGCCATAACCAAAAGTCTTGTAATTGCCTGCAACTATCTTGGTACCCTGGAGATTATTCAATCAGCCGTAGCGAGGGCAGAGGCAGACGTGAAAAATCACAGAACAGCTATTAAACCAGAGATGGTAGTAGGGCAGATAAATTGGAATATAGATAAACTTGAAAAAGCAAATAAAAGGTTACATGTACCATTATTAATTGATAAGATTAAATCATACTTAGGAAAACCTCTTGAATATGAAGAGCAGATACTCTCGATCAATAGGTTAAGAAACTGTTTCGTTCATCAAAATAGTATTGCTGATAAGGACCTTGTGCTTAAGTGGATTTCCAAAGACGATTATGGATTTTATAATGATGCTTGGATTGAACTCAATGAGTATGAGATGCGTGAGAAAGGGATGTTATTGGGAGGACTCAATACAAAATTCCTCCATAAGGAAAGAACAATTCATATTGGAGATAAAGTTGAACTTAGTCTTGATGAGTTTAACGAAATTGCGCTGACCATTGTAATGTTTTCAACTGGGCTGAACAATATAATGCCGCTAGAGTCGATAACAAATCAATCTTCTTAAGTAAAATTGTTTACTACTATCCCAGACCGAGTTATTCTGCGGAATATTTTGTCGAGCGGGGATTCCTGAAGAAAATTGTGCAACATCTACCTGTATTAGCTGCCGACTCTTATTGTTCTTTCAATTATTTCAAATGTCGGCTTAAATCCGTCAAAATTTGTTGTCGCTTTATTTTTTTCTATAATAGAGGCAAAACTTTCTTTATTACCTGAAAATGAGTAAACAGTTTGGTCAAAAGGTGTTGGATATTGCCTATTAGAACTTGGTATATCTGTATCTAAAAAAAGAAGCTCGGTTGATAAGTAGCAGTAATCCTTTTCTGTCTTGTGCGTAAAATTTGCCCTATGACTGGGAGTGACTAAAGACATCACAAACACATTAAGCTTAATTCTATGTCTGTAAAGAAGAAATTTATCCGAATTAACATCAAGCTTATCAAATATTTTTCTTAGGGCAATAATTTCACGAAATCCTGTCGAATCATAGTCAAATATTCCAATAACTTTATTATTTATTGGGGTTTTTGATACGTGGTTATACATAAATTGATTTATGAAGTCTGCTCCTGAACCAATACTACTTCCATTATCTGAAGTTATATGTTCACAAAGAATAAAATCTTCGTTAATAGACCTGCCATTTAAAGCTTCAAAAGCCAAGCTAAACAGTTTGTTATCGGTTTTACCTTCAAAAATAAGATATGGCTTTTCAAGGTTTCTTAACTTTTCTTTTGTAACAGTTATCATTGACATTTCATTCGTCAATAATCTATATAGTTTGGCTAATTCATTATTAATGTCAATTATTCCTAATTCATCTGACAATAGATTTTGATTGCGCGTATCTATTTGAGCAACTTCTGTATTTTCACTTCCTTCATTTCTGTAAACTCGAAATTTTGAGGTATTTTCGTTGTCAATAGATATGAAATGAAAGGAATGACTTGCGACAAATATTTGTGATTTCTTAGAATACTCGTTTGAAAATTGCTCTGATATTTTCTTTGAAAGTGAGTATTCACATGAATTTTCAGGTTCATCAAAGCCCCAAATTTCATAATATTTCGAATTGTTTGAAATGTAATTAAGTATAGTTGGAATATATCTAAGCCTAATGCCGTCACCCCTAAGCCGAAGAGGAATGTCGTGTTCACCTGATTTAGTATCAATGATTAATCGTTGAAAAATCTCAGCAACATTGTTTGGAAAGCTCAAGCTACTTTGAATACCTGAAACAGATTGAAATTCGAGATTCAATGCACTAGTAAGTTCCGTTACTGTTTCGTTGAAGTCAGAAATTCTCTTTTGGAAAGTTTGATTTCTTTTTCTCTCTTCTACTTCAAAAATTGTTTCTTGAAGCTTGTTTAATAGGTAACTAAAAAATACCTCGTCTCTAATTGCTGGAACGTAAGTAAATCGAATCTTATTCAAAAACTTTGTCAATGAAGATCTTGCTGTGTTTAACTTTTCGCTATTTAGCTTGCCTTTATTTACAAGTACCCGTTGTGCTATTGGGCGAAGCGAACATTTTTGATTTGGCCTAATGGTCTTCCGCTCAGTGCATTATCAAGTTGAATCATGGTCATTGCGGCCAATTTTGAGAGGATTCTCGTGGCGAGACCGA
>JBIKWM010000026.1:0-45350 GCA_044356305.1 Flavobacteriales bacterium
GCGGCAAGACCGGCACCGCTCAGAATCCGCACGGGGCCCACCACTCCATTTTCGTGCTGTTTGCGCCCAAGGTGGACCCCAAGATAGCCATGTGCGTGTTTGTTGAAAATGCTGGAGGTGGCAGCCAGTACGGTGCTCCCATAGCCAGTCTGCTGGCCGAACTATACCTGACCGACACCATAACGAGGCCCGAGCTTGAGACCCGTATGTTGGAGGCCGACCTGATAAAGAACCCACCGCCAGCGCCCAAGAAACGATGAGGCAGCAGCAGAGCATTTTCGACAATCTGGACTGGGTCATGGTGGGCCTTTACCTCTTGCTGGTGCTGCTGGGGTGGTTCAACATCTATGCAGCCGTGTACAACGAGGAGCACAGCTCCATACTTGACCTCAGCCAGCGCTACGGCAAACAGCTGCTATGGATCGGGCTGAGCGTGGGCCTGGCATTGCTCGTCCTCATCATCGATGGTAAGTTCTTCTCCTTTTTCGCCTATCCCATCTATTGGGTCAACATAGGGCTGCTGTTGGTGGTGCTGGTGGTGGCCCGCGATGTGAGCGGTGCCCGGGCATGGATAGACATAGGGCCGTTCAAGCTGCAGCCGGCCGAGTTCATGAAGGCGGGCACGGCCCTGGCCCTGGCCCAGCTGCTCAGCGAACTGGGTTTCGACATCACTAAATGGCGCAACATGGCCATTGCGGGCCTGTTGATCGGACTGCCGGCCGTTTTGATCTTGGCACAAAATGACACGGGCTCGGCCATTGTGTTCAGCACATTCGCGCTGGTGCTGTACCGCGAAGGCATGACACCCCTTTTTATCATCATCGGGTTGGCCATGGGAATTGTGGCCCTGCTGGCCCTTCTGTTGCCATTTTGGGCCCTGGGAGGCGTGTTGGCCGCAGGGGGCGGCATCGCATTCATGATGCAACGCAGGCGCTCGCTATCTGCAGCGCTGGGCATTGTGGCCGTGGTGGGGGTACTGGCGGGTTTCGCCTACAGTGTTGACTATGTGATGGAGAATGTTCTGGAACCGCACCAGCGCGAGCGCATATCAGTATTGATAGGTGAAGAGACTGACCTCAAGGGCGCAGGTTACAACGTGAATCAGAGCAAGATTGCCATTGGTTCAGGCGGATTCATTGGCAAAGGCTACCTTCAGGGCACACAGACCAAGTACGATTTTGTACCCGAGCAGAGCACCGACTTCATCTTCTGCACCGTGGGCGAAGAGTGGGGTTTTGTGGGCAGCACCGTGGTGATCCTGCTCTTTGTGGCCCTGATCTGGCGCGTTATCTGGGTGGCCGAGCGACAGCGTAGCGCCTTCAGCCGCATCTATGGCTACTGCGTGGCCGCGGTGCTGTTCTTCCACTTCGTCATCAACATCGGTATGGCGGTAGGCCTACTGCCTGTTATCGGAATCCCGCTCCCGTTCTTCAGCTATGGCGGGTCATCGCTGCTGGGGTTCACCCTGCTGCTCATGATCTACATCCGGCTCGATGGATATAGGTTGCTCCTGTTGCGGTGACCTTTTTACCTCACCGATCAACCGCGACCCTCTCTAATCATCCACACGCATCAGGTACAGTTCTTAGGGTATGGCACAGATGTCAATAGCGGTGATGTGCTCATTCACTAAGCACAACTGAAAAGACTTTCTCAGGCACACAGCCCTACGATTCGGAATTGAAGCTCACCTAATGTGCCAGAGAATTTCGCCCACCTAAAATTCTCTCCCCGCTACTTTCGCGTCCTTCAAAATCACTGATTCACCCATGACATACCAGAACATCCTTACCGAACAGCGCGGCAAAGTGCTCATCATCACCCTCAACAGGCCGGAAAAGATGAATGCCCTGAGCCAGGGCCTGCTGAGCGACCTGCGCCATGCGGTGAACAGTGCCATAGCCGATGCCACAGTAGCGGGCGTGGTGATTACCGGCTCGGGCGAAAAGGCATTTGTGGCCGGAGCCGACATCAGCGAATTCCAAGGTCTGGGCGCGGCCGAAGGGCGCAGGCTTGCCGCTAATGGGCAGCAGATATTTAACATGATCGAACAAAGCCCGAAACCCTTTATCGCTGCGGTGAACGGATTTGCCCTTGGCGGGGGATGCGAGCTGGCCATGGCCTGCCACATGCGCGTGGCCACCCCAAGCGCCCGATTCGGTCAGCCAGAGGTGAATCTCGGCCTGATTCCTGGTTACGGAGGCACACAACGGCTCGTACAGTTGATTGGCAAGGGCAAAGCAATTGAACTGCTCATGACTGCCGACCTGATGAACGCTGATGATGCTCTGCGCCTGGGCCTGGTCAATCATGTGGTGGAGAAGGACAGCCTTCTTGCCAAATGCGAGGAGATACTTAACAAGGTGGCCACCAAGGCCCCTGTGGCCATAGCCAAGGTGATAGCCTGTGTCAATGCCCTTTACACCGATGGAGTGGACGGACTGGAGTTTGAGATGGACCGCTTTGGTGAATGCTGCGCCACTGAGGACTTTGTGGAAGGTGCCAGCGCCTTCATGCAGAAGCGCAAGGCGGAATTCAAAGGTCGTTGAACCCTTCTATTATCACCAGAAATAGACGAGGATATTGAGGATGATCAGTATCACAGCCAGCACGATCATGACCGTGTTGCGCATTTTGGACCGTTGTCGGTGCCTGTGGTAATGATCCATGTGAATGAGGGGTGCGAATCTATGAATATGCTCCATGGCACCGATGTGACGAAGCACGCAACTTAGGGCTGCCAGCGAGGCTCATATTAAAGTTCCGGGTCTCAGCCCCTTTTCCTTGAGTCCGTTCAACACTGCGGGCAAGGCTTTCTCCAATCGGGGCCAAGCCTTCTGCGAATCGTGAAAAACGATGATGCTGCCCGGCCGCACGTTGTCCAGAACATTCGTCACGCATCGGTCGGGTGAACATTTGGAATCGAAGTCGGCTGATAGCACATCCCACATCACAACACGCGCATGGGGTGCAATGTTCCGATATTGGGTCGGGGTGATACGCCCGTATGGTGGCCTGAACAACGTGGCCCCGGTAAGCTCGGCACATCGCCTGAACTCATCCATGTAAGCAGTGACTGGAGTAAGCCAACCATCGGGGTGCGTCATGGTATGATTGCCTATTGCATGGCCCTCGCTGCGCATGCGCTCCATCACTTCCGGATATCGCTGCACACGACTGCCCACCACGAAAAATGTGGCCTTCGCCCCGTGTGTGCGCAGCACATCGAGTACCCATGGGGTAATATCGGGGTGAGGGCCGTCATCAAAGGTGAGGTACACCATGTTTCCCGCTTCTGAAATACGGTACAGGGCGCCCGGAAAGAGCGCCCTGTATATGAATGGTGGCCGAAGGGTGTACATGGGGCCCGATCAGTTGGCCCAAAGGCTCACAGTGCGTCCTGCATGTACTGGTCCATGGCCGACTCCAGTTCCTTCTTCAGGTCGTCCTGCTTGTACTCTTCGGCATAGCGCAGCATACTCACCAGCACCGAATTTGATATGCGCAGATCCTGCTCTACACTGTTGGCATCCTTGCCTTTGAACTGCGAATAATACCTCAGGTCATCGAGGTACACCTCCATGATCTGCCGCGCCAGCTTATTGCCCTTCTCAAATTCCCCGGTCTTGTAATACACCTCTACCAGACCCAATGAGGCAAAGCTCTGCGGGATGCTCTCATGCGGCATGATCTCGAGGCAATGATCGGCTGTGCGCAATGCCTGCTCCTTCTGCCCTTTGCTCAGTAGCACGGTGGCCAGACGGGCGAACATGCTGCGGTAGTTGAGGCTCATGCGCATGCTCTCGGTGCCGTGGTACACATCTGGCCTGTGCATGTTGCCCCATTTGAACTTCTCGACCATGTTGGTGTACATGGCCTCGGTGTTCACATCACCGGTGCGGCCATCGCGGTCGGCTTTTTCGAGGGGTACCAGACGGTAGGCCAATCCATCTACCTGAAAGTACTTCTCGAGGCCCAGATAGTTGTCGCCACCTACAGTAACAGCGAAGTACACGGGGCGCTCCCAGTTGTTGTTGGCCAGAATGTCGAGCACCATGAGGTGATTGCGGGTAATGGTGCTGCTGGGCAGGCGCCATACCATCTCCTTGACCAGCCTACCGGTGTCGGCCACAGCGATGGTGCCGGTCTTGAGCACCTGTGCCGAATCGACAGTGAGTTTGATGTTGCGTGTGGGCAGATAGCTGAAATCGCCTATGCGGGTCTGGAGCTTGTAGCGTGGGTCATCGTTTGAGACGAAAGCCATTAGGCGCTTCAGCTCAACGGCCTTATCGCCCAAAGTGACCTGAAACTGCTGCTCATAGTAATCCTGAGCCACAGGGATCTGCAGGCGGTTGTCGCCCTGAAGCTGCTCGCTCTTGATGGAGAACGGCAGCGGGGCGGCATCATAGGCCTGTCTGCGCATCTGATCGATGTACCAGCCGGTATTGAAGAGGCTTAGGTTCACCACACGCACATCGGTGCGCACGCCTTCCACCTCCTGGGCATACCACAGGGGGAAAGTGTCGTTGTCGCCATTGGTGAACAGGATGGCGTTGGGTGCGCACGACTCGAGGTAGTTGACAGCGATGTCGCGGGCGGCATAGCGGTCAGAGCGGTCGTGGTCGTCCCAGCCCTCTTTGGCCATCACTCCCGGCACTATGAGGCACATGAGCGTGGCAGCCACGGCCGACACGGTGCGTGGGGCCACTTTGGTGATGGCATCGAAGACGGAAAGCACACCCAGCCCTATCCAGAAGGCAAAGGCGTAGAACGAACCCACATAGGCGTAGTCGCGCTCGCGGGGCTGGATGGGATATTGGTTGAGGTAAAGGACGATGGCGATGCCTGTGATGAAGAACAGGAAGCCCACGAGGAACGCCCCTTGGCGGTCGCGCAGGTACTGGTAGCTGAGGCCGATGATGCCCAACAGCAATGGCAAAAGGAAGAATCTGTTGTGGGCCTTGTTTGTGGCAAGGCTGATGGGCAGATCGGACTGTGGGCCCAGGCGGGCCTCATCCAAGGGTTTGATGCCGCTTATCCAATTGCCGTGGTTCATCTCGCCATGGCTCTGGATGTCATTCTGCCGCCCAGCGAAATTCCACATGAAGTAGCGCCAGTACATGAACCCGAGCTGGTACTTGAACAGGAAGGTCATGTTCTCACCGAACGAGGGCTTCACCTTGCCGCCCTTGGCACCCGACCAATGGCGGTACTCCTCCTCGTGCTGGGGCTGGTTGCTGTACATGCGGGGCAGGAAACCGCTCATCTTGGGGTCGTACACCGGAATGGTCTTGCGGCCGGCCTCCTCATATTTCTTCTCGCCTTTGTAGTACATCATCGAGCCGTCCTTGTGGTCGGTCACCTCGGCATTGAAGTAGTGGCCCATGAGCAGCGGGCGGTCGCCATACTGCTCGCGGTTGAGGTATGAGTGAAGGGCAAAAGCGTTGTCGGGGTTGCTCTCGTCCATGGGCGGGTTGGCCAATGAGCGGATGACCGTGAGGCCGTAGCACGAGTAGCCGATCATGATCACCGTGACGCACAGCAGCACTGTGTTTGCCGTCACCATGCCACGGCTGCGGGTGAACCACAGGCCGCCCACTATACCGGCTGTGAGCAGGGCCAGGAACACAAGGAACCCGGAGTTGAACGGCAGCCCGAAGCTGTTGACGAACACCAGCTCAAACTCTGAGGCCATCCATGCCACCCCGGGAATGATGCCGTACTGCACCGCCACAATGATGATGCCCGACACGAGCAGGGTCATGAACATGCCATTGCGCGTGGCCTCGTACTTGCGGAAATAATAGACGAAGGTCATGACCGGGATAACGAGCAGGTTGAGCAGGTGCACACCGATGCTCATGCCCATCAGGAGGGCGATCAGCACTATCCAGCGGTCAGCATGGGGCTCATCGGCCACGTTCTCCCATTTGAGCATGGCCCAGAACACCATGGCGGTGAACATGCTGCTCATGGCATATACCTCGCCCTCTACGGCCGAGAACCAGAACGAATCGGAGAAGGTGTAGGCCAGTGCGCCCACAGCCCCGGCACCCATCACGGCCAGTATGCTGCCCATGTCGCCCTCTTTCCCGTCCTTCAGGTAGATGCGCCTGCCGAAGTGCGTGATGCTCCAGAAAAGGAACAGGATGGTGAATGCGCTGCACAGGGCCGACATGGTATTGACCCAACGGGCCACCTGGGTCACGTCATCGCCAGCAAAGAGCGCGAACACCCGCGCTATCATCTGGAACATGGGCGCACCGGGCTCGTGACCCACCATCAGTTTGTACGAGGCCGATATGTACTCTCCGCAGTCCCACCAGCTGGCGGTGGGCTCAATGGTGCTGACGTACACATACGATGCGACCAGGAAGATGGCCCAGCCCGTTATGTTGTTTACTCGGTTGAACAATGACATGCTTGCGCTTTTTCTAAGGAAGGGCCGAAAGTAGGAAAGTTGCCCGTGGTGCCTCGGCCTTTGACATTCTATAACATCCCCGATGTGAACAGAGCGCGCTCATTCCATTTGGCAACGCCCACCACCGTTGTAATGCATAATGGTCCTTGACATCAAAACCCCAACCACAATTTGAACCAACATTCCGTTTTTGAAGAAGGTGGTCACTTGATAATATTGAATATCAACAGATAGGATAGATGCCCTTTTAAATAGGCAACAACCTCTAAATCAAGTGATCAATATCATCGAGATCCTTCTTCCTACCCGTTTTCCGTTTATCAAGAATCAGGTCATTGTACTCCATGAAATGGATAGGAACATTCTGAACCACGACTGTCTCGGCCCTTCTGCGCACCTCACTGAATACAAGTCCACTCTTCAAGGTCGGCAAAAGATCCAATGTGAACTGTTCGAGATCTATGCGGAAAAAAGATCGGTAAGGGTCAGGATTTGACTCACTTCGTAATTCGTCAACATCATGCCCAAGGGAATCAAGTGCTGAAAGTAGATTGAAATAATTGGTGTAATCGGGTCTGTACCAAACATCAAGGTCAGGTTTGGCTGAAACAACACCCATCTGGTCCGTTGAAATTCGATAATACCCGTTCAAAGCGACAGCTGTGCCTCCAACAAAAATGTAATCTACCTCATTTTCAGCAAGTGCTCTGCATACCCTCAGAATGGATGTCTCGAGAGTCTTTTCCATGTCGATATGGCAAATTCATCTAATGGGCCTCTGAGCCAGCTTGGCCAACTTGACCAGAAAGGTGCGAAGGTCATTATGCTCTTGAATCCGGTCAGTCCCATCTGCACTACCATGCATATTCCCGTGAGACTTCAGATCCTCGAAACTCTTGAATGCAATGACTGGTTTTCTCCCTTCCATTTTAATATCGAATGCCTCAGTAGCTTCCCTATTGTTTCAGATTGCCAAATTACACAAACCTCTCAAAGCTGGACATTTTGGCCTCGACCCACAACTGCAACGGATACTCAACGGCTGGGCACCTAACGCACCGCCCACTTTACGAGTGCCTCATCCACTTCCAGATCTCGGTGTAACTGACCTTTTTACCGTACATGAGAATGCCGGTGCGGTAGATGCGGCCTGCCACCCACGTGGTGCCAAGGAAACCGAGCACCAGCAGGGTCATGCTGAGCAGCACCTGCCATGCATCGACCCCGAAGGGTATGCGCACCATCATGACAATGGGCGATGTGAGCGGGACCATGCTCAGCCAGAAAGCCAACGGGCCCGATGGGTTGGTGATGATGAACTGCGCGGCCATGAACGCGAAGATGATGGGCAATGATATGGGCAGCACGAACTGCTGGGTGTCGGCCTCGCTATCAACTGCCGAACCTACCGCTGCGAACAGGGCACTGTAAAGCAGGTATCCGCCCATGAAATAGAAGATGAAAAGGCTGATGATGAGAGGGAAATTGATGTTGTCCAACATGGCGAAGGCCTCGTCCATGGCGGTCTGCTGGGCCTTCTGCACCTCCGGGTCAGTGGGCACCAACTGGTTGCCCTGCGTCATGGCCTGCTCTATGCTCACCCCGGGCACGGGCTTGTCCATCAGCCTGCCCATGACCGTCTTGGCCCCGGTTATGAATACCGTTGACAGCGCCACCCAGAGCGCGAACTGGGTAAGGCCCACCAGGGCGATGCCCACTATCTTGCCCATCATCAGTTCAAAAGGGCGCACAGAGGTAACGATCACCTCTATCACGCGGTTGGTCTTTTCCTCTATCACCCCTCGCATGACCTGCACCCCGTAGAGGAAAATGAACAGGTAGATGAGAATGCCGCACAGCATGCCCACCATCATGCTCACTTCGGTGTTGCTGGTGGTGGTGCTGCCCTGCTCATCGAGTTTGAGGGTGGCGATGCGCACATCGGTCTTGGCCGCATCAATGGTGGCCCGGCTGATGCCCGAGGCGGAGAGTTTCAGGTTCTCGATATCGCCCCCGATGGCATTCTCGATGTGGCGGATGGTGTTGATGCCCGGCTCGTCCTGAAAGTAAAGCTGGATGCCCTTGGCGGTGGTCATCACCTGGCTGTGGATGTACAGCACCTCGGTGAACGACCCCCGCATCATGGCGGCCTTGGCCGAGTCGAGGCTATAGGGCGGGTAATGGAAGCGGATGTTCTCATTGCCCGGCAGGTGGTTCTCAAACAGGTGGCTCTCGTCCACCACCGCTATGTCGTGTGTGTCCTCTCCGTTAAGGGCCAGCAGCACAGGCACCACCACCAGGGCGGCCATGAGCAGCGGGCCCAGGATGGTCATTATCACAAACGACTTCTTCTGCACCCTCGTGAGGTACTCGCGCTGTATGATGAGTGATATCTTGCTCATGGTCATTCGGTATGGCCTGCCCCTACAAGGTCAACAGGCACTTCGGCCCCGCTCTCGGTCACGGCTCTGATGAATATCTCGTTCATGCTGGGTATCACCTCTGCAAAACCGTGTACCTCCACGGCCGGCAGCACCGATGCGAGGATCTGGTTCGGGTTGTTTCCGTTCAATAGCCGCACGGTGGCCTCATATCCGTTGGCACCCGTGCCATGCTGTAGCAGCTCGGCACCGGTCCACAGCGCGTTGGTGAATGCCACCATGTTGCCCTTGAACTGGATGCGGTACACATCGGAACGGTAGCGCCTGCGCACCTCGTTCACGGCCCCATCAAGCACCACCTTGGAGCGGTTGATGAGCGCGATGTGGTCGCACAGCTCCTCTACCGAGCCCATGTTGTGGGTGCTGAACACGATGGTGGTGCCCTGCGCCTTCAGTTCCAGTATCTCGTTCTTGATCAGCTCGGCATTGATGGGGTCGAAACCGCTGAACGGCTCATCGAGGATCAGCAGCTCGGGGCGGTGCAGCACGGTGACGATGAACTGCACCTTTTGGGCCATGCCCTTCGAGAGTTCCTCCACCTTCTTGTTCCACCAGGCCTGAATGCCGAACCGCTCGAACCAGAACCTGAGACGGTCGAGCGCATCGCGCCTCGAAAGGCCCTTGAGCTGTGCGAGGTAGAGGGCCTGCTCGCCCACCTTCATCTTCTTGTACAGGCCCCGCTCCTCGGGCAGGTAGCCTATGCGGTCGAGGTGCTGCGGGCCCAGCGGCTCGCCATCGAACCAAAGCTCACCGCTATCGGGCCCGGTTATCTGGTTTATGATGCGGATGAGCGAGGTCTTGCCCGCCCCGTTGGGCCCGAGCAGCCCGAACACCGTGCCCCGGGGCACCGCTATGCTCACACGGTCCAGCGCCACATGGCCCGCGTAGGTCTTGCACACATCTGTGGCCTTGAATATCTCTGTCATGCAGTTCAGTTTCAATCAGCAGTACGTAGGGCCCCGGAATTGATGGCCGAAAATTACCGTTTCAGGGCGACAGGTACCGGCTCCCTATCTGCTTGGCCAGGCCATCGGCCCCTTTCTCCGTGAAAAATGCCATGAGCATGCGGGCCAAGGCCTGCCGCACCGGGGGGTTCTGTGCGGCTTTCCCCATCAGTACATTCACCGAAAAAAGGATCTCGTCCTCGGTGTGGCCGCAGTAATCGGCCAGCCAGGTCATGACCTTCTGGGCCAGGAAGGGGTTGGTGAGCAGCCCGGCCTCGGCCCACGGCACGCGGTCGAGGTGATGGGCGTGGTTAAATGCCATGTCGCTGTCAAACTCCCTTACCCATTCGGCACGCTCAGAGCGCAGCACAATGTGGTCGAGCGGCACAAGTATGCGGGCCGTGTAGGTGCCGGCAAAGAGCATGGGCACTATGGCCAGCGAGGTGTTGAAGGCCCGCATCCTGCGCCTGGCGAGGGTGTCGAGCGCGGTCACGATGGAGTCGTGGCGCGGATGGAAAGGTGATACACCATCGATGGCCGCATCGAGGCTGTCCATCTGGCGGGCAAAGGCGGTGCTGAGGTTGAGCAGCACATTGAGCGCATCCTGCTCGCGGCTGTCGGGGCACAGCGCCTGCCACGCCTCGCCCTCAAGCCTGGCATGCACCGTATGGGTGGCGCCCGCGTGCAGGATCAGGTGCTGCGGCTGCCCGTCCAGCTCAAGCAGGTACATGCCCAGGCCCCCCGCGCCACTGCGGCCAAGGGCCACCTCGCGGCCCACGCCCACGTTGGCACTGTCTATCGGCACCGCCTCATGAAAATCGAACCGGCTCAGATACACCGTCACCGCCCCTTTGTGGCCCGTGGCCGTTAAGCGCACCAGCGGATTCTGCGCCATGGCCATGGCCCCGGCCCACGCCATCAGCCCACAGAAAAGAAGGAGGGCACAGTTCCTCATCGGGCCAATATGAAAATGGAGAACACCGCCAGCCCTATGCCCACCCAGGCCCTGCCGGTGGGCCGCTCGGCAAACAGGGCCATGGCCAGCAGCGTGCTGAGCACCACGATACCCGTGTTGTTGATGGGGAAAATGACCGTGCCCGGCCCCGCGTGCAGCGCCTGCAGCAGAAAATGGATGCTGAAATAGTTGGGAATGCCCAGCACGATGCCCCCCAAGATGCTCTGGAGCGTAAGCGTTACCCCATGGCGCACCCGCTGCCACAGCACAGCGGCCATGCCGGCCGTGCCTGCCACCATGAATATGGCCGAGCTGAACAGCGGGGTGTCGGCCCCGCTGAGCAGGTGGGTGCGGCACCAGTTGAGTATGGTGTCGAGCGTGCCGCTGCCCACAAACAGCACCAGGGGCAGCAGGGCATACCTCCTATCCACCTGAGGCCCGCTGCGGCTAAAGGTGACCAGCACCACGGCCACCAGCCCGAGCGCGATGCCCACAAGGTGCAGCAGCCCCAAGGGCTCGCCCAGCATCAGGGCCCCGGCCGCCACAGGTATCACAAGGCTCATCTTGTTGGCCACCGCGCTCACGGCCACGCCCACCTTCTGCGAGCTGAGGGCAATAAGGTTGAATATCAAAATGAACAGCACGCCCAGCGTCACGGCCACGGGCATCCATGGGGCCGCCACCGGTGGCACCGCACCGCCAAGGGTCATGCCCAGCACGGCTGCCGTGATGTAATTGACCGTGATGGCCTGCAGCACATGCACCCGGTACCGCTCGAAGTACTTGAATATCACCATCAGCAACGATGACGATAGGACTGACAGGGCCAGGGCGAGCATGGGGCAAAGGAACGGACAACGGCCATAGGGCCGTAAGGGGGGGCAGGGCACTGATGCCTTGACCTTAATGGTCTGCGCACGGGGACCGAGGAACGGATGGGGGGAACTGGAAATAGCCTGTCAGCCCCTGCCCCTTAGAGAGAAGTATCACGCTACGAGTAATGGCGATGGCTCCAGTCGGAACATGTTTTATACAGAGCGGAGAGATGGATGCCCACATAGAGCGGGAGTACTCCCCCAGTGCTCGGGAGCCCTCCCCCAGCGCTCGGGAGCATTCCCCCAGCGCTCGGGAGTATTCCCGCAGTGCTCGGGAGTATTCCCGCAAACAGAGACGAGACCCACCCGCAACACAACAATCACCAGTACCCACAGACCATGGCAGACGGCCGATTTCCCAGAAAAGACGCTGATTTCAATATGTACAACGAGGAACCCTATCTTGTGGCCAATGCCGCGCGGCTGGAGGTGACACGGTCGAAACTCTGAATGGCCCGTCTGGTCCAGACTATGGTCTTAGCCAATGAGCGTGGCTATTCTTGACCGATTCATGTGCAACGAGCTGATCGGAATCAAAACTCTCGGTATAGGCTGCCATCAGTTCTGCCTTCTGATCGCTGATCAGGCTTTTCCATAGCTTACGTTCTCCTGTTTCTGAAGTTGTTTGAACAGGACGAGTTAGTCCCTGAGAGCCCCCTCATTCTCAATGGTATCGATAAATCTATGTAAGGCTTCGCGCGTACTCATGGCTCGGATGCAATGATCAGAATCCGAAAGTAGGCAAGAACTTTCGGAGCATGGTACCTCACTGTTCCCCTGACGGATTTACACCCCTCGGCTCAAGATGAAGACGGGGGATGAACCTGAGTTCCGGTGGGTGATATAATATCACACCCGACAGAGTACCTCAACAATGTCTCTCTCGGCACTGAACCGCTCTGACAGCAGGCCGTGCAGCAGCGGGGCGGGCAGGCCGTTCCGGATGGCTGTGGAGGAGGTGATGCGCACGGCCTCGTCCCACAGGCCAGCGGCTATGAACGCGCCTTGCAGGGTGGGGCCGCCCTCTATCAGCACCGACTGGCCGCCATGAGCGAACAGGACCTTTAAGATGTTCTGCGGGCTGATGGCATCGACCTGTGCATAGCGCACCGTGCCCTCGGTAGCCTGTCTGTGCAGGTTGATGATGAGGGTGGGCACACCATCGGAGAGCAGCTTGGCAGTGGGGGGCACACGGAGGCGGCCGTCTATGAGTACACGCAGGGGCTGGCGGCCCTGCACATGGCGTACGGTGAGTGCTGGGTCATCGGCCAGGGCGGTGCCCGAACCGACCATGATGGCCATCTCGTGGCTCCGCCTGCGGTGCATGAGCACATCGGTGGCGGGGCCGGTTATCTTGAGCGGGGGTTGCCCCTGGGTGCGCAGGCTGTCAACAAACCCATCGGCCGTCTGGGCCCATTTAAGCACCACGTAGGGGCGCTGCTGCGTGTGGAAGGTGATGAACCTTCGGTTGAGGCGCAGGGCCTCATCGCGCAGCACATCCTCTATCACCTCCACGCCTGCATGGCGCAGCCGCTGTATGCCCTGACCGGCCACGAGCGGGTTCGGGTCGCGGCAGGCCACCACCACGCGCGGTATGGCATGCTGAACGATGAGGTCGGCACAGGGCGGGGTGCGGCCATGGTGCGAACAAGGCTCGAGGCTGACGTAGAGCGTACTATCCTTCAGAACAGACCTGTCCTGCACCGCATTGATGGCATGCACCTCGGCATGTGGGCCGCCCAGCTGGCGGTGCCAGCCCTCGCCAACAATGCGCCCCTGGTGCACCACCACGGCCCCTACCATGGGGTTGGGGGCCACAGCGCCCTGAGCATGGGCGGCCAGTTGCAGGCAGCGCTGCATGTAGAGGGTTTGATCAGTCAATCTTCCGTTCTATCTATACACCTCACGCCTGTGACCTACCTCAACCACGAGCACCAGCAACTGCTTATCCTTGACCTGATAGATGACCCGATAATCACCTACACGTATGCGCAGAGCATCGCGGCCTTTCAATTTCTTGGATGAAGGGGGTCTCGGGGTATCTGCAAGTTGAGATATCGCCTGTTTTATTCGCGAATATTCCGGGTCTGCGATACGGGCCAGCTGTCGCTCAGCCTTTTTCTCAATCAGTACCTCATACCTCATGCCGAGGCCCTCTTACGTTCAATCCGGTCAAACACCTTTTCGGCCGAGTCGAAGCTCAAAGGCCCGGAGATGGCCTTATCAAATGCTCGAATGGCCGACAGTTCCTCATGCATCTCCATCAGGCGTTCATATTCCCTGACACTGAGAATGACGGCTGTCTTTCTTCCTTTCGAATCGGTAACGAACTGGGCTGGCATGGGTGATTGAATTTTAACCAAAGGTATCTGATCTTATTGCTGCCCGATGGCCGAGAACGGGATGTCCCAGGTGTATTTGACCTTGTTGCGGATGTTGCGCACATCGAACGATAGGATGGCCTTATCCCAATCGATGCGCACCATGCCGAAGTTGCGGTAGCCGAACCGCGACCCATCGACCTGATAGGGATGCTTGAACCCGAAGATCTGATTGCCGTGGGTGAGGCCGCTGCTGGTGAGGTCGTAGATTGGGTAGGGCACCTGATCATACTTGCGCATGGAGAGCTGCCCGTAGTGCACATCGCCACTGATGAAGACCGCGCCCTTGGTGCCGGTGTCGCGTATCAGGTCGAGGATGCGCCTTTGCGAGGCGGGGAACTTGTCCCAGTTCTCGAACCCCGCGATGGTGCTCACAAACTGAACACTCGAGGCGATGATGGTGAGGCGGGCATCGTTGCCGCGCAGCTCCTGCTCCAGCCATTTCCACTGGGCCTCGCCCATCATATCGGTGTCGGGCCCGGGCTTCTGGCGGTTGTAGCGCAGGTCGAGCAGGATGAAACGCACCTTCCTGTTGCCCGTGCCATAGGTGTAGCTGGCCCAGATGCCGTCCTGTTTCCACCTTGGGTCGGTATGGGGGATGTTGAAGAACTCGAGGAAGAGGCGCTTGCTCTCCTCTTTCATGGGGAACTCGGTGCCGCAGTCGTTGTAGCCATAGTCGTGGTCGTCCCAGGTGGCTATGACCGGGTTGTGGGCCTGCAGCTTACGGTAGTTCCTGTTGTTGCCAAGGTCCTTGTAATCCTCGGCCCGTTCCTCCACATCGAGGGTCTCAGAGTAGATGTTGTCGCCCAGCCATACCCACAGTTGCGGATCGTTCTTCAGCACGCTGTTCCAGATGCGCTGCTTGCCGAAGTGGAAGGCGCAGCTACCGAAGGCGAAACGGTCGATGACGGTGGTGTCTGTATTCTGGGCCATCGTCATCTGTCCTGACATCAGCCCGAGAAGAAAAAGAAGACCCTTGCGAAGCATGGGAACAAAATTCCGCACAGATCCTTCACCACAGGCATTTATTCTGAAGTTAGCCGAACCAAAGCCCGCACCATGAAAATACGCTACACCCTGCTGCTACTTGTCGCCCCGCTGATGGGCATGGCCCAATTCCCAGTGGGCCACCGCACCATAACGTACGTGGATGCCAGCCGCAACAATCGCCAGATAGCCTGCGAGGTGTATTACCCGGCCACAGCGGCCGGAGACAACCAGCCGGTGGCCACGGGGAGTTTCCCGGTGGTGGCGCTGGGCCACGGATTTCTTATGGCCGTGGGTGCCTATGCCAACTGGTACAACCATCTGGCCCCGCGCGGCTATATCCTCATACTGCCCACCACCGAGGGCGGACTGCCCCCGAGCCATGGCGACTTTGGGCAGGACCTGCGCTTTGTGGCCAATGAGATGGTGGCGGCCGGATCGGTGCAAGGAGGGTTCTGGAGCTTTCATGTCTCTGGTCGCATCGGCATCATGGGCCACAGCATGGGCGGGGGCGCCACCATACTGGCCGCGGCCAACAACCCCGATGTGGACTGTGTGGTGACCATGGCCGCAGCCGAGACCACCCCCAGCGCACAGACGGCCGCATCGGGCATCACCGCCCCTACCCTGATGCTGTACGGCACCAGCGACAACGTGACCCCCGAGGCCGACCACGGCCTGCCCATGTTCAACAACCTGGGCAGCAGCTGCAGCCAGTATGTGCGGCTGGCCAACGGCAGCCACTGCTTCTTTGCCGACTTCAACTTCACTTGCTCCTTGGGCGAGACCATACCCGGCAGCCTGAGCCGCGAGGACCAGCACGCCAAGAGCTTCGCGCTGGTGGACCCATGGTTGGACTATTTCCTGAAGGATGATTGCGCGGCCTGGCAGACGCTGCAAACGGCCGAGAACGGGGGCGTGAGCGGCATCACGGTGACCAACGAGTGCCCCAACCCCACCCCGGTGATCACGGACCAGGGCGGTACGCTGACAAGCACTGCCGCACCGCAGTATCAATGGTACCTCGATGGGCAGCCCATACCCAACGCCATAGGACAGACGCATGTGTACACCCAGAGCGGCACCTACCATGTGGAAGCGACCAACGTGGGCAACTGCCCGTTGGAGAGCAACAGCATTGTGATCAGCATAACAGGCCTCACCGAGGCGCAGACCCAGGGCCCGCGCTATGCTGAGGGCCGTCTGCTGCTGCCTGCCGCGCACGGCTACCGCAGTCTGAGCATAACCGATGCCGCTGGCCGCACTGTGTACAGCGGCCCTGTGGTGGGCAACATGATGGACCTGCCGCTGCCACAGGGCACCTACCTCATACTCCTCGAAAGCTACGAGGACCGCACGGTGCTGAAGGTGGTGAGGTGATTGTGGATTGCTGATTGTTGATTGCTGTTCGGTGATTGGTGATTGAGAAGGCCCTGCCACGAAGTGGGGTTTTTTCTTTTGAGGGAACTTTCAGGAGGCTGAGGGGAAAGCCGGAAGGGGCGTTTAAAGACCGCCCAAGTGACCCCCTGCGGAACACTTGAGCGTTTGTGCGAGCGACCCTCGCGCCTACGGGAGTGTGAAATAAAAAAGGACTATTTTCGCTTAAATTTCTAAAGCCATGCAAATCACGTCCATTGAGTTATTCGAGCCCCTTAAACCTAAACTTGGTGAGAAGGAGGCCAAGTCTCTGGTAATGTTCGTTGAAGAGAAGGCGGAAGAGAGAATAGCGCAAAAAAAAGATGTGTTCCTGACCAAGGATGACAAAGTTGACCTCATCAAGTGGATGGTCGGTTTTTGGATCGCACAGATGGCAGCTATCATAGGCCTGTATATCAGAGGTTAGGTATGCCGCACTCCTAAGAGTACAACCCGGTTGCTAAGTCGCGCGGGGGGCAGCGTATTCTATTGGGCCTGAGAAGGGCTGCACCACCGATTGGCGGGCTGCGTTAGCTATGTACCAAAGGCAAAAAACATGGAAACTATAGTGGTAAGTGGAGATAACAAGTCGAGCATGAAATTACTTCTTGCATTGGCCGCCAAGCTTGGCCTGACCGGTAGAAGTGTTACGGGAGCCGAGGCCGAGGACCTGAACTTGGCATTAATGGTAAAAGCCGGCATGAAGGGCGAAGACGTGAGCAGGGAAGAAGTAATGAAGGCCATAGGTAAATGAGAACGGCCTTCAAGGCTTCATTCCTGAGATCTGTCCGCAAGATCAGAGATGAACGCGTGAAGGATCGGATTGCAGCATGTATCGGTCAGGTGGAGACCGTCAAGACTCTCTGAAATTCACAAACTGAAAAAATTGCACGGATTCACGGATGTTTATCGCATCCGGATCGGGAACTATCGGATAGGTATTGAGGTAGCGGACGATGTGGTGTATTTCGCTGCCTTCGCCCATAGAAAGGATATTTACGGGGAGTTTCCCTGATGCCAACAAAACAGAATTGAATAAGTGATTCCGCAGGGCAATTGAGCGGGGGCGCTGCAATTGCCTCGGATCCGAGAAAGGACTTTTAGCCCACGGGCACAAACCGCTCCTTTAATAACGCCAAAGTGATCCTGCGGAACACTCGCGCCAGCGGGGGTGTCCGTGAACCATCCACGGATGTCCGTGGGCCATCCACGGGGGCCCGTGAACCATCCACGGGTGTCCGTGAACCATCCACGGGTGTCCGTGAACCATCCACGGGGGCCCGTGAACCATCCACGGGTGTCCGTGAACCATCCACGGGTGTCCGTGGGCCATCCACGGGTGCCCGAGTATCATTCAGGGAAGTCCCTGAGTCTATCAGGAATCAGATCTTAGGTGCGGAGTACTACCCCCTCGGTAGCACGTAGGTCTGTACGTCCTTGAGGTTGATGGGGGTGCTGCCGAGGATGATGAGGCGCTCGATGACGTTGCGCAGCTCGCGGATGTTGCCGGTCCAGTCGTGGGCCTGGAGGGCCTTGACGGCCTCGGGGGCCATGGTGCGGGGGCGCTGGCCCTGCTCCTGGCTCACGAGTTTGAGAAAGTGGTCGATGAGGAGCGGGATGTCGTCCCTACGGTCGTTGAGGGCGGGCACGTGGATGAGGATGACCCCGAGGCGGTGGTAGAGGTCTTCGCGGAAGTGGCCTGCGGCTATCTCTTTGCGCAGGTCCTTGTTGGTGGCGGCCAGCACGCGCACATCCACCTGTATGTCCTTCTCCCCTCCTACGCGGGTGATGCGGTTCTCTTGCAGGGCGCGGAGCACCTTGGCCTGCGCGGATAGGCTCATGTCGCCCACCTCATCGAGGAACAGGGTGCCGCCATGGGCGCTCTCGAAGCTGCCCTTCTTTTGCTTGATGGCGGAGGTGAAGGCGCCTTTCTCGTGGCCGAAGAGTTCGCTCTCTATCAGCTCGGAGGGGATGGCCGCGCAGTTGACCTCGATCAGGGGCCCCTCGGCCCGCTGGCTCTGGGCGTGCAGGGCGCGGGCCACCAGCTCTTTGCCGGTGCCGTTGGGGCCGGTGATGAGCACGCGGGCATCGGTAGGGGCCACCTTACCTATCATCTCCTTCACCAGTTTTATAGGGGCACTCTCGCCCACCATCTCAGTGCGCTGGGCCACCTTCTTTTTGAGCACCACGGTCTGGGCCACGAGGTTGCCCCGGTCGAGTGCGTTGCGCACCGACACGAGGAGGCGGTTGAGGTCCAACGGTTTGGCGATGTAGTCGTAGGCGCCCTTCTTGAGCATGGACACGGCCGTGTCGATGGTGCCGTGGCCCGAGATCATGACCACGGGGGTCTCGGGGGCCAGGACAAGGATGCGGTCGAGCACTTCATCGCCATCGAGCTTGGGCATCTTGATGTCGCACAGGATGACATCGTACTGGCCGCCCTTGATCTTCACCACGCCCTCCATGCCGTCAGCGGCCTCGTCCACCTCGTACTTCTCGTATTCGAGTATCTCGCGTATGGCGCTGCGTATGGCGCGCTCGTCATCAATTATGAGTATGCGGGGCATGTGGGGGTATCAATTAGGAATTACCAATTAGGAATGAGGGATTGAGAATTGGGAGTTGCGAAGAAAGGCGTTACACCGTACCTCGGATGATACGCTGCAATACACCCTCCTTCAGGGCGTAGGTGCTGAGGATGAGCTTGGGCAGGGCGGCCTCGGCAAGGATCCACTGCACCATGAGCGATGCGAGGTGGATGGTGTCCACACGCATCTCCACCAGGCCTTTGATGGCCCTGCGCTCGGCACTGCCCGATGTGACCAGCGCACGGTGCAGGTTCTGCAGGTCGTTGATGTCTATCTCTTCGCTGATCACCTCTTTCGATGATTTGTCGAGGCCGTACGAGGCCCAGATCATCTCGGCAAAGCTGTCGAACGAGCCGCTGGAACCGATGAGGGCGCTAACCCCGAACTCGCGGCACTTGTCGGCCACCTGCGTTATCTCGCCATCGAGGCGTTGATTGAACCGGATGATGTCCTTGGCCGTGAGGGGGTCGCTGGGCTGCAGCCATTCCAACAGGCGCGATATGCCCAGGTCGTAGCTGCGTTTCCAGCAAATGCCGGTGCTGTCGGCAATGATGAACTCGGTGCTGCCACCCCCGATGTCCATGATGAGCGAAGGTTCAAGGAATCCGCCCATGGCCAGTTCCACCCCTTCGAAGATGAGCTGGGCCTCCTCATCGCCACTGATGATGCGCACCTCCAGGCCCAATTCGTGCCTGATGCGCTCTACGAATTCATATCCGTTGCTGGCGCTGCGCACGGCCGATGTGGCAAAGGCCAGGGTGCGCTGGCATCGGTACTGCGCTATGGTGCGCATGTGCTGGGCCAGGGCATCCATGCCGCGCTGGGCGGCATCATCGCGTATCACCCCGTCCATCAGGCCGCCCTGCCCCAGCTTCACCGCAAACTTTTCGTTGAACACGGTCTCGTAGGCAAAACCGTCCACATCCACAATGAGCAGGTTGAAGGTGTTGGTGCCCAGGTCTATGATGGCTGTGCGCATTTGATTGCCGATTGTTGATGGATGATTGTTGATTGCTGATTGCTGATTGCTGATTGCTGATATCCTGATCCGCTGATTGCCTTATAGGTGAACGGTCTATCCGTCCACTTGGTAGGGGCGGGCAAAGTAAACCCCGGTCGCACCACGCCTAAGCCACATGCTATGAAGGATGTTGAATGATGCTTGTGGCGACCGGAGGCCCTAAAACCGCGCTATCCGCTAGCCGATTCCGACACTGTAAATCAGTGCTTGACAACCCCCCCTCGCTTTACTTACATTCGCGGCCCCTTAAGGCAGGCTGCCCGTGGGCAGGGCCTAACCTATCAAACAGCATGAAACTAAGCGCATTCAACTTCGACCTCCCAAAGGAACTGATAGCCCAGTACCCGGCCCCCAACCGCGAGGACAGCCGAATGATGGTGATCAACCGAAAGGAAAAGACCATCGAGCACAAGATATTCCGCGATCTGGTCGATTATTTTGATGAGGGCGATGTGCTGATCCTGAACAACACACGCGTGTTTCCCGC
Source organism: Flavobacteriales bacterium (assembly GCA_044356305.1). GTDB lineage: Bacteria > Bacteroidota > Bacteroidia > UBA10329 > UBA10329 > JBIKWM01. The sequence continues at coordinate 20,517 of JBIKWM010000026.1, forward strand.
CCGCCTGATGGGCCAGAAGGAGAAGACCGAGGCGAACATTGAGGTGTTCATGCTGCGCGAGCTGAACCATGACAGCCTGTTATGGGATGTGCTAGTTGATCCGGCCCGCAAGATCCGCATCGGCAACAAGCTCTATTTCGGGCCCAACGATGATCTGGTGGCTGAGGTGATTGACAACACCACCTCACGTGGGCGCACCCTCCGCTTCCTATACGATGGCAGCCACGAGTCGTTCAAGGAGAAGATTTTCGGCATGGGCGAGACCCCGCTGCCCAAGTACATCAAACGCGATGTGGAACCTGAGGACGAAGAGCGCTATCAGACAGTATATGCCAAGGTAGAGGGCGCTGTGGCGGCACCTACCTCGGGCCTGCACTTCAGCAAGCAACTGCTCAAGCGCCTGGAGATAAAAGGTGTCGATTTTGCCGAGATCACCTTGCACGTGGGGCTCGGTTCGTTCCGCATCGTAGAGGTGGAGGACCTTACCAAACATAAGATGGACAGCGAGCAGCTGATCATAGAGCAGGAGGCCTGCCGCATTGTCAACAATGCCAAGGATCAGAAGAAGCGTATCTGCGCTGTAGGCACCTCGGTGCTGCGCGGCATAGAGTCGAGCATGGGCACCAAGGGCCACATCAAGCCTTTTGACAGCTGGACCAACAAATTCATGTTCCCGCCTTACGACTTCACCGTGGCCGACAGCATGATCACCAACTTCCACATGCCTCAGAGCACCCTGCTCATGACCGTGTCAGCCTTTGCCGGGCACGAACTGCTGATGGAAGCCTACCATCAGGCCATCAAGGAGAAATACCGTTTCTTCTCGTATGGCGATGCAATGCTGATCCTTTGATCAGTCAACTTGAGAGAAAAGAAAGGCCTGCCGTACCGGTAGGCCTTTTTTATTGTTGCAGCAAGAGTTTCCCATTGTGCAGCACCGGCACCACAGGGCAGATGTCCACGCGGAGGCAGTAGTCAACATCTGCTTCGAGGTTGAGGTGGGCCAACCGCCTGCGGTGCGAGCACCCGCGCAGGAAATGTTTCAGGTCGGTGCGGGCGCTCCGATACACCAACATGGAGGCCGTAGCGCTGTCGCATTCGGTGGTGTATCCGCATTCGGTCACCAGCCTATCGGTGAGGGCACCGGCAAAAAGGCTGTCCTCCATGTTGAAGCGGTCCTTCCATCCGGCACAGAGAATGACCACATCCCGGCCCTCGGTGCGCAGGTGCTGCGCCAATGCGCTCAGATTGAGAAAAGCACCTATGCTGATCCTGTCGGTGTATCCCCGTGCCATCTCAATGGCCTGGGTGCCGTTGGTGGTGGTGAGCACCACCTCGCGGCCACGGAAATCGGGGTTCATATAAGAGAATGGGCTGTTGCCGAATGCGAACCCCTCGGCCACCTCACCGTTGCGCTCGCCACCAGCAAGAAATCCTTTGTCGAGATAACTCCTGGCCTGTTGCAGACTGCCCACCGGGACAATGGCAGCTACGCCATGATGAAGGGCGGTGACAATGGCCGAAGTGGCCCTGAACACATCGACCACCACCACACTGATGCCTTCCCGCGCATAGGCAGGGAACATGGGCGGTGCGAAACAGACCTCGACCTGCGGCATGAGGTCACTTCAAGAAGGGCAGCTTCACCACCTCGGCCCTGATGTCGACCCCTCTTATATTGACATGGACCAAACTGCCCGGGGCACTCAGTTCCTTGGGAACATAGCCCATGCCGATGGCCTTTTTCAGGCTCGGGCTCTGGGTGCCGCTGGTCACTTTGCCAATGGTGTTCCCCTTGCCGTCTGTGATCGGATAATCGTGGCGCGGTATCCCGCGGTCAATCATCTCAAAACCCACCAGGCATCTGCTCACACCGGCATCTTTCTGGGCCTTCAGGGCTTTTGAGTTGGTGAAATCATGGTTGAACTTGGTGATCCAGCCCAGGCCTGCCTCAAGGGGCGAAGTGGTGTCGTCAATGTCATTGCCGTAGAGGCAGAACCCCATTTCGAGGCGAAGTGTGTCCCGCGCGCCCAGCCCGATGGGCCGTATCCCGTATCCCTCGCCAGCCTTGAATATGGCGTCCCAGATGGCATCGGCCTGGCTGTTCTCGAAATACACTTCAAACCCGCCTGCGCCCGTGTAGCCGGTAGTACTGATAAGCACATTGTCTATTCCTGCAAAACGTCCTTTCAGAAAATGGTAGTACTTCATGCCGCGCAGGTCCATATCGGTGAGCGGCTGCAGCACTTCGACAGCCTTGGGGCCCTGCACCGCCAGCAGCGAGGTCTTGTCAGAGATGTTGATCATCTCAACCCCGCCTGTATTGTACTTGCTTATATGGGCCCAGTCCTTATCGATGTTACTGGCGTTCACCACCAGCATAAAGGTGTTGGCATCGATGCGATAAACAAGCAGGTCGTCAACTATGCCGCCCGTCTCATTGGGCAGGCACGAGTACTGCACCCGGCCATTGTACAGGGCCGCAACATCGTTGGTGGTCACACGGCTCACGAGGTCGGCAGCGCCATCGCCACGTACAATGAACTCGCCCATGTGGCTCACATCAAACACCCCTACCCCATTGCGCACGGTTTCGTGCTCTATCAGCAGCCCCTCATATTGCAAGGGCATGTTGTAGCCGGCAAAAGGTACCATTTTGGCTCCGAGGGCCACGTGGCGCGGGGTGAGGGCGGTATTCTTCAAGGTGATGGAGTCTTAGTCAACAGGCGGCAAATGTAGAAGGAAGGTGGCGGGATATGGGGCATCGGTTCTTCGATATAGGATGGCCGAGCTATGGTCTTCAATTTAGGTGTGATGAAGAATGTGTGCCTGCTACAAACGCCACCTGTACAGGGACAGCTCACCGATTTCCATTCACTGACCTACGTTTCACAGGCTCTGCCACCGATCTTTGCCGCATCTATCACACCATGGAAGTATTCCTGCATTCAGAGGCCTGGGTGGCCCTGATCACCCTAACGTTCCTCGAGATCGTGCTGGGCATCGACAATATCATATTCATATCCATAGTCACCAACAGGCTACCTGTCGACCAACAGGCCCGGGCCCGCAACATCGGGTTAGGGTTGGCCCTTGTCTTCCGTATCGGGTTGCTGTTGGGCATCACATGGATCATCGGCCTCACCGAGCCCCTTTTCACCGTTCTGGAACATGGGGTGAGCGGCCGCGACCTGATTCTTCTGCTCGGTGGTCTGTTCCTTTTGGGCAAGAGCACCATGGAAATTGGCCACAAACTGGAAGGTGAAGACGAGGAGGCCACGCCCGATTCGAAAGGAAAGGGCACAGGCATGCTATCAATCCTGATCCAGATCGTGCTGCTCGACATGGTGTTCAGTTTCGACAGCATACTTACGGCCGTGGGCCTTAGCAATCAGGTGCTCATCATGATCATGGCTGTGGTGATAGCACTGTTTGTCATGATGCTGTTCGCAGGCCGAATCAGCCGGTTCATCAACAACCACCCCACCCTGCAGATTCTGGCCCTGTCGTTCCTTATCCTCATCGGATTCATGCTTGTGGCCGAGTCGTTCCACTACGAGATTCCAAAGGGATTCCTCTACTTCGCAGTTGTATTCTCACTGCTGGTGGAGATGCTGAACATGCGTATGCGCAAACGTGGCAAGGCAGTGAAGTTGCACGGCCCTGTTGACCCCGATGCCCAAGATGCTGCCTGACCTGCGCATCGTCATAGCAGTCATCATACTCCCACTTGCGGGTAGGGCACAGGACCCGCTCGACAGCATCAAATTGCTCATAGCCAGCAACCGGACATCGGAAGCCCTGCCCTTGGCCCAGCAGTTGGTGCAGCGCGAACCACTTAACCCCCACGCCAATTATTTCCTCGGTCTTTGCCACATGCGCCTTGGCACTGGCACCGATGTGGCCATTCCGCACCTCGAACAGGCATCGGCCTATTACGCCAAACACGACATCGACCCCGGCATGGCTGAGCCCGAGCTGGTCTGGTACTACCTGGTGCTTGCCTACTCACGCAAGGGCGATTGTGCCCGGGCCCAAGAGTTGTTCCGCACATTCATGAACGTGTACTCGCAAGACGATGACAGTTACCCCACCGAGGCGCGCCACTGGATGGAGCTGTGCTACGACCCAGACCGCATGCGGCAGGAACTGAAACTGCTGGTGGCCCAGAACGAGACCGACACCCCTCAGAAACAGAGGCTTGTATCAGCTGCCGAGGGCAAACGGATAGTTACCCGCGAGCATGTTTATACCACCCGCAGCGTGCTCTACGGTGTGCAGGTGGCGGCCAGTGCTCAGGCTGTGTACGCAGCACAGCTCAAGGCCCTAAAGAATGTGGGGGTTTATGTGGATGAGAACGGTATTTTCCGCTATGTGATTGGCAATCTGATTTTCCGATCTCAGGCCGAGAAACTCTTGGAAGAGGTGCGGCAGGCGGGCTACCCCGATGCTTTCATCGTGGACATCAGCGGCAGTCCGGCATTCAAAGAAGAGGTGGTGAGCATGGACGACCGCAGCATGAGTGCCACCCTGAGCGGTCCTATTGAATTCCGCGTGCAGATAGGCGCCTTCACCGAGGCTTTCCCCGATCGATTGGCTGAGGTGTACCTGCATGTTGACGGAATAAAGGAGCACCGCGAGAATGGGCTGACCACCTTGCAGGTAGGCCCCTTCTTGACCTATGCCGGTGCTCAGGCCGAACGTGAGAGGCTACGCTCCCTCGGCCATGACGATGCCTTTGTCACCGCATTCAACCAGGGCCGCAGGGTGCCTATGCGCCTTGCACTTGTTCATGCCGAAATGGACGGACTTGTGCCTGAGAAGAGGAAATAGAGGCCTCGGGTATTGGAGATGATGAATGAAGGTGATGAGCATGGGAACATGGATGAAAGCGTCCTGACCATAAGAATTTGATCTGCCTTAGTACCAGCCCTTGAACGGCACATATCAGGTAAGTCAGGGTCAAAAAAAAGGGGCGGAGAAATGCTCCAGCCCCTTCTTTATCGCACCAATAAGGAACGTCACTCCAACACCGCCCTCGAATACTCTGTACCCTTGGTCCCGCTGATGCTGATTTGATAGACACCCTTTGGCAGGTGGCTAAGCGGCATGGTGTACTGCACACGACCGGTGCCTGTCAGAACGGCACGGTACATATCGCGGCCTATCATGTCGGTCACAACCACCTGAGTGGGTCCGTTCACATCTGCTGCAAGCACAAAGTTGCCGTTGCTCGGGTTAGGCATGATGCTCATGTCGTAGCGCTGGCTTTCCTCCCGTTCCGGGGCGCCCACTATGCTGCATGGCGAAACAAGCGAAGTGTCGATGCTGATGCAGTAATCAAGATTCTGGTACAGCAGGTCGCCCGGATTCACTGTGATGGTGTACGGGGTCTGCATGGGCACACCCGGAACGCTCACCCGGATGAGGTAAGGGCTGGGGTCATCGGCCACCAGTTCAAATTCAAACTGGCCCAGGGTGGCACCAATGCCATCACCGGTCTGCACCATATCTGTGACGTTGCCTGGCGGGGTGCGCTCAATGACCACATCAATCAAGGGGATCGGATCTTCCTCCTCCACTTTTTGAACAAGATCTATGTACACCGTTCCCCTGAAAGTGCATGAGCCGCTCGGAGCGGGAAAGGTCATCACCGATATATCCTGTTGGTAAACACCATCGCACGCGGTTATCACATGCTGTGCTGCGCTCCACTTGTGCACATTGCCGGTGTAAGTGGGCACCACCAAAGAATAGCCACCCGTCTCGGGGCGCACCTGTAGCACAATGTCAGCATTGGCCGGAACGAATATGGAGTAATACCCGGCCCCGTCCGTGTTGACTGAGTCAACCTTTGGCCAGTACTGGCCGGGGGCACCGGGGTATTGGAACACATAAACCTTGCAGTTTACGCATGGGTCAATGCCTACTGTGACCGTGCCCTGAATAATGGGGTCCGATAATCCACCGAGTGTGACATCGACCGAACTGCAACCCGTTGACCAGAGACCTGTGCTAGGGCTGTAGGCCCTGAGGTAATAGGTGCCTGACACATTGGCCAGATATGGGCTGAAAGCGTTGAAGTCGATACTTGTGCCGCATGTGGTGCCCTGCCAGTACCACTCAATGCCCGCCACCGGACCGCTGCTCAGACCGAGCGTGGCCGATCCGCATATAGGCTGATCTGTGATAATTGGAGTCGGGGGGTCGGCAGGCGGAAAAGGGTCAATCAGGTCAAAGCACACATCGCTGGCGTCCCAATTGTCATTGTCTGTAGGCATCACCAGGTAAATGCTGTACTGTCCGGCCGTGGCCACCCCTACAGGAATGTTCCACTGGTATTGACCTGTATTGAGCACATTGGCAATGGTGGCCACAGGCAGGCCCAGCGCACAGTCATAAAGCGAAATCTCAACCGGATGATTCGTGCTGAAGTCAGTGGTGGTCCAAGTGATATCAAGCAGGGTGTTACCCATCTCGAATGTGCCACCGGTATTGGGATCAATAAGACTGAGGGACATTCCCGGTGATGTCTGATCATAAATGCGCACGATATAAGGCCGAACAAAACTGTAATCGGTGAAGTCGCCCCCCAACATGATCTTCTCATCTGCAGTAAGACCAAGGCAGTAACCGCGACCACTTGGTCCATAGAATCCATCAAACGTGGCATCGTAGGTGCCGTTCTCAAGCAGGCGGGTTATTCGGTTCACGGGGGTTCCGTTGAAATCGAGCACGTCACCGGTGATTACCACCCGGTCACTGGCATCAACCATCACATCGAAAATGCTGTCATTGGCCCCGGATGAACTGCTCATGAATGCCATGTCAACAGTTCCTGAGGTGCCGATACGGGCAACACGTTTTCTGGTGGAACCATCAAAAGAGGTGAAAGCCCCTCCGATCACCACCCTGTCGTCAGGATAGACATCAACACTCAGCACATGGCTGTTCGCACCGCTTCCAGTGGCATATGTCTGATTTAGGGCCCCATTCGGGTCGAGTTTGGCGAATCGGCCGCGAGGCAGGCCGGCCACATTTGTGAAACGCCCTCCGATGATGATACTGCCATCAGCCATCAGCGCTATTGATTCAACACTGTCATCTGGGCCTGTGCCAGGGTTGAATGACGGATCCACGGTACCGTCCGGAAAGAGGCGCATTACCCGTGAAACAGTTGTCGCCCCGAACTGAGTAAAACTCCCGGCCACCAGAATCATTCCGTCATTCTGCTCTACAATGTCCTTGACCACATCATTGGCCCCAGTGCCCGCGTTGGCCAAGAACGTTGAATTGATTGTTCCATCGCTGTTCAATCTTATCACTCCATTGACCATATTGCCATCATAGCTGGTAAATGCACCGCCAATCATGACTTTCCCATCATTTAGCACCTCCACCGCGTAAATGAGAAAATTCGCCCCGGCCCCGGGGTCAAATGACTGATCGAGCGCACCACTGGTCTCCACTCGCGCAATCCGGTTTCGGCTAACACCGTCAAACTCCGTGAACTCACCTACAATGATCACTTTTCCATCAGGCTGAATGGCCATATCGCGCACAGCACCGTTGGGACCGGCACCTGTGTAGAAGGTATTATCAAGCACTCCGGTCTGCGCCATGGCCATGGAAAACGAGACCAAGAGCAGCGCAATTGTGCAAGATGTGATACGGCTGATTTTCATTGCGTGTGGTTTTAACGCGAACTTAAACGCACCATGGACATCCCATGGTTTAGCGAAAGTAGGGTCGTTGGTCGATAGACAGAATCACTAATGTCCGCTATCCTGATTTAAAAGGAGTTCCAACCTGTTCTTCCTTGAACCTTTGATAAGAATGGTCATGTCGCGAAGCTCAATCTGATCAAGTACCGCTTTAGCCCCTGCCGCGTCAGCAACCCAATTTACACCGGGCATTGAGCTGACACATTCTCTGAATCCATCCCCCACAAAAACAGCAAGCGAAGGCCCCATTCGCATTGCCATCTCCACAATGGCTGAATGTTCTGCTTCAGCATATTCTCCAAGTTCAAGCATTTCCCCAAGTACAAACCCTCGCTTCCCGGGACGCTCCGCGAGGCTTTGTAGTGCCTCAGTCATGCTCGATGGATTGGCGTTATACGCATCCATGATGTAAGTGACATCTCCCTTTCTGACCTGCTGCGACCGATGATTCGTTGGGGAATACCCAGAGATAGCTGCGTTAATCTCTGAGGGATCTAACCCTAAATATGTGCCAAGGGCAACAGCCGCTAGGCAGTTATCCAGGTTATACGCCCCGACCAGGTTCGTACTGACCCATTCGGTCGGAACAGTGTCTTTGGTACGCCAACGGAAACGGATAAATCCCTGATCATTAACACCAAGTTCCCCTACAATGTCCTCATGACCTTGGGTGCCATATATCAAACGGTGCACGCCCGCTGATTTTTCGAGAAGGACCGACTGAGAACTCGGAACTAGCACCAGGCCCTTGCGCATCCGGACGTGATCATAGAGCTCACATTTGGTCTTGATTATCCCTTGAAGCCCGCCCATGGTGCCGATATGGGCCTTTCCAATATTTGTTATCACTCCGATATCCGGGTCGGCCAAGATTGACAGTGTCTCAATCTCCCCTTGATGATTCGCTCCCATCTCAATGACCCCAATCTCATGTTCCTTCCGCAGCCGAAGCAATGTGAGAGGCACGCCAATATGGTTATTCAGGTTACCGATTGTTGCCAAAGTATTGAATCTCCGACTCAGCACAGCATACATCAGCTCCTTGCTTGTCGTCTTGCCATTTGATCCGGTTAGGCCGATCAACATGGTGCCCAAGGCAATTCTATGATGTTTTGATAGCTGTTGCAGAGCATCGAGCACGTCCGCTACCAGGACCATTCTATTATCTGATGCGGCAATGTTGGTATCATCTACAACGGCAAACGCAGCTCCATTGGCAAGCGCCTGAGCCGCAAACAGATTTCCATTGAAAGTATCGCCTCTCAGAGCAAAGAAAATGCACCTGGGAAGGATATTACGGGTATCGGTGCTGATGTTCTGGTCACACCGAATAAAAAGTTCATAGAGATCGGCAACGAGCATGGGCTAAAAGTAAAACGCCCGATGCATAAGCACCAGGCGTCTCACAATCCCTTCGTACTCGATTATTTCTGTACAGGAGCCCCTACACGCGCCATGGCGCACCGGAACCCGATATCGTCTGTCGACTGCTCTTGATCAAGGAACCTGCGTGTGCCCGGAACCAGCCAGTAGGCACGGTCCCTCCACGATCCACCCTTGTACACACGGGCCCGGTCATCAAGCAAGGATGTGCGGCCGAATTCGTACATGCGCTTGTTCACTTTGTCCCCTTCCTTGTACTCCTCTTGATCATAGAATATGGAGGACGCAAGGTCTCCATCCAGGTAATTGATATTGTCGGCCTTCTTGTAGTTCCTGCGGGTCAGGTTCTCCTCTTCCGTCACATCGCGCATGATAATGCGTCCCAAGCTGTCTTTCTCTGCTATCTCACCTTCTTCCTCGCGCTGTTGAGTCTTGAACACACTGCCACGGAACGAGCGGAAGTCATCCTTATCCTCTGGTGACAACGGGCGATAAACGTCCATTACCCACTCATTCACATTACCGGCCATACAATACAATCCATAGTCGTTGGGCCAGTAGGAAGTGACATGGGTCGGAATATCGGCCATATCATTCAGATTGCCGGCAGTACCCATGTTGTCGCCACGCCCACGCTTGTAGTTCGCCATCATCTCGCCTTTGTAGGCATCATCAGCATTGCGCAGATATGCTCCGTTCCATGGATACAGTTTACGCTCGGTGACACGCTCATAAACAGTGTTTCCTATCAGACCGAACGCTGCAAACTCCCACTCAGATTCGGTCGGGAGGCGATAACGCGGAAGAAAGATGCCGTCCTCAATCCGCACTTTGCGCGTGTCTTTGTTCGGGTCAAGGTCGATGAGGTCAGACTTAACAAGCCCTTCATATTGTCCGGCCAGATAGGCATCGGTATTGAAGTTGTCCTCGTCCACCTGATTCGGATTGATACGTAAAATGCCTTCGCGTACAAGGATATTTTCATTTACGCGGTCGGTTCTCCAAGCGCAATAGTCAGAGGCTTGCAACCAATTGATTCCAACTACCGGGTAATATTGATAGGCCGGGTGGCGCAGATACAACTCTACATAAGGCTCATTGAAACCTACCTGACGCCTCCACACAAGAGTATCAGGTAGTGCCTTTTTGTAGACCTGCGGAAAAGAAGCATAGAACACACGAGTGATCCAATACAGGTACTCACGGTAATCCACGTTAGTCACCTCGGTCTCGTCCATATAAAAGGAAGACACAGTTACCCTACGTGGCACGTTGTCCCACTCTCGCATCACATTCTCTTCCACACGGCCCATGGTGAATGTACCGCCCTGAATGAACACGAGACCTGGTCCGGTCTCCTGCTGATCATAGGCCGTGACCTCAAAGCCACCATTGTCCTTGTCGTTGTAGGCCCAACCCGTGGTATTGCTCTGTTGCTTTGCGCAAGAACTTACCAGTAAGGCCACACCACCCAAATAGGTGGTAAGACGTAAACCAGATGCGATGGTATTCATGACGCAGAATGTTATTGAAGCGGGGTTCTAACGGAAGAAGGGGCAGAATGTTGCGTAAACTGCTCAGAACGATGGACAGCTCACAGCCCTGAATTTCTTCTTGGCCTTGCGACAGTTGAACTGCAGGCCAAGAGAGAGTTCGTGCGAACCGCCTGTACTGTTTGAGAGCGATGACACGGTGACATCGTAACTGTAGCCGAACTTGAAGGCACCCTGTTGGAAACCGACAAGGAAAATGAGCGCATCAGCATTGACAAACGAATGTCTGAACCAGATTCCGCCCACCATGAAGCTCTTAGCAAGGTAAAAACCGTAGTTAAACTGCTGAAAATCCTGCTGGTGCTGGTATACGATGTTGGGAGACAGCACCCACCCCTTATCACCCTTACGGCCGAAGTGAATATTAAAGCCGGCATGACCGGTCCATTTACGCGGCAATTTGCTGACGCCCCCGAAACCTTCATCAGGCTCTGTGAGGTGGTGCGCTGCGAAACCGAAATAAATGTTCTCCGTGTAGCCGATGAACCCGGCATTAAGGTCAAAAAAGATCCGTGAGGTGGTGGGTTGAACTTCCTGAGTAGGATAGATGAATCCATACCGTGGATCGATCTGGTCCCCGAAAGTGAGCTTTCCCCAATCGAGGCTTCGCTGCATCAAAGCACCTTCAACTGCAAAACGGAGAGTGAATTTGCGCGTCACATTCAATTGGTAGGCATACATGAGGCTGCCCTGAAAGGTATTCAGCGTACCTTCACCTGCACGGTCGGCCATGAACAGACCGCCCAGACCACCATGCATCTTATCAATGTGCATATCAAAGGATGCACTGTAAGTGACGAACGTTCCGCTGATGCTTGGCCACTGGTTGCGATAGTTCATTATGAGCCTAGGGCAACGCTTAGCACCGGCAAAGGCGGGATTGAGGTATAGAGGATTGGCGTAGAACTGCGAGAACTGCGGATCTTGTGCCCTAACCTCCCCAATGGACGTCACATACGCCACTGCCGCCAGACAGGCGACCACGATCCGCTTCAACATTCCTGAGGTCAAAAATTTGCAGGACAATGATACAAAATGTTTTTGTCGACTGAGTGCTTCTGCGAAAGAACAAAATCCTTGCTTTGCACAATAACCTTGCGAACCTTGCGTTAGCGGCCCCGTTCTGAATAACCTACTCATGATCCGATCAAACGAAGTACACCCCCGTTTATTGTCTAAGGCTGTAAAGTGCTGCCTAGTCGGCCTGCCTTTGATAACCGCCTCACTTTCAAATGCGCAGGACCGTCAGAAGCAGGCCGTCCAACCGCCCCGAAGTGTCAGTCCAGTACCCGTGAAGGTGCCTGAAAAGGCAGCTCCGATATCGCGGCAACAGACCGATATATTGACCGGAACAGGCGTCCGAACCAATGGTGAATCGGCTGCGGACAGGAACAAAACGCGCGCAGAAGAGCGTGAAGTGATGTTGAACTGGGGTGAATTGGCGCCCGGAATGGCCACATCGACCAACGGAATGCAGTGGTTTTTTGAAGGCGCAATCTATCCTGATGAGAGCGGATTACCTTATTATATGGTGACGACTCCGGTGCGCGATGGCGAATCGGTGGAGGTGCAATTGGATAGGCCTATTTACGAAGCGTTCCCTGCGGGCAAAGTGCCGCCACAATCAGCAGTCATAGGGCCTGATGTCGCCATTTATACGAAAATAGCAATTGAGCGGAAGCAGCCTCTTGCCCAAACGACCATTATGCCTATCAGGAAGAATCAGATGACCGGGCAAATGGAGCGACTCACAGGCTTCGACATAAAGTATCGCTCTGTTTCTGCCTCTGGTAGCGCACGTGCATCGAGCGCATTTGCCAATGGCAGTGTGCTAGCCTCGGGCGATTGGTACCGATTGGAGGTGGCGGCCGATGGTATATATCGACTCACGCGCGAGAACCTCGAGGCGCTTGGAATGGACGTGAATTCGATTGACCCGAAAAAAATAAGAGTCTATGGCAACGGAGGCGGGATTTTGCCAGCACTGAACAGTATACCGCGGTATGATGACCTGGTGGAGAACGCCATCCTTGTTACAGGGGAGGCCGATGGCAGTTTTGATGAAGGCGACCAAGTGATCTTCTTTGCCAGCGGACCGCACCGCTGGATGCAAGAGGCTGCAGGCTGCAAGCCATTCAAACATGAATTCAATGTGTATTCCGACAAGGCTGCTCTGTTTATCACCGCCAGTCTGGGCAATGGAAAGCGGGTTGGTCAGATAAGTTCGGCAGATGCCGCTGAGACACACGTGAGCACCAGTTTCGATGCCCACGAACTGCACGAGAGTGACGAGCGGAACCTTATTAAGTCGGGAAGGAAATGGGTGGGCGAGCTTTTCGACCTACAGACCTCCTACTCCTTTGACTTCAGCACTCCGGACGCCATCGGCAGCGAACCGGCCTATCTCGGTACGCGTCTACTCTCCAAATCTCTTGGATCATCAGTCGGGTTCTCGGTGAGGTTGAATGGCACCATCATCACCACGGTGAGTATACCATCCGGCACCGGGGGCACTTACGAGGCGTACGCAAAAGAGAGCACCGATTGCATTCAGACCAACATCTCGTCAGCCAACACCTCAATCACTCTTACCTATAATAAAGGGTCGAATCCAAGCGCACTTGGTTGGCTTGATTACCTGGAGGTTCAGTTGCGCAGAAATCTGAATTTCAGAGGCGGTCAGCTAGGGTTCCGCGACATTAGAACTGTTGGAGCCGGCAATGTGACCCGATTTGACCTGAGCGGTGCCTCTTCCTCGGTGCGAATCTGGGATGTGACCGACCAGACTGAAGTGACCGAACGACTGTTCAATTTGAGCGGTGGCACTGGCAGTTTCAAGATACAGACCGACACCCTGCGAGAGTTCTTTGCTTTTGACGGCAGCTCGTATCTGACCCCAGAACTAAAAGGGAAGGTGGACAATCAGAACCTCCATGCCATGGCCCAGGTGAACATGGTGATCATTGCGCCAGACCACCTGATGAGCGAGGCCGAGCGTCTGGCCCAGTTTCATAGGGAGAATGACAGATATCCGCTCACTGTGCAACTTGTCACGCCACAACAGGTGTACAATGAATTCTCGGGCGGGGTGCAGGACATAGCAGGGGTGCGCGATATGATGCGCATGCTGTATGAGCGCGCCACAAATGCCAATGAAATACCGCGCTATCTGCTCTTCTTCGGAGATGCCAGTTACGACTACAAAGACCGTATACAGTCAAACACCAACATAATCCCGACCTATCAGAGCGAGGAATCACTTACCCCCACCACAAGCCATTGCTCTGACGATTTCTTCGGTCTGTTGGACCCGACCGAGGGCACCTTTGCCAATGATGCGCTCGATATCGGTATTGGCCGATTCCCTATCACCACCCTTGAACAGGCCAAGGCGATTGTGGACAAGATCTACCGATATGAGCAGATCACGGCCAGCAGTTTTGGCACCGGACCGCTGTGCGGAGATAACGGTGTGAATATCGGTGCGGCCGAGTGGCGCAACACATTTGTATTCATAGGTGATGATGAGGATCAGGACATCCACATGAAACAGGCTGATGCGCTATCGGTGATGGTGGACACCCTTTACCCTGAATATGACCTGAAGAAGATCTTCCTCGATTCGTACGTGCAGGAGTCGACCCCGGGCGGAGAGCGCTACCCAGAAGCCAACCGCGATTTCAACCTTGCCGTGCAGAAAGGCGCGCTGATTGTGAACTACACCGGCCATGGTGGCGAGTTGGGCCTCACGCATGAGCGAGTGCTGGGCGTTAGCGACATCAACAGCTGGACCAATATTGACAACCTGCCGGCCTTTGTCACGGCCACCTGCGAATTCAGCCGATATGATGACCCAGAGCGCATTTCGGCCGGTGAATACGTGCTGCTGAATGCCAACGGTGGCGGCATAGCGCTGTTCACAACATCGCGTCTGGTGTATTCGGCACCCAATTTCACCTTGAACCAGAATTTTTATCGCAAGCTACAGGAGGTGCAACCTTGGGGCCTGCCCACCATGGGCGATGTGATTCGCATGACCAAGGTGGCCAGTGGGTCGAGCGCCAACAACCGCAACTTCGTGCTGCTTGGCGACCCTGCCCAGCGCCTGTCTTACCCCGAGCATAAGGTGGAGACCACCTTTATCAATGCACAGGTGACCGCTGGACAGGACACCGTGCGTGCACTGGAACAGGTGACCGTAAAAGGCCGTGTGCTGCATAGCAACGGAACACCGTTCGAGGATTTCAACGGGGTGATATATCCCACCGTGTTTGACAAGACCGACACCGTACAGTGTCTGCGCAACAACCCCGACAATGCCTTCGGGTTCAAATTCCCTGTGCAGAAAAACCTCATTTACCGGGGCAAGGCCACCGTGACCGCGGGCGAGTTCGAATTCAGTTTTGTGGTGCCGCGCGATATAGCATACCGGTTCGGTAACGGCAGGATCAGCTATTATGCTGAAGGAAGCAACTCCAATGCCCACGGGTATTTCAATGACTTTATCATCGGTGGTTCAAGCACCAGCACCGGGGCCGATGCGGCCGGACCGGCCATGCGCATCTTCATGAATGACGACAAGTTCGTGTTCGGTGGCACCACCGATGAAGACCCTGTGCTGCTGGCATTCCTGAACGACAGCAATGGCATCAACACCGTGGGCAACGGCATCGGTCACGATATAACCGCCATCCTTGATGGCAACACCAACTCCACCATCAGCCTCAACGATTATTACCAGGCCGACCTCGACAGTTACAAGAGCGGAAAGGTGGCCTATCCGTTCAAAGGCCTGAGCCAAGGCACACATGACCTGCGCCTCAAGGTATGGGACGTGTACAATAACAGTTCGGAGGGATACCTCGAGTTCATTGTGGCCAGCTCGGCCGAACTCGCCTTGGAGCATGTGCTCAACTACCCGAATCCTTTCAGCACCAGCACCTCTTTCTTTTTTGAGCACAATCGCCCGTGCGGCAACCTGAGCGTGACCGTTCAGGTGTTCTCAATAAGCGGGAAACTGGTGAAGACCATCAACGAGGACATTGTGTGCAACGGCTACCGCAGCGACCCGATTGAATGGGACGGCCGCGATGATTACGGGCAGCGCATAGGCCGAGGTGTGTACATGTACAGCCTGCGTGTGCGCACCGATGACGGCCTGACAGCCGACCACCTGGACAAGCTCGTCATACTCAACTGACCCCTCCCACGCATTATGGCTACATTCGCAACCCCTAATACAGGAACCATGTCCTTTCGTAAGTTCTTGCCCATTAGCCTCATGGCCGGGGCCTTTGTCGGAACCGCATCAGCTCAGAGTGTCAATCAGGATGAGCGGGCCGATCAGGTGCAGATCAACACCATCACCACCGCGGTGCCGTTCCTCATGATAGGCCCCGATGCCCACGCTGGGGGCATGGCCGAGGTAGGTGCGGCCACCCCGGCCAATGGCAGCTCCATACACTGGAACCCCGCTAAGATGGCATTTCTTGACAACAAGATGGGATTTGCCGTAAGCTACACCCCATGGCTGCGTGCACTGGTGCCTGATATCAACCTGGCATACATATCCGGTTATGGGAAGATCGGCAAGAAAGGACAGCAGACCTTGGCAGGTTCGCTGCGGTATTTCTCATTGGGCGAAATCACTTTCACCGACAATGTGGGCAATGTGATCGGCAATTTCACTCCCAACGAGTTCGCCCTTGATGTGGCCTACGCCCGCCAGCTATCTAAGGAGTTCAGTGGCGGCATAGCACTGCGCTACATATACAGCAACCTGACCGGGGGCATCAGCGTGGGCGGTGCCACCACCCGCCCAGGCATGGCAGGTGCGGCCGACATCTCGTTTTACTACCGCACCCAAAGGGTGGAGATAGCCAAAAAGAAGACTGAGATCAGCGCGGGTATTGTTTTCTCGAATCTGGGCTCCAAGATGAGCTACACCCAGAACAACGAAGAGGACTTCATTCCCATGAACTTCCGGTTCGGGGTGGGTTTCCGCATGTGGTTCGATGATCACAACAGCCTTGGCGTGTACTACGACCTCAACAAGCTGCTGGTGCCCACACCGCCTCAATATGACAGAAATGCTCAGATCGTAGTGGATGGCGACACCATTGACAACCCAAATTATGGTCAGATCACAGCTGGCAAAGATCCCAACGTAAGTGTACCTGCAGCCATTTTCCAGAGCTTTGCCGATGCCCCGGGCGGTTCGGCCGAAGAGTGGAAGGAGGTGAACCACAGCATTGCGCTGGAGTATTGGTACCAGAAGCTGTTCAGCGTACGGGCTGGTTATTTTCACGAGGATGTGACCAAGGGCAACCGCCAGTTCTTCACCATAGGGGCAGGCATCCGCTACAATGTGTTCGGCATCGACTTCGCCTACCTGATACCCACCCAGCAGAACCACCCGTTGCAGAACACGTTGCGTTTCACACTCACCTTCGATTTCGCCAACCTGAAAAAGAAGGATAAGACCAAGGATGACGGCAAGCCCGAGGAATGAGCGCATTCCCGTTCAGGATAGGATACGGATTTGATGTGCACCGGCTGGCCGAGGGGCGCGAGCTCTGGCTGGGTGGTGTGAGGCTTGATCACAGCAAAGGGGCTGTGGGCCACAGCGATGCCGATGTGCTGCTCCATGCTGTGTGCGATGCCCTGCTCGGGGCGGCCGCTCTGGGCGACATCGGGCATCACTTCCCCGACACATCGGCCGAATTCAAAGGCATTGACAGCAAGCTGCTCCTGGCCCGCACGGTGGAGCTCATCCATACCGAAGGCTTTCTGATAGGCAATGTGGACTGCACGCTGGTGATGGAACGCCCGCGCATCAAGCCGCACATACCCGCCATGCGCAACGTCATGGCACCCATTCTGTGCATCGGTGCCGATGCGGTGAGCATTAAGGCCACGACCAACGAGAAACTGGGTTACATCGGGGCCGAGGAAGGCGTGCATGCATCGGCCGTGGCACTCATTTACAGGGCACAATGAAAAAGATCAGCTTTCATTTCCAGGCTGATGAGCTCCCGGTTAGTGAACTTACAGCGCAGGACCGCGCTCTCGCTGTAGCGGCTGATGCCATGACCACACGGGCCTATGCGCCCTATTCGCGCTTTCTGGTAGGTGCTGCGGTACGTCTGGCCGATGGCACCATTGTGCATGGCAGCAATCAGGAGAATGTGGCCTACCCTTCGGGCCTGTGTGCCGAGCGTGTGGCGCTGTTCAGTGCCGGTGCCAACCACCCGGGTGTGGAGGTCGATACCATTGCCATAGTGGCCCGCACTGAGCGGTTCGATATCACCGAACCCCTCACCCCCTGTGGCGGCTGCAGGCAGGTGATCTGCGAATACGCCCACCGGCAGCAGCGACCCATACGCCTCATTCTGGTCGGTGCCGACAGGGCCATGATCATTGACGATGCCAACCAGTTGCTGCCCTTCGCCTTCAAGGCCGATGGGCTGAGGGCCGGGCCGGTACGGTGAGGACGAAAAACGCTGAGAGACTACCTTCGCCCCATCATGGCGAAGAAGCGATTCGGTAAGGAGACGTACCTGAAGTGGTACCGCGACATGCTGCTCTGGCGCAAGTTTGAGGAACGTGCCGGGCAGCTCTACATCCAACAGAAGATACGGGGATTCTGTCACCTCTACATCGGCCAAGAGGCCGTGGTGGTAGGCAGCCTCGAGGCCACCCGCAAGGGCGACCGCTTTATAACCGCCTATCGCGACCACGTGCACCCTATCGCATTGGGCGTTTCGAGCCGTGCCGTAATGGCCGAACTGTATGGCAAGGTCACCGGTTGCTCCAAAGGCAAGGGCGGCAGTATGCACATGTTCAGCAAGGAGCATCATTTCTTTGGTGGGCACGGCATTGTGGGCGGACAGGTGCCACTGGGGGCGGGCATCGCCTTTGCCGACAAGTATATGGGCAATGACAACGTGACCCTGTGCTACATGGGCGATGGCGCTGTGCGCCAGGGAGCATTTCACGAGGCCCTTAACATGGCCATGACCTGGAAACTGCCTGTCATCTTCATCATTGAGAACAACAACTACGCGATGGGCACCAGCGTGGAGCGCACATCGAACGTGAAGGACCTGTACAAACTGGGCCATGCCTACGAGATGCCCAGCGAACCAGTGGACGGCATGAGCTGCGAGGCGGTGCACGAAGCCGTTAGCAGGGCGGTGGAGCGCGCCCGCAAGGGCGATGGTCCCACACTGCTTGAGGTAAAGACCTACCGTTACCGCGGCCACAGCATGAGCGACCCGGCCAAGTACCGCACCAAGGAAGAGGTGGAGGAATACCGGAAGCAGGACCCCGTGCAGGTGGTGCTCGATACCATCATCAAGAACAAATGGGCCACGGATGAGGAACTCGAGGCCATCAACACCAGCGTCAAAGAGGAAGTTGACGATGCGGTGCAGTTCAGCGAGGATTCGCCCTTCCCCAAAGCGGAAGACCTCTTCGAGGACGTTTACGCCCATTCGGATTATCCATTCATTAAAAATTGAACATGCCTTAGCTAAAAGCTAATGGCTAAAAGCTAAAAGCCCCTGATATGGCCGAGATAGTGAGAATGCCCAAACTGAGCGACACCATGACCGAGGGCGTGGTGGCCGAATGGCACAAGAAAGTGGGCGACCGGGTGAAGAACGGTGAGCTCCTGGCCGAGATTGAGACTGACAAGGCCACCATGGAATTTGAGTCATTCCAGGACGGGGTGCTGCTGCACATCGGGGTGGAGAAGGGCAAGTCGGCCCCCATTGATTCCATATTGGCCGTGCTCGGGGCTGAGGGCGAGGATATCAGCGCCCTGCTGGCAGCAGAGAAGAACGTTGCTCCGAAACAGGCCGCGCCTGCACCCGCAACTGCCTCACCCGAACCCGCAGCTGCTACGGTTACGGCTTCGGCACCCGTGGCACCTGAGCAGGACTCCGTGGCCCCAACACCAGCGACCATTCAGAGTGCGCCAATACAGGCCAGAGACAATGGCCGTATGCTTGCATCGCCCCTAGCCCGCAGATTGGCCGAGGAAAAAGGCATAGACCTGCGCAGGGTGGCCGGCAGTGGAGATGGTGGCCGCATCATAAAGCGCGATGTGGATGCTCACACCGGCACCGGTGCGGCTCGCATGTCCGTGCAGCAGGAGGCCCACCGCGATGAGCCGGTGTCGCAGATGCGCAAGACTATAGCCCGCAGGCTGGGCGAGAGCAAATTCTCAGCACCTCACTTTTACCTCACCATGCGCATCGATATGGGCGCCATGGTCGATGCCCGCAGGGCTATCAACGAGGTGGCCTCTGCCAAGGTGTCGTTCAACGACATCATCATCAAGTCATGTGCAATGGCGTTGAGGAAGCACCCGGCTGTGAATGCCTCGTGGCGGGGCGACTTCATACGCTACAACAGCCATGTGCACATCGGGGTGGCCGTGGCTGTGGACGAGGGTCTGCTGGTGCCCGTGGTTCGCTTTGCCGACACCAAGACCCTGAGCCAGATTGCCACTGAGGTGCGCGACATGGCCAAGAAGGCCCACGATAAAAAACTACAGCCTGCTGACTGGGAGGGCAACACCTTCACGGTGAGCAACCTCGGCATGTTCGGGATTGAGGAGTTCACGGCCATCATCAACCCGCCCGATGCCTGCATCATGGCCATTGGCGCCATAGTGGAGGATTCTGTGGTGCGCAACGGTCAGGTAGTGCCCGGCCATACGATGCGCGTCACCCTATCGTGCGATCATCGCGTGGTGGACGGGGCCAAGGGATCTGAATTTCTTCAGACGTTCAAGAAGTTGATGGAGAACCCTGTGCTACTGCTGGGCATGGACAGCATCTGAGGCCCTACCCTCAATTCCGTTCTAGTATTCTGAACAGTTCGTCCAGCTTTGGGGTGATGATGATCTCGCTCCTGCGGTTGCGGGCGCGGCCCTCGGGGGTGTCGTTGGGGGCTATGGGCATATACTCGCCACGTCCGGCTGCGGTGAGCTGTCCGGTGCTGAGGCTGCTGCCTGTGAGCAGGGTGCGCACAATGGCGGTGGCCCGCATCACGCTCAGGTCCCAGTTATCTTTCACCTGAGCCGTCCCCTTGTAGGGCACGTTGTCGGTATGGCCTTCTACCAGAATGTTCACCCCAGACTGGGTCTCGAGCACCTTGGCCAGTTTCTTAAGGGCCTCTGAGCCCTTGGCATCCACGACCCAACTGCCGCTGGCAAAGAGGAGTTTCTCATCCATGCTCACATACACCTTGCCGTTGCGCTGCTCCACGGTGAGCCCCTGATCCCTGAAACCCATGAGGGCCGCGGCCACCTTGTCCTTAAGGGCCACCACTGCGCTGTCCTTTCGTGCCAAAATGCCCTCGAGCTCCTTAACGCGGGCCTCGCGCTGGCTGAGCGACCGACCGAGCTGCTCGAGGTTCCCCTCTTTCTTAGCCAATGCCAGCTCCAATTTGCGCACCTCTTCCTCGCGCCTCTGCAGGTCGGTACGGGTGGCATCGAGCTGGTCGTTGAGTTTTCGGGCATCGGCCATGGACCCCTCGCGCAGGCGCTCCACCTGCGAGAGCATGCGCTCGTAGGTCTCGTTCAGCTTGTCGTAGTTGGTGGTGAGTTTGCGCAGCGATGTGCCCATCACAGAGGTGTCGCCCTGTAGGGCTGCGAGGCGCTTGCGGGCCTGATCGAGGTCGGCCCCCAGTTCGGCCATCTTGGCCTGCAGGTCTATGGTCTCGCTCTTGAGCCGGGCCCTTTCCTCTTCGCACTGCTGTGCACGCGTCACCTCGTCATTGAACCTGCGCTCGCTCACGCACGAGGCGGTGGATATCATCAGGGCGGCCAGGGCCAGGCCCATGGCGGGTTGCATAAGTCGCTTCATACCATCAAAAGTACCGGAGCACCCATGGCCCCTGCGGCAACGCCCCCGCATCATTCAACACCGGTATGTTGAAAGGGTCTCAGGCCCCGAAGGGCGGATTCCTGTCGTTATCGGCCGGGGGGAAGAGCGGATTGTAGATGCTCTGGCCACCATCGACACGGAGGGTCTGCCCGGTGATGAAGCTGGCTGCCGGACTGCTTAGGAATACTATGGCTGAGGCCACCTCGGCCTCGGTGCCCAGGCGGTGTGTCTGGTTGTTCTTGCCATAGCCGTATATGAACTCACGGAACTGCGGGTCGTAGCGGTCGAGGCCGCTGCTGGCAATGGTGCCTGGCGCCACGCAGTTGATGCGCACCCCGTAGCGGCCCCACTCGTTGGCCAGTGTTCGTGTAAGGTTCTCGACCCCCGCACGGGCAGCCCCGGTATGCACCATCATGGGGAATCCGTTGCGGTTATCGACCGTCACACTCACAATGCTGCCGCCATGTTGCGCCATGCAGCGGTTGAAAACCTCCTGACACATGAAGAAGGTGCCAGTGAGGTTGGTCTCAATCACAGCGGTCCATCCCTTTCGATTAATGAACTCGGCCGGTGATGGGAACTGCCCGCCACCATTGTTCACCAGCACATGAATGGGCCCGAAACGCTCCATCACCTCACTGATGCAGGCCTTCACACTCTCCTCATCGCGAATGTTGCACACCGCGGCCATGCAATTCACCCCCGCGTTGCGGAGCTCTGAAAGCCCTGCCTCGAGATTCTCGGGTTTGCGGCTGGCAATGGCCACACTCGCACCCAACAGGCCAAACTCGAGCGCGGTGCGCAGTCCTATGCCTGTGCCGCCACCGGTTATCAGGACTGTCCTATCGGCAAAGGTCCCTTCCCTGAAAATGGTCTTCATCAATCGTGAATGAATGGTCACTCCACCCGCTCTATGGCCCCGAGGTCGGGTGCCGCATCGTTGAACCGTGGGTTGCCCAAGAGATCATTGAACAGCTCGGGGAGCGAATTGGTGATCAGTATATCGGCTCTGTCCTTTGCCGGGCTGAGCGTGTCGAGGCTGAAATCCTGCTCCTCCACCGGATCTACAAACTCCGGGTCTTCGTTCAGCACCGTGTTAGCGAATTTCAAGGGGTCGGTCATATCGAGTTCCTCCTCATCGGCCCTGATGAGGCAACGGTCGAATTTTGGGCTGAAGGTGAATCCGGCCACCGGGTCGAGGCTCACCTCGGTTGTATTGCTTCCCCAGATGATGCAGTTGCCGAAATAGGCCTCGCTCAGCGCATTGCCCACCAGCCCGTCCTCGTATTCGAACCAGTTGTTGATAAGCAGCAGGGGCGACTGGCGGTTGCCCGTGCTCCAACTGTTGCCCAAGGTGCAGTGTTTGAAATTGTACTTGCCGCCAAATACCAGCGCCATGCTGTGCTGCCCTGCATTGCCGAACACGTTGTTGTAGCCAGATACGTTTGCACCGTAGCAGAGCAGGCCCACCGCACTCATGTTGTGCACCTGCGTGTTGGTGATAAGGACCTGGGGCGAGGCTGAGACGGAATTGGCATATGGGTCGTTCACCTGAATACCGATGCTGCCGTTCTTGATAATGGCATGGTCGATGGTGTTGCCCACGCTGCCTTCGTAAAACAGGATACGGTCCCATTCACCGGCCTGATCGCGGTAAAACTCATCGATGCGGTCGCTGGCGAATGTGACAGGCAGGTCCTTGGTGCCATGCACATGCAAGGTGCCGCCCCTATACACCAACATGCCAGAATATTTGTGGATGAATATGTTGGTTCCCTCGGTGATGGTGAGTGTGCATAGGCTGTCAACCACCGCCCATCCATAGATCACAATGGGCTTGGTACTGTTCCAGACGGTGTTGCAATCAATCACTGAATAGCTGCCGAGCCCGGGCAGGTAGTCGGTCGGATATTGGAAAATAGCGTCCCATCCGCATGCAGCCAGATCAACATCCTGCATCACCCCGTTGGTGACGAATACCACACTGTCGGTCACCATCATCGGATTGGCCGCATTGTTGGGGTCCAATGTCACCTCCACGAATACGAAAATGCTGTCGTTGCCCTCTATCTCGACATCCTTGATGTTCACCCCTGAGCGTCCGTCCACATTGATCCGGTACTTGCTCTGGGTGCCGCCCGCAAGGGCGATATCCGAGATCAGCACCCTGTCGGTGCTACGGTTATACACCTTGAATTGCTTTGTCACCGAACCTATGGTGGTGAACACCGTGTCGAAGATCACCGTATCTGCACTGAAAGCCAGTGCGCCATCGCTGAAAGTCTCCTTCTGGCACGATGGCAAAAGGGCGGGGAGCACCAACAGAACAAGGGCAAGGGAACGGAGCAGTCTCATGGGCGGCCAAATGTATGGCCGCAGCAACGGCCATCAAGGTGTGTTTATTGTGTACAAAGGGAATAAATCAATCCACCCCTTATATCGACCCAGAATTTGTTTACATTTGCCGCCCGTTCAAAAAAGAGGATACGCGCCATGAAAGAAGGCATCCACCCAAGCAACTACCGCTTCGTTGTGTTCAAGGACATGTCAAACGGTGAGGAGTTCATCACCCGCTCATGCGTTGAGACAAAGGAGACCATCACCTATAAAGATGGTAACGAGTATCCGGTGGTTAAACTGGAGATCTCAAACACATCGCACCCGTTCTTCACCGGTAAGATGAAGCTTGTGGACACCGCAGGCCGTGTGGACCGGTTCCGCAGCCGTTATCAGAAGCACATCAAGACCGAGTCTCAGGACTGAGCGTCACAACATCAGGAAGCAAAGAGCCCTGCCGTTCGGTGGGGCTTTTTTTTTGTACGTTTACACAATATCGTAAACAAGCCTGCGTTACAGCCCCCTCATGAACAACTTACACCCGAACGGATGGTAGTGAACTTTACCCCTGCTGACATGATGGAGAATGACAGGTATGCGAGCAACGATGTGCTTCGCGACCATGTGCTGATCCGCCTGCTAGAAGACGCCTACAACGGCCCATTGCGCTCGCCATCTGACGAGATCATTGATCGCTTGATCGCCTATTCGGCCACTGTGCCCGTCACCGGGACCGGACCTGTGCCCATCAACTGAACTGCGTGAGCATCGACCGCTTCAATGTGCGGGTGTATGGCCTGTTGGTACAGCAAGGCATGGTGCTGCTTTCGCACGAAGTGATTGCTGGCAGACCATATCTTAAATTTCCAGGTGGCGGGCTCGAATATGGCGAAGGGCCGCAGGATGCCGTGGTACGGGAATTCATGGAAGAGGCCCAGA
>JBIKWM010000085.1:0-3755 GCA_044356305.1 Flavobacteriales bacterium
TGAAGTCACGCTCCTACTTGAACAGACTTTTGGTCTGGCTTCTGACCGTATCCGCCGCACTACTGGCCGTATCGATGATGCGCTGAATCAGTATCCCCCGCATATTCGGCAGGGGTGGTATCAGGCAATGGCCCGTAAGCTTGCCAAGTTCGATGCCACGCTGGACGCCGCCGTATTCGCCTTTGCGGACATTAGCGGTCTGGCCCCGATTACGTCGGCTACGCAGCATCTGACTGCGATGTCGATGATTCAGCGTCTCTATAGGATTGGAACGGCGGGGGACAAGGACTTCGCTGAGACACTCGTGAAGCAATGGGGTGTCTCTATGGAGCAATACAAGCGAATTGTCGCCTCGGTATCCAAGTACGCGGAGGTGGATGAGCGTGGACGAGTGATCGCCCTGAATGAAGATAAGTGGGATAACGAGACATTCAGGACGTTTATGACCTTTATGGAACGTGGCGTCATTGCCACGATTCAGGATCCGCCGACTCGCGGCGACTTTCACAAGTTCTTCTTTACTCCGATCGGCAAGCTGATGACCCAGTTCAGGACGTTCAACCTGAAGGGCATTGACTCGTTCCTGAAGACCTCGGCCCAGCGGGCTGACGGTGTCGTCGTCAAGGAATACCTACTTACTGGTATCATGGCGTTGATGACGCAACAGGCCCGTAAGCGTCTTGATTACGCCGCGATCTCCGACGAGAAGAAGCGTAGGAAGTTTGCGGAGGAAAACTTCTCTGTTGGAGCCGCGGCGGCTATGTTTGCTTCCGGTCCTACGGAAAACTTCATGCTCATCGCGGGAACGGACGCGATCTCCAACTTCGCTTTCGGGCGAAGCACATTCGGAGATCGAATCCGATACACGGGTCTATCCTCTAATCCGCTTGATTTGACGGCGACACCCGCGTGGGCCGTGATTGACCGCGCCTATAAAGCGGTTCGCGGCCCTACCCGCGCTCTGCTGAATTCCGATTACGACTACAGCCAGAAAGACCTTCACAACCTCAGGATGTCGATTCCGGGTTCCCGGTTCTACATCATCGGGCAAGCCTTGTCTGCACTTGAAGAGAAGATCGGCAGCAATCTGCCGGAAGAATCGACCACTCGTTAACTAGGAGCTTCACTAAATGCCTCTTTCTTACGTCCTGTACACATCTCAAACCGGAACCGGGCCGTTCCTGTTTACGTTTCCGTACATTTCTCTTTCGCATGTCAAGGTTAAGAAGAATGGGACGGCACTTACGCTGACGACTGATTACACGATCAGTACGTCCCCGTCTCCACGAATCACCCTTGTTGCTCCCCTCGTTGCTGCGGACATTCTTCAGATTTATCGAGAGACACCGGGTCTACAGGCCGCGCCAAACAATGTCCCGATCGTTGATTATTCAAACGGATCTGTCCTGACTGCGGATGATCTGGATAAAAGCAATCAACAGATGGTGTATTTGGTTCAGGAATCTAACGATACTGGATCAGGGGCTCTTGGAAGGAATATCTCAGAAACTGCATGGGACGCAAAGAATCTGCGGATTACCAACCTTGGTGCTCCGCTTACCGCATCAGACGCTGTAACTAGGTCTTATGTTGACGGCCTTTCTCTGTACGGCACAGCGATTGCGAATCCGCAGTCTTGGGCCTTTAGCGGCACAGGAGCCACGACATCGTTCACTCTTTCTTCGCCCGCCCCGGCGACAACCGACGCAAATATGTTCATTGTCGAGGTTGGCGGAGTTTTGCAGCGGCCAACTACAAACTATACCGTCAGCGGCGCAGGGGTTCTTACCTTTGTTGCGGCCCCGCCCGCCGGAACAAGCAATATTGTTGTAAGAAACTTCGGAACATCTCGAAATGTTCTGTCCTTTAATGCGCCAATTGACTTTGGTGGGCATGCTAATTTCACGGACGGAGCAACAGTAAACAACGGACTTAACTGCAATAGCGACTTGAATGTTGGGGGTCCGACTTACAACCTAAATGTCAACACGACTTCTGATCGTGTCGGAATTCTGACAAATGCCCCAGAAGAAACACTTGATGTCCGAGGTAACATTCGCACTACTGGCGACCTGATTGTAGATGCAAAGCAATTAATTGGCGGAATCGGCGCGGAGACCACGGGCGGGACGCTCGACTGGGACCACGAAACCAACGCGAGATCGGGAAGCGGATACACGCTGCTGCTCCCCTCGACCTCAAGCAACGGGCCGCTTGCGCTTGACGGAGTAGATCGTTACTTCCACCCGTTCTCGTTCGAGTACAACTCCAAAAACGGCAACGGCAACATGACCCAGTTCGCGATCCCGTACAACTCGCCGCTCTCCGGCATCCACTACCGGACGCGCTTCTCCGGCACATGGTCCGCTTGGAGTTCGCTTGTTACGCAGCCGAATTTGGCAACACCTAATCTACGAGTTGACACCAACGGAGTCGGGATTAAGGGTGGTACGTCCGCAACCCACGCCCTCAACGTGGCCGGGTCTGTCGCGTCTACTGGTATTGCCGTTACCGGAACGGCGTCTGTTAGCTCGACGCTGAGCGTTGGCGGAGCAACGACTTGTACTGGAGTCATCAACGCAAACGGAAACATTCAGTTTCCGGCCACTATTGTTTCGTCCGCCAACGCCAACACGCTGGATGCGTATGTTGAGGCAACTCACACAATTGAAAATGCTGACTTTGGAGGATCGACTACAAACGGAAGTTATACACTTTCGGCTAAGACGATAAATTACACTAGAATCGGAAACCGAATCTTTGGTAATTGTACGATCGCGCTTTCAGCCATTACCACGGCCGGAACGGGAACAATCAGAATCAGAAATCTTCCGTGGAGTGCTCAAGATAGCAGTTGGTCTACTGCTTATTGGGTAAATTTGGCTTCAAATGTGACCAATTTGATAATTGGTACTTCTGGTAGCCAGTTTGACTTCTACTACACACTCGGTGGCGGCACAACGCCAGCCGCGTTTCCACCGTCGCTTCTCGCGGCAACTTCCAGCTTTAGGTTTGAATTCAGTCTCCGCGTTGCAACGTAACGAAGGAATAACACATGTCACTAAACACAATTGATTCGGCAATGACCACGAATCTCCTCAAGACGGACAATTTCTTGAGCGAGTTCACGGCAGATCCCGGCGAACAAGAAATGGCCGCAGTAAACGTCGGCATTAATTATGCCATTCCAATCGGCACGATCATCGTGTGGCCTAGAAACTTCCTTCCGTTCGGATACCTCTCATGTAATGGCGGAGCGATCAGCAGGACGGGGTATGCCGATCTCTTCGCCATTCTCGGAACGACTTTCGGTGCTGGTAATGGCACGACGACGTTCAATCTCCCGAACATTACCGCCGGATTTACTGTGTCGAATGGCACGGTTTACTATCTGATCAAGCACGCATACGTCAGCGGAATTTAAGCATGAGTACCCATACTGACGCGGAAGTCATGCTTGCCCTCGGCCGTCTTGAGGGAAAGATGGACGCAATTCTGCAAATGCAGCGTATCCAAGAGGAGCAGCTCAAGTCTCACGACGAACGACTTCGTGAGCTTGAGCACTCCCGCTCCTTTGTTCTCGGCATGGCCGCGATCGTCGGCATTGCTGCATCCACCCTAGTCACGATCGTCGCAAAGGCTTTACTATGACCAAGCTTGACAAGATGCTTAGTGCGCTGCACGAGGCCGTCGCGTCAGATTTGCTTCGGAGAATCGAAGACGGATCCGCTACCGCGGCGGACCTGTCCGTTGCC
>JBIKWM010000027.1:0-43316 GCA_044356305.1 Flavobacteriales bacterium
TCCATGTGTGATCTGTGGGGTTCCGGGACCGATCTGTCAGGTTCCGCCAGCAATCTGTGGGGTTCCTTGGGTGATCTGTGGGGTTCCGGAACCGATCTGCCAGGTTCCGCCAGCGATCTGTGGGGTTCCATGTGTGATCTGTGGGGTTCCGAGACCGATCTGTCAGGTTCTGTCACTAATCTGTAGGACTCCTTGACCGACTCAGTTCGCGACACTCCCCACCAATTTCAATGCTGCGATCCATTTCAGCCCCTAAGAAGGAAGTCAGCTATTGCCTCAGGTGCGGCTTAGTAGGGCCCAACCATGCTCAGGACAGCCATCAACAACCAGTTCGCCATTCACTTCCCCGCCACAAACATGCACGGCCGTTTGGCCAGATCCGGGCGGTGGGTGCGCCATTCGCCCACGGTCATGGTGCGTATCTGCTCGGTGGGCAGGGTTATGTCCACCGCCACGCATAGCCTGATGTCCTGGCCAAGGTGCCTCAGGGCATCATCCAGCAGGGCCATGTTGCGATACGGGGTTTCCATAAAGATGTAGCTGCCTCCCGTGCGCCTCATGGCGGCATCCATGTCGCGCAGGGCCTTGGTGCGCTGTGCCCTGTCAATGGGCAGGTAGCCTATAAAGCTGAACTGTTGGCCGTTCAGTCCGCTGGCCATCAGCGCCATCAGTATGCTGCTCGGCCCCACCAGGGGCACCACGCGCAAGTTCATCTGCTGTGCCTGGGCTATCAGGCGCTGGCCCGGGTCGGCCACACCGGGGCAGCCCGCCTCGCTCATCAGTCCCACATCGTGGCCCTGCAGCAGTAGCCCTATGGGGCCGTCCAGCACATCCGCCTCGTTGTCCTTGTCGGACACAATGAGCTCCAGCTCATCAAAACTCCCCTTGTATCCCCATGCCCTCAAAAATCTGCGGGCGGTGCGCTCGTTCTCCACCACCACATGGCGCAGGCGGTCCATCACCTCAAGGTTGTAGGCCGGCAGCAACCGCTGGGTGTCCTGCTCGCCCAGCCAAACCGGAAACAGATACAGCGTACCGCTCATCTCAGGGTGTTGCGCAACAGTTGCCCAACGGCATCATCCAGCATGAGGTACAGCGCCCTGAAGCCATCCATCTCGCCATAGTATGGGTCGGGCACCTCGCTGGCATCGGGCAGCAGCAGGCGCACCTTCTGGCGTTGGGCCTCTGTGCGGGCCAGGGCCAGGGTGTTGCGCAGGTTGCTGCGGTCCATCACCAGAATATGGTCGAAGGTATCAAGGTCGGTTGCTTTAAGTTGCCGCCCTCTCAGGCCCGAGATGTCCATTCCATGTTCGGCCAGGGCCTGCTGTGCCCTGCGGTCGGGGGCTTCGCCCACGTGATAGTCGGCCGTTCCTGCGCTGTCCACTTCTATGTTCAGGCCCGCCTCTGCGGCCCTCTGGCGCAGTATTCCCTCTGCCATGGGCGAGCGGCATATGTTGCCCAGGCACACCATCAGCACCCGGGTGGGCGGGGCATGCATCAGTGCGGGCGGATGAGCCTGTCCAGCTCATCAATGTATCCTTTGAAGCGCTTGTCGGTCTCCATCAGGTTGTTCACCGTGCGGCACGCATGCAGCACCGTGGCATGGTCCTTACCGCCACACTGCATGCCTATGGTGGCCAGCGAGCTCTTGGTAAGGCTCTTGGCGTAATACATCGCTATCTGTCGGGCCTGCACCACCTCGCGCTTGCGCGTCTTCGACTTCATCAGCTCAATGGGCATCTCGAAGTAGTCGCTCACCACCTTCTGTATGAAGTCGATGCTGATCTCGCGGGCCGTGTTCTTCACAAACTTGTCAATCATCTTCCTGGCAAGGTCCAGGTTGATGGCCTTCTTGTTCAACGATGCCTGTGCAAGCAGCGATATGAGCGCCCCTTCCAGCTCGCGTATGTTGGTGCCTATGCTGTAGGCCAGATACTCCACCACATCATCGGGCATCTCAATGCCATCGTGATACAGCTTCTTGCGCAGTATCGCTATCCTCGTCTCCAGCTCTGGGTTGCCCAGATCGGCCGACAGGCCCCACTTAAAGCGCGACAGCAGCCGCTGCTCCATGCCCTGCAGCTCCACTGGGGCCTTGTCGCTGGTCAGTACTATCTGTTTCCCGTTCTGGTGCAGGTGGTTGAATATGGCGAAGAACACATCCTGCGTCTTCTCCTTGCCCGCGAAGAACTGCACATCGTCCACTATCAGCACATCTATCATCTGGTAGAAGTGCAGGAAATCGTTGTGCGTGTGGTTGCGCAGCGAGTCGACAAACTGATGGG
This sequence comes from Flavobacteriales bacterium, assembly GCA_044356305.1. GTDB lineage: Bacteria > Bacteroidota > Bacteroidia > UBA10329 > UBA10329 > JBIKWM01. The sequence goes on from JBIKWM010000027.1 coordinate 2,286, forward strand.
TGAACCGCTCGCTCGACACGTAGAGCACCGTCTTATTGGGGTGCTGCTCCTTCACTTCAATGCCTATGGCGTGCGCCAGGTGGGTCTTGCCCAGTCCCACCCCGCCATATATCAGCAGCGGGTTGAATGCAGTGCCTCCCGGTTTGCCTGCCACGGCAAATCCGGCCGAACGGGCCAACCGGTTGCAGTCACCTTCAATGAAATTGTCAAACGTGTAGCTCGGGTTCAGCTGACTGTCAACCGTCACCGGCTTAAGGCCCGGTATTATGAACGGGTTCTTGATGGCCCCTTGGCGGTTCAGGTCCACAGGCATGGCCACAGGCTCATTGCGCGTGGTGGCCGAGTTGGCCGGCACCTTCACCGAGAAAGGCTTGCCGTTGGCATAGGCATTCTCCATGATGATGGAGTACTCCAGCCTTCCCTCCGCCCCGAGTTCCTTCTTTATGGTCTTCTTGAGCAGGGTCACATAGTGTTCCTCGATCCACTCATAGAAGAACTGGCTGGGCACCTGGATGGTGAGCACGTTGCCCTCCAGCTTAATAGGTACAATCGGCTCGAACCATGTCCTGAAACCCTGATACGGCACATTGTCCCGTATTACCTTCAAGCAGTTCTCCCAGACCTCCTTACAATCCTTGTTCAGCACCATGTAGTCAGATAATGATGGGTTAACATTTGACCTTCAACTTATTCCGAAATGGGTTCTGGGCAGGGTCCCGTTCCCTTTCGGACGAAGGCAAAACTTTGGAAAAAAAAGAGGAAAAAAAAACCGTTCACCCCTTGTTTATCAAAAATGTTTGATGCACTATCCGCCACTGAAAAAAGGGGGTCAGCGGTTCACCTGACCACAGGCCGCCCCCGATTCGGCACAAGGGGCCGCATACTGTCTCACACCTATCTTTGATTACCATGGAAAGACCTGTCACCGCCTTTGTGCACCGTTGCAAGTTGCGCCCAAGGTACTCTGAAGTGGACCGCATGGGTTATGTTTATTATGGCAACTATGCCGCCTATTTCGAGGTGGCCCGCGTAGAGGCCATCAGGGCGTTGGGCATATCGTATGCCGAGGTCGAGGAGCAGGGTGTGCTCATGCCTGTGTCGCGCTACGAGATCAAGTATCTGTTCCCTGCCTTTTATGACGAGGAGCTCACCATAGTCACCGAGGTGCGCGAGCGCCCTCGGGCAAGGGTAACGTTCTACTACCTCACATATAATAATGAGGGCCGTCTGATCAACGAGGCCCTTACCGAGATGTGTTTCATAAACCGCCACACCAACCGCCCACAACGTGCCCCGCAGACACTTGTGGATGCATGGGAAAAGGTGATGGGCCCCGAGGTCAGGTGAGTGCTCTCACAACCGCTCCATCAGGTAGCGGTACATGGCCAGCATAGAGTCGATGTCGGCCAGGTGCACCTTCTCATCGGGCGTGTGCACATGCTGTTCCGCTGCCCCGATGAAACACCATTGGATAGGGTAGGGGCTACGCTGAAGTTCTGTCCCATCACTGCCACCGGCCCCTTCCACCTCGAGCTGGAACGGGATGCCTGAGGTTCGCGCCAGGGCAATGATCCTGTCAACGTACTTTTTCCGTGGAAGGCCGCTGTCGCGCATCGAGATGGCCACTCCCTTTCCTGGACGCACACCCTCCGTGACCCATGTGATATCGCTTATCAGGGCCTGGGTGATCCCATACCTATTATATGGGATGGATGCCATGTGGCTCACAGCCCCGCCCATGTGCTCCTCGCGTGTGCTGAACACAATGATGCCATCGGTCAGGGTCTCGGCCAGCCGCAGCGCCACCCATACACCCAGACGGTTGTCCAGGTAGCAGCATTGAACGTGGTTGCGCGTCAGGCGGAAATCGGGTCTGAACGTCAAAGAGGTGCCGCGGTCAATGAGTCGGGTGGCGCGGTATGTGGCCTCGCCATCCTTCACTTTCAGCCTTGCCTCCACATGGCCCTGCGAATCTGAACCCACCAGCTCCAGCCCATCCTTCAGTACTTGCCCTCCTATCCTGACCAGTTGCCTACCGTAGCGCACTGTGAACCCGATGCTGTCCATGTGCGCAAACACAGCCGTGCGCGGGCTATCTCCGAAAACCAGGATGATGTTCTCCTCCAGGTCCCCACCGCTCAGCACCTTGGGCTGTACTTTCCATCCATGGCTGTGTTGGGCTATGTGGTCAAGCACAAAGGCGGTCATTGCCCCCTCATCGGCCGATGGGGCATGGATCGAACACAGTTGTTTCAGTAGTTCCACGTGGCCGATGGGCTCAACGGCCGCTGAAGATGAATATCTCTTCGTCCTCGCGCTTCATAAGGTACTTCTCGCGGGCCAGCTTCTCAAGCATGATGTGGTCGTTCTGCAGCACGCTCAGCTCCTCTTTGCCCTTGGCAATCTCATTTTGATAGAATTCGCGCTCGTGCTCAAGCTTGGCCAGTTTCATCCGCGCCTTCACCTGATTGATGACGTTGTCCTGATCAATGAACAGCATCCATACCACAAACAGGGTGGTGGTCACCACATACTTGTTGCTCACAATGCTCAGAACGCGCTTCATATCGGCTCCAAAAGTGCATCAATTATGGGTGATTTGATGAGAATGGGGTGACCTGTTTTTCACACCGTTCACTGTTGATCAGGCCATTATCATCTCTCGATAATTTAGAACGAATCTAAATTGGATGGATGATGCGATCGGCCTCCTGATGGTGAGCGATTCCTATATTTTTGCAGCGGCCTGAAAGAGGCCTGTGTAAGCCCAAAACAAGCCGCAAACCCAGCGTTGATGGACAAAGGACGCATCTCAGGGACACTCAAGGCCATTCAGGCCCTACTCCTTTTCGCAGCTCTTTTCGTGGCCACGGCATCGGCCTCAGCACAGGACGGTGAGAAGCTTTTCAAACAGAACTGTGCCTCGTGCCACAAAGTTGACGACACCAAGCTGGTGGGTCCGGGTCTCAAAGGTGTTTTTGACCGCGTGCCCCAACCTGCCGAGGCATGGCTGATCAAGTGGGTGAAGAACTCCTCGGCCATGATCGCCAGTGGCGATGCCTATGCCGTTAAGATCTTTAACGAGAACAACAAGAGCCAGATGACCGCGTTCGAGTACCTCTCGGACGATGAGATTAAGGCCATCCTCAACTATGTGAAGGCGCCCCCCGCTCCCGCGGCTGCTGCAGCCCCTGCCGATGGTGGTGCTGTTGTTGATGGCCCAAAGGCCACAGACGCCATGAGCGATGATACCATGCTCTTAGTGCTTGGTCTCATTGCTGTTCTGCTACTTGTCCTCGTTGCGGTCCTCGGCAGCGTGAGCGGGTCGCTTGAGGCTCTGGTTAATGATAAGAACGGGTTACCGGCCCCTGAGCGTCATCCTTTCAGCCTTGGCAGGGTGATGTCCAAGAACAAGGGTCTGACGGCTGTCGCTATCCTGTTCCTGTTGTTGGCAGGCGGCAAGGCCGGCTACGATTGGCTCTTGGGCGTAGGCGTGTACGAAGGCTATCGCCCCGAACAGCCCATCAACTTCAGCCACAAGATTCACGCGGGTCAGAACGGCATCAATTGCGTCTACTGCCACACGGCCGCAGAGAAGGGTAAGAATGCAGGCATACCGTCTCTTAATGTGTGTATGAATTGCCATACCTATGTGGATCAGGGCCCGAGTGGCAAAGGCGAGATCGCTAAGATTTACGCTGCCCTCGATTTCGACCCTGCCACAAAGACCTATGGCCCTAACACCAAGCCGGTGAAGTGGGTACGCATACACAACCTGCCCGATCTGGCCTATTTCAATCACTCTCAGCACGTGGTTGTCGGTAAGATTGAGTGCCAGAAGTGTCATGGCGAGGTGCAGGACGAGGCGGTTCTGGCGCAGAATGCCCCACTGACCATGGGCTGGTGCATCAACTGCCACCGCGAGACATCAGTACAGACGGCTGACAACGCATACTATGATGACTTCATCAAGCGTCACAAAGGCAAACTGGACGGTGAGGCCATCACAGTAGATAAGATCGGTGGCCTGGAGTGCGCCAAGTGTCACCATTGATCACTCACCTGAAAGACATCAACTCTCAGATTTCGGCAAAGCTGTTGAAATGAGCAATAACAAGAAATACTGGAAAGGGCTTGATGAGCTTCATGCCACTCCAGAATTCGTAGAGCGTTCGCAAAGCGAGTTCCTCCCAGAGGCTTCGGCCAATGACCTGATGGGTCAGGAATTGGGCGAAGGAGGCACAAACCGTAGGGATTTTCTCAAATACCTTGGTTTTACCATCGGTGCAGCCACTCTGGCTGCCTGCGAGACGCCAGTCACACGTTCCATCCCTTACCTCAACAAACCCGAGGAGGTTTTCCCAGGCGTGCCTAACTGGTATGCCTCTACCTATTGGGATGGTGTTGATTTCTGCAACGTATTGGTCAAGACCCGCGAAGGCCGCCCTATCAAAGTGATCGGCAACCGCAATTCTAAAGTGAGCATGGGCGGTATCAATGCCCGTGTCAACTCATCCGTCCTATCTCTTTATGATAGCGCAAGGGCCAAGGGGCCTATGGCCGGGGCAGCAGACTCCGATTGGACTGCGGTCGACAGTGATGTGAAGGCGCAACTGGCTGCTGCCGCATCGGCAGGAAAGGCAATCGTCATCCTTTCAGGAACAGTGAACAGCCCTTCAATGAAGCGCGCTGTTGCTGATTTCATAGCCACATACCCTACCGCAAAACATGTGGTATACGACAGCCTTTCTGCGAGTGGCATCCTTCAGGCCAACGAGAAAGACTTCGGTGTTCGTGTTTTCCCTGACTACAACTTCGACAAGGCCGAGGTCATTGTCAGCATCGGAGCCGATTTTCTCGCTTCTTGGGGCAATAGCACTGCTAACGCGGTGCAGTACGGCCGTGTCCGTGATGTGAAAGGCGGCAAGGTTGCCCGTCATTACCAGTTTGAGACCAACCTTTCGCTCAGTGGGTCCAATGCTGATGTGCGCGTGGCGATCAAACCATCGGAGAGCGGAACAGCGCTTGTAGCTCTTTACAACAAGCTGGCGGCCAAGTCTGGAGCTGCTAAACTCAGCGGGGGAGACACCTCCTATGACGCAGAGGTGAGTAAGGCCGCTGAGGATCTTTGGAGCTCAAAGGGTAAGTGTCTGGTGGTATGTGGAAGTAACAGCCCTGCCGATCAGACTGTGGCCAACGCCATCAATACCCTACTTGGTAACTATGGCGCCACCATTGATCTGACAAATCCAGTGAACCTGCGTGCCGGTGTGGATGCAGACATGGATGCTTTGATGGCTGAGATGAATAGCGGAAATGTGGCCGCTCTCATCATGGTCGGGGTGAACCCGGTTTACAGCCATGCATCTGGGGCCAAGTTTGCCGATGCAATTGGTAAGGTGAAACTCTCGATATCTACATCTGACCGCGCTGATGAGACAGCGCAGAAGTGTACCTATCTGTGCCCGGATAACCACTACCTCGAGAGTTGGATGGATGCTGAGCCCAAAGGAGGACATTTTGCCCTCGCTCAGCCCACCATACGTCCTCTTTTCGGAACACGTCAGGCATTGGAGAGCATCCTCATGTGGGCCAATAAGCCTATGGATGCTTATTCGTATATCAAACAGACCTGGTCTACTGCTGTCCCACCATCAGCAGGGTTGTTTGAGGATCACTTCAACACTGCGCTCTACAATGGATTTGTAGAGCCTTCTGCCGTCACAGTCGGCACTCAGCCGGCCTTTGTTGGCGATGTAAATGGTGCAGCCGGAGCTATTGCTGGCCGCAAGGGAAGTGAGTGGGAACTGCAGCTTTACGTGAAGGCAGGCCTTGGTGATGGCTCGCATGCCAACAATCCTTGGTTGCAGGAACTTCCTGATCCCATCAGCCGCGTCTGCTGGGACAACTACGTTACCATGTCTCCGGCCCAGATGAAGGAGCTCGGTCTCAGCCGCCTCGAACGCGGTGATTTCATGGCCGACATGGTGGATGTGACGGTTAACGGGGTCACGCTGCGTGCACCTGCCTACCCACAGCCTGGTCAGAAGTATGGGACCATCGGGCTTGCTCTGGGTTATGGCCGCACCGCCTCTGGCAAATGCGGAAACAACATCGGTGTGAATGCAGCCCAGTTCATCACTCAGGTGGATGGGACCACGAGTTTGGCAACCGCAGCCGTGACAGTTGCTAAAGCAGATGTGAAGTATGAGATTGCCGCTACTCAGACGCATCACACGTTAATGGGCCGTGGCAGCATCCTGAAGGAGACAACTTTCAGTGAGTACAAGGCTGATCCGCGAAGCGGAAACCCGCCAGTGCTGCTTGCTACGACCAATCATGGTCCACAACCCCCTTCCAAGGTGAACCTATGGGATGACCATCCTATTGAGCTGGGTCATCGTTGGGGTATGAGCATTGACCTTAGCAAGTGCATCGGCTGTGGTGCCTGTGTGACTTCGTGCATCAGTGAGAACAATACTCCGGTTGTAGGCAAAGAGGAAGTTCGTAGGGGCCGTGATATGCACTGGATGCGCATTGACCGTTACTACTCTTCAGATATGACCGAAGAGAAGGCGCATGCCGAGGGTGTCAGTGCGATCGACAAATTCCTGGCCATGGAGTTTGCTGCCGAAGCACCCAGTGTGGCATTCCAGCCTGTTATGTGCCAGCACTGCAATCATGCGCCTTGCGAGACTGTTTGCCCAGTTGCAGCCACCACCCACAGCAATGAGGGTCTGAATCAGATGGCATACAACCGTTGCATCGGCACACGTTACTGCGCAAACAACTGCCCATACAAGGTGCGCAGGTTCAATTGGTTCCAGTACCATGGTGGTTTCAATGAATTTGGGACCAATCCGGCCAATGATCAGCTAGGCCGTATGGTGCTGAACCCTGATGTCGTGGTTCGCGATAGGGGTGTGATTGAAAAGTGCAGCTTCTGTGTTCAGAATATCCAAGGTGCCAAGCTTAAAGCTAAGAAGGAAGGCCGTAAGGTTAAGGATGAGGAGGTGCAGAGTGCATGTGCTCAGGTTTGCCCGACCAACGCCATTGTATTTGGGGACCTGAACGATACTGAATCCCGTGTGGCTGCCCTTCGTGCCGATGAGAGGAGCTATAACTTGCTCGAAGAAGTGGGTGTGCAGCCTAACGTGTACTACATGACCAAGGTGCGGAATATCGAGACTGCAAAGGCCTGATCTCGCATCGAATCGTAAGAAAAACAACCCATCAATCACTGAACAGTAGATGGCAAGCCACGAAGCATCGATCCGCGAACCGCTGATCCTGCACGACAAGACGTACCACCAGATCACCGAAGATGTGAGCCGGCCGGTGGAGACCAAGGCGAATCGCGCTTGGTGGACCCTGTTCTCCATCGCTCTGATGGCCATGCTATGGGGACTCGGTTGCATCACCTATACCATCGGTGTAGGTATCGGTACCTGGGGTCTTAACAAAACGGTGGACTGGGCTTGGGACATCACCAACTTCGTATGGTGGGTGGGTATTGGTCACGCAGGAACGCTCATATCAGCAATCCTGCTGCTGTTCCGCCAGAAATGGCGGATGTCAATTAACCGTTCGGCCGAGGCCATGACCATTTTCGCGGTAATCTGTGCCGCCCTTTTCCCTGGTATTCACATGGGTCGGATTTGGGTGTCATACTGGGTGCTCCCACTCCCCAATCAGTTTGGCAGCATGTGGGTGAACTTCAACTCACCGCTGCTTTGGGACGTGTTCGCTATTTCTACCTACTTCTCAGTTTCTCTGGTGTTCTGGTATATGGGGCTGATTCCGGATTTTGCCACCATACGCGACCGCGCTATCAAGGCATCTAACCCCGTCCGTAGGTACATTTACTCCATACTTGCTTTCGGGTGGAGTGGAAATGCCCGTGCATGGCACCGCTTTGAGGAACTCTCACTCGTGCTTGCAGGTCTCAGCACGCCTCTCGTTCTTTCAGTTCACACCATTGTATCGATGGACTTCGCCACCTCGGTCATTCCGGGCTGGCATACCACCATCTTCCCTCCTTATTTCGTTGCGGGTGCCATCTTCTCTGGCTTCGCCATGGTTCAGACCTTGCTTCTGGTGATGCGCAAAGTGGTCAATCTTGAAAGCTACATCACCATCAACCACGTTGAACTGATGAATAAGGTGATCACCCTTACAGGGTCGATTGTCGGTGTAGCCTACATCACTGAACTCTTCATCTCTTGGTATTCAGGGGTAGAATACGAACAATATGCGTTCCTTAACCGTGCTACAGGTCCGTATTGGTGGGCTTATTGGAGCATGATGACATGCAACGTCATCACTCCACAGCTTTTCTGGTTCCGTAAGCTGCGCAGGAGCATAGTGGCCACTTTCATCATCTCGATTTTTGTGAATATCGGCATGTGGTTCGAGCGATTCGTGATCATTGTCACCTCTCTCCACCGCGACTACCTGCCATCCAGCTGGAGCATGTTCTACCCGACTTTCGTTGACATCGGCATCTTCATTGGCACACTCGGCATCTTTGGCACTTTCTTCATGCTTTACAGCCGTAGCTTCCCGGTCATCGCCATGAGTGAGATGAAGTCGATTCTCAAGTCGTCAGGTTCTCTCTACAAGAAAAACGCTCACTGATATCAGACATGAGCCAAGGAAAATTCATACACGGCCTTTTCGGAGACGAAGAGCAGTTATTGGCCTCCGCCAAGAAACTTAAGGCCAAAGGAGTGCATGTGCATGACGTGTTCTCTCCATTTCCCATTCACGGTATCGATCCTGTGATAGGCGTGCCGCGTACCCGCCTCAGCGATGCTGGGTTCATCTATGGGGCCATTGGTCTGTCGCTATGCTGGTTCATGATCTATTATACCATCATCCTCGACTGGCCTATGAACATTGGTGGAAAGCCGAATTTCTCTTTTTGGCAGAACCTACCTGCATTCATACCCATTTCTTTCGAGATGACGGTTTTTTGCGCTGCCCATGGTATGGTGGTGAGCTACCTGATTCGTAACCGATTGTTTCCAGGTCAGACCGCGCATAATCCAGATTTGCGCACTACTGACGACAAGTTTCTCATTGCCATTGACCTCACGGCCAATGCCAATGTTGATGCACACACCATTGAAGGCATCCTCAAAGATGCCGGTGCAGAAGAGGTGTCATTCAAAGAAGCGGCCTGAAGAACCCAAAAAGCTCTGAAACCGAAATCATGAGAACCAATCTTAGGCCCGCACTTTATTTGGCCTTGCTCTCTGGCAGCATGGTGCTGCTGGGCTCATGCACCAAGGATCCGTTGAGCCCTGGTGTTGAGTACATGCCGGACATGTATCGCTCACCTTCCATTGAGACATACGGGGTGAACACGAATTACACTGACAGCATGTCAGCGCGATTGCCTGTTTCAGGGACCATCTCTCAAGGTGCCATCCCAGGGCAGTCATCTCTGGTTGATGCTATGCCCTATGCTTTGCCCAATACTCCTGAAGGATATGAGCAGGCCGGCACCTCATTGATGTCACCCATTGCCAAGAGTGAGGCGACCATAGCTGAAGGGAAGGTCATCTTTGAAAAGATGTGCATGCATTGCCATGGTGCTCAGGGCGGTGGTGATGGAAAGCTTATCGGAACAGGTAAATTTCCTCCTCCACCTGCTTACAATGGGCCTCTTAAAGCACTACCTGAAGGAAAGATGTTCCATACCATCACTTATGGTAAGGGATTGATGGGCTCTCATGCTTCCCAGCTTAGCAAGAGCGAACGCTGGAAGGTGATCCATTACATACAGGAACTTCAGAAACTCTGACCACTGAACGAAAGAATCTGCTGAGCGATGAATCTGAACTACACGCTTAAGCCTGGCACGCGCAACTTACTCTTCGGCCTGATGGCCTTGGGGGCGCTGGGCCTTGTGTACGCCTTCCTGGCCCATGTTCCAGGTCAAAGAGTCTGGGCCAATATCTTGGTCAACTCATACTTCTTCCTTGGTATCTCTGTTGTGGGCACGCTGTTCGTGGCTATCCAGTACATGGCGGAAGCAGGTTGGTCGGCTGGCTTTCAGCGAGTCCCTGAGGCTATCGGTCAATTCATTCCTGTGGCTGGCGCCATATTGATTCTGGTACTTATTGCTGGCAGTCACAGCCTCCACCTTCACCATCTTTACCATTGGATGGATCCATCACTTACCGATCCATCAAGTGAACACTATGATGAGATAATCGCTGGTAAGTCGGCCTATCTGAACGAACCGTTCTTCTACGCACGTGCGATTATCTATATTTTGGGTTGGTTCCTTTTGACGAGGGCTATCCGCAAGACTTCCATTGCCGAAGATGCTGAAGGCGGCTTGCGCAACTACAAGAAGAACGTGACTCTTGGAGCGGCATTCATCATATTTTACGGTGTTACTTCATCAACCTCAGCTTGGGACTGGGTGATGAGCATTGATACCCATTGGTTCAGCACGCTGTTCGGTTGGTACACCTTCTCTACCTTTTGGGTGTCGTGCCTTACAATGATTGCCCTATTATCGATTCACCTAAAGAATAATGGGTATTTTACCCATGTAAACGAGAACCACTTGCATGACCTTGGAAAGTTCATGTTCGCTTTCTCGATTTTCTGGACCTACCTGTGGTTTTCGCAATACATGCTTTATTGGTACTCCAACATCCCTGAAGAGGTGACCTACTTCATGGACAGGTTTGAGAATTACAAAGTTCCTTTCCTCGCCACACTCGTTCTGAATTTCATGACTCCATTGCTACTGTTCATGGGGCGTGACGCGAAGCGCAAACAGGTGGTGATGAGTTTGATAGGTGTGGTTATCATCATTGGCCACTGGCTTGATGTGTTTGTGATGATCATGCCAGGTACTGTAAAGGATGGTTGGGGCATCGGAATTCTCGAGATAGGTATGTTCCTTGGTTTTCTAGGTGCATTCCTTTTCGTGGTCCTCACATCATTGGGCAAGGCTTCTTTGGTTGCAAAACACCATCCGTTCCTCAACGAGGCCGAGCATCACCACATCTGATTTCAAATCCTGATTCAACTCTCAAGCAACAGAAGAAAGAGATGATCAATTTCCTGATACTGCTGGTAGTCGTCCTTGCCATAGCTGTTGTGGCCAGGCTGATACGTGTCTTTGAACTTTCAGCTGAACTTAAGGGCGAAGAACCATGGAGAGTGAATGCCAATGACAACCGAACACAGTCATTACTCGTGTTTCTGGGCGGATTGGGATTCTTGGTCTATGTAGCCTATTACACTCTTTCAATGGATGGCAAACTCCTTCCAGCGCCTGCTTCCGAGCATGGCGTTAAGACGGATGGTCTGCTCAACATAACTTGGATGATCATCGGGCCGATGTTCTTCCTTACCCACATTCTATTGGCCTATTTTGCCTTCAAGTATTATTTCCGGAAGGATAGGACTGCAACCTTTTTTGCCCATAGTACCAAGTTGGAAATGATTTGGACTGTTATCCCGACAGTAACACTTACGTCCCTGATCATCTACGGAATCAGCACTTGGAATGAGATAACCTCACCTGCACCCGAGAGCGCTATTGAAATTGAGCTTTATGCTAAGCAGTTTGACTGGACGGCACGTTATGCCGGTGCCGATAATACGCTTGGCCGATCAGGATTCAGGTTGATTGAAGGTTCCAATACGCTTGGCGTTGATATGCAAGATCCGGCTGCTGCAGATGACAAAGTGGTACGTGGAGAGTTCCATATCCCCGTTGGTCGCTCTGTTAACTTCAAGTTCCATAGCCGCGATGTGATTCACAGTGCCTACATGCCCCACTTTAGGGCGCAGATGAACTGTGTACCAGGAATGACTACCCAGTTTCATTTTGTTCCGACCAAAACAACAGAAGAGATGCGGGCCGAAACGGGCAACGCCAAGTTTGATTACATTCTCTTATGCAATAAGATTTGTGGAGGAGCACATTACAATATGCAGATGACCATTGTGGTTGAGACTGAGGAGGCCTATAACAAGTGGTTGAATGAAAGGAAGACCTTAACCGAAGATCTGGCACCTAAGCCTGTTGAAGCGGTTGTGGAAGTGCCAGCAGATACACTTTCTGCCCCAATGGATTCAACTGTTGTGACGGCTTCTTCTCCTTCCGCACAGCACTCTTGATTTTCTCAATAGTCTCTAATAGCGAACATCGTAGAAATGTCAGCTCACGAAGAACATCACACACACGCTGATCACGGCCATGGTCATGACGACCATCACGGTCACGATGACCACGGTCATGTGGATTACGGTCATCATGGTCGCCCTGATTTCTGGACACATTATGTGTTCAGTCAGGACCATAAGATGATCTCGAAGCAGTTCTTGGTTACCGCCATTATCATGGGTTTCGCGGCCATGATAATGTCGTTGATCTTCAGGATGCAGCTTGGTTGGCCGGGAGAGAAATTCCCGATTCTTGAGACGATACTTGGGAAATGGGCTCCTGGAGGACTTCTCGACCCGAACATGTATCTCGCCCTAGTTACCATCCATGGCACTATCATCGTTTTCATGGTGCTCACCGGTGGTCTCAGCGGAACTTTTGCCAACCTGCTTATTCCATTGCAGGTGGGTGCGCGGGATATGGCGTCTGGCTTCTTGAATATGCTGAGTTATTGGTTTTTCTTCGCATCTTCGGCTATAATGCTGGGTTCTGTGTTCATCGAGACCGGACCTGCCGCACCAGGTTGGACCGTTTATCCCCCACTTAGCGCACTACCGCAGGCCATGCCTGGTTCTGGATTGGGCATGACGCTTTGGCTCATAAGCATGGCACTGTTCATCGTATCATCGCTGTTGGGTGGCCTTAATTACATAGCAACTATTATCAACCTGCGCACCAAGGGAATGAGCATGACTCGCCTGCCTTTGACGGTTTGGGCGCTGTTCATCACAGCAGTTCTCGGGGTTCTTTCGTTCCCTGTTCTGCTCTCAGCCGCTTTATTGCTGATTTTCGACCGTAGCTTTGGTACGAGTTTCTATCTGTCGGACATTTTCATCTCTGGGCAGGCACTTGAACATTCGGGCGGTAGTCCGATTCTCTTCCAGCACCTGTTCTGGTTCTTGGGGCACCCCGAGGTTTATATCATTCTTCTCCCGGCATTGGGCATAACATCTGAGATTGTATCGACCAATAGCCGTAAGCCGATATTCGGTTACAAAGCAATGGTGGGCTCTATTCTGGCCATTGCCTTCCTTTCGTTCATCGTGTGGGGTCACCACATGTTCGTGACAGGTATGAATCCGTTCCTCGGGTCAGTATTCACTTTCACTACTCTTTTGGTGGCTATTCCCTCTGCCGTAAAGGTGTTCAACTACTTGACCACGCTTTGGAAGGGAAATATCGTTTATACCCCTGCCATGCTTTTTGCCATTGGTCTGGTGTCGACCTTTATAACTGGTGGTCTGACGGGTATCATCTTGGGTGATTCAGCCCTTGACATCAATATTCACGACACTTATTTTGTGGTTGCTCACTTCCACATTGTGATGGGGGCCTCTGCTATTTTCGGGATGTTCGCAGGGGTATATCACTGGTTTCCGAAGATGTATGGCAAAGTGATGAATAAGCAACTTGGCTATGCGCACTTCTGGCTTACCGTTATCGGTGTGTATGGTGTGTTCTTCCCTATGCACTTTTTGGGTCTTGCCGGTGTGCCGCGCAGGTATTACACCAATACAGAGTTCCCGATGTTTGATGGTCTGGCCGATATCAATGTGATGATCAGCATATTTGCCTTCATTGGTGCCTTTGCTCAGTGCATATTCATTTTCAATTTCTTCTACAGCGTGTTCCGTGGAAGCCGTTCAACTCAGAATCCATGGAACTCGAATACCTTGGAGTGGACAACACCTGTCGAACATATCCACGGCAATTGGCCCGGTGCTATTCCAACCGTGCATCGTTGGGCGTACGACTATAGCAAGCCAGGGGCGAACACCGACTTTATCCCTCAGAATGTCCCGCTTGCTGCTGGAGAGGAAGAGATTCATTGAACTTAAATGAAGGTTTCAAGAAACGTCCCACCCCAAAAGTGGGACGTTCTTTTTTTATTCCATGCCGCGCGTACTTCTAATCGGTCATCTTATTATATCGAGCCTGTTCTGTTCAGCTCAGGAACGAACGGGCCCTAGGGTGACTGGCCGGATTGAGGGCAAGAACAGCTTTGTGCGCACTGAATATGCCATGTTGCTGGGATTCAAGCTTGGCCTTGAGTTCAGACTACCGCTCCAGGCCGGGTTGGGATATCAGTGGATCGTGACTCGCCTTTCCCCAACGTTTTACGACCCATCAAAGCACAATGGTCTTCCGATTCCTTGCGTAAGAATGTACTATTTCAGTCTCTATGCAGATTATCGACTCTATTCAGAAGGAAATTGGGAATTCATCATTCCTGCTCAGGTGGGTTTTGGAGAATCGGCCTATAGGAGCGATGATGGAACTCGGTTCGCCACTGGGTTCATATTGCCAGTGGAGGTGGGTATAGACGTCAATTATCATCCTTTGCCATATCTCGGTATTGGAGTAGGCCTGGGCCATAGGGTCATGATAGTAGATAATTCACAGATGGAATCGCGTTACGATGCTCCGTACTACCAGACCCGATTAAAGATCGGATTCGGGGAGATCTATAGACGAATGGTTCGCAAACGTTAGACCAGCACAGGCGAGAGCCATCTTTCAGTGTCCTGGATGCTCATGTTTTTCCGTAACGCATAGGCCTCCAATTGGTCGCGGCCTATTTTTCCAAGACCGAAATACTTGGCCTGAGGATGCGCGAAATACCATCCGCTCACACTTGCAGCCGGCATCATCGCCAGGCTCTCTGTGAGGGCCATACCGATACTCTGAGCCTCCAAAAGGCGGAATATCTCTGTTTTCTCTGTGTGATCGGGACAGGCCGGATAACCTGGAGCCGGGCGAATGCCACGGTATTCCTCTCGGATAAGAGCATCATTTCCAAGGTTTTCCCCCGACTGATATCCCCAGATCTCGGTCCTTACCCTTTGATGCATGCGTTCTGCCAGTGCTTCAGCCAAACGGTCGGCCAGAGCCTTGAGCATAATGGACGAGTAATCATCGTGATCTCTTTCAAAATGGGCAATGTGAGATTCTATTCCTATTCCGGCCGTGACTGCGAAAGCTCCGATATGATCCATAAGTGAAGATTCTTCAGGGGCCACGAAATCCGCAAGGCTCAGGTTGGGAACCCCTTGCACCTTTTGTCCCTGTTGACGCAGCATATGAAAGGTGCCAATGATCTCCTCCATCTCATTTCTGACCAACACATCATCACCCCTTGACGCGGCCTGCCAGATGCCGATGACTGCGCTCGCCCGAATCCAATTCTCATTAATGATCTGACCAAGCATGGTCTGTGCATCGCGGAACAGCTTTTGCGCCTCAATCCCTACAACCTCATCCTCAAGGATCTTTGGGTAGCGTCCTGCCAGTTCCCATGTCTGGAAGAATGGGGTCCAATCAATGTAGGCCAGCAATTCCTCAAGCGGATAATCCTCGAAAGTCTGAACTCCCTTGAACTTCGGTTCAGTCAAATCCTCCTGTTTCCATTCAATTTGGAGGCGATTTGCGACCGCATCTGAGTAGCTGAGCATTTGCTTCTCTTCCTGTCTGCGGGCGTGCTGTTCGCGGATGCGCTGGTAATCAGCCTTAAGGTCGGATACGAATACCGCTTTTTTATCTCCCAAAAGGCTCTCTACCACAGTTACAGCCCGCGATGCATCGAGTACATGAACGGCCTGGCCATTGGTGTAGTGCTGATCAACCTTGACCGCGGTGTGGACCTTACTGGTGGTGGCGCCACCGATGAGCAATGGTATACTGAACCCTTGGCGCTCCATCTCCTTTGCAAGGTGGACCATTTCATCGAGCGATGGGGTGATGAGCCCGGAGAGCCCAATGACATCAACGCGGTTCTTTATGGCCTCTTCCAAGATGCGCTCGGCCGGCACCATAACACCAAGATCGATCACCTTGTAGTTGTTACAGGCAAGAACGACTCCAACGATATTCTTCCCGATGTCATGAACATCGCCCTTAACCGTAGCCATGAGAATGCGGCCCGCCCCGTCAGAGCTTTCCGCACCCTTTGGCATGAAAGGCAAGAGGTAAGCCACCGCTTTTTTCATCACCCGGGCGCTTTTCACCACTTGCGGCAGGAACATTTTTCCGGCACCGAAAAGGTCGCCTACCACGTTCATGCCGTCCATGAGGGGGCCTTCGATCACGTGCAGCGGTTGGGCCATGCTAAGGCGACATTCCTCCACATCCAGCTCTACAAACTCATCAATCCCTTTAACCAGGGCATGGGTCAGACGTTCCCTCACAGGCAGTGTGCGCCAGGCCAGGTCCTCCTTCTCCTTGGCAGGCCCAGCCTTTACTGTCTGTGCAAATTCCAAGAGTCTTTCTGTTGAATCAGGTCTGCGGTTGAGCAGCACATCCTCCACATGCTCGAGCAGGGCCTTTGGAATCTCATCATACACCTCGAGCATTGACGGGTTCACAATGCCCATATCCATGCCGGCCCTGATGCCGTGATATAGAAATGCGGAGTGCATGGCCTCTCGTACCCGGTCGTTGCCCCGGAAAGAGAAGGACACGTTGCTCACGCCTCCGCTCACCTTGGCCCCAGGCAAGTTCTCCTTGATCCAACGGGTGGCCCTGAAATAGTCCACGGCATTATTGGCATGATCGTCCATACCTGTGGCCACAGGGAAAATGTTCGGGTCGAAGATGATGTCCTGAGGGGGGAAACGGACCTGCTCGGTCAATATGCGGTAGCTCCGTTCGCAGATGGAGGTCCTGCGCTCAAACGTATCAGCCTGTCCCGCCTCATCGAAGGCCATTACCACAACAGCTGCCCCGAATCTCCTTATCTTCTTGGCTTGTGATATGAACTCTGACTCCCCGCCTTTCAGACTGATTGAGTTGACCACGCACTTGCCCTGAACGCATTTGAGGCCGGCCTCTATGATCTCCCACTTGGAGGAATCGATCATGATCGGGATGCGGGCAATGTCCGGTTCGGCCATGAGCAGATGGAGGAACCGCGTCATGGCCCTGACTCCATCGATCATCCCTTCATCCATATTGACATCTAGGATCTGAGCCCCGCCCTCCACCTGTTCGCGGGCAACACTCAGAGCCTCTTCGTAGTTGTCTTCTTTGATGAGCCGGAGGAACTTCTTGGATCCGGTCACATTGGTCCGTTCGCCCACATTGATAAAGTTCGATCCTGGGAAGACCGTCAAGGGCTCGAGACCAGAAAGGCGGAGAGGTAATGTTGCAGGCTGTTGCATTCTATCTGACGCGATCAAGTATCAGGCGTTGAATTGGTAAATGGGAATATGAGGTATCTGCCTTGGGGTGAAGCCCTTGGCCGCATCAGCAATGGCTCGCACATGGTCGGGTGTTGTGCCACAGCATCCGCCCACTATGTTCACAAGGCCTTCTTGCATGAATTCGCGCACCTGTGCTGCCATGGCGGCAGGGCTCTCATCATATTCTCCGAACTCGTTCGGCAAACCTGCATTGGGATATACGCTCACGGCACAGTCGGCATGCTTGTCCAGTATCTGTAGGTACGGGCGCATGGCCCTTGCGCCAAGTGCGCAATTGAGCCCTATGCTTAAGAGTGGCATATGGGTTACAGAAATGAGGAAAGCCTCTGTAGTCTGCCCGCTCAGGGTGCGGCCGCTGGCATCGGTTATTGTGCCCGACACCACGATGGGCACCTGTTGGCCGCGGGCCTCGAACTCTTCGTCAATGGCATAGAGGGCCGCCTTGGCATTGAGCGTGTCGAAAATGGTCTCAATCAGCAGCAGCTCGGCTCCACCGTCAAGCAGCGCACCCACCTGCTGGCGGTAGGCCACCACCAGCTGGTCGAATGTGATGGCCCGGAACCCTGGGTCATTCACATCGGGTGATAGGCTTGCTGTGCGATTTGTGGGACCGATGGCACCTGCCACATAGCGCGGCTTCTTTGGGTCCTTCAATGTGAAGGCATCGGCCACCTCGCGCGCAATCTTGGCCGACAGGTAATTGATGTCGTACACCGCATCTTCCATGTGGTAGTCTGCCTGCGCCACCGTGGTGCCGCTGAACGTGTTGGTCTCAATGATATCAGCGCCCGCATCGAGGTAAGCCTCGTGAATGGCACGTATCACATCGGGCCGGGTGATGCTCAGCAGGTCATTGTTGCCCTTTAATGAAAAAGGGTGTTCCTTGAAACGGTCGCCACGGAAATCGACTTCGTCCAGCCTGTATCGTTGAATCATGGTGCCCATGGCACCGTCTATGATCAGAATGCGCTGCTGTAGCAGTTCGTGTATGTCCGGTTTATTCATGTTCGTCTGTTGAGGCCCGTGCACACGTTCAATACAAGACCACCCCTTGGCAGGTGGAGACATGCAGACCATCACAAAAAAAGTAGGTGGATGTTCGGCTTATCTCTCCCCTGATCGGGGTAGGATTTGGCACCTTTCCCGTTTGTGGCAGGAGGTTGCCAAGACGTCACAGGGCCTATGTCCCTCGGTCTTTCTTGATAAGTCAGCGGTGCAAAGAACCGGTGACAAAAGTAACCAGGTCCATCAAACCCGCAAGTTCACTTCTTCCGTTTCTTGTTGATGCGGCTCCATGTACGGCCTACGCTTATGCCCGCGTGAGGCAGAAAGTAAGGCCCGTTGTTGAACACGTCCATACCCATGAGAGGGGTGAAGGTGACCCGGATGATGAATGTTTCGCCATAGTCGTTGGGTTTGCTGATATAGCGGTAACCCACCATGGGTGTGATGAAGATGCGCGTGGGCGGGGTGGTGAGATAAAATCCCTCTCCGAATCCCACCCCGGGACTGAAATCAAGGCGGAACAGTGCTCCAATGCCCAGTTCGAGGCGGTGTTTCTTTTTGAACAGTACCACGTTCGATGCCAGCGGAATATGAACGGTCATATCGGCCGGTTTGATGGGGATGTACTCGAACCCAAGACGCGCGAACCAGGCCACTTGCTTCCTGAACAGCAGTTTCCGCTCATAATTGACCGAGTAGTAATAGGCACTTCCACCGAATTCGATGTAGAAAGTATGGTCATTGGTGCGATTGAGCAGGTCTGAGGCCAATTGCGGCTTAGACTCCTGCGCCTTCACCCCTAATGAGCAGATGGAAGTCAGGATCAATGCGAAAAATCGTGACCAGCGCATGTGCCGAAGGTAAGCCTCAGCTTGCCGCTGCCTTTGTATTGACCCCGCAGAGCGATAGAGCAGTTGATACTATGTCGATCGTGGCAAAACCACACTCGGCCGTCAGCTCAGCAGGGCTACCATGATCAATGAAGCGGTCGGGTATTCCCAACCTCTTTACGCGTGAATGAAAGCCATTGTCCATGGCCCATTCCATCACAGCACTGCCGAAACCGCCCATCAGACAACCATCCTCAACCGTGATCACACGGTCGAACCGATTGAAGATGTCGCGCAGCAGCTCAATATCAAGCGGTTTTACAAAGCGCATGTCATAGACCGCTGCCTGCACTCCGCTCGCCATGAGCTCTTTAGCGGCATCAAGGGCGCTATTGCCCACAGGGCCAAGTGTCAGGATGGCCAGGTCACTGCCTTCGCGCACGCAGCGGCCCGTACCGATGCTCACCTCATTAAAAGGCGTACGCCATTCGGGCATGACACCATTGCCCCGCGGATATCTGATGCTCCATGAGCCTTTGCGCAACTGAGCGGTGTACATCAGGTCGCGCAGTTCGGCCTCGTTCATGGGCGATGCCACTATAATGTTAGGGATGCACCGCATGTAGGCGATGTCGAACGCCCCGTGGTGTGTGGCACCATCAGCCCCTACAAGACCGCCCCGGTCAAGGCAGAACACCACGTGCAGGTCCTGTAGTGCCACATCGTGCACCACTTGGTCAAAGGCCCGCTGCATGAAGGTGCTGTAAATGTTGCAGAACGGCACCATGCCCTGCGTGGCCATACCCGCACTGAAAGTGACCGCGTGCTGCTCGGCAATGCCCACGTCAAAGGCGCGGTGCGGCATGGCCTCCATCATAAAGGTCATGGAGCAGCCCGTTGGCATGGCCGGGGTCACGCCCACGATCTTTTCATTGAGCTCGGCCAGCTCCACCAGGGTGTGGCCGAATACATCTTGGAATCGTGGCGGCTCAGGCCCTTTGGGCACTGCTTTGATAACCTCACCAGTCGATTTATCGAACAGGCCCGGGGCATGCCATTTTGTGGCATTGCCTTTTTCCGATGGTCCATAGCCCTTGCCTTTCATGGTCACGCAGTGAAGGATCTTGGGGCCGGGCATGTCGCGCAGGTCGCGCATCACCCGCACCATATGCTTTACATCGTGCCCGTCAATAGGGCCGAAATAGCGGAAGTTGAGGCTCTCAAACAGATTGCCGCTCTTGAGCAATGAGCCTTTGATGCCGTGCTCAATCTTCGATGCGATGTCCTGGGCGTTTGGCCCAAACTTGCTGATGTGCCCCAGCAGGTTCCACACCTCATCGCGCACCGCATTGTAGGTCTTAGAGGTGGTGATGTCCGTCAGATACTGCTTCAGTGCCCCCACATTGGGGTCGATGCTCATGCAGTTGTCGTTTAGCACAACAAGCAGGTTGGCATTGCTCACTCCCGCATGGTTCAGGGCCTCAAAGGCCATACCTCCGGTCATGGCGCCATCGCCTATCACCGCAATGTGGTGCCGGTCGTCCTCGGCTTTCAGCTTGGAGGCCACGGCCATGCCCAGCGCGGCTGATATGCTCGTGCTGCTATGGCCCACTCCGAACGTGTCGTACTCGCTCTCTTTCCTTTTGGGGAATCCGCTCAGGCCCTTGTATATCCTGTTGGTCGGGAATACCTTTCTGCGGCCGGTGAGGATCTTGTGCCCGTAGGCCTGATGGCCCACATCCCATACCAGTTGGTCGTAAGGGGTGTTGAACACGTAATGAATGGCGGTGGTGAGTTCAACCACACCCAGGCTGGCACCAAAATGCCCACCTTTCTTGCTCACCACATCAATGATGTACTGTCTCAGCTCATCGCACACCTGCGGCAATTGTTCCTCGCGCAGTTGGCGCAGGTCGCTGGGGTGCTCTATCTGGGCCAGCAGTTCTCCGGGGCGGAAATCCATCAAGCGCTCTGTCAGGTCTTGGGTCAGGTACGAAGGGTCAAAGATAGCTGCCGTGCGAACAGGGTACAGGGCTCACTTATTGTTGTGCGATTCCCAAAAAAACTCAATACACCTCCTCGCTCACCTTTTTGAATTCCTTGCCCTCTAAAAGGCTGTCGAGGTGTTTCTCGAACGACTTGAGCGCTTTGGGGCCATCCACACGGTCAAATACTGTCTTCGACTGGCCGCCATCAATCACCGTGGTGACGCATGATGGGAAGTCGGTCACGGGCGAATCGTACTTGTCATTCAGTCCGAAGTATCCCATCTCCACCGCCTTGGCACCTATGCCTTTCACTTCATCAGCGCTGATCTGAATATCGTAAGTGCCCACGTTCGGTACAAATCGTTTGCCCACGTAGCGCACCCTGCCATCAGAATAGAAGGTGGCGCGGTATATGGGGCAACTGCCATAGCAGGCCGTACGCTCTATGCTTGCTACCACAGTGACGGTCTTCGCATCGGTCTTGGCCGGGGCCTCGGTGTTTTTGCATCCGCCCAGCACGCACACGGCACAAACGGCTATTGCTATGATGCGGCTCATTTCTTCTTTCCTTTCGGTTGCTCCAGACCACGCTGCTTCGCCATGTCCTCCAGTTTCTTCTGGAAGTTCGACTTCTTCATGGGCTTCTTTTTGTTCTCCTGCAACTTCTGATGCAGTTTGTCCTCATCTACAAAAGCCTTGAAGAGATACTGCTGGCCGAATGTGATCATGTTGGCGAGGAAGTAGTAGTAGCTGAGGCCGGCAGCGTAGTTGTTGAACACCCCGAGGAAGATGACAGGCATCAGATACATCATCCACTGCATCTGTTTCATCTGAGGGTTGTCCATGTTCATGGTGCTGGCATTCATCCTTGTATAAAGGATGGTGCTCACGGTCATGAGCAGCGTGAACAGGCTCACGTGGCTACCATAGAACGGGATGACAAAGGGCAGATTGAAAACGCTGTCGTAGGTGCTCAGGTCATCGGCCCAGAGAAATGCCTGTTGGCGCAGCTCAATGCTCGCAGGGAAGAAATTGAACAGGGCGATGAGGATGGGCATCTGCAGCAGCATGGGCAGGCACCCGCCCATCGGATTGACCCCGGCCTTGCGATACAGGTCCATGGTGGCCTGTTGCTTGGCCAAGGGGTCCTTGTCGCCCATCTTAGCGTTCAGCTCATCTATCTCGGGCTTCAGCACGCGCATCTTGGCGGTGCTCATGTATGCCCCATAGGTGAGCGGCAGCAGGAACAGCTTGAGTATGATGGTGAGCAACAGGATGACGATGCCATAATTGAGATTCAATCCGCCTAATAGGTTGAATACAGGAATGACCGCATACTCATTGACCCACCCGAAAATGCCCCATCCCAAGGGCACAATCTTCTCGAGCCCACGGTCCATGTCGCTCAGGGTCTCGTAGTGGTTTGGGCCCAGATAGAGGTCAAAACCCACTGATTCTGAGGGTTTGTGGCCAAATGGTATCAGCAGCCGGGCAGACATGGTCTTCACAGTGGTGCTGTCAGTCTCCGACCAGGCGGCCTCCACCTCTGCCGGGGCCTCAATGCGCCCGCGGGCCATTAGAACAGTGCTGAAGAACTGCTGTTTGAAAGCCACCCACTGCAGATCGGTGCTGATGCTCTCCTTGCCGGGTTCGCGTTCTGACAGGCTCTCCACCTCGTCATCGCTGAAACGGTACATCACTGTGGAGGCCATCCGCTGGTTCTCGAGGCTCTTCTCCTGCGAGGGCAGGTGGCACTCCCAACGCAGATCGAGCGATGTGGCCTGCTTCTGGATGATGCCATCGAGGCCCACCATGTTCACCTCCCAGCCCATCAGGTAACTGTTGCCACGGAGCGTGTACACATATTCCAGATATCGGCCTTCGCCTGCCGGCAGGCGCATGCTTACCTGGCCCGAATCGGTGGCTGTCACGGTCAGCGCATCCTTCGATGGATTGAAATAAAGATCGCTGGTGTTTATCACCCTGTTGTCGAGGAAGAACTCGAGGTCGAAGCGGTTCTGATCACCCTCGAATAGCACCAGCGGAGTACTGTCGTGCCGCTGATAGTTCTTGAGCGTGACGCGGTACGGATGCCCGCCCTTTCGGCTCAGCTCCACTTTTATAAGGTCATTCTCAATGGCAATGGTGCCGTCAATACCTGCGGCCGCAGCTGCAAATGCACCGTAACGCTGGCTCTGTGCCACAGCAAGGGCAGAGTCGCTGAGGGTGCTATCGGGTGCGAGCGTGTCAGCGGCAGCGGCCGAAAGCTCAACCGCCTTGCGTGCTTTTTCGGCCTCGATGGCCAACTGCTGCTCAGCGGCCGCAATTGAATCGTTCTGGCGTTTGGCGGCAGCTATCTCCTCATCGCTGGGCTGATTGAAGAGCGAGAAGCCAACGAATATGGCCAAAATGAGGCTTAGCCCAATGGCCGAGTTCCTATCCATGGTCTGTTTTTAAGGGGGCGCAAAGATAGTTGGGCAGGGCAGGGGAGGCTCAGAAAGCGGTCGCGACCGTGAACTCACGCCAGAACACCGGCCAGCACCTCTGCGAACCGCACCACGTCTGAGAAACTGTTGTAAAGCGGCACGGGAGACACACGTATCACATCGGGTCTGCGGAGGTCTCCGATCACACCGGCCTGCAGGAGTGCCGCATGTACCGCCTCTGCCTTACCGGGTATGAGCATGCTCACCTGCGATCCGCGCCTGCTATCCTCCTTTGGGGTGATGATCCGCGCGCGGCCTTTCGGGTCGGCCACGGCCATGGCGCGGTGCAGCAGGTCGGTAAGCTTGAGGCTTTTGGCGCGGAGGGCGGGCATTCCGGCACGGTCAAACAGTTGCAGCGATGCCATGTGGGCGGCCATGTTCAGCACCGGGGCGTTGCTCATCTGCCAGCCCCGCGCCCCGTGGGCGGGCGAAAAACCCGGCTCCATGCGGAAACGGGTATCGGGGTCGTTGCCCCACCAGCCCGCGAAACGGGGCAGGTCGGGCCTATCGGCATGACGCTCGTGTACAAATGCGCCTGCCACAGCCCCGGGGCCGCTGTTCAGATACTTGTAGCTGCACCAGCAGGCAAAATCGACCCCCCACGCGTGCAGATCAAGAGGCACATTGCCCATGGCGTGGGCCAGATCTAGCCCGAACGTGATACCCGACCGCTGACACGCTGAGGCAACAGCCCCCATATCAAACACCTGACCTGTATAGTAATTCACCCCACCTAGAAGCACCAGAGCTGTGGTGTCGGCATATTTCCCGATGGTGGCAAGCAGGTCAGCATCGTCAATGGTGACGCGGCCCGGCTGCGGGGCCACCTCCACGATTGCTTCCTTCGGGTCAAGGCCATGGAACCGTACCTGACTCTCAAGTGCGTACTGGTCGCTCGGGAACGCCTTGGCCTCGCAGATGATGCGCCAACGCTGCTGTGTGGGCCGATAGAAACTCACCATGAGCAGATGCAGGTTCACGGTGAGGGCGTTCATGGCCGTCACTTCATCCGGAAGGGCACCTGCTATACGGGCCAGTGGGGCAGCAAATGCATCCTGATAACTGAACCATGGGTTCTTGGCATGGAAATGTCCTTCAACCGCCCACGTGGCCCAGTCATCGAGTTCCTGCCCTATGGCGGCCCGGGCCGCCTTGGGCTGCAGCCCCAATGAGTTGCCGCACAGGTAGATGGCGGGCATGCCATTGAGCACCGGGTGGTGAAACTCTTCGCGAAATGACCTCAGTGCATCGGCCGCATCGAGTACCTCGGCCTCATGCCGCAGGTGATCCATACTGTTCATGCGGGCGAAAGTAGGCCGTGGCCGCGGCTGATCAAGTGTTCGCTATCAGCCCAGATACTTGGCCACAATGGGCATTCTGCGCCCTTGTCCGAAAGCCTTACTGCTCACGCGGAGGATAGGTGGGGTCTGATGCCGTTTATATTCGGTCGTGTTTACCAGGCGTAGCACGCGCAGCACCGTGGCGCTGTCATGCCCAAGGGCAATGATCTGATCGGGGCTCTGCCGCCCTTCTATATAGAGTCGAAGGATGGCATCTAGCACGGGATACTCGGGCAACGAGTCTTGGTCTCGCTGATCAGGTCGCAGCTCGGCCGAGGGGGCCTTGTCGATGATGGCCCTTGGGATCACCTCGTGGTCGCGGTTCATGAATTCGGCCAAACGGTAGATGTCGGTCTTGTACACATCCCCGATAACCGCAAGTCCCCCGTTCATGTCGCCATACAGGGTCGAGTACCCTACGGCACATTCGCTCTTGTTCGAAGTGTTGAGCAGGATGTGGCCCATCTTGTTGCTCACTGCCATGAGCAGCACCCCGCGAATACGAGCCTGAAGGTTCTCTTCGGTAAGGTCCTGCCCGCGACCGGCAAAGAGCGGTGTGAGCGCGTCACTGAAGGAATGGAACAGGCCCTCGATGGGTACGATGTCGTATGCCGTGCCGAGGTTTCGGCTCAGTTCCACCGAATCGTCAATTGAACCTTTCGATGAATACATGGAAGGCATCAGAAGGGTGCGTACGTTCTCCGGGCCCAATGCCCGTGCGGCAAGCACCAGTGTCACCGCAGAATCTATACCGCCCGAAAGGCCCAGGACAGCCTGTTTCAGCCCCAGTTTTCGGAAATAGTCGCGGATGCCCAGAACCAGAGCGTCATGCACACGAGCTATCGTTTCAGAGGGCCGTTGGCGGAACCAAACATCTTCTTTCAGGCCATAAGCAGTAATACGGAAAGTTGCGGTGTCCTCCTCGAAATATGCCAGCTCGTGCAGCACGTTGCCCTGTGCATCAAGGGCCATGCTACCACCATCGAATATGAGTTCGGTCTGTGCGCCCACATGGTTCACATAGAGCAGAGGCAGGCTGTATCTGCGGCAATTGGCCGACAGCACCTTGATGCGCTCCTCGCGGTGACCGGCATCGAATGGCGAGGCCGCAATGTTGACCATGAGCTGCGGTCCGAAGGCCATGAGCTCGTCCATGGGGTGGGTCACATACAGCGGGTCCACAATGTTCCAGAGGTCTTCGCACACGGTAAGGGCCACTCGCACCCCTTTCACCTCAACAGTGGCAAACTGGCGGCCCGGCTCAAAATACCGGTACTCGTCAAAGATGTCGTACGTGGGCAATAGGGCCTTGCGCACCGTGGCCACCGTGCCACCATCGCGCAGCATATGGGCTGCATTGAACAGCGACTTGCCCTGACCGTTGTTGCGTTCTGGTGCGCCCACTATGGCCGTTATGCCCCGGCAGGCCTGCGCGATGCGCTGCAGCCCTGCCTCGCATTCATCAACAAACCCCTTGAACTCAAGGAAATCGCGGGGCGGATAGCCGCACACGGCCAGTTCAGCGAACACCACCAGATCCACCCCATCGGCTCGGGCCGACTCTATGGCGTGGATGATGCGACCCACATTCTCGGCAAAATTGCCGATGTGGTAATCGAGCTGTACGAGGCGGATATTGATCATGGCGGCCAGCGGTGCCGCTGCGCTACGCGTGCTCAGAAAAGGATGCCCACATTGAGCGACACGTGGTGCAGATTGGCGGTGGCGGCCAACGGGCTGGCCCCGGCCGTGTCGTTGATGGTCGAGAGCTTGAACAGGTTCTGTTCCCCTATGTTGTCCGGGTCGCGAATCACGTCAATGAACCCGTGGTGATAGCTCACGCTGAACACCAGTGATGTGTTGCCCGAGAAGTTCCACTCAGCCCCTGCGGCTATGTTGAGCTTTATGTTGGCAAAGCTCGACTTGCTGTAGATGTCCTGCGGATCGGTCTCCACCACGGTGAGGGTGGAATCCATGATCCCTACCCTTGAGTCGATGGCCTTGGCGCTGGCAAGGAAAGAGAAATCGACCCCGAACTGCCCGAAGTAGGTCATGTAGCCTATCTCGTTGGTCATCAGCTTGAGGGTGATGGGCACATTCACATAGTCCATGCGGTACAGGCGGCTGTTGAGCCTGTACACATCGAGGTTGTTTGTGTCGGTGCCGGTCTTGTAGGCGGCATCGGCAAAGCTGAGTTCGGCACCCGACATGCGGTGCTCTATGCCGAATGTGAGCGCATAGTTGTTCGTGAAGGCATATTCAGCCATCAGTCCGTATCCGAACTTGACCCGTACGCCCTCGAGGTCGACCCCATCGGTGTTCGGGGTGAACCAGTCGATGCTGGGCCTCACCTGAAATCCCATGCGGAACTTCTTGCGCTGTTGTGGACCTACAGGTGTGTCGTTCTTGCCCTGACCGAATGTGCCGAGGGCCAATAACATCAGGCCGAGGCTTAGGAATGCTCTGCTGCGCATGTGTCTAATTTTGCGGGATGTTGATAAGCGTCTTTGACGACCGCGAAATTAGGTCATGGGAATGGTGAGGGGCATCTTACGTGCAACTCTGGTGGCAGCGGCCTTTTCCTGGGGCGGATGCGACACCTCGACCATCAAGGATGACCGCACCGATGCGCAGGTGGCCGGTCAGGCCGAGCGGATAGATGTATCGATAGGCCGATTGGACCGTGCGCTCTTCAACGCCCCATTCGACAGCCTGCCTTTTGCCATCGCCTCGGCCCGCCAGCGTTATGGGGGCTACACCGATGTGTACTTCATCAACATCCTGCGCATTGGCGACCCTGCGCTGGCCTCGTTCCCCAGCCAGTTGCGGCTGTTCCTCACCGACATCGATATGCGCAAGCTGTATGACGATGCCCAGCGCACGTTTGGCGACATGGCGCCTCAGCAGGCCATCCTTTCCGATGCGCTCAACCGCTATCACCGCATCTGGCCCGACAGCATCGTGCCGCAGGTGGTGGCCGACATATCGGGCCTCAACTATGGCATTGTGGTCACCGACAGCGCTATCGGCATCGGGCTCGACATGTTCCTGGCCCACGACTACCCCATGTATCCCGCCCTCGGCATACCCCAGTACATGATGCGGCAGATGGTGCCCCATCAGTTGGCCCCACAGGCCATCAACGCATGGGTCGGAAGCATGTATGAGACCACACTGCCGCAGAACGACATGCTGGCCCGCATGGTGTTTCACGGAAAGGTGCTGCTCGCTGCCGACACCCTCATGCCCGACCTGCCCGACAGCGCCCTCATAGGATTTCTGAACGACCAGATGGCATGGTGCGAGGCCAGCGAGGGCCGTGTGTGGCGGCACATGGTCGAGAACAGCCTGCTTTTCAGCACCGATGAGATGCTCATCACCAAATGGACCGAGCCCGCCCCGTTCGTGCCCGGCATCCCGCGCGAGAGCCCTGGCCGATTGGGGCGTTGGGTGGGCTGGCAGATGGTGCGCGCCTATGCCGCAAGGCACCCCGAACTGAGCCTGAAGGACATCATGGCCACCGAGGCCAAAGTGATTCTCAGCGATTCGGGATACAGACCAAAGGATTGACATTCATTAATTGGACAGATGAAAAAAATGAACAGCTCGGAAGTGCGATTTCAGGTGCGGCTCGATGAGAACAACGTGCCGGTGGGCATGACCTGGACGGCCGATGGGGCCGGAATTGACAGGCCTGCCGAGGCCAGCGCCATGCTCCTGAGCGTGTTTGACCCCGCCAAGGGCGAGACCCTGCGCATGGACCTGTGGACCAAGGACATGCGCACTGACGACATGCTGCGCATGGTACACAGCACCATTGCCGCTTTGGCCGATACCGTGGAGCGGGCCACCAGCGATGCCGAGACCGCCCGCGGCATCCGCGAATTTGCCGAGGACCTGGGCGAAAGGGTTCGTCAGGTGACACGCTGAAACCACCTGCGCAGCGTAAGCGCGGCCGAACTATATTTGGCACTTTCGACAGATACCGTAGGTAAAGACCTCATACATTGGAGATGACCCAACGTCTACCCCTCGTTTCCATTGCCTTTGCAGCCTTGATGGTGCTGGCATCTATCACCGCATCGGCCCAGAACAACATCCTGATCTACAACAACGGAACCATGTTCTATGTCAACGGTGGCCCGAACGATTCGGCCATTGTTTACGTGGACGGCCACGTCTGGAATCAGGACAGCATGATGATCAACCTGGGCAAATTCATCATCAACGGTGACTTCGTCAACAACGACCAGTGTGGGGGCGATGGCCTCTTCCCGGCCTTGCTGCAGGGCAACAACGGCCTGTTTGAGGTGCATGGCCAATGGGAGAACAACGGGGTGTACCGCGCAGGCCTGGGCCGCGTCTATTTCCCTACCGATGGGGCCGTGACCGGTACGCAGATGACCAAGTTTCACGATGTCACCCTCGGTGTTGATGTGAAGCGCGACCTCAATGCGGCCGATGCCCAGATTGACGAGACCGGCACCCTCATCCTCCAGAACGGGGAGTTCGCCACTGACTCAGCCCGCCTCTGGGTGCTCAACCCGAACATCAGCGCCATTCAGCGCGACACCACCTGCCTCAACTGCGGTTTCATCTCAAGCCTCAACAACGGCTTCCTGGCGCGGGTGATGCAGCAGTCAACCGATTACCTCATCCCGGTGGGGTCCAGCATCACCGACAATTTCGGGGCATTCCCGCGCTACCGCCCGGTCATCATCAAGCCCAGCACCGCGCAGCTCGACACGATGTACATCCGCTTCATCAACCGCTCCCCTACCACCGATACCATGCCCCTGTTCGAGTTTGACAACTCGACCATGTGCTACCTCAATCCGGCATGGTACCACCGCATCATGGAGCGTGGCGCTGTGGTGCAGCAGGCCGACCTCGGTTTCCTCTTCAACCTCAACGAGGACGAGAACCTCGATGCCATAGCCCAGCGCAACCAGGCCGTGGGCCAGTGGCAGAATGTGAACAACAACATCTCGGGCGGCATCGGTGCCTTTGGGCAGGTGTCGCGGCTGGCATGGACCGGATGGAACACCACCAGCCCCGTTGACAGCTACGTGCTCGGGTTCGAATACCCCGATGCCCCTGTGGTAGATGGCGACACCACCATCTGTGCCGGGGCGCCCATCCACTACACCGTTCCCAACAACGGGTCCAACTACACCTTCAATGTCACCAACGGCACCATTGTCAATCAGGACCAGTTCGGTTTCTGGGTCATCTGGGACCCCGCATTCAATCAGGGGCAGATACAGGTCACCGAGACGGTGCCCAACAGCATCAACGGGGGCTGCGCCAGCGGGCCGAGGCAGTACACCGTTGATATCTATCCGCAGCCCGATGCCACCTTCACAATCAACTACGAGTCGCTTATGGGCGGGGGCATCTTCATCAACGACATTGTGAGCTACATCGACTCCAGCAGCCTTGCCACCTCGTGGTACTGGGACCTGGGCGATGGCACCACCACCACCTTGCAGAACCCCTACCACACCTACAGCAACATTGGCGACTACACCGTCATGCTGGCCGTGATGAGCGACTCGGGCTGTGCCGACACCACCTACCTGCCCCTCTCGGTCATTGACGGCATTGTGGTGCCCAACGTATTCACCCCCAACAATGACGGCACCAACGATGTGTTCATTGTGCGCACCAGCAACATCGGCAATTTCCGTATCCGCATCTTCAATAGGTGGGGCACACAGGTGTTCGAGACCACCTCGCCCGAGATCAAGTGGGACGGCCGCACCACGGCCGGCACCGATGCCGCCTCGGGCACCTATTATTATATCATCGACCGGGCCGACCTCGTCACAGGCCCCCTGCCCGAGAACAACAACGCCAACTTCCAGTTCAAGGAGACCGGCTGGGTGCTGCTGGCCCGCGACAAGTGACACACACCTTTTAGCAGAGATAGACCCCGGGAGCGATTTCCCGGGGTCTTTTTTTTTGGCCTTGACCCAACGCCACCTGCTCCGGCTGCGTGAGCGCGATGCGCTGAGTAGAAGGGACAGACTGAGTGGGGCTGAGGAGTACTAAAGGGGGATGGGGTCGAGTAGAGGCCCGAATAAGTCATATGCTGAGATATATTAATTTAGTTCAGCTTGTGATCAGTCATGTGTATCTATTCATCACTCATGTGGGCTTTGTGATAAGTCATGTGGCTCTTATAATAAGTCATGTGCTTCTTATGATAAGTCGTATGCACAGATTGATCATTCAGCATCATCATAAAATAAATCAAGTGCTCAATAAAATAAACAAAGTGCTGAAATATGAAATTAAAGTGCACTAAAATGTAAGTCTGGGTGCCTCAGATGGAGGGATAATCCGAGATAGGGAGACAGATGCTGCGATTTGATGTGCCTCGGATGCTGAAGCTGCCCGGGGGGGGGGTGGAATTAGGAATGAGAAATTGGGAATTAGCCTAAGAAGGCGGGCGGTGTTTGAGACCTCGCCCCCGCCCGTGCCGGATCGGGCTAGCCCGGCCCCTCATATGGGGAGAGGGGTTGCTAAATGGGAAACTCTGCGGTGAGGCTGGGGCCTTTGCTTGGTCGAAGGGGGATTTTAGCCCGCGGGCGCAGACCGCTTTGCCTTGAGACCGCACAAGTAATCCTGCGGAACACTCGAGCGATTGGGGACATCCCCCACAATCCACAATCAGCAATCCACAATCAGCAATCCCCTCACACGGCTTTGGCTGAGAGCGTGAGGCGGAAAACCGCCACGGGATCGGTGGTGGAGTAGGTGGGCACGTAGGCCCGCACGGTGACGGGTACATTGATGCGGGTGCGGTCGGCAAGGGCGCGGTCGAGGGCGGCATTGACCGCCAGGCCGTCCTCACAGATGAAGTGGACGTGGCCATCGGGCCTGCGCAGGAACTCGGCCTGCATGTCCTTGAACACGATGCTGAGCCGGGGGCCACCGCGCCTGAGGCGGTCAAACGCCACCCAGGCGCCTGTGACATCGGCCCCGATGGCAAGGGCCCCGAAGTACATGCTGCCCAGGTGGTTGCGGGTGTTGCGCCTGAGCGGGATGCGCACCACGGTGCGGTTATCGGTGTGCTCAACAAGGCGGGCACCCACATACCACAGCAGCGGTATGCGGGTGTAGCCGAACCAGCGGAGGAATAGGTTGGCACGCCAGAGGGCCGGGCCCATCGCCTCAGGTCAGGGGGTCACCACCTGATACTTGTGCACCCAGGCATCGGGCACATCGAGCTTGCGGGTCTCGCGCATCTCCTTGCGGGCCTCCTTCTCTGTGCCGAAGCGCTTGCTGTAGAGGTAGTACCACTTGCGCTCCTCGTCATACACCATGATGGCCTCGCGTCCCTTTTTCTGCCATATCTCTATGCCCTTGTAGGCATTGTCGAGGCTGCGGAACGACTCGATGACCACGTAGTAGCCGCTCTCGAGCAGTTCCTGCTCAAAGGTGGTGTTGCCCTTACCGTCTTTCATGGCCTTGATCTGGCGCAGCAGGCCCTTGATCATGTTGGTGTCGAGGCCCTCGTCCACTTTCTGGTTCAGTTCCTCAAGCTCTTTCTGCATGTTGCGGATCTGCTCATCGAGGCGGTTGATCTCGTCATCCTGCATGGTGTTGCGCTGGCGCATGCTGTCGAGGGCGGTGTTCACCGTGGTGTCGAGCTTGTTCACGCGCTTGTCGATGGAGTCCTGTTCGGCATCGAGCGAGTCGAGGCGCAGCTCAAACTCCTTGAGTTTCTTCTCGGCCCCTGTGCCGAAGTTGAAGCCCAGCATCACCTCGTGCGACATGGGGCTCATGCGGCTCACGCCATTGATGGCCATATCGTAGGCATAGGCGATGGTGAACTTCTTGGCCACCTTGACCCCAGCGGCTATCACCGGGCCGGTCTCGTGCCTCCACATGAACTGGAGCCAGGCTATCTCCTTGTAGCCTCCGCGCACCCCCGCATCGAAACTGAAGGGTACATTGGGCTGGTAGCGCAGCAGCACGGTAGGTTCCACGTGCCATGTGTCCTTTATGGTGTAATCGTAGCTGAGCAACATGCGGTAGTGCCTGTCGGTGCCCATGGTGTAGCTCTTGTTCTTGGTGTCGAACGTGGGGCCGAGGCCGATGACGTTGGGCACGTTGATGCCCACCTCGAGGCTCTTCCAATGGTAGGTTACACCCACAATGCCATCGACCATGGCACCCGAGAGGTTGCCGTTGGATAGGAGCATGTCTGACGGGTCCTCGACCACGGCACTGCTCAGGTCGAGCTGCGTGCGCATGAAACCGAGGCCGAGGCCCATGCTGAGCCAATGCTGGGTGCCACCGAACTCGAGGCGGTAGGCATAGGCCAGGTGGCCGGAGATGGTGGAGAGGAGGTCGGTCTTGTCGTAGGCCAGGTTCATGCCCAGATTAGACCCTTTGGCCACGGGCGCATGCACGCTCAGAAAGGCCGTGTTGGGCCCTCCGGTTATGTCGCGCCATTGGCTGCGGTTGCCCACGTAGGCGGCAATGTTGCCCTGGTCTCCGGCATTGGCCGGGTTGAGGAAGAACCTGTTCACGTTATACAGGCTCGAAAGTGGGGCCTGCTGAGCAAGGGCTCCGGTGGCAGAGCTCAGCAGTACAAGGGCGGTGGTGATGGTGTTTCTCATGGCTCCTGTGTGCTGCGGTCTCATTTGTTCAGTCTCACAATGGTCACTGCCCCGTCCTTGCGGCCGTCCTCAAGGCCATCGCACTCGAGGGTGTAGTAGTAGGTGGCCTCGGGCAGCGGATTGCCGTTCATGGTGCCGTTCCAGTCGTTGAGGTAAGGGCTTGCGGTGTACACCTGATTGCCCCATCGGTCAAACACGGTGAGCACACATTCGCTGTAATGCTCAATGTTGCTGATGTAGAAGCGGTCGTTCTTCCCATCGAAGTTCGGGGTGAAGAGGTTCACGGCCTCCAGGTCAAAATCCCTTCGGAGGGTGATGGACACGGTATCCTGATCGGTGCACCCGTTGGCATCGGTGACGGTGACCACATAGGTCATGTTCTCGGTGGGGCGGGCCATGGGGGTGGCGCTGTAGGGGTCGTTGAGGTAGGTCTGTGGGCTCCATTCATAGCTCACACCGCCCGTGGCAGTCAGGTTCACAGGGTTTCCGATGCTGATGCTCGTGTCGTTGCTGGCGGTGGCCGTTGCGGCCGGGAACACCTGCAGGTCCACATCGGCACGGCCCTCGCAGCCATTGGCCGACACGAGCAGCACGATGTAGTTGTCGGGCTCACTTACCACGGTGCTGGCGGTGGTGGCCTCGTTTGACCAGAGGATGGACTCCCCAGCACCGGCATTCACGGTCAGGGTAACGCTACCGGTCCCGGCACAGATGGTCAGGGGCCCATCGGCTGTTATCTGCGGGGTTGGGAGCTGATACACCTCCACGGTCTGATAGGCCGTGTCGCGGCAGCCATCGGTGCTGGTGACCACAAGCATCGAATTCCATTGCCCGGCATCGGGATATACATGGATGGGATTGAATCCGACACTCGAATTGAAATCACCGAAATCCCAGAAATACCCGGCTATGGTGGTGCCATTGCCAAGGCTCTGATTGTTGAAAACAGACTCGCCCCCGTAGCAGATGCCACCCACGGTGAAGGCGGCAATGGGTGCGGCCAGCACATTCACGGTCTGGGTGAAATTATCCGTACAGCCGAAAGAGGAGGTGATGGTGAGCGTGACGCTGGCCGGTCCGGGCACATTGAAGGCGTTGGTAACAGGGTCGCTGTCGGTGCTGGTGCCGAACGGGCCGAAGTCCCACGCGAAGGTGGCCGTACCCACCTGATTGATGCTGAGGTTGGTGAATTCGATGAACTGGCTGGCGCACGCGGTGCTGTGGGTGAACAGGGCCACGGGCAGCGGGGCAATGGTCATGAGCTGAGATACCGAGGCGGTGCAGCCCATGTCGGTGGTCACCGTGAGCCCTATCTGGTAGTTGCCCGCGGCAATGAACTGCTGCTGCACGGTGGCGGTGGCGGCATCGTCAAACTGCCCGTCACCGTTGAGCTCCCACGCGTAGGTGGCGATGGTCCCGCTGCTTACGGTGGCGTTGGCGGTCAGGGTGGTCACATCGCCCAGGCACACCCCAGTAGCTGCAAAATTCACGGTGGCATTGGGGCTCACGGTGGCAAACCCTGAGGTGACCCCTGCGCAGCCCTGATCGCTGATGACGCGCAGTCCAACAGGGAAACTGCCGGTTACGGGCGGGGTGAGCTGGGCATTGGTGCCACTTGCATCGTCATACTGCCCGTCATTGTCCAGGTCCCAGGTCACAGATACCACTGTGGCCCCGGTGCTCTGGTCGCTGAGTAGGATAGGGTCTCCCAGGCAGGCCGGTGCTGCACTGAACTGGGCCAAGGGCAGCGGATTGACAGTGACCAGACGGTACACACTCACCACCTCGCCCAGGTTGGTGGTCACCTGCAGCCCCACGTTGAACACGCCCGAACCCGGGAACGCGTGGCTAAGGTTGGCTCCGCTGGCATCGTTGAAATTGCCGTCAGCGTCAAGGTCCCAGTCCCACGACATGATGGTCTGACCTACGGTGGGTGTGCTGATGCTTACCAGCAGCGAGTTGTTGCCCTGGCACACCGTGGTGGTGGTGAAATCGGCCGTGGTGGCCGATGCCAGTATCGGTAGTCCGATCAGGGCGAGTGCAAGCGTGTTTCTCATCGCGCGCATTTCTCTTTTCTCAGGTTGATTGGGGAATGATGATGTTCAGTCTCAGCGGATCTCGGCACGGAGGGTGCGCTGAGAACCATCGTTGCTGAAGGTGAGCAGGTAGGTGCCTTTGGACAGATGGCTCAGATCGAGGGTGGCACGGCCATCGGCTCCGGTGGCTGCGAGCAGTGCGGTGTAAAGCCCTCGCCCGGCAAGGTCGGTGACCTGCAGCGCCACGGGGCCGTTCACATCGCTGCCCAGGGTCACGGTCATGTGCCCATCGCCCGGGTTGGGGAACAGGTTCAGATCTGCCAGCGCCCCTTCGGTGATGCCAATGTTGACGGTCGATACGTTCACTGTGATGCTCTCGCTGCCGCAGTCGTTGGTAACGGTGAGGGTAACGAGATAATCGCCCGGAGCAGCGTAGGTGTGGATGGGCGATATGTCGGTGCTGGTGCTGCCATCACCGAAATCCCAGAAGAACGATGTGCCGAACAGTGAGGTATTGATGAACTGTACCGCCTCGCCCGATACGAGCGGGTTGAAAGAAGGCACCGGTGAATCGCCCTCAGCGAAAATGGTCACCTCGGTGCTGTCAATGCATCCGTTGAGGTCGCTCGCGTACACAGTGTAGGTGCCTGCGCTCAGCACATTGAAGATGTTCGACACCTGCAACGGACCGTTTTCGAGGGCATAGAGATAGGTCGGGTTGCCGCCAGTGGCCGAGAGCGTCACAGCTCCGTTGATCTCATTGGAACATTGGGTGTTCTGGATCGACTCAATGGCTATCTGCACCACGGTGGGATCTACCAGTTCAATCTGCTCCGAGTACGTGCAGCCGTTGGCATCCATGATGGTGAGGTTGTAGAAACCGGCCTGATATCCTACAAGGAAATTGTCGCTCTGGAAAGTCTGGCCATCCAGGCTGAAACTGTAGCCGCCAGCCCCACCGAAGGCGATCACCGTCACCGTACCATTGGTGTCGCCTTGGCAAAGTGGGTCGTTTATCAGCATCTGCGATATCTGAATGGGGTTGTTCGGGTCGCTGATGATCACAAAATCAGCGATCAGGCAGCCGTTGGCATCTACTACTGCCCACGATACGGGGCCGGGGTTGAGGTCGGTGATGGTGTTCACATCGCTGAAAGCCCCGTTGTTGAAACTGTACTGGTATGGCGCGGTGCCGCCCGATGGGTTGAGTGTTATGGCACCGTCAACAAAACCGGGACACTCGATGTCGTCCACTATCTCGTCCACTACCAGCGGGTTGGCCGGACCGGTTATCGTCACCGACTCCGATGCGGTGCAACCGTTGGCATCGGCCACCAGCACGGTATAGTTGCCGGGCAGCAGCCCCACAAGGGTGGAGCTGGTCACGAAATTCTGCCCACCGTCCGATGAGTACACGTAAGGCTGCGTGCCCCCAGCGGCACTCACCTGCACCTGCCCGGTGGGCTGACCACCGCACGTTGCGGGCACGGCCACGGTCTGAATGGTGAGAGAGGCAGGTTCATCAATGGTAATGCTCAAGGTCGATTGGCACCCGTTGGCATCGGTGGCAACTGCAATGTACTGACCAACGACCAGGTTGCTGAACAGGCCTGATACCTGTTGTGCCGACCCGCTCAAAGAGTAGGTGTATGGGGCGGTGCCCGATGCGGCACCTACCTCTACAAGGCCGGTCGGGGTGCCGTTGCAGATCACGTCCTGTATGCTCACCACACTGAACAGCATCAGGCTCGGTTCATTGATGGTGAAGGTCTCGCCATCGGTGCAGCCCACGTTATCCGTGACAAGCAGACTATAGCTGCCATCGGTAAGCCCTCCGAAATTGCCAGAAGATTGGGCAGGGCCATTGTTGAGGGTGAAAGTGTAGGGGCTGCTTCCGCCACTGGCCTGAGCCGAAACGGCCCCTGAGGCATCTCCGTTGCACAGCACATCGGTCACTGAGGTGATGCCGGCAACCAGTGCCTGTGGTTCAATCAGCTCGGCCTGTGTATCAAATGTGCATCCATTGGCATCGATCACTGTAACGTCATGGAATCCGGCCGCGAGACCCGTAAACACCGGACTTACCTGCGGGGTGCCACCGTTGATAGAATAGGAGTAAGGCGAAGTGCCGCCCCCGGCCGCCACGGCAAAGCTGCCATCGGCACCAGCATGGCACGTTACATTGGTTATGTTGGTTATGGCACCTACCACCGATGTGGCCGGTTGACCCACCGGAACGACCTGCACACTGCTGCATCCGGTCGCATCGCTCATGCCCACAGTGTAGCTTCCGGCACTTAGGCCGAAAAATGCCTGACTTATCTGGGGCGTGCCACCATTGAGGCTATAGAATATGTCGGGTGTGCCCACAGTCGGGGTTATCACAATTGCTCCGGTATTGTCCCCGAAACAGCTCACATCGGTCACGTTGGGGGTGAAATCTGGGGTCGGGCTCACCACCACCTGGTCGGTCAGGGTGGCTTCGCAACCATTGCCGGCAGTAACAGTCAGAGAAACGTTGTAGGTGCCCGCAGCAGCGAAGACTGTGCTCGGGTCCTGAAGACTCGACAGGTCGCCATTGTCAAAGTCCCAGGCATAGGTTCCAACGTCACCGGTGTTGGTGAAATCGACTGCTTCGCCAGCACATCCGATGGTGGACGTGAAATCGGCCACAGGAGATGGGAGAACATCCACCGTGGCCGTGGCCTGGTCGCTGCAGCCATCGCTGCTCGTTACGGTCTGTGTGACGGTGAATGTGCCATCGGTGGCGTAGGTGTATGATGGTGCGGCCGACACATCGGTGTTGCCATCACCAAGATCATACAGATAATCTGAAGCCCCTGTGCTGAGGTCGGTGAACGCGGTGGCAGTGCCGAGGCAGGCCGTGGTGGCACTGAAATCGGCCACAGGATTGTCGAACACCACCGCATCATCGGTGAATGTGCCTGTGCAGCCGAGGTCGCTGGTGGCGGTAAGGGTCACGCTGAAAGTTCCCGGACCGGGGAAGGTGTTGCTCACGGTGCTGCCGTTGGCATTGGCCCCACCGAAATCCCAATCGAGGTCGGTTACGCTGCCGCTGCTGATGCTGGCAGAGCCGGTGAAAGCCACTGCATCGCCATCGCACGCAGGCACCGAGGTGAAGGTGGGAACGGGTACAGGATTGACAGTCACAGAAAGCGTGGCAGCATCGGTACAGCCATCGCTGCTTGTAACGGTCTGGGTTACGGTGAATGTGCCATCGGTGGCGTAGGTGTAGGAAGGTGCGGCCGCCACATCGGTGTTGCCATCACCAAGATCATACAGATAATCTGAGGCCCCTGTGCTGAGGTCGGTGAACGCGGTGGCAGTACCGAGGCAGGCCGTTGTGGCACTGAAATCGGCCACAGGATTGTCGAACACCACCGCATCATCGGTGAATGTGCCTGTGCAGCCGAGGTCGCTGGTGGCGGTGAGGGTCACGCTGAAAGTTCCGGGTCCGATGAAGGTGTTGCTCACACTGCTGCCGTTGGCAGTGGCCCCACCGAAATCCCAGTCGAGGTCGGTGACGCTGCCGCTGCTGATGCTGGCAGAACCGGTGAAATTCACTGCATCGCCATCGCACGCTGGAACAGAGGTGAAGGCGGGCTGGGGTTGAGGGTTTACTGTGACCGTGAATGAGCAGACATCGGTAAGGCCCGCGCCATCGGTGGCGGTGTACTCAATGACCGTGATCCCGACAGGGAACGTGGAGCCGCTGCTCAGACCTGAAGCATCGGTCTGACTCACGGTGGCGCCACAGTTGTCATCGGCCGTTGGTGCGGTAAAAGTCACCGTGGCACCGGAAAGACCACTGGCACACATCACAATATCGGTGGGACAGCTCACGAGTGTCGGAGCGGTGACGTCCTGAACCGTGACGGTGGCCGTACACGTACCTGTTGGACCACCGTTACCGGTCACTGAAAGATCTACAGTGTTGGCGCCCAGATCGGCACACGAGAATGTAGTGACATCGAGACTCATGGATGCGATACCACAGTCGAAAACTGTTCCGTTATCAATCTGCGCAGCTGTTATAGTGGCACTGCCATTTCCATCCAGATCAACAGTCAGGTTCTGGCAAAGGGCTGTGATGTCGGCAGCAGTGAACGAGGCCGAAAGAAACCCTGAGCCTCCCAGACCTCCCGCATCGCCTATTCGGATAAGGTATGTCTGTCCGGCTGATACCGCCACATCAATACCGTCGGCAGGGCAGCCCGACATATCGGAGCACGACAGCTCTGTTCCGCTACAGCCATCAAAGGCTGATAGGGTGGAAGAGAAGTCGATCAGATTGCAGGTCGTCAGGTTCAGTGTGCCACACGCAGTGGCGGTGTAGCTGAACCAGACATCATCGGCATCGGTGCCACAGCTGCTTTCATCCGCACCCGTGGCCGAGAAGATTTGGAAAGGGTTGTTGCCAACGCTCAGGGCCGTGGCACTGGCGCAGAGGTCGTTTGCAGGGGCCACATCCGGGATGAAACGGATGCACTGCCCAGCGCTGAGCGCAGCCGTGTTGAAAGAGAT
This sequence comes from Flavobacteriales bacterium, assembly GCA_044356305.1. Taxonomy (GTDB): domain Bacteria; phylum Bacteroidota; class Bacteroidia; order UBA10329; family UBA10329; genus JBIKWM01. Next base: position 42,546 of record JBIKWM010000027.1, read on the forward strand.
AAGATTTGAACCTACTCCATTGGCATTGATCCCGACTGTGGCCGATGCACCTGCATCATTGGTCGTTCCGAAGGCCACATCCTGATATTTGAAATCAATGACATTGGTGAATTCATACAGTTTCACCTGAAATGTGACCCCGTTGGCCCCAAGGGTTCCAGGAAAGTGAGGTCTGTTGTGCCATTGCACAACGAGCCTGCGGAATGGCGCTGTGCCGAGCACCTGCCAGAACACGTTGCCATCGTCAGAATCAAGGTCATCCCAAAATGGGGCAATGATGTTGACCGTGGCGGGAAAGGTGAGATTACCGAATGCCAGATCGCCTGCGGTGGCGTTGAATAGGATGCCACCGTTGTTTCCAATCCTGAAATCAGAGGAGGTCACCCCGAAAAAGGTGAAGCTGAACGGGGCTGTGATATTGGCCTCACCATCATCTGCCAGCCCCAGGGCTGTGCCCGTTCCACTGATATCCTCAAAGGTGGTGGTGCAGGTGTTGTCGACCGTGTAGGTCTGCGCAGATGTTCGGCCATAGAAAGCGAGGAATGCTGTGGCCAGCAAGGTTGCGTAATGCTTGAGCATGGGCAGGACAGGTTGGTTCTTGGGGCGGACGAAAGTAGCTGAATTCGCCAATGGATGCAGTGATATAACCCGTTGTGCTATTGGGCGAAGCGAACATTTTTGATTTGGCCTAATGGTCTTCCGCTCAGTGCATTATCAAGTTGAATCATGGTCATTGCGGCCAATTTTGAGAGGATTCTCGTGGCGAGACCG
>JBIKWM010000087.1:0-3679 GCA_044356305.1 Flavobacteriales bacterium
GAGTGGAGGGCGGAGAGTCCCCCGGCCATGATTCCCTGGACCTGTTCCGGTGCCGTCCCAAAGGTCGGGGGGCATTCACTGGCATCGAGAACTCCAAGTCGTCCACTGGTGCCCGCACCGACATATAGGAGTCGCCCCCCCCGACGGAGCGCCGAGGCGGCATCCCGGATCAGACGGGCCAACTCCTTCGCGTGGGGGCGGATCGAATCGGATATCCGTGCATCTTCATCCAGCATCAACCCGATGGCAGTAGTGATGCCGAGCCGATCAAGGTGCATGGACCGGGGATTCCGGAGCTCGGTCGGGGAGGACTCCCTCGAGACCGGGGACAACCGGGATGACGGTGCCTTCCGGTCGCTCTGCTGGGGTTTCGGTGAGATTCGAGACGGTTGCTGAAGAGCCAAGCGCGCCATGACAACTGCACCCCAGACCGAATCCCGGCTCAAGGGTTCCACAGGAACCCTTCCCAGCACCTCCTGGATCCGATGCCGCAGCCTTCGGACAAGACCGGGTTGCTTCAGTAGGACGCTTCCGGCTAGCAGGAAACGAATGGGACCCCTCACAGGACGAAGTCGTCGGGCACAGGCCAATGCATCGGCCGCAAGGATTTCAACTGTCTCCGACACGACCCGGGACGCAGTGCGATCCCCATCTGTAGCCACTTCGAAGACCAGAGGAGCCAAGGCCGCCACCTCCGCCTTCCCCGCATTCGCCAGCCATGCGATCAAGTCATTCGGTTCCTTGAGATCCAGCTTCCGGAGCATGCGCTTCCCCAGGTGACCCTGGACACCGGAGTGGTCCAACTCATGGGCTACAGACCGCAGAGCCCTGAATGCCACATCGTAGGCACTGCCGCGATCACCCAGTAAATGACCCCATCCCCCGACCTTGACCGTCCTGCCTTCGGGGGTGCGTCCAAAACAGCATGAGCCTGTACCACTCAGGATTACGACCCGAGCCTCGCTGGTGGATCCGAGGTCAACATCAGGGGTCGAGATGGCCGACTCGAGATCGTGGTCGATTCTAGCCGGAATCCCAGGCCACACCCGATCGAGGATTCGATGGACCCGATCGCAATCACGCCCATCCCTGACCCCGGCCATTCCAATCCCGATGGCCGACGGTTTCGGCGTCTGCCCCGCAACATCGCGGAAGTGCGCCTCAAGGCGGGCGTCGTCCACGAGCCTCAGGTTGCACGGACCCAGTTCCAGCCGACGCATCACCCGGAACCCAGGCCCCACGGCAAGCGCCACCGTCCGCGTCCCACCACACTCGATCCCAAGGAGAATCTCCGGTGATTCCATCAGCGGAAGCTTGGTATGGACGTCCTCGCTTCTCAACCCATGATCCATGCCGCGTGGAAGCCGTAGATATCCCCTCCTCGAACAACCCTGCCGAACTGCTGGCCTGGGACGATGCGTTCCTGGAGGAGACCGAAGCCACCGGCCGCCAGTTCCTCTGGTTCTGGGAATCCCCCGTTCCATTTGTCGTGGTCGGGTACGGCCAGAGCATCCCCGACACCGTTCACGTTGAGGCATGCCGCCATGCCAACGTCCCAATCCTCCGTCGGAGATCGGGTGGCGGCACCGTGCTCCAGGGCCCTGGATGCCTCTGCTACGGCATCACCCTGGATCCAGGGTCTGCTCCGGCATTGGAGTCGATCGACTCGACGAACCGATGGATCCTGGAGAGTCAGGTCTCTGCCCTCCAACCGCTGATGGAAACGCGGATCAGCATCGAAGGACATACGGACCTGGCCCTGACCCTTCCCCAGGGAAAGCGGAAGTTCTCGGGAAACGCCCAGCGGAGAACTCGCGGAGCCATTCTCTTCCACGGAACGTTTCTGCACGCTCTCGACATCCGGCGCATGGCCGACCTCCTCAAACTGCCGGTCGATCGACCGGCGTACCGGGATTCCCGGGAGCACGATGATTTCCTAGCCCGGATTCCGGTTCCACCTGATCGGATCCGAGTGGCTATCCGGAAGGTCTGGGGAGCGATCGTCTCAGACCGGCAACTACCCGACGCGCGTCATCAACAGGCCATGGCCCTGAGGTACGGACATTCCGCATGGCATTGGAGTCGTTGAGAGATCCGCGGTTCGGCACCCGTGGGGGCCGCTACCCGATCACATGCATTTTGATGGACTCGACCTCGTGGTCAAAGCTGCTCGGATGGGGAAGCACCACAACCACCGAATCACCCCGCTTGACTCTACCTGACTCAACAAGCCGATGGAGAGCCCCCTCCACCGACCCCGCTGGATCATCCTGACAGGCTGGCATGACCATCGGTTCAACACCCCGGAGCAGCGAGAGTTGCCTGGCGAGCGTTTCGCGGTCGCTGAAAGCGTAGATGGGGCTCGACCGGGGACGAAGCCAAGAGGCGATCCTTGCTAGAAGCCCAGTCCTTGTGAACACGACGAGTGCCGCCGCTTCAAGCTGGTCGGCAAGCCCCACCGCGCTGCGCATGAGCATCTCACGCGGTTCCTCAAGATGAGCATTTAAGTGGTAGTTGGCACCGCCACTGCGCTCAATGCGGCGGGCGATGGTGTCCATGACCTCGACGCATTCCACCGGATGCTTGCCGGCCGCCGTCTCACCACTGAGCATGATGGCATCCGCCTGCTCGAAGACGGCGTTGGCGATGTCGGTGATCTCCGCCCGGGTCGGGACCGGGTTCTCGATCATGCTCTCTAGCATCTGGGTCGCAACGATGACGGGGCGTCCATGATGGATGCAGTGCTTGACGATCCGACGCTGGATGATGGGGAGTTCCTCATACGGGCACTCAACCCCCAGATCACCCCGAGCCACCATGATGGCATCGGATTCCTGGGCGATGGCCGCGAAGTGGTCGACGGCGAATTGATGCTCGATTTTGGCCACGACCTGCGGTGGAACCTGAGCCCCCTTGAGCAGGGATTTCAGCTCCCGGACATCCTCCGGTTCCCGGACGAAGCTCTGTGCCAGAAAATCCACACCCAGCTCGATACCAAGGGCCACATCCGCCCGATCCTTGTCCGTCAACGCGGGTAGGGAAACCCGCACCCCGGGCAGGTTGATGTGGCGCCGACTTCCCATGGCTCCCTCGTTGAGAACCTCGCATTCCACCTGGGTTGATGTCTTCCCCAGGATCCGCATTTGGATTTCTCCACTGTCGACAAGCAACACCCGTCCCACCTCCACATCCTGGGCAAACTGGGGATGGTTCACCGTGAAAGAGATGGGCGACGCACACGTTTCCCCGGGCTGGATGAACGCCACCTTGTCACCAGGATGGAGGCGGACCGGAGTCGCCACATCCCCAGTTCGAATGGCTGGCCCTTGCAGATCCATCAAGACGCTGGTCGACACTCCACGGGCACGCGCGGCAGCTCGGACTGCCGCAACCGATGAGCGAATCTGGTCTGGCTTGGCGTGGGAACAATTGATGCGAAAGACGTTGGCTCCTTTCAGCATCAGGGCGTCCACCTTCTCGGGCGCGAACGACGCCGGTCCCAGTGTAGCGACAATCTTGGTCTTACGCAGGCTCATCAGAGCATCCTTGAGGATTCCATCGCAGCATGGGAAGCGATTCCGCGCGAAAGACCCTGGTGCCATCACCCCACTGAACACGCTTGCGCGGAAGCACTTAAGCCACAATCGTTTCCGCCCCGCAGATGCGGGAGATTCCGACA
>JBIKWM010000005.1:0-139308 GCA_044356305.1 Flavobacteriales bacterium
TCGTGCATGGCTTCTCATTATTTGGATTCGACACCCTAAAATAATGAACATGAGCATATTGCACGACCTTTTATGTAACTTTTTCAAACAGCTTTTTCAATAGCACAACGGGTTGATATAATAGTCGGAGGGGCTGTTAAGACCCATACAGATGTTGCTGGGCGTAACAGGCCTTTGCCGGCTGTCGCGGGGCCGTTGTGCCGCATAACTTCGCGCCATTCATACGGAAACACTCTAAAGCCATGGATGAGGAACTTGAGCTGATTTATGATGATGCCAGAGAGCAGATGGGCAAGGCCCTTGAGCACTTGGCCGCTGAACTATTACGGATCAGGGCCGGTAAGGCTGTTCCGACCATGCTTGATGGCGTGATGGTCGAGTATTACGGCTCAATGTCCCCGCTCAAGAATGTGGCCACCATCACTGCCCCCGATGCCAGGTCTCTGTCCATTCAGCCTTTTGAGAAAGGTCTGATCCAAGAGATTGAGAAAGGGATCATGCGCGCCAATCTCGGTTTCACCCCGCAGAACGATGGTAAAGTGGTGCGCATAGCACTGCCACCGCTCACAGAGGAACGTAGGCGTGACCTTACCAAACAGGCACGGAATGCTGGCGAACACGCCAAAGTGGGCATACGCAACGTACGTAAGGACGCCAACGAGCAGATCCGGGCCCTCAAGAAGGACGGCCTGCCAGAGGATACCGCAAAGGCGGCCGAGGAACGTGTGCAGAAATTCACCGATGATTATGCTGCCAGAGTAGATGTCCAAGTGGCCGATAAAGAGAAGGACATCATGACCATCTGACCCTCTCCGAGGCCCTGATGCCTGGGCTGACCTGTTCAAGGGATGGAACTGAACGACCATCCCTTCTGTATTATCAACTTATTTCTTCTGATTGGAAAAATCGTGGCGATATCTGGAGGCTGACCCGGCCATCGTGGCGCGGTTGCGGTCCGATGTGATTGACCGTGCCGATGTGCCGCACCTGTTGGCCCTGCGCGGCATCAACGATTTCGATTCGGCCAAGGATTTCTTCCGCCCCGATCTGTCCCGTTTGCACGACCCGCTGCTCATGCTCGACATGCCAAAGGCTGTCGATAGGGTCATGCGTGCCCTCGGCAACGGTGAGCGCATCCTGGTATATGGCGACTACGATGTGGATGGAACCACCGCGGTGGCCATGATGTACAGCTATCTGCGCGAACTGGGCCAAGTGGATTACTACATCCCAGACCGATATAAAGAAGGATACGGCATCTCTCTGCAAGGGATGGAACATGCAGCGCAGCACGGTTACTCCCTCGTCATTGCGCTCGATTGTGGGATACGGGGAAACGAGGCCATTGCCCATGCTAACAGCCTCGGGGTAGATGTGATCGTGTGCGACCACCACCTGCCAGGCCCGGTGCTGCCACCCGCTTATGCCATCTTGGACCCCAAACGCGAAGGCTGTCCATATCCGTACAAGGAACTGTGCGGCTGTGGCGTGGGGTTCAAACTCATTCAGGCCATACACCAGGCATCTGGCGAGAGCCCTGACACCATTTACCGTTACCTCGATCTAGCAGCCATTAGCATAGGGGCTGACATAGTGCCCATAACGGGCGAGAACCGCATTCTGGCCTACCACGGGCTCCAGCTCATCAATACCCGGCCCAGTATAGCCATCCGCGCGCTACTCGAAGGGGCCAACATCCGCAAGGCACTTACAATCAGCGATGTGGTGTTCATGCTCGGGCCTCGCATAAATGCTGCCGGGCGCATTGGCACTGGGCTCAAAGCGGTGGAACTATTGACCAGCACCGACCTCGATAAGGCGCGCGAGGTGGCAGCCGAGATCAACCTCCTCAACAATTCGCGCAGGGAGTTTGATAAAAGTGTGACCGAGGAGGCCGTGCAGATGATCGCGGCCGACCCGCTGCATGTGCATGGACGTTCCACTGTGGTGTACTCCGAGGAATGGCACAAGGGTGTGGTGGGTATAGTGGCATCGCGCCTCATCGACACGTGGTACCGCCCCACCATTGTGCTCACCCACAGCGATGGGTATGCGGTCGGTTCGGCCCGTTCTGTAAAGGATTTTGATGTGCACGAGGCCATTGCAGCCTGCGAGGACCTTCTAGAGCAGTTCGGTGGCCACCGCTATGCGGCCGGCCTGAAACTTCGTGTCGACCGCCTCGATGCTTTCCGCCAGAGGTTCGAACAGGTGGTGGCCAGCACCATCACACCAGAGCAGCTCATCCCAAGCATTGATATTGACTTTGTCCTGCACCTCTCTCACCTCTCAGGCAAACTCGTCAGCCTGCTCAAGCAGTTCGCGCCTTTCGGGCCGGGCAACATGAACCCTGTGTTCGCATCGCATGGCCTGGTAGCAATTGAGGCCCGTACCGTAGGCACCGATGGTCGCCACCTCAAACTATTGGTGGCTCATCCTGACCAGCCGCACTGCAGTCTCGACTGTGTGGCATGGAACATGGCCCATCTGGCCCCGCTCGTCTCCGACCAGCGTCTGTTCGACCTCGCATATACCATAGAAGAGAATGAGTTTCGTGGTAACGTCACCGTTCAGCTCTATGTCAAGGACATCAGGGCTGCTTTCGGCCGGTAGTATGCGGGATTGAGTCAATTGGAATTGCCACACCTGAGCGTGCTATGTCCTGTTCGGATGCAGATACATACTTGATTTTCTTCCTTCAATCCCTACTGGGCAAACATCAATCAACCACCCATCAATCCGATTACTTTCGCGCTTGGAATGAATCTAAATAAGGAATCAATAGCCGATGCCCTCTTGCATCTGCCAGCAGTGGCTGCAAAGGGCAACATGATTGATGCGGGCGAGGTGGCCAACATCCAAGTGTTCGGGCGCGAGGTTGATGTGGACCTGGCCATAGCTAATCCTGCCCTGCATGTGCGCAAGAAGGCCGAGGCCGATGTGACTGCCGCCATACAGCGCACCTTCGGCTCCGATGTCAAAGTGCGCGTGAACACCGTGGTGCGGGTGCCCGACAGACCCGCTCGCAAAGGCCCGGAGAGTCTGCATGGGGTCCGCCATATCATAGCAGTGGCCAGCGGCAAGGGAGGGGTGGGTAAGAGCACCGTGACAGCCAATCTGGCCTTGGGGCTGCGCGACATGGGTTTCAAGGTGGGCCTTGTAGATGCCGACATATACGGCCCCAGCATGCCCATCATGTTTGATGTGGAGCGCGAAAGGCCCGGTGTGCAGAACATAGATGGGCGCAGCACCATGGTGCCTGTCGAGGCCCATGGAATCAAGCTCATGAGCATAGGTTTCTTTGCCGATCCTGATCAGGCCATCGTGTGGCGCGGTCCCATGGCCACCAAGGCGCTCAACCAGCTTTTCGGAGACGTACATTGGGGCGAGCTGGATTATTTATTGGTCGATCTGCCACCTGGTACGGGCGATATTCATCTCACTTTGGTCAATGGAATCCCACTTACAGGTGCAGTGGTAGTGAGTACCCCGCAGCCCGTGGCATTGGCCGATGCAAGAAAGGGTGTGAGCATGTTCCGGCTCGATAGTGTGAAGGTGCCCGTGCTCGGAATGGTTGAGAACATGGCATGGTTCACCCCCGATGAACTGCCCGACAACAGATACTACATCTTCGGTCGCGAAGGTGCCGCGCGCTTGGCCGAGACCCTCGGCATACCCCTGTTGGGTCAGATTCCTCTTGTGCAGAGCATACGTGAGGCTGGTGATGTGGGCCGACCCGCCATCCTTCAGGGCACTGGCCCTGTGGCCGATGCCTTCCGCGCCCTCAGTGCCAATGTGGTGAGAGTGGTCAACGAATCTGTGACCGAGACTGAGAACGCACATGCAGACTGACATGCCACATACCGAAGACACCCTGATCAGTCAGGTCAATCAGGCCCTCGACCAGATGAGGCCGTTCATGGCAGCCGATGGGGGCGATATGGAACTGGTAGGCATCACCCCTGACATGGTGGTCGAGGTGCGCCTGCTGGGTTCGTGCAGCTCTTGCCATATGAGCGGCATGACCCTCCGCGCAGGGGTCGAAGAGGCCGTGAGGCGCTCAGTGCCAGCCATCCGCTCCGTGCGGGCGGTGGAGTGAGGGAATTTCCCTGTTCTTGCAGGCCCAGTGGCTTGATTCGCAAGGACGCTGAAGGGATATGTGTTTTATCTCGCCTGAGGTGGTGAATTATTGACTTGACCTGCTGAACCAAATGGGTTGCTCTTAATCGTACCACAATTCCTTTCCGATTAAGGTGTTCGATGGAATAGATGAATAGCATTGAAAGCGATAGGACACCTGTCCCCCAAAGCTGCATCATACGCATCCGACCTACTGCAACATTGGACTTTCATGGCCATGGTGCATGTCCATACTGAAGCTTACATTCGTAGGGATTACGAGATCTGTATCATAATAGAACGCCCCTAGCTCTTTGATCATCTCACTGCTTCTCACCACCGCCTTTGTCGCTTTGGGCCTTTGGCTTATCGGCCGCATCGGGCTGTTCCAGATGCCTGGGGTGCCGGTTCTTTGGGTCAGGGGCATTTACCTGCTAAAGGTCGCGGCCGGCATGGCCTTATGGGGCATCTATACCTATTACTATACTGACCGCTCAACGGCTGACATCTACAAGTACTTTGATGATGCCATGGTGATGCACTCGGCCCTGCCACACCACCCAGCCGATTTCGTTCACATGCTGACTGGCCTCGGTGGCGACCCCGACCATCTTCACCGTACATACTTCGATAATATGGGCCATTGGTACCGGCCCTATGGCAGCAGTGCAACCAACGACACGCATACAATAATCCGCTTCAACGCCTTGGTGCGACTCGTTTCCATGGGGCATTATCCGGTTCATTCTGCCATCATGAACCTGTTGAGCGTCATGGGGTTGGTATGCATCGCACGGTTCTTGGCCCATACCGTTTCGGGCCGTGCCAAGTGGGTCTTTGCCGCGGTCATGCTCATGCCAGGGGTATTGTTCTGGGGCTCGGGTGTGCTCAAAGAAGGGTTGCTTTTCCTTGGGGTCGGTCTGCTGCTTCGCGCGTGCGCATTCCTTATATATCAGGATGGGAATCGCAGAACAGCATGGCTCCTTTTACCCGCAGCGGCAGTGTTGCTCACAGTGAAGAGTTACGCCCTCATCATTCTTCCTGCCCTGATAGCCATGATTCCTTTCCTTAGATTGAGTGTCAGTGCCATGTGGGGGTTGTATGGTGTGGTCGCGCTTCTGCTTGTAGTAGGGCCGTCCGTTCCGGGCTTGCCCGATGTTTGGCAACGCCTCGCCATAAAGCAGGCCGAATTCACCAGACTCGCCCATGGAGGCACCTATCTCCAGCGCATCACTCCATCCCACATCGATACGGTTTATGTCGCATCAGCTCACCACGACAGCATACTGGCTGGTCCTGGTCGGTTCCATGTGCCCGTCTCGGTACCCATGTTCCCGCTAGTTCACGTCACAGTCGATTCTTCGGTCAATGTTACTCACATGTCTTCTGAGCGATTCAACCTCCTGCTTGACTATGGCCGCACTGGTAGCTGTATCAGAATCCCACATATCGATGGCACGGTTATCGGCACGCTCAGGGCGGCACCTACGGCATTGGTCAACGCGCTGCTACGCCCATGGCCTTGGCAGGCAGATTCACCCTTTCTTGTCCTGGCACTGATCGAGAACCTGCTACTGCTTGGGCTGTTTTTATTACCCATCGTCTTTCCATCTCGCCCTTTTGATGTCCGTGTCGTGTCGCTCTGCCTCATCTTCAGCCTCGGAATCCTAATCCTCACGGGTCTTGTAACACCAGTTGTCGGAGCCATAGTGCGGTACAAAGTGCCAGCGCTGCCGTTCTTGGCCGCCATGTGCATCCATCTTACCGATACCCAAAGGCTTGAGGCATCTTTGCGCTCCCTATTCCAAAGATGAATCGCGCTGACCTCAACTTTAATGAGGAGTTCCACATCTGGACACTCCCCAATGGGATCAGGTGCATTCACCGTCCAGTAGCCTCGCATGTGTCGCACATCGGGCTGTTCATCAATGCCGGTTCGCGCGATGAGTTGCCCCACGAGCATGGCATGGCTCATTTCATCGAACATGTCTTTTTCAAAGGCACGGGCCGAAGGAAATCCTACCACATCCTCAGCCGCATGGACGATGTGGGGGGCGAACTCAATGCTTACACCTCGAAAGAGGAGACCGTGGTGCATGCCACCTTTCTCAATGAACACTATGGCCGGGCCCTTGACCTGGTTTCTGACATCGTTTTCAATGCCTCTTTTCCAGCTAAAGAGTTGGAAAAGGAGAAGACTGTGATTCTTGATGAGATGAATTCTTATCTCGATTCGCCTAGCGATGTGGCTTTTGACGAGTTCGATGCACTCGTATTCAGCAATCATCCGATGGGCCGTACTGTGCTCGGCACCCCTGAGAGTCTCACATCCTTCATGCCTGAAGGTGTTAGGTCCTTTGTTGAAAGGAACTACCATACAGATCAGATGGTATTTGCCTCGGTGGGCAACATTCGACTCGATGCGCTCAGGAAAATGGTCGACCGTTACTTCGGACAGATCCCTACGCATCATCGCAACTGGAAACGACAACCAATAACGGTTGGCAAAGGCCTGAGCCTTACACGTCAGCTCGACATTAGTCAGGACCACGTTCTTCTGGGCGGCAAGGCCTATGCTGCCGATCATGACGACCGCCTAGGCCTGCTACTTCTTGTTGATCTTCTTGGTGGCTCCGGCATGAACTCGCGCCTCAATCTGTTGCTCCGCGAGCGTCATGGATACACCTACGGGGTCGATGCCTCATATGCGTCCTTTTCCGACTGTGGTCTCTATTCCATTTACTACAGTTCTGACCACCGGCACACCGACCGCTGCCTCAATATGGTGAATCGCGAATTACGTAGAGTGCGCGAACAGCGGCTCGGCATCGCTCAGTTGCAACGAGCCAAGCAACAGATGCTTGGACAGATTGCCATTTCACAGGAGCATAACCAGAGCCAGATGCTCGGTCTTGGTCGCAGTTTCCTGATGTTCGACCGAGTTCAGACCTGGGACGAGGTAATGAGACGGATCGATGAGTTAACTGCCGATGAACTGCTGCGCATTGCCAATGAGGTGTTCGACCCACAAGGCACCGATATTGTCATTCTCACATCAAAGACTTGACCTATGTCTCAATCTGCTGTCAATTGCATGGTCACCGGGGCCAGCTCAGGAATTGGTGCAGAACTGGTGCGCCAAATGCTTGTCCACCCCAATGTCGGTAAGGTCATTGCCATAGGTCGTAGGGCCGATCTTCTCCGATCGCACAAAGCCCACGACCCCCACAGCAGGCTTATCGCCCTTCCGTTCGATATATGTTCTGCCGATCGAAGCCCACTGCTGGGAGCTCTCAGTCAGATTGATCATCTGGGACTCTTGGTCAATAATGCCGGTCAATTGCTCAATCGGCCCTCTGCAGAAATTGCAATTCATCAGTTCGAATCGGTGTATCGCACAAACGTGTTCGCCCCGTTTCAGCTCATACATGAGGTCTTCCCTTGGCTTCTTCGCAGCCCTTCACGTGCACATGTTGTCAACATCGGCAGCATCGGAGGCGTACAGGGCAGCGTAAAATTCCCCGGACTTTCAGCCTACAGTTCAAGTAAAGGAGCTCTCGCTGTCCTAACCGAATGCCTTGCCGAAGAACATCACAATGCCGAAGTCTCGTTCAATTGTCTTGCTCTGGGTGCGGTCCAGACCGAGATGTTGGAGGCAGCTTTCCCAGGTTTTATAGCTCCTGTGGGCCCTCAGGCCATGGCAGAGCACATTCTCCGATTCGGGCTTTATAGCCCTAATCTGTTCAACGGCAAGGTAATACCCATATCAATATCGACACCTTGAAAATTTATTTCAAAAAAACCTTGTGCATTAAAAATCGAGATATACATTTGCAGCCCCGTTTGAAAACGGTGGTTCTTTGAAGGGCAGGCAGGTAAGATTCGAGGCGAAAAAATATTTTTCGCCAAGTGTTGCGGGAATGAAAATTCCAATTACCTTTGCGCCCCGTTTTGGAAATGACGCTTGAGTCCCTGACAAGTCAGGGTACGACATAGCAGACGTTCTTTGAAAATATTGGGAATAGAGGTAAGAAGCCCGTGTTCTTCCCGGCATCGCAAGAGGTCGGGAGTCACAATAAAAGACCTTTGAGCAGAAACCCCTATCGATGAGAATCGGCAGGGAGGACAAACTTTACAATGGAGAGTTTGATCCTGGCTCAGGATGAACGCTAGCGGCAGGCCTAATACATGCAAGTCGAACGGTAACAGGTGTAGTAATACATGCTGACGAGTGGCGAACGGGTGCGTAACGCGTATGCAACTTACCCTCAACTGGAGAATAGCCCGTGGAAACATGGATTAATACTCCATAGAATTTCGGGGCCGCATGGCTCTGAGATTAAAGCTTTGGCGGTTGAGGATGGGCATGCGTGACATTAGCTAGTTGGTGAGGTAACGGCTCACCAAGGCTACGATGTCTAGGGGTTCTGAGAGGATGATCCCCCACACTGGTACTGAGACACGGACCAGACTCCTACGGGAGGCAGCAGTAAGGAATATTGGGCAATGGACGCAAGTCTGACCCAGCCATGCCGCGTGCAGGAAGAAGGCCCTATGGGTTGTAAACTGCTTTTGTACGGGAATAAACCCCCCTTCGTGAAGGGGGCTGAAGGTACCGTAAGAATAAGCACCGGCTAACTCCGTGCCAGCAGCCGCGGTAATACGGAGGGTGCAAGCGTTATCCGGATTCATTGGGTTTAAAGGGTGCGTAGGCGGAAAGATAAGTCAGTGGTGAAAGCCCACAGCTCAACTGTGGAACTGCCATTGATACTGTCTTTCTTGAGTACGGTTGAAGTAGATGGAATGTGCAGTGTAGCGGTGAAATGCTTAGATATTGCACAGAACACCCATTGCGAAGGCAGTCTACTAAGCCGCAACTGACGCTGAGGCACGAAAGCGTGGGTAGCGAACAGGATTAGATACCCTGGTAGTCCACGCTGTAAACGATGATAACTCGCTGTTGGCGATACACTGTCAGCGGCCAAGCGAAAGCGTTAAGTTATCCACCTGGGGAGTACGATCGCAAGGTTGAAACTCAAAGGAATTGACGGGGGCCCGCACAAGCGGAGGAGCATGTGGTTTAATTCGATGATACGCGAGGAACCTTACCTGGACTTGAACGTGGCCTGACAGGCCGGGAAACCGGTTCTCCTTCGGGCAGGTCACGAGGTGCTGCATGGCTGTCGTCAGCTCGTGCCGTGAGGTGTTGGGTTAAGTCCCGCAACGAGCGCAACCCCTATCTTTAGTTGCCAGCGGTTCGGCCGGGGACTCTAAAGAAACTGCCAGCGTAAGCTGTGAGGAAGGTGGGGATGACGTCAAGTCAGCACGGCCCTTACGTCCAGGGCTACACACGTGCTACAATGGCCGGTACAGAGGGCAGCCACTGGGTGACCAGGAGCCAATCCTTAAAGCCGGTCTCAGTTCGGATCGGAGTCTGCAACTCGACTCCGTGAAGCTGGATTCGCTAGTAATCGCGCATCAGCCATGGCGCGGTGAATACGTTCCCGGGCCTTGTACACACCGCCCGTCAAGCCATGGGAGTCAGGGGTACCTGAAGTACGTCACCGAAAGGAGCGTCCTAGGGTAAAACTGATGACTGGGGCTAAGTCGTAACAAGGTAGCCGTACCGGAAGGTGCGGCTGGATTACCTCCTTTTTAGAGACAATAAAGGTCCGTGATCAGGCAGAAATGCCTTGAGAATGCGTGGCTTCCCCTCTTTCCCGATATCTCCTTTGAGACACCCGTTAAGCTCAGTGGCACGCCACGCTACGGTGCTGTGGCACCACTGTGTCTTACACACAGTCCCGTAGCTCAGTTGGTTAGAGCGCTACACTGATAATGTAGAGGTCCGCGGTTCAAATCCGCGCGGGACTACACGCTTACACGGGGAATTAGCTCAGCTGGCTAGAGCACCTGCCTTGCACGCAGGGGGTCATCGGTTCGAATCCGATATTCTCCACAAACCCACTCAAAGGGTACGTTCTTTGACATGTTGGAAGAGAAGACAATTTGTAATAACAGGCATTTTAACGATTTTAATCGTTGCTTAAAAGCGATTAAGGGCGTATGGTGGATGCCTTGGCTCTCAGAGGCGATGAAGGACGTGATAAGCTGCGATAAGCTACGGTGAGGTGCAAATAACCTTTGACCCGTAGATTTCCGAATGGGGAAACCCTCTCAGTTGAAGACTGAGAATCCGTAAGGAGGCAAACCCGGAGAACTGAAACATCTAAGTACCCGGAGGAGAAGAAAACAACAGTGATTCCCCAAGTAGTGGCGAGCGAACGGGGATTAGCCCAAACCGATAGTGTTACGGCACAATCGGGGTTGTAGGACTGTGATATGGACTTGTGTTCTGTAGTGGAACCCTTCTGGAAAGTTGGGCCATAGACGGTGATAGCCCGGTACACGAAACAGAGCACATACCTAACAGTATCCTGAGTACCGCGGGGTCGGAGACGCCCTGTGGGAAACTACCAGCACCATCTGGTAAGGCTAAATACTCCTGAGAGACCGATAGTGAACCAGTACTGTGAAGGAAAGGTGAAAAGCACCCCGAACAGGGGAGTGAAAAAGAACCTGAAACCGTACGCCTACAAGCGGTGGGAGCCCTTTCGGGGGTGACCGCGTGCCTTTTGCATAATGAGCCTACGAGTTGCTCCTCACTGGCAAGGTTAAGGGTCTCAGACCCGAAGCCGAAGCGAAAGCGAGTCTGAATAGGGCGAATAGTCAGTGGGGGCAGACGCGAAACTTTGTGATCTACCCATGGTCAGGTTGAAGCTCTGGTAACACAGAGTGGAGGACCGAACCAGTTGACGTTGAAAAGTCTTTGGATGAACTGTGGGTAGGGGTGAAAGGCTAATCAAACTGAGAGATAGCTCGTACTCCCCGAAATGCATTTAGGTGCAGCCTCGGTATTGAGTATCGTAGAGGTAGAGCTACTGATTGGGCAAGGGGGCTTCACCGCCTACCAAACCCAGACAAACTCCGAATGCTACGATATATGACCGGGAGTGAGGGCGCGGGTGCTAAGGTCCGTGTCCGAGAGGGAAAGAACCCAGACCATCAGCTAAGGTCCCAAAGTGTATGCTAAGTTGATCTAACGTTGTCTGACTGCATTGACAGCTAGGATGTTGGCTTGGAAGCAGCCATTCATTTAAAGAGTGCGTAACAGCTCACTAGTCGAGCGGTCGGGCGTGGATAATAATCGGGCATAAGCATACCACCGAAGCTATGGACTCCGTAAGGAGTGGTAGGGGAGCATTCCAGTCTGCACTGAAGGTGTGCCGTGAGGCATGCTGGAGCGTCTGGAAAAGAAAATGTAGGCATAAGTAACGATAAAGCAGGCGAGAAACCTGCTCACCGATAGCCTAAGGTTTCCTCAGCAATGCTAATCAGCTGAGGGTTAGTCGGGGCCTAAGATGAACCCGAAAGGGGTAGTCGATGGACAACTGGTTAATATTCCAGTACCCGCCTTTGTTGCGATGGGGTGACGGAGTAGTGAAAGACCCGCGTACTGACGGAATAGTACGTTAAAGGGTGTAGGTATAGGAGCAGTAGGCAAATCCGCTGCACCTGCCGAACCTGATAGTACCGCGAGCCTCCGGGCAAGCGGATAGTGGTCCTAAGCAGACTTCCAAGAAAACCCCCTAAGCTCTAGACAGAGGCGGCCCGTACCGCAAACCGACACAGGTAGGCAAGGAGAGAATCCTGAGGTGCTCGAGTGAATCATGGTTAAGGAACTAGGCAAACTGACCCTGTAACTTCGGGAAAAAGGGTGCCCCAGCAATGGGGCCGCAGAGAATTGGTCCAGGCGACTGTTTAACAAAAACACATGGCTCTGCTAAATCGAAAGATGACGTATAGGGCCTGACACCTGCCCGGTGCTGGAAGGTTAAGAGGAGATGTCAGCCGCAAGGCGAAGCTTTGAATCGAAGCCCCAGTAAACGGCGGCCGTAACTATAACGGTCCTAAGGTAGCGAAATTCCTTGTCGGGTAAGTTCCGACCTGCACGAATGGTGTAACGATCTGGACGCTGTCTCAACCATGAGCTCGGTGAAATTGTAGTATCGGTGAAGATGCCGATTACCCGCAACGGGACGGAAAGACCCCGTGCACCTTTACTATAGCTTAACATTGACTTTGGGTAATTGATGTGTAGGATAGGTGGGAGACTACGAAGCGGCCTCGCTAGGGGTTGTGGAGTCAACCTTGAAATACCACCCTTTGATTATCTGGAGTCTAACCCCGCGGAGCGGGGAACAGTGTTTGGTGGGTAGTTTGACTGGGGTGGTCGCCTCCAAAAGAGTAACGGAGGCTTCCAAAGGTACCCTCAGCACGCTTGGCAACCGTGCGCAGAGTGCAATGGCACAAGGGTGCTTGACTGTGAGACTGACAAGTCGAGCAGGGACGAAAGTCGGGCATAGTGATCCGGTGGTTCCGCATGGAAGGGCCATCGCTCAAAGGATAAAAGGTACGCCGGGGATAACAGGCTGATCTCCCCCAAGAGCTCATATCGACGGGGAGGTTTGGCACCTCGATGTCGGCTCGTCACATCCTGGGGCTGGAGCAGGTCCCAAGGGTTGGGCTGTTCGCCCATTAAAGTGGCACGCGAGCTGGGTTCAGAACGTCGTGAGACAGTTCGGTCCCTATCTGTTGTGGGCGTTAGAGATTTGAGAGGACCTATCTTTAGTACGAGAGGACCGAGATGGACAGACCTCTAGTGTACCTGTTGTCGCGCCAGCGGCACCGCAGGGTAGCTACGTCTGGATGAGATAAGCGCTGAAAGCATCTAAGCGCGAAACTCGCCTCAAGATCAGATCTCTTTTAAGGGTCGTCAGAGACGATGACGTTGATAGGTTGCAGGTGTAAAGACAGTGATGTCAAAGCCGAGCAATACTAATTACCCGTAAGCTTTTAGGCGTCTGCTTTTACAGTGTCTTCTCTTCCATTCATGTCAAGGTTGCTTCGGTAACCTACGATTTAAGGTGACTATTGCGGTGAGGTCCACCTCTTCCCATTCCGAACAGAGAAGTTAAGCTCACCAGCGCAGATGGTACTAGGGTTACACCTGGGAGAGTATGTCGTTGCCTTATACTTTAACCCCAGCCCCATAAAGGCTGGGGTTTTTTGTTTTTGCTCTTATGTTTAATAAATGGATCATATTCTATGTGATAGTTGCCATAGCGCTTTCGTTATGGCGGACTCGTGCATGGGCTCAGGTTGATTCTACATCAACAGTCCAACACGATGGTTTTGGTCAGGCTTTCGAATCCGACTCAATAGCTGGGGTTGAATTTGCAATTGACTTAACGGATGTTCATGTGTACGATTTGAGCATTAGAACTTTCGGTAATAGGCTCAATACTGGAAATACAGGTACAAACTCTCCTTGGCTTGTGCTCGACCAACCTTTCGAAACTGGTTTTCGAACGGGAATTGGGGCTCACTCACATTTGCCGTTTGCCGGTACAGGTAAGTATCTATTTCCAATGAAGGCATATACTCGGGTAGCTTATGCCAACGGAGCATCAGCCAAAGAGAATGTTATAGATATCGGATTCGCAAAGCCATTGGGTACGATTCTAAATTTTGGATTCAATTATTCTCGAGTAGGATCTTCGGGCATGTTCAATCGCCAGCAGAGCATTTTGAATCGATTGAATACATACTCATTCTACCGATCAAGAAGCGGTAAATACAGGTGTGGATTGGAGTTTGTCTGGGCTAATGACGATAGTCAGGACAACGGGGGCATTGTTAGCGATTCGGTATTTGAAGCTAATTCAGCATCAGACAGGAGATTTATTCCAGTGCGCCTTAATCAGGCATCGCACAAGATTGTGAGGTTCGAACTTCTTATGGCGCAGAGGTTGACACTCACTAAGCGAGATTCCAGCGCTGCAGAATCCAGATTAATGCGGTATGAACCATACATAGGTCATGAATTTCATTTTGCCGACCAGAGATTTACCTATAAGGACTTGCCAGATACGAGTGGCAGTGCATTTTATAATAATGTTTATCTAGATACGAACTCGACCCTCGACAGTACTAAATGGACTAAAGTTGAGAATAGACTTACCTTAGGTCTTACTTTGAAGGGAAAATGGCGGCAATTGCTTAAGGTCGGTCTTACGCACGATTGGAATCGACTTTGGCAGCTAGGCGTGGATAACGACTTTCACAATGTCGGGATAATTGGTGAGTACAATCTTGGGGTAAAACAACACAGAGTCAGAGCGGATGTGCGTTATGTGCTGGTCGGGAGCAATTTGACCGATACAAAGCTTGAGGCACATTATGATTGGAAACGTGATTCCATTTTGGAGGCTGGGGCTGAGTTCCGTTTTGCATCGCGGAGGCCAGACCGCATATTTGAACGTTATTCCTCGAACAATTTTTCTTGGACGAACTCATTCAGTAACGAGCAGTCAGTTCTTTTTCTGGGGAAAGTTGGGATTCCGAGATGGAGGTTCAGGGCCGAGGCAGGGTACATGATCCTTAACAACGTAGTGTATTTTAACAATCAATGGTTGCCTGAGCAGAGTGCGGCCGTCAATTCGGCCGTGGTGGCCACTGTGAATGAACACTTCAAATGGAAGTGGATTAACGTTATAGTTTGGGGGCGGATGAACTATTTCCTTTCGGGCGATGCAATTCGACTTCCACCCATCTGCGCGCGTGGTTCCATATTCTACGATGGTAAAATATTTAAGAAGCGATTAAGGATTCAGATCGGGATGGATGCTTGGTACAACACCAGTTACGAGCCGTATGCTTACATACCTGCTTTGATGAGATTTGCTACGCAGAGCGGTGTGAGCACTGGAAACTATGTTTCGTTCGATGCATTTTTGAACCTTGAAGTGAATAGATTCCGTGGATTCTTCAAGGTTGAGCATTGGAATGCCGGCCTTATGGGCAACGACTATTATTTATTGGCGCACCAGCCAATGAATGATCTGGCCATCAAATTCGGGATAAACTGGACCTTTTTTGACTGATTGTCAGCCGCTCAGGTCTTCTGTTTTTTCTTTTTAGCAGCGGGAAAAAGAATGTTATTCAATATGAGCCTGTATCCGGGCGAATTGGGGTGTAGGTCGAGGTCGGTCTGTGGGTCTCCTACAAAATGTTGGTAATCTTCGGGATCGTGGCCACCGTAAAAGGTCCATTGACCTTTCCCGATGTTGCCATGAATATATCTGGCCTCGTTTATTGACTTGGTTTCGCCCATCACGAGTACCTCCGTCTTTATGAACTGTTTTTGAAATGCGGTGGTCTGACCCATGAATCCTTTGATCACTTGGGTGTGGTTCTGACACAGCATTGTAGGTACGGGATCCCATTTTGCCGAGAAATCGAAAAGTGTGAAAAAGTCAGTGGTCTGGTTTACCTTGCCATGTCGGGCCTCTGTCGCATCAATGTTTGAGAATTCATATACCTCTGGATTTTCGACCAGTCGAAAATCTTTGAATGCGAAGGTGTTGGAATAATCGAGTCTGGAATTATAACCAGACGTGGTTCCATCTCCATCAAACATGCTCTCGCAGATATCAAGATTGTGGGCAGACAGGGCGATATCATACGAATCGGTTCCAGAGCACATAGAAAAAAGGAATCCTCCGCCCACAGTGAATTCCTTAATTTTATTGGCAACCCCGAGTTTAAGTGCCGAGACTTTGTTGAATCCGTTCCTGCGGGCTGTTGCCTCTGCATCGCGCACTTGCTCAAGGTACCAGACGGCATTCCGGTATTGACGCCAAAACCGTCCGTACTGGCCTGTGAAGTCCTCGTGATGAAGGTGGAGCCAATCGTACAACGGCAGTTTGTTGTCCATAACCTCATCGTCATAGATCACATCATACGGCACCTCGGCATAGGTGAGTACTAAGGTCACAGCATCGTCCCACGGTTGGTTGGTCTTGGGAGCGTAGACTGCGATTCGCGGCTGTTTCTCAAGTTTTGCCACGTCCATGTTGGCCTCTGGGTCAGCAATCTCAGCCAGGATGGCGTTTGCCTGAGCATCTGCGATAACCTCATAACTCACCCCGCGAACGATGCACTCGCTTTCAATTTCTTTGATGTGTCTGATCATAAAGCTGCCTCCACGGTAGTTGAGAAGCCAATCGACCTCCACATTCTGGCTCAGGATCCAATATGCGATGCCATAGGCTTTTAGATGATTCTTCTGCCCTGCATCCATGGGTATAAGGATGTGCGATGCAGATACGTGCATCGGAAGCCAAATGCATATCACCACCCATATCAGGGCTTTAGAACGGAGTCCCATCGGTCGGGTCGAGGTCGTCATCGGTCATGGTATTCATCTTAGACTGCCGCGTGATGGTCATGCTGCCGCCTGAGAATTGATCAGAGACTGGCAATGGCCCGAACCCACCGCCTGATGCGGAAACCGGTGTGCTGAGCGTGTATCCGGGGTCGTCATAGTTGGTGAATTTAGCCAATTGCTTGATAAAACGGAGCGGTACATCGCCTGTTGCCCCGTTTCGGTGCTTTGCGATGATCAGCTCGGCAAGACCTTCGACTGGCAGTCCGGTGGCCGATTCTGTGAATTCATAATACTCTGGGCGATAGAGGAACATGACCATGTCGGCATCCTGCTCTATGGCTCCTGATTCACGCAGGTCGCTCAGTTGCGGCCGTTTGCTTCCACCTCGGTTCTCCACCTGACGGCTAAGCTGAGACAAGGCAATGACCGGAATGTCGAGCTCCTTGGCCAATGCCTTCAGCGAGCGTGATATGGTGCTAATCTCCTGCTCACGGTTGCCCCCGTTCTTCGAGTCGCCACCTGCCGTCATAAGTTGCAGGTAGTCGATTAGGACGATGGATAGGTCGTGCTGTGCCTTAAGTCTCCGGCATTTTGCCCTTAGTTCGAAGATGGAAAGCGATGGAGTGTCATCAATGAAAATAGGAGCCTGAGATAGCCGCTTGATGCTTGAATGAAGATGGTCCCAGTCGGCCGTGCTCAGATTCCCTTTCCGAAGTTTGTCGGCCTCTAATCCGGTCTCGCTGGCGATGAGTCGGTTAACCAGTTGCAGTGAACTCATTTCGAGCGAGAATACTGCTATGGCCTTATTGAAATCAACCGCCATGTTGCGCGCCATACTCAGGACGAACGAGGTCTTGCCCATGGCCGGGCGTGCCGCAATGATCAGAAGATCCTGTTTTTGCCAACCGGCCGTCACTTTATCCAACTCATGGAAACCGGTAGGGACACCCGTGATGTTGCCTTCTTGTTGGCTTGCAGTCTCGATATTCTTGATGGCCTGTGATATGAGGCCACTCATGCTGTCGTAGCTCTTCTTCAGATTTCCCTCGGCTACGCTGAAGAGGCTGCTCTCGGCCTTATCAAGGAGCTCCAGTACATCTGTTGTGTCTTCAAACGCCTCATTGTAGATGTCGCCAGAAACCCGGATCAGCTCTCGCTGGATGTATTTCTGTGCGATTATCCGGGCATGATACTCTGCGTTGGCCGATGAGGCCACCCGGTCTGTTAGTCGGCTCACGGCATACGCGCCACCGACCTGATCGAGTGTGCCCACCTTTCGCAGATGGGCCGTTACCGTGAGAATGTCAATTGGTTTCGAATCGTTGAAGAGCTGTACGATGGCTTCGAAGATGAGCCTATGTTCATTCTTGTAGAAACTATCAGGTTTCAGCACCTCAATCACATCATTCAGGGCGTCCTTCTCGAGCATGAGAGCGCCCAGCACGGCTTCTTCCAGATCAATCGCATGAGGTGGCACCTTGCCCATCTCAATGCCGTCTGTCAGCGGGTTGCGCAGCAGTTTCCGCCTGCCTGTCCCTATATTACGTTCAGTGGCCATTCAGTTGATTGTCATTTACCTACTTTCAATCTTCGCAAAATGGTGGCCTTGTTAGATGCGTCTGAGAAAATCTCGAAGACAAAATATACCGTGACCCCTACCAACAAAATGAGAACGACCGCGGTAACAAAAGGCTTCCATTTCTTCGACACAATCTGGCTCATGCGATCCTTAATAGGCGCACGGTGCCTGAGGCGCACTTTTTTGCGCTCCTTCACCTTGATGCGGTAGCGGTGCTTCCTACGGCCTGAAGCCAGTTCAGGGTCTTCCGGACCGGTGCTGTTGTTGTCCATTCTGCATCACAAATTTCGGGTGAATGAAAGCCATCTCTAGCCCTTAGTTTTCATGTTAATGATGTTGGTCAGGTGTTGATAACCTAATTTCGTGCCTCATGCGGTTGATGCACAGGATATTCGGGCCGGTTGTCGCCATGGTTTTCCTTTTCGGAGGATGTAAAGAGGAAGATTGGGTGCCACCGACCATAACTGTCACCGCGCCTGTTGGCTCATTCAACCTGCAGGTGCCTGACACACTACATGTCAGTTTCTCGGCCAATGATGAGACCAGGCTCACCGCTATCAGCGTGCGGCTGATGACCGACAACGGGGTTCAATTAGCTGTGGCACCTTCCATTTCCCTGGAGGGCAATGAATTCAATGGAACGGTGTCCATCATTCTGAAAGATAAGAATATAACGGGAGGAGAATGCTATGTGTCGATAGAGGCCAACGATGGCACAAACACAGCTTACTCATTCGTTCAGGGGCAGGTGGTGCCGGTCGTCAAAGAGCTGAGGGCCGTCTATGCACTTGTTCGGCAGGGTGCGGCCTCAGCCGTTTACCGCATCGATTCACTCTTTCAATCCGCAGTCCCATTCGGTGCCAATGCGGCCGATGCCCGGCTGTTGCGCATCAGTTCGGCATACGATAAGCTATTTCTCAGCGGTGGAAAGACTGCCACCTTGACCTGCGTTGATCTTCTGGGTCAGGGCACCGGATGGGATGCCACAATGCCGTTTGCATCGGATACCACGGCATACCTCGACATGGGCATAGCAGGAGATGAGGTCTTCGTTTCGGCTTTTGACGGGCAATTTCGCGGTTATGACTTTACTGGGGCGTTGATTCGCAACGATGACCTGATGCCAGATCGGCCCGAAAATATCCTTGCGTATGATGAATATGTGCTGGCCGATCGAAGAGCCACGAACGGCACGCACTTCATAGACCGGATCCGCACTCAGAACGGTTTCAGGATGAGCACCCTACTAGTGCCTGTTGATGTCAGGGCGATAGCCACGAAAGATGAAGATGAGTTTTATGTGGTGGGGATGCAGGGCATCACACCACGACTGCTGATCTATGAGCACACGGAACCTAGCTACTTCGATCCGCACGACCTACCTGCTGGCCAGGTTTACACCGCAATGGCCGGAGATGGCGACATGCTCTTCATCTCACACTCAAACGGGGTTTATCGCTACCGATACAATCCCACCTTGCTTGACCTTGTGCTACCGGGCACCGTGCCCAGTCTTATGGTGTTTGAACCAGTACACGCGCGCATGGTGATGGCCGTGGGCAATGAGGTGCGAGTTTATGACCTGGCCGCCCAGCCCGTGGCCACAGTTACTTTGCCAGGCGAGGTTCTTGGCCTCGACCTGCATCACACCCGATGACACAGCGCCAGCGCAAGGCCCGATCAGCAGCCATCCTGATACTCGAAAGGTTCGCTGCCTACCATGCCCGTTTCCGTGAACTGACCGATACGGCTCCATCCATCTTTGCCCAAAGACGATGGGACGAGGTGCGCCCATTGGTCGATGAGCGGCTTGCCCTACACCCCTTGCATGTGGGCGAGGCGGCCAGTGCAATCACCTCGCTTATGGCCGACAGAGCCCTGGAAGTGGCGCAGTGGCTTGAGGTGAAGGAAGGGTTCACGTTGTTGATAGCAGAAAGGAGAGATGCGCCTTTGGCCGAGACCTTTTACAACAGTGTGGTGCGCCAGGTCTTCCGTACAGAGCGCGATGATGAGCGCATCATGTTCATGCATATCCAGCGTAGGGTGTGGCAGACCGGCCCTACTGAGCCTGTCTATCAGCGGTTCTATCTGGGCCGCGATGATCTTGGTTCCATACTTTGGCGCATCTTCCGTTCCTATGGCTTCAAGTTCGTGTGCGAGGATCTTGGACGCGACATGGCTCGTTTGGCAGATGGTCTCAGATCCAACCTATTAAGGATTTTCGGCACCTTACGTGTGGACCATGTTGACATGGTCAGCAGCGTCTTTTACCGCAATAAGGGGGCATATATCATCGGTAAGATCACGAAAGGGAACCTACAGGTGCCATTTGTGATTCCTCTGGTACATGGCGATGGAGGAGTGGCAGTTGATGGCCTTCTGATGAGCAAAGACGATATTGCTGTGGTGTTCAGTTTCACCCGGTCGTATTTTTTTGTGAGCACCCATAGTCCTGTTGATCTCATCCAGTTTCTGAGGCCCATGATGAGCCACAAGAACCTGAGCGAGCTGTATGCGAGCATCGGGTACGACCGTCATGCCAAATCGGTGCTGTACAAAGAAATATACCGCCATTTGGCCCGCACCGATGACCAGTTTGTCCATGCCCCGGGCATCAAGGGCATGGTGATGGCCGTGTTCACACTGCCTGGTTTCAATGTGGTGTTCAAGGTTATCCGCGACCGTTTCAGGCCTCCCAAGAGTGTCAACCGCCAGCAGGTGATAGACAGCTACCGGTTAGTGTTGAAGCACGACCGTGTGGGTCGATTGGCCGATGCGCACGAGTTCAACGGACTACGTTTCAGCCGGTCCCGTTTCGGGGCTGCTGTTCTTGATGAGCTGCTGAGTGAATGCGGCAACACGGTGAAGCTTGAAGGCGATGAGGTAGTTATAAATCACCTTTTCACCGAAAGGAAAATGGTGCCGCTCAATCTCTATCTCGAAGCGGTTGATTATGATAGGGCCGAACGGGCGGTGATTGATTACGGCTTTGCGGTAAAGGAGCTGGCAGCAGCCAACATTTTCCCAGGCGATCTGCTATTGAAGAATTTCGGGGTGACAAGGCATGGCCGCGTGGTTTTCTACGACTACGATGAGCTGTGTTTCCTGCATGAGGTCAACTTCCGGAAGATTCCTGAGTGCCGCAACCCTGAGCAGGAGTTGAGCGGAGAGCCATGGTACAGTATCGGTGAGAACGATGTGTTCCCCGAGGAGTTCCGAGCTTTTATGGTGCCGGCCGGGCCGTTGCGTCAGGTGTTCCTCAATCACCACGAGGACCTGTTCGATGTCCGATTCTGGAAGGAAATGCAGTCACTGCACTCGCATGGGGGCATGGCCGATCTGTATCCTTATCGGAGGGGCATTTTCACCCGTGGGTTCAGCATCGCCTGAGGCAGTCATTCGGTTCGGTATGAATCCATGATTCACAATGATGAAAGCCTCTGACCAGATTACGCTATGATCCTGTTGGGATCGGGCCGCCACCGGAAAAAGACTGATCAGTACAGCACCTGCACGCGGCCTATCTTTTCGTGGGCGCGGCCCAAGACGTCTATCACGTTGATGCGGTAATTGTACACCCCGGCCTGTACCGGTTTGCCCGCGTAGTATCCGTCCCAACCCTGGTCGTTGTCGGTTGTGAAGAACAGGAGTTCACCCCAACGGTCAAAGATCTGAATCTGAATAGTGCTAAGCCCTATTCCTTTTACCTGGAAGCGCTCGTTATCTCTGTTTCCATCGGGGGTGAAGGCATTGGGCACGTAAAAGGACGCTTCCGGTTTGATGATTACCTCGCCATTGGCAGTGCTGTTGCACGGGCCATTGGTCACTATGAGTGTGACGGGGTAGGTACCATCTATCTGGTACTCGTGCATGGGGCTGGGCACATCATCAATGTCGCCATCACCGAACTGCCAACTGTATTCCACCGCATCGGTACTTGCGTCAATGAACTTAATGCGTGGGTCCATCATGGAGGCATCGGTAGGAGTGAAGCTGAATGCTGCCACCGGTGTCACATAAACATGCACAGCATCTGTCATTGTCACAGTGCTGGTGCATCCGCCTCCTTGCGCCACGGCCGTAAGCGTGATACTGAAGAAACCATCCTGTGAGTAGCTGTGGGCGAAAACATCAGATATGTTGCCCGTGGTGCCGTCTCCGAAATCCCAACTGATGCTTGAAATAGTGCCTACCGGTATGCTGGTCTGGTTGGTAATGGTGACCTCATATGGCTGGCAACCTGCGGTATCGCTCAATGTGAATGCCGGAACCGGATACGGATGCACGGTGGCCTGAGTGCTGCCGCTTGAGGTGCAGCCCAATGCCGTGGTGGCCGAGAGCGTTATGTTGTAGGTGCCGTAGCCTGCATAAGTGTGGTCCTGCACCTGCACCGCGGCAGTGGCCCCATCGCCATAGTCCCAACTCCATTGCGTTATGGACCCATCGTTGGGCAAAGTTGAATTTGTGATCACCGTTGCATCGCCCTCGCATGTTTCGGCAGCGGCTATGGCCACCGCGGGGGTGGCGTTTACCTGCACATTGCCGGTGGTGGTGTCGCGGCAGCCCATATCGCTCGTCACCACCAGTTCGGTGGCAAATGCCCCGCTCTGGGTGTAGGTGTGGTTGGGCGATTGTGTGCCGCCAACGGGCGATGCATCATCAAAGTCCCATTCCCATTGGGTTATGGTGCCGCTGGAGATTGTGCTCTGATCAATCAGTTGCAGAGGCAGGCCCTGACAGCCGCTTGGCGCATTGAAGGCCGCCACCGGTGTAGGACTCACTGTTATCTGCTGCTGGGTGGCGTTGATGCATCCGTCAGCTGTTCCTACCACCAGATTCACAGTATACGTGCCGGCATTGAGGTAGGTGAATGTGGGCGCCTGCACTGCACTGGTGGTGCTCGGTGCAGGGGCATTCTCACCGAAATCCCACAGGTAATTGGCTATGGGGCCGGCACTGTTGTTCACAAAGGTGACCACTTGCCCCTCGCAGCTCTGGGCACCGCCCTGAAATGCAAATGCAGCCGTGGGTCCTGATGTCACCTCCACCTGTGCCTGATAGGTGTCGCCACAGCCGCCAGGGCTGGTCACCGTGAGGGTCACATCATAGAACCCCACATTGGCATAGGTCTGCTGCGGGTTGGCTCCCACTCCGAAATTTCCATCACCAAAATCCCAATTGTACAGGGCAATGGCCCCAGTGCCAGTACTCGTGAACTGGGTCGGATTTCCAGAACAGGCAATGTTGGCGGTGAATGATGCCACCGGAGCAGGGGTCACCGTCAGCACCATGTCATCTGTGGCTGCGCAGCCGTTGGCATCGGTAAGGGTCGCAGTATAGGTGGTTGTCGCAATGGGCGATGCCACCGGGTTCAATATGTTCGGGTCCGTGAGGCCAGTGGCAGGGCTCCACACCACCGTGCCCGTGCCCACTCCGGCCAGGTTGGCGCTCAGGCCCTCGCAGATGGTCTGGTCGGCTCCGGCCGATATGCTCGGGGCGGCATTTACTGTGATGTTCACCGCATCAGTGGCCGAGCAGTTAGCTGCATCTGTCACCACAACGGTATAAAGTGTCGTCACAGTGGGCGAGGCGGTCGGGTTGGCCACATTGGTGGCACTCAGCCCTGTAGCCGGTGACCACGAATAGCTCACCCCGCCTGTTGCCTGCAACGGTGTGGTACTTCCCTCGCATATGGAAGCATCATTCCCTGCCGACACATTGGGTGGGAAAGTGAGTGTCACCACGATGTCGTCTGTATCAGCACACCCATTGTTATTCGTGAAACTGAGGGAGTAGGTGGTTGTGGCTGCCGGGGTGGCTATCGGACTCGCAATGTTCGCATTGCTCAATCCGGCTGCAGGGCTCCACAGATATGTGCCCGTGCCCAAAGTGTTCGGATTGTTGAGCTGGATGTTATTGCCGTTGCACACACTCACATCGGCACCAAGGGCCACATTCGGGGCGGCATAGACGGTCACGGGGATTATCGTATCCTCCGTACAGCCTTCTGAGGTTACCGTCAGCGTCACATTATAGGTGCCTGGATTGGCCCAGGTGTGCGATGGGCTGGTCTGGTTCGAAACGCCTCCATCACCGAAATTCCATTGGTAACTGGCTACGTTGCCTGTGGCTGTCACCGTGGTGTTGTTGAGCGTAGTGGCCACGTCCTCGCAGATGTTCCCTGTCCAGTTGAACTGGGGGATGATAGCGTTGCAGAACCGCTGATCCTGCGACAGGCTGCCGGTCGCACCGGTCCATCCCCAGTACACGTTCGGATTACCCCCGAAAATGGAAGCGATGATATTCCCCGTGTAGCTGGTGCGGAAAACCCCATCAAAGAACACTCCAAGCGTGTTGACGCCCGGTTGCCAGATGATCTGGATGGTGTGCCAGCCACAGTCCTCAATGTTGGCGTTGGTCGAACTGGCCTGCACCGGCCCAGCCAGATTGTTCGGGCCGTTGTGGTTCGAGTCACCGTTTTGCATAATAGCTATGTGATCGATCACCGCTGGGTCGTTCACCAGTCCTCCGGTGTTCTCATACACATCCAATTCAATCACCAGACTCGGGGTGATGCCACCATAACCCATACTTCCACCCGCCCCACCGGCATTCACATTCAAAGGCTGAAGCACAAAGGCGATACCATCCGCGGTCCATGCATCCACACAGCCCAGGTACACATCAAATGTGTAGGTGAAAGGATTGTTAAGGTTGATCTGATTCACATTCCACACAGATCCGCCCATGAATGGCTGATCGGGCGTGAGTTGAAAGCAGTTGCACGATGTCTGCGTGGCCGACCCGTTGGTCTGATACTGCGCAAAGGCACAGGCTGTGGCAGCTGTCCACACACAGGCAAGGGCCGAAATAGTCCTTAGGATGGGTATGTACATAGGTCAGCGTTGGAGAATCACATCGCCCCGGTAGCGGTGCGGGTTGCCGAGCACATCCATAATATGGAAAACATACACATACACCCCTTGCTGTACGGCAGCCCCTCTGTATGTGCCGTCCCATGGATGGTCTTTCTGAAATGATTCAAAGATCATCTCTCCCCAACGGTCGTAAATGCGCATCTCGTATTCGGCTATGCCCACTCCGTCTCCGAAGAAGGTCTCATTATGTCCATCAGCATTGGGAGTGAAACTGCTCGGGATCCAGAAGGTGAAGTTCGGTTCAATGCGGATGCGGTACGATGCGGTGTCCAGACAGCCATGGTCTGTCGAAACGATTTCGGTGATGAGGTAAGACAGGGTGTCATCGTAGGCATGTACCGGATTCTGCAAAGTTGACGAGGTGCCGTCACCGAAATTCCAATCCCATTGTGTGACATTTGGAGTTGAATGGTCGGTGATGAACACACGGGGGTCCAGTATGCCGATCACATCAGGTGATGTGGTAAAGAGGGCATCCGGTTTCGGGTCTTCGGTGATGTAGCCTGCCATGCGTAGCGAGTCAACACAGCCGTTGGCCGAGGTGACGGTGAGGGTCACATCATAGACTCCTGAATCAAAATCACCCAGGTTCTCATCATTATAAAGGTGCGATGGATGCTGTGCGGTCACCGTATCGGTGCCGTCACCAAAGGTCCATTGCCATTGGCTCAGGGCATAGGGCGAAGGTATCTGGCTCAGGTCGATGAACTGCGCTTCGAATGGCTGGCAGCCCTGCGTGGTATCGGCCCCAAGGCTTACCTGCGGCAGCGGATAGATCTCGACCGGATGAACCACCGTGTCCTGACAGCCATTGTTGCTCTCAACCGCCAGACGCACCTGATAGATGCCGTAGGCTGCATACTGGTGCGCTGTGTCCTGGGCCGAAACAATGGTTCCATCGCCAAGGTCCCATTCCCACAGCGCAATGCTGTCCAGCGGAAAATTGCTCAGCTCCGAGCTGTCTGTCAATGTGGTGGTCACTCCGAAACAATTGGCCAGCGCATCGCCAAAGGCGGCCACCGGCTTGGGATGGACGACCACCAGGCCAAGGGTTGTGTCGTGCTCGCAACCGTTCACACTCGTTGTCAGAAGGTTGACGGTGTAATACCCGAAACCTGGATATTGATGGGTAGGGGCAGGGCCGCTGCCATGGTTTGACCCGTCACCGAAATCCCATTCATGATCGGCTATGCTGTAGCTGCTGATGGTGCTCAGATCAGTGAATTGAGTTGCGCCCGGATAACACACCGTGTCCCATGTGAAATCGGCCACAGGCACGGGGAACACCTCAATCTGTTGGATGATGGTGTCGCGGCAGGCGTTGTTGGTGCGCACCACCAGCCGAACGTCATAAAGGCCGGGGGCCGGGTAGCTCTGCCCGGTGGGGCTGGTGCCGGTGTAGGTGTTGCCGTTGCCGAACGTCCACTGATTCTGCACTATGCTGCCCTGACTCACCGCTGAGGTGTTGGTGAACACGGCCGCATCGTACAGGCATATGTTCGAAAAGGTGAAATCGGCCGTGGGCAGCACATACACTTCCACATCATGCGTCACCGTATCGCGGCAACCGAAATCGGTCTCTACCATCAGTACCACCGGATGGATGCCCGAAGTGGGGAATGCAAACTGCGGGTCCTGCATATTTGAGATGCCCATACCGTCAAAATCCCATTCCCACTGCACCACGCTGCTGCCGGTGGCCACCAGGCTCTGATCCTCAAACACGTTGGCATCGCCCAGACAGGCATCGTACCCGGTGAAGGCCGCATCGGGCTTGGGGTAGGCCAGGGCCATGACCGATGCGGAGTCGGTGCATCCCATGTCAGAGGTCACAATGAGTGTCACGTTGTACAGGCCGCCCACACCGTAGGCATGGGTGGGGTTTTGCACTGCATCAGTTGCTCCATCTCCGAAATTCCAGTCCCACGCCACCACCGCCCCGCTGCTCACCACCGAATTGTCAGTGAACTGCGATGCGATGAAGGCACACTCTGGCTGCTGGCTAAATGCCGCTGTTATGCTCGGATGCACCGTCACCTGTTGAGTGATGGTGTCGGTGCAGCCCGAGTCGCTGTGGGCTATCATGGTCACGTTGAAAATGCCCGAGCTGGTATAGGTGTGCACCGGATTGGAGCTCGTGGCCGTGGTGCCATCACCGAAATCCCATTCCCAACCCTCCACGTCACCCGGCACCACAGCGCTCAGATCCTGAAAGGTGCTGGCGTTGTTCAGGCAGGCATCAGTAGGGCTGAAATCAGCAACCGGTAGCGGGTACACATACACCGGGTGCACCACGTTGGCCGTACATCCGCTGTCGCTCACCGTGGCCAGCATCACGTTGTAGAAACCTGTGGCGGCATATTGGTGTGTGGTGTTCTGGGCCTGAACAGGCACACTGCCGTCTCCAAAGGTGTATGTCCACCCTGTCACCTGCCCAGTGTCTATGGTGGTCAGGTCTGTGAAGGTGAGCAGCGTGTCCAGACATTCGTTGCTGAAACTGAAATCGGGCACTGGGGCCGGGTTCACCCACAGCGTGTGCCACGTGGTGTCAGTGCAGCCCAGCTGATTGGTCACCACCAGTTGGGTCGTCATCAGCCCGCTCTGGGTGTACTGATGCACGGGGTTCTGCACCCCGGTCGATAGGGTCCCATCACCGAAATCGTAGCTCCAGTCCACTATCGGAATCGGGTTCCAGCCCACCGGCACATTGTTGTATGATGCATCGGTAAAGGCGAAATTGCTGCCTACGCATCCGTTCTGGGTCTGATATACCGACACGGGATCGTCTATGTAATACACATTGATCGTGTCGCTGCCTGTGCAGCCCATGGCATCTACCACATCCACGTAATACTGACCGGCCGTCACCCACAGGCTCGGGTTGTTCACCCCCGTGTTCCACATGTAGGTATAAGGTGCTGTGCCGTTGTCGGCCAGGGCGGTCATCAGGGTGCTGTCCGTGCACGATATGGCCACTGTGTCAATGTCCACAACCAGATTGAGGCCCGTGAGGGTCATCTGGTACACGAAGTTGGCATAGCCCACCATGGGGCAGTTATCGTCAAATGCAGTGAATAGCAGGTTGAATGTCTGGCCCATATCGGCCGCAGAGGGGGTCCATGTAAAGTGCCCGATTACCGATCCGGGCATGGCCGGGTCGGGGGTGGTGTTGAAGGTGGCCCCCGCAAAGGCGGCCGTGTTGTCCATGGTCAGTGTATAGTTGTGGTTAGGCAGGGTGTTGTCAATATAGATGTCCACCAGCACCTGGCTGCCCGTGCAGATGGTGTACTCCACCGGGTCCATTATCTGGTCCCCGTTGGTGTCCCATGTGCTGCTGGGGTTCTGCGGGCAGTTGGTCACCACGCGCACCTGCATATCGCGCACTATCCGTCCTATCAGCACCCCGTTTCGGTACTCTTCTATCATCACCCCAATCACTGTGATCTGCTGCGTGGTGGGGAACACGTCTATCACTCCGTTGGTGAAAGTGTACTGCGTGTTGTTCAGTGGGTTGGATGGGCTGTAGGCCCCCGTATAGTTCACGCTGTTGCCGGGGTCGTCCCATGGGGTGTACAGCGAGTACACCAGCAGGTCGCCATCAGGGTCGGTGGCGGTGGCCACTATCTGATTGGGCTGATTGATGCACAGAAAGCCCCGTGCCGGAAAATCGAACTGGGGCGAGTTGTTGCACGGGGCATCCAGGTTGTTGAGGAAAGCCGACACGTATATGTCCTGACTGCCAGGCGCACTGATAGTATTGATGGCCGCGCTTCGGCAGCACAGGTCGTAGCTGATGGTCCAGTTGGCGCAGGGGTTCAGGGTTACCGTGGCCTCGTAGATGTACTCCTGAATACCGGGATTGCTGCCGTTGCTACAGTCAGATGCGGAACAGTACACCGGCAGCTCGTATGGGGCCAGGTACCCGCTGAATGGAGGCCCGTACACCGTGGCCGGCTGCAGGGTCATGGTCACGTTCTGGTTGCCGCAACCCGATATGTTCACCACGGGCGATGTAGGGGCCGATATGCCTCCGCAGTCACGGTAGAACACCAGTCTGATGCGGTACTGGTTGCCACCCAGGCACTCGTAGGTTATCTCTGCCCCCAGGGCGTGCGATGCCTCAGCCCTTCCCGCAACAAATAGCAGCGAGAGGCTCACCAGAAACAAAAGGACAGCGCGTAAGGGTGATGTGGAAACGGCCATTGGGGATGACGAATATATGGACGGAGAAAAGAAAACGGGTTGCGCCCCGTTCATTTTCCGTCAATACCAGTACCTGCCTCCCCAGAGTCTTTTCAGGCGTTCTCGGCTCTCATTCTCGCGGGCGTTCTGCCCTGGCTCATACAGCACTTTGCCTCGCAGTGGCTCTGGCAGATAATCTATGTCGATGAAATTGCCCGGATGGTCGTGCGCATAGGCGTAGTCCTTGCCATAGCCTAGATCTTTCATCAACGATGTGGGCGCGTTGCGCAGATGCAGCGGCACAGGCAGATTGCCCGTCTCCTTCACCAGGGCCTGAGCATTCCGCAGCGCCATATAGGTGGCATTGCTCTTTGCACTCGTGGCCAGATACACCGTTGTCTGCGACAGGATGATTGATGCCTCCGGATAGCCCACCCCGTTCACAGCCTGGAAGCAGGCACTGGCAAGCGCAAGGGCCGTGGGGTTGGCGTTGCCAACGTCCTCTGCTGCGGCTATCACCAGCCTGCGGGCTATGAACATCGGGTCCTCGCCCCCCTCTACCATGCGGGCCAGCCAGTACACGGCCGCATTCGGGTCACTGCCCCGTATGCTCTTTATAAATGCCGAGATGATGTCGTAATGCCCCTCACCGTCCTTGTCGTAAAGGGGCAGATTGCGCTGCACGGCCATGGTCACTGTGGCATCGTCCACCACCCGTGGGTCGCCATCAGTGGCCGATACCGCCAGTTCAAGGTTGTTAAGCAGCTTGCGCCCGTCACCGCCCGATAGGCGCATCAGCGCTGTGGTCTCGCGCAGGTCTATGGTCACACCCGTCTCTGCATGCAGCCGTTCTGCCCCTTTCTCAAGCAGGGCCTGCAGTTCATTCACACCGAGCGACTCAAGCACATACACCTGGCAGCGTGACAGCAACGCTGATATCACCTCGAACGAGGGATTCTCAGTGGTGGCGCCAATAAGGGTCACCTGGCCTTTTTCCACAGCCCCCAGCAGCGAGTCCTGCTGCGCCTTGCTGAACCTGTGTATCTCGTCAATGAACAGAATGGGGGCGCCCTGGGCGAACAACGATTTCTCCTTGGCCCTGTCTATCACCTCCCGCACATCCTTCACCCCCGAACTGATGGCACTCAGGCTGAAGAATGGACGCTTCAGCGTGTTGGCTATGATGTTGGCCAGCGTGGTCTTACCGGTTCCCGGTGGCCCCCAAAGGATCATGCTCGGCACCTGGCCGCTGCCCAACAACCTCCTCAGGGCCGTGCCCTGTCCTATCACCTTGGCCTGACCTATGTAGTCGTCAAGCACCTGTGGGCGCATGCGCTCAGCCAGCGGGATGGTCGTGGTGTACATCGTTCCAAAAGTACAGGCGGTTCCCATCTTCGCGCCCAAGCACCAGTGATCGCTATTCAGCCAACTATATTCGATTTCCAGGCGACCACAATCGGTGTTCAGCCGACTATATTTGATTTCCAAGCGACCATGATCAGTGTTCAGCCGACTATATTTGATTTCCAGGCGGCTATGATCGGTATTCAGCTACCTATATTTGGTATTCAGGCACCCATGATCGATTCCTACTTGCCGCTGTTCAAGGCTTCGGAACCAGATAAAGAAGGACCTGTGCCCACACTATCTTCGCCCTCTCATCAATCCCTACACCCCATGGCCCAAGAGAACAACACTGACAAGAACAAGGGCAACTCAGGTTTCATCATCGGTGGTCTGCTGTTTGTCGGTTTCATGATGCTCGGCAAGGGAATCGGGGCATACATGGGCGAGCAGACCGTGGGTCAATATGTGGGAATGGGCCTTGGCTTCGTGGCCATGGCGGGTGTCATCGCGTACCAGAAAATGAGGTGAACCGGATATTCCCTTCGGCCGTCACGCGTGCGGCCTGCATCCTTCTTTTTCTTTTTGGGCCGATGTCAGGAGATACCTGTATGGCCCAGTCAGTACACGACCCCGAGGCAGGTTCGCCCTATTACGAGCGTGCCATGGACGGTGGCCGCATCCGCGAGGAGACACACTACGTCACCATGGACGATGGCGTGCGCCTGGCCGTCAATGTCTATCGCCCATCAAAGCTGCGCAAGGGGCAAAAGGCCCCGACCGTCCTGTACATGACCCGCTACTGGCGCGCCATCGGGTTCCGTTGGCCCTTCAAGTGGTTCATGAAGATGGTGCCCAGCACCGGCAACTTCAATCCGCTCGACCTGGTCCGTTACGGCTACGTGCTGGTCACTGTTGATGAGCGGGGCACAGGCGCATCGGAAGGCGACAAGACCCTTACGCTGCCCGACCTGCGCGAGGTGCTCGACAGCAGGACTCTGGTCGACTGGGTTGTTTCGCAGCCATGGTGCAATGGCAATGTGGGCGCCACCGGTGTTTCTTACATCGGCAACACGGCCCTCTATGCCCTCTACAACCGCCACCCGAACCTAAAGGCCATTGTACCCACCTACAGCGTTTGGGACCTCTATGACGATGTGAGCGCCCCGGGCGGCATATTCTACCACGATTTCCTTGCCCAGTATGCCGATTTCTGCGAGACCCTCGACCAGAACATCATTCCCATTCACCGCCAGCAGCGGGGGGCTAAGCTGGCCACCTACGGGGTGCAGCGGGTGCGCGGCACCGGGCCACGGAAGACACGGGGCATCATTGCCCAGCATTCGTGCAACGTCTATCACCCCGATGAGGGCAGCACCGCCACTTTTATTGATGATACCCTTACGGTCGATAGGAGCCTGTACATCCGCGATGTGCTCTCGCCTCACCGCTTTGCCGACCGTATACGCCAATCGGGAGCGGCCATCTACAGTTGGAGCGGCTGGCGCGATGCAGGTTTCGTGCACTCGGCCGTGCGGCAGCACATCAATCTTGACAACGGCCGCGACATCCTGCGCCTCGGCCCATGGAACCACGGGGGCAACCGCAACATTAGCCCTACACAGTGGAACCGTTCCCGGTTCGATGACATCCGCGAGGTGGTGCGCTTCTTCGATCTTCATCTCAAAGGCATCGCTAACGGGGCCGACACCCTTCCCCGCGTGCATTACTACACCATGGTCGAGGACCGGTGGAAGGAGGCCCGCACCTGGCCGCCCCCATCAGAGCCTGTTACATACTTTCTTGGGGCCGATGGTTCGGCCACAGTCGGGGCAGTTGCGGCCAAAGGGTCTGTTCCGTTTCAGGTCGATACCGCCCGCAGGTCTGAGCGCAGCGGCCGCTGGGACATGGAGACCGGGGTGCAGGGCGACCCTTATGTGATCACCCCCCACGATGACAGCATCTGTGTCCTGTTCACCACCGCGCCACTTACTGCCGACATGGAGGTTACCGGCCACGCCATGGTAGAGCTTTATCTGCACAGTAGCACCCCCGATGGGGCTGTGTTCGCCTACCTGGAGGATGTACGGCCTGATGGCATGGCCACACAGATAACCGATGGTCAGCTCCGTTTCATTCACCGCAGGCAGGTGAATGGCTCCGTCCATTATGCCGATGCAGTGCCTCAGCACAGCTACACCCGTGCCGATGCACAGCCCATGGACACCACCGCGGTCGAAAAGGTGGCTTTCGATCTCATGCCCACCTCCTTCCTCGTCAGGGCCGGGCACAGCATTCGCCTGCGCCTGGCCGGGGCCGACAACCGCTATTTCAAGCTGATGTATCCTCAAGGCGGACGGTGGGAGGTGCATTGCTCCGAGGCATACCCTTCCAGGTTGATCCTTCCGGCCGTAGGTCATGCGCCCACCACGGGCCAACGCTGAACGGGCGCAAATGAAAAAGGCAGCCGCGGTTGCCTGCGACTGCCTTTGCCGATGTCGGGGTGACTGGATTCGAACCAGCGACCACACGCCCCCCAGACGTGTACTCTAACCGGGCTGAGCTACACCCCGAAACGGGCCGCGAATTTAATCAAGCGTGGCACTGCCGAACTTATTGATTCGACACTCGGTGAAACAAAAGGGCCAGAGCATCCGCCCCGGCCCTTCTGTCCCTTTCGAGGTACCGCCCGGTCTGATCAGAACTGATTGCAGGTCGCTGCGTTCATGGTCTGTTCAAACACGTAGTTGGTCTGTGTAAGGGTATAGGGCTCAGGAGCCACCAGAAACTCGCCATCATAGAAGGTGGCGAAATAATAGGTGGACCCTACCGTGAGTGCACAGGTGCTGAAGTTACCGTTCACCATCTGCCCGATGTACTGCCAAGTACCGCCAGTAGGCTTGGCCCACAAAGGCAGAGTGGGGCGGAATATGAAGTTGGGACTGTCAGGGCAGCGCAGGTTCACGACCACCGAGATCTCCTGTCCAGAAGCCGAAGAGTTCACATTCAGGGTGTGAGAACCACTGCATGCATTGGCAATGTCCACTGAACCGATCAGCTCGGTGCCGCCCTGCACCTCAAACACTTTGATCTTGATTGGCGCATTGGGCACATTTACCAGGCGGAAAGAGCCGCTCTTCATATCGCGATAGCCCTGATAGATGAGCTGGTTATTATTGCCGTTGCGCACCTGCACCCAGCGGTAACCGTTGCACCCTATGTTGCTGTTCACATTGATAGTGGCACCCAACAGACATGAATTGTTGAACCAGTCAATATTCCAGTAGCTGAGGTGAGTGACGGGGAAGTTCACCTCAATGCGGCCCGTGCCGGGGTTGGTTGATGCGATGGCGTTGGTCTCAAAGGTCCATTCGCCTGTACCGGTGTCGTAACTCCAGATGGGGCAAACGGTGCCATCGGTCACTGTTACTCCGTTGTTGTCGGTCAGTCCGGTAGGCATTTCCACAGTCAGGGTAATTGGGGAACCGAATGATTTGACGGCTCTGTTGTTGCTCTCTTTTGTCATCTCCAACGAAACAAACCCTCCCGTACTGAAAACGATATCTCCCTCGGCCACCGTGGAGGCCCCGAAACCACCCGGAAAACTCTGCACGCTGTTCTCATCCAGCGGATTGAAATAGGCGAGGTCAACGTCAATCTGACCGGTCAGCGTCTGACCGTTATCATCCATCATCACAGTGCCCTGAGGTATGGTGACCGTTGCCGATGAGACGCCCATGGTGGTCACCGGATTTCCGGAGTTGAGCGTAAAGGCACTCGATGTGCCAGTGCCGCTCACTGCACTTACAGACCCGCTTGCGGCTGCCACACCATCGGGTACATTGGCAATCTCGACCATGGGAATGGTCACATCTATTCCGCCCAGCCCGGTCAGTGTCACCACCTGACTGGTCTTCAGGTATCCGGGGGCCGAACATACCAGTCGGAATCGGACGGGGGCGGTCTCAGATGGGGTCACTCCTGTTTTGACGGCAAGGGCCAGAAAACCTTCGCTGCACACGTAATCCAGCGAACCATCTGAAGCCACGATATCAGAGGCATCCTCACCGTGCAGTGAGACGGTTACCTGCATTGAAGCATCCTCTCCGGCCCCTACGGGTTCTCCCGTCCGGGCATTGATGAAGCGCACACCCATGGTAGCCTCAGTGATGCCCGCATCGAGCACCAGATCTACTCCCTCCTTCGGGTCTTTGCATCCGGTCTGCGCAATTCCGAGGGCCATACCTATGGCCAGCAGCGTAACTGTATATGTCCTTTTGATGATCATGGCTTGGTGAGTTTGAAGTTCAGATTGAATGTCATGGTAGGATAGAACATGTAGTTCTTTAGATTGTCCTCGATTTTCTGCCGTTCCTCAACAGTCTGATGGACGAGTCCCGTGGCATCCATGGCCACCTTGGGGCTGCCCATATAAAAGGCCCCAAGCTCAAAGCGGAAATTAACCACCTTGTTCGGTACAGAGCGGCCAAAACCGAGTCCGAGATAGGGCATGACCGGATTGGTGGTGAAAGCGGTGCTGATGGTGCCTATCTGATCGGCCGTCACCTCAAAATCATTGGCCATGTAGCTCTTGTTTGATTTGCCGGAGGCATCCAATTGGATGAAACTGTAGGCCAGACCTGCAGTGAATCCGATGCCTCGCGCCTTATTGAATGGGAACCAATCGGCATAGACCCCGATGGCCCCGGTGCGGGCGGTTGACTCAAACAGGTAGCCCAGATCGGTATTGTCCTCATTGTAGTTCACCTGAAGATAGGTCCCTGTGAGCCTGAAATTCCATTTGGTGAAATATTCGAAGGCGAGATTGAGACCAGGGCCCAGGGTGCCCACCTGAATGCCGAGGGCCACCTTGAGCGGACCCTTGGAGGGCATGGCCTTCTTGGAAGAGTCGGCAGTCTGTGCCGAGGCTGCCAGCCCAAGTAACATAAGGGCGAGGAGTAGTGTTTTTCTCATTTGATATTGCTTGAAAGACAGGACTGAAACTGATGCAGATGCCTTAGGGTTGCATCCTTTCATCGAATGTTCATAACCTGATGGCCAGGATGCAGATGTCATCTGTCTGCTCGAAGCCTCTGCCCCAATCAATCACGAAGCGGTGCAGCTGCTCGCGCTGTTCATGCAATGGTTGCTGCCACATGCCCAGCAGCAGGGTGCGGAACTGGCCGCGCATCAGTTTCTTGCCCATCGTGCCTCCCTGTTGTGAGGTGTATCCGTCACTGAAAAGGTAGATTGTATCTCCCGGCATCACTTCCATCTCGCTCTGCGTGAATGGCTTGTCGAACTCGAAGTAGCCTATGGGCCTCCGGTCTGGCGCTGCCTCTATAAGTTCTCCGTTGCGCAGTACCCATAGCGGGTTGTTGGCTCCAGAGAAACTGAGTTTCCTACAGTCCCTGCTCAGTCGGCAAAGGGCTATGTCCATCCCATCGCGCACGGTGTTCTTGCCCGAGCTTGCAAAAGTGGTCTGTATCTCCTGACTCAATTGGGTGAGCAGGTCCTTGGGCTGGCGGATGGCCATGGAACCGAGCGAACGGTGGAGGGCATTGAGGCCGATGATGCTCAGCATGGCACCGGGCACACCATGGCCGGTGCAGTCGGCCACAGCGAAGTATTTATCGCCATCCACCTCCTCGGCCCAGTAGAAGTCGCCCGATACGATATCGCGGGGCAGATAGAGCAGAAATGAGTCGCTGAACAGACGGTCGAGGTTCTCCTTAGCAGGTAATACGGCTTCTTGCAGGCGCTTGGCGTAGTCGATGCTCTCGAGTATCTCGTGGTTCTGTTTCTGTACCTGTTCCTTTTGCCTTATCACCTCGGTCTTTTCCTCTACCAGGGCATGGGTGCGTTCTTCCACCACCTGCTCCAGTTCGCGCTGGCGCTCTAACAGCGATGCAGTCCGCCAGCGGAAAATGCCCATCACACTCAGTACCGAAGTGCCCACGTAAAGCAGAAAGGCCCACCACGTGAGCCACCAGGGGGGGCGCACCTCAAACCGGTAGGCAAAGGGAGGCCCCCAGGCTGCAGTGTGATCCATTGCACGCACCTCAAATGTGTGCTCACCATTGGGCATGTTGGCAAAAACGGCCTTGTTCTCTGATGTGGGCGGGCCCCATTCGCCCCCGTTGAGCCTGAACTGGAACCTCACCTTGTGCGGAGCCGCCCAGTCAATGGCCGTGAAATGGAAGGTAAGGTGATTGACCGTTGATGGCAGCACGAGGTGTCTCGGATAGTTGAAATACGGCATGATGCTGTCCACATCGCTGCCCTTCAGCCTGTCCATGGCGGCCTGCCGGGCGGTGTCGTTGGCGAGGGTCGTATCAGCGATGAGCCGGAAGTCGAAATGCCGCTGGTTCAGCTCAACGAAATCCTGATACGTGGGCGGTCCGGTATCGCCCTGGGGCCGCGGATCGGGGGGGAGCATGGTGAGTGCCGACCCGGTGCCCCACCACATGCGGCCCATCTTATCGCGCAGCACGGTATTGGTGGGGAAATCATTGGCCCGCAGGCCGTCCTCCTTCAGGAATGTGCGGAAACGGCATTTTTCGATTGCGAAGCCCGAACTGCTGGGACCTACCATACGGGTGAGGCCGCGCATGGTGCCGAACCACATGCTGCCATCGGGGCCTTGGCCCACACTCCATACCGATTCGTTGGCCAGCCCGTCCTTGGCCCTGATGGAGGTGAAACGGCTCTCATACAGGCGTGTCACGCCCTGGTCGGTACCGAACCATATGGCCCCGTCAGCCGACTCGCACATGCTGATGACCCCTGTGTTGGCAAGACCCTCACGGGGTGTGATATAGGTGATTGTCTCCTGGTCAATCAGGCATGCCCCACTACCATTGGTGCCTACCCATAGGCGACCGCGCATATCGACCAGAAGGCTGAGGATGCGGTTGTTTGACAGACCTTCCCTCACACCGTAATGGGTAAATGAAGTGCCATCGAACCGCGTGATGCCGTTCTCTTTGGTGCCGAACCAGATGTTGCCGGCATGGTCCTCAACAATGCACATCACGTGGTCGCCTGATAGGCCACTGGTGCTGTTGTAATGGGTGAACTGCCCGTTGCTGAGGCATGATACCCCGCCCCCGCGGGTGCCGAACCAGGTGCGGCCCCTGCTATCGGCCAGAATGGCCCACACGTCATTGCTGGCCAGCCCCTGGGCGGTAGACCAGTTGCTGAAACTGCGGCCATCAAAAAGGTCGGCACCGGCACCCAGCGTGCCCATCCACACATTGCCCGAACGGTCAGAGGCGAGGCTGTACACGTAGTTGCCCGATATGCCCACGTTGGTGGTGAAGTGTGTGAACGACCCCGAAGCGATGCGATTGACGCCTCCGCCCTCGGTGGCAAGCCAGATGTTGCCATACGAGTCGCGCAGCATGTCTGAGACACGGCTGCCGCTCAGTCCGTCAGTCTCGGTAAGCGCCACAGAGCGGAGCAGCGGTGCGGCACTTGAGTCTTCAGATACAGTAAGGTGCATGGCCCCGGCACCGGGCGTGCCCGCCCACAGGCTTCCATCGGGGCTCGGCATCAGGTCGCTCACCATGTCGAGCATCAGGCCATCTGCCTGACGGTATATGGCCAGGTCCACCCCGTTGTAGCGCACCAGTCCGCCACCATGGGTGCCTGCCCAGAGTATCCCATCCCTGTCGACCGCAAGGGTGCGCACCTTGTTGCTGGGCATGCCCACGGTCTCGTCCATTATGCGCAGGTCGGAGCCTTCCATGCGTGTGATGCCGCCATCGACCGTGGCGAACCACATCACCCCATTGCGGTCCTGACCTATGGACCACACCCTGTTTCCGCTTAGGCCCTGAGCGCGGGTGTAGCGCGTGGCCCGGCCATCGTGCATGAGGACCACACCTGCCCCTTCGGTGCCGAGCCACATATCGCCCTTGGCATCCTGAAAGAGGGAGAAGACCGAATTAAGCTCGGCACTGTCGCTCACATTGAACTGACTGAACCGCTGTCCATCGTACATGCAAACGCCCCCACCCTGGGTTCCGAACCACAGATTGCCCGCACGGTCTTCCAATATGGCTTTGACCTGATTGCTGCTCAGGCCGTTCTTTAGGGTGAAATAGAGGAACGAGCGCCCATCGTATCGGGCCACACCGTTGTAGGTGCCCATCCACAGATGCCCGCGGCTGTCCTCAATGACCGAGTAGACATAGGGCGATGGCATGCCCTGATCCACATCGAGGTATTGCACATTGAGGGCGGCATCGTCCTTGAACCGGGGTGGCATCGCCTCTGAGGGCTGGGTGAAACGAGGGGTCACCATTTCGGTCTGTGGCACCCATTCCTCGGGGTCGGCCAACGGCCCTAGGGGCGAGTGGCCCGCCACGCTGCGCACAATCTGAGCGGCTGCCCCCACCTCTGTGCCCGCACGCGTGTAAGGCCGTACGGTGGGTGCACCGGCCTTCACCACCACCGGTGCGGCCAAGCTATCGGGGCTGATGGTGCTGCCCGCCAATGGCCTTGCCACCCCGGTAGGTACAGTATCTCCGTTCACCAAAAGGAAAAATGAAGTGTCGCCCTTCTCGGTCATTTGGGCCTGTACCTGAGGCGCCTTGTCGGTGCCCTGCGGTGTGCAGCCGTT
Source organism: Flavobacteriales bacterium (assembly GCA_044356305.1). Taxonomy (GTDB): domain Bacteria; phylum Bacteroidota; class Bacteroidia; order UBA10329; family UBA10329; genus JBIKWM01. The sequence goes on from JBIKWM010000005.1 coordinate 39,078, forward strand.
CAGCAGGGCCAGGATGGCTGCGGATAGGACGATATGGCGTGGTCGAAGCAACAAGTGGGCGAGCTTGTACGGCAATGGTCGGCCGATGGGTTCGGTTACCGGGCTTGAAACGTCAAAGATCCTGGAACAGGGTGCCCGCACTGCCGGGGTTCACACGGCCCAGGTGCCTGTAGGCCTTGTCGGTGGCCTGACGGCCGCGGGGCGTGCGCATCAGGAACCCTTCCATGATGAGGAAGGGCTCGTACACCTCCTCTAGCGTGCCGGCCTCCTCGCCCACAGCAGTGGCAATGGTGGTGAGGCCCACAGGCCCGCCCTTGAACTTATCGATGATGGCCGAGAGGATGCGGTTGTCCATCTCATCGAGCCCGAAGGTGTCGACATTGAGGGCGTTGAGGGCAAACTGGGCTATGTCGAGCGTGATGGTGCCATCGCCCTTGATCTGGGCAAAGTCGCGCACCCTGCGCAACAGGGCGTTGGCTATGCGGGGTGTGCCCCGGCTGCGGCAGGCTATCTCGAGGTCGGCACGGGGGTCGCTCTTTACCTGCAGCAGCCCGGCCGACCGCGCCACGATGCCCTTAAGCACCTTGGCATCGTAGTACTCCAGGCGGCAGTTGATGCCGAACCGCGCCCTCAGGGGGCTGGTGAGCAGGCCGCTGCGCGTGGTGGCACCCACAAGGGTAAAGGGGTTGAGCTTTATCTGCACCGAACGGGCATTGGGCCCGCTCTCTATCATGATATCGATGCGGTAGTCCTCCATGGCGCTGTAGAGGTACTCCTCCACCACGGGGCTGAGGCGATGGATCTCGTCAATGAACAGCACATCGTTGGGCTCCAGATTGGTGAGCAGCCCGGCCAGGTCGCCCGGCTTGTCCAGAACGGGGCCGCTGGTCAGTTTGAGGCTCACGCCCAGGTCGTTGGCAATGATGTGGGCCAAGGTGGTCTTGCCCAGGCCCGGGGGGCCGTGCAGCAGCACATGGTCGAGGGCCTCGCCCCGTTGGCGGGCCGCCTCTACAAACACGCGGAGGTTCTCCACCACCTTGTCCTGCCCGCTGAACTCTGCAAAGCCGCTGGGCCGGAGGGTCTTCTCCAGGTCGCGGTCAATGGGCAGCTGGTGCTCGCTCTGGGGGTCGAGGTTGGGGTTCATGTCGCGGCAAATGTACGGGCCGCGCTCAGGGCACCATCTGTGGCAGGTGTGAGGGAATCATGAGAAAATACGATGATCAACGTAAGTCGGCAGGGACTGCGGTGACGATAGATTTGCACCGCTAACCAATCAAACCAAAAGCAACATGAGACTTTCCACCGTGATCCTCACCGCAGCAGCCGCCAGCCTCACCCTGAGCGTGAGCGCGCAGAAGCTGAAACTCGAGTCGGGCTCGTTCGCAGCCGCCAAGGCCGAGAAGGAGTTCAACTTCGTGTACGACTATAGCGATTTCAATGTGGGCACTGGCAAACGTGCCAAGAAAGAGGCAGACTACGTGGCCGAGAAGGTGGCCGAGTTCAACCAGAAGGAGGCCGGACGTGGCGATAACTGGAAAGAAAGCTGGCTGCGCGACCGCGAGGCCCGTTTTCAACCCAAGTTCGAGGAGCTGATGGGCAAAAACGGCATCAAGAAGAACGCCAACGCCAAGTACACCCTCACCATCAAGACCACCATGTTGGAGCCGGGCTTCAGCGTACCGATGGTGATGACCGTGCCCGCTGGGCTCGACTGCAAGGTGATCCTGAGCGAGGGCGGCAAGGAACTGGGTGTGATGAGCATCACCGGTTCGCCCGGTAATGCATTCGGTGGTGCCGCATGGGACACTGGCATCCGCCTGCAAGAGACCTACGCCAAGGCCGGCAAGGAACTGGCCAAGTGGATACCCAAGGCCAAGTGATAGGTTGCTGACCTCCCCAATGGCTGAGGCCCCGTTACCGGTTGCGGTGACGGGGCCTCGGTGCTTCGGGCCATCATCTGCACTACCTTGGGCCCGCATCAATAAATGGATAATAAAGCATGAGCAGGTTCTTATTTCCCACATTGGCTGCCGCAGTGCTGAGCAGCACCGCAGCATGGGGCCAGTTGAACAGTGTGGTTACCATGTTGCCCACCAAAGAGACCTGGGTACTGACCACCGATGGTCAGGAGATCATGGGCAACGTGACCACATCGTTCGCCATGAATGGCGAACTCAAGTCTTTCACCCTCAAGGAAGAAAACGGCACCACGCACAAATTCAAGGCCGAGGATGTGAAGGAGGTGCGGGCTAAGCTCACTGCCATGGCCAAACTCTCAGTGGCTGGTCAGGGCGGGCCTACTGCTCCGGGTGTGGCAGGTCAGGTGATGTCCATCATCAACGCCACCCGCGATGACATTTGGAAAAAAGACCTCATCATCTACCACCAGGTAGAGGTGAAACCGGGCAAGTTCAGCCTTGTGCAACTGCTCAACCCGGGCGTCAACACCGTCATATCGGTCTATCCGGCACCCAATATCCAAGGCACCGAAGACCAGTATTACTATGCGGTGAAAGGTGGGCAGGTGACCAAAGTGGTGCGGAAGGACTATGCTAAGGTGACCTACCCCGCGCTGTTCTCAGACTGTGAGGCCTATTACAGGGAATATCCCATGCAGGACCATCGCGAACTCTCTGAGTTTGCCACCCACGTCACCAACTACAACGCCAAATGCGCGCCCTGATCAGCGCCCGTTGACCTCTATCCTGACCGGGGCCCGGACACTGCGATGTGCCGGGCCTCTGTGTTTTCACGGCATATGGGTCCTGACCTACTTTCGGCCCCGGCCCTACCATGTGCCACCCTTTCAAATGAAAAGAACGCTGCTCACCGCCATCATCATGCTCTCTGCCTCGGCTGCTGCCCTTGCCCAGAGCCACGCCACCGCCCGCATTTTCGAGTCGCAGGCCAAAGACCTGTCGCGCATCATGCTCATGTACGAGGACGGCACCTCCGAGCTCATCCCACTGCAGGCCATGCGCTGGATGGGTGGGGCCGCTAGCGTGAACGAGGTGATGACCGCCAACCAGAAGAGCATCAACACCCTGCTCAACACCATGCAGGCCAAGGGCTACAGGGTGGAGATCCAATCCACCGCCATGCTCGATGCGGTGATCTATACCCTCATCGTGTTCAGGAAGGGGTGAGCCTCACCCCACATTGAACAAGGCCCTTTTTATCGGGTCGTTCATGAAAACAAGGTCGGCCGCGCGGCTAACCTGTTGGAAAGTGCGCCACATGGCCGAGTGCAACTGCCCGCGCTCGTAGGCCATGGCCATCTTCTCGTTCTTGAAGTACTCGTGTTCCTCCTCGGCTGCTGCCACCAGATCAGCCCGCGATGTGGAACACGTCTCTGTCTTGCAGTAAATCAGCTGTGGCGGTGCGGAACACGTCTCTGTCCTTCGATGCATCTGATCGACCGGGGCATTCGGGCTGATGGGCGCCTTATTGCTCCCTTACCCCGGCCACAAAGTCATTGATGATGCGCACCTTGGGAGCCTGATCGGACCCGAGGAATCCGCGGATGTCGGCATAGCTCACCATGCGCAGGTAGGCCTCCAACAAAGGCCCCGACAGGGGAAGGTAGCTCCAGTGCCAAGGTTCGTCATCGTAGCCCGAGGAGCGAAGAGAACCCTTTGCGGCATAGGGCCGATACCAACCGAAGCGGGCAGCATTCTTTTCAAGCCAGTGAAGTTCGCGCTGGCCCTGCCCGCGGGTGAAGTACTCGGGGGCCAGGCTGTTGATGTCGATATCGGTGCCCCAGTGGTGGCGGCTGGTGCCGGGCATGGCGCTGTAGCGCAGTATGGCCATGGCCCGGGCCGAATCGGTTGCGGTGGCGGACAGACCAGACAAGCGATGGCGGCCTGTCCATTTGGATTCCCAGATGGCGCGCTGGCGCTGAAAATTGCGCGTGGCCGAAAGGATACGGAGCTCAATACCGTCCTTTTGGGCGGCCTGAGCCATCTGAATGAACGCATTGAGCGCCTCCTTTCGCAGGGTCATGCCCGGCCGCTCGGCATAGGCCTCAGGCACATGGCCGAACAGGGCATGGGTGTCAGGGTCGAAATGCCCCATGAGATAGGCCACCGAATCGGTCTGTGCACGGGCCACATCAGCCATACACAGCACGGTAAATAGCGTCAGTGCGAGGCTACGAGCACCCATCCCGCCTTTTCAATATCGGCCACCCGCACTATGTAATAGTAGGTGCCATCCTCAACCATTCGGCCTGCCTTGGTGCGGCCGTCCCAGCAATGGCCACTGCCCACCTCGCTCTCGAATATGAGTCCGCCCCAGCGGTTATAGACAATGAGCTGGTAGCAGTTGCTCATATCGCCCACAAAACCGGGCATGAAACAGTCGTTATGGGCATCGTTGTTGGGTGTTATCACGTTGCCGAATACCACCTCAATGGTATCGGAACCGATCCATTGACCCGAAAAATCGACTGTGACTGTATCGGAACACAGCGAGTCGCCATCGAAAGCGATGAGCGTCACCACGGGGCCGCTGCCGATGGGGTATATGTGCTGCGGCTCGGCAGTGGTGCTACCTGTTCCATCACCGAAAAGCCACTGATAATAGCCGCTGTCGGCACTTTGGTTGCTGAAGAAAGCCTGAACCCCATCGCATGTGGGCTGAAACTGAGCGGTGAATGCCGCCACGGGCAGGGTGAGGACGGTGAGCTGCACCGAATCGCGAGCAAGGCAGCCGAAGGGGCTGGTCACCTCCACCATATATATACTGTTGCCATTGGGGGTGATGAAGGGCGAGGGCGATGTGGGGTCGCTCACGCCATCGGTGGGGCTCCATTGGAAGGTGCCCGAGCCCGAAACGAAGACCTGCACGGCCTGCTCGGCACAGATGGCCGTGTCGGTGCCTGCGGCCACGGTGAAGAAGTCGAGGCTGATGGCATCGGTACCGGTGCAGCCGTTCTGGTCGGTACCGGTAACGCTGTACGTGACCGGGCTGTCCGGACTGGCCACGGGGGTGGCTATGTTCGGGTCGCTGAGGCCGATGGCGGGCGACCATGTATAGGTAAGTGCCCCATTGGCACCCAGCACCATGCTGCCGCCCAGGCACAGCGTGCTGTCGGGGCCGGTGGTCACAGCAGGTAGCGGGTTAATAAGTACGGTAACATCATCGGTGCCCTGGCAGCCATTGCCATCGGTAGCGGTGACGGTGTAGGTGATGGTGCCCACCGCGGCCGAGGCCTGCGTGCTGGCCGCATTGGGGGCGCTCAGTCCCGTGGTGGGCGACCAGCTGTAGGTGCTGCCGCCAGTGGCGGTGAGGGTGACGGCATCGCCCGAGCAGGCCGTCTGGTCGGCCCCGGCACTGGCCACGGGCAGGGGGTTCACCGTCACAGTCACATCATCGAGGGCCTGGCAGGTGCCATTGCTGGCAAACACGGAGTAGGTGATGGTCTGCGCAGGGGTCGATGTAGGATTCTGTGCCGAGGTGGAGCTCAGGTCGATGGGCGGGGCCCACAGCCACGAGGTGCCTGTGCTGGCTGTTAGGGTCACGCTGCCACCGGCACAAACTGAGGGCGCACTGGCGGTGGCATCTACACTGAAAATGTCAATCAGCATCTCATCGGTGTCCTCGCATCCGTTGGCATCGGTCACAGTCACGGTATAGGTCACGGGCGAGGCGACCGTCACCACCGGATTGGCTATATCGGGATTGTTCAGGCCCGCCTGTGGCGACCAGCTGAAATCTGTGCCGCCCGTGGCCAGCAGTTGGAAACTGGCTCCTTGGCAGCCTTCCACATCGGCACCTGCATCGGCCACCGGAAGTGGATTAACAGTAACACTCACCTGGTCAGTGCCTGTGCATCCGGTACCGTCAGACACCGTCAGGGTGTAAGTGATGTCGGCTGTGGGCGAGGCCACAGGGTTGCTCACATTCTGGTCGCTCAGCCCGGTGGCAGGGCTCCAGCTGTAGGTGAGCCCGGCCTGCGGTGCCACACCTATGGGCACACCGCTTCCAGCGCAGGTCTCGGTATCGGGCCCTGCATTCACAGCAAAACCCGCACTAACAGTTATGGTGATGGTGGCCTGGTCGCTTATGATCTGGCCGGGGCAGTTGGTAGAGTTGGTGCCTGTGAGTGTCACCACATAGGTGCCGGGGTTCTGGAACACGTGCACCGGTCCCTGTTGGGTCGATGTGGGCGATCCGTCACCGAAATCCCAGAGCAGCGCATCGGCATTGACCGTGATTGAACTGAAGTCGACCGTGAAAGGTGCACAACCACTGGTCGATGAACCTTGTATGTCGATGCTGACATCCACATTGGTTATCTCAAAATCGAACTTGATCACCCCAAGGTTACAGTTGTTCGAGTTGTTGGTCTGGCTCCACGCGCCCGGTGTGGTGGGAAAGTTGTCGCTGCTGCCACAGCCCGCACACACCGCCTGATAGATCTGCCCCTGTGGGTTGAAACGACTGGTGCCACCATCCACGTGCTCGGCCACCGAGGTGCCCCCGAAATAGGTGGCATAGATCAGCGATGTGGCATCGGTCTCAAGCACCATGAAGTAGAAGTCGCTGTTGTCGGTGCCGCTCTGCTGTGCATTGGCTGTCACCGACATGCCTGCCGTGTTGCCGGTGGCGGAGTTCTGAGCGTTGTTCACACTGCCGCCCCAGCCGCTGGTGTATATGCGCTTGCACTGATCAACAAGGAAAGCTGATGGGCTGATATTGACCGAAGCTGAGCCACTGCCGAAAACCGTGCTGAACAAAGTGGCGCTGAGGCCCGCATTGAGCTTGTGGATGAACTGGCGCGAGTTGGGGTTGGAATACACCCCGGCCGATACAGGGTAGGCGCCCAATGTCTGGCCGTAGGTGTACACATCGCCATCGGCATCAATCTCTACAAAATAGCTCTGGTCATAGGCGCTTGTGCCCAGATAGGTGCCCGCCAGTATGGCGCTACCATTGGCCCCTATCCGCATCAGGAAGCCATCGGCCAGCCCACCGGGGGCCGTGGTGGTCAGACCGCCCGGCCCGAGCGGCAGGTTGGTGCTCTGGGTGCCACCCGTGGCGTACAGGTCGCTATTGGGGCTGAGTTTAATGGAATACCCCGCATCGGCCGATCCGCCCCCAAGGAAAGAGGCCCAGCTGAGCACAGACACATCGGGATTGAAACGCGCCACCACGGCATCCTGCGTGCCGCCCAAGGTCTGATCAAAGGCACCTGCCGAGGCCGGAAATCCGGACGACTGCGTGCTGCTCATGATGAATATGTCATTTTGGGCATTGACAATCACCTCGCCCCTGAACTGATCGCCATAGTTGTACTGAAGGCTCCCGTTCAGCGTGTTCAGTCCATCATTCTGCGCCCCGCCCAGATAGGTGGCGCCCACCAGCGAACTGCCATCTGCACTCAGCACAGCCACTACGATGTCCGTACCGGTGGGGAAACTGGTACCATTTGTAGGAAAATTCTGTGACACCCCACCGTTGAATGTCTGATCATAAGCGGTGGCCGAAGTGGGAAAATCGTCTGACCCGCTCGTGCCCAGTATCACCAGTTGTCCCGCGCTGTTCACTATCATGCTGTTGGGAGTCTCTGATCCGGCACCGCCTATGTAGGTTGAATAAATGAGATTCGAACCATCGGGAGTGAACTTGCTTATGCTCATATCAATGACCCCTGACCATGTGCCGCTGAAAGACCCTGTAACAAACGGGTATCCGGCCGCGAACACGATGCCGCCACCGTACAGGCTGCCATTCTGGTCGTATGTGGCCGTGAACCCGAAGTTGTCGGCCGTGGAGCCGGTATAACTCGAAAATATCAGGGTCGGGTCAATGACAAGCGGCAAAGTATAGTCATACCCTTCGGGGAAATCAAAACGCACGGTCCCGCCATTGAGCACGAAACGGCATGCCACCCCGACCTTCTTGCCATCCACGAGCTGGAACGCCACAGGTGCGGTCTCTGTGATGTGGTTAAAGGGGTTGCGATGAATAAGGGTGCCGTCTGGCCCAAGTTCCACACCGGTAGTCCCCTCATATCGCATGCGTACTGAGGCAGGGTCGGCCCCGACCGCAATGTGCAGATCGTACTTCAATCGGCCGCCCACCTCGCGATAGGTCACATCTACCCCATCATAGACACCCTCATATTTCAACCCGCTGAAAACACCCACTTCAGAGGCCCAATGCCTTGGGTCATTTCCCAAAATGTAATTGTGGTAATACGGTAACCTGCCTTCCCCAACAACCTTCGCATCAGTTCGCGCACCTACAAATTGCATGTCGTAGGCATATCCATCGGGACCTGAAGCATGTTGGTCGGCATCGGCATGGGCGTGCCCTTCCATGATGTCGGGCCTGAACATGTGGAACCTGATGCCATCGGCCCTGAAGTACAGGTGGGCATTCCCGGCCCGCAAGCGGTATCTCACCTCATCGGGCCATTGCCCCTTATTCTCGACAAACTGCGGCCCACCCGCCATGGCGGCCGTGAAAAGAAAAACGGCCAGCACCGTTGCGATGCTGGCCGTTATGTAGCGTGGTATCATGCGTCTATGGGACTAATGTGACGAACCCTGTATGCTCGTATCCTTTGACGTGGACAATGTAGTAATAAGTACCGGGATCCACCATGTTGCCTGCTTTGGTGCGACCGTCCCAACATTGGCCATCGCCAGCGGTGTTCTCAAAGATCAATCCGCCCCAGCGGTTGTACACCGTCAGCTCATAGCATCCACTGAAATCGCCTTCGTAGAACGGCATGAAACAGTCGTTAAGTCCGTCATTGTTCGGGCTGAAAGCTGTGCTGTACTGAATGTCAATGCTGTCGTTGCCCACCCATTGGTCAGTGAAATCGATGGTGATTGTATCAGAGCAGGCCGAGTCGTTATTGTAGGTGATAAGGCTCACCACATACCCCTGACCCGGAGGATAGACATGGAACACGTCATCCTGACCCGACCCGGTACCGTCACCGAAGTTCCATTGCTGACCCTCGCTGTTCTGGCTCTGGTTGTCGAATATCCCGAGCACGCCTTCGCAGGTCGGTTCGAACGTGGCCACGAACTGGCTCGATGGCAACGTCAGCACGGCCAAAGAGAGCTGCGCCACGAATATGCATCCTGCGTAGCTGGTCACGGTCACCGTGTAGGTGGTGTTGCCGCTCGGGGTGATGATCGGATTTGGCGAGGTGGGATCGCTCACACCATCGGTCGGTGTCCACTGGAAGGTAGCTCCACCATTCACATACGCCTGAACAGCCTGATTGAGGCAGATGATGCTATCGGGCCCAGCCGAAGCCACAAACAGGTCGAGTGCTATTTGATCTGTAGATGAGCAGCCATTGCCATCGGTACCGGTAACAGTGTAGGTGACGGGGTCAATGGGCGTTGCGGTCGGGTTGGCACTGCCCGGATCGCTCAGGCCAGCGCTCGGGCTCCACACATAACTTACTCCCCCCGTGGCATTGAGCACCATGCTGCCTCCGATGCAAAGTGTGCTGTCTGGTCCGGCACTGATGACCGGCAATGGATTGACCGTCACATCCACCGAGTCGATGTCTTCGCATCCGTTGCCGTCCGTTACCTGAAGCACATAGGTGATATCAGATGTGGGGGTGCTCAGTGGCAACTGAAAGTTGGCATCATCCAGGAAGGTGCCCGGGCTCCAGTTGTAGACCGTTCCGCCCGAACCTTGCAGTACCACACCATCTCCGATGCACACGGCCAAATCGGGACCGGCACTGGCCACCGGCAGCGGATTCACAGTCACGGTAATCTGATCCTGACCCTCACAACCCAGCGCGTCCTGCACCACAAGGGTGTATGTGGTTGTGTTGAACGGATTCGCAAAAGGGTCAGCGATATTGGCATTGTTCAGGCCCACAGGCGGAATCCATTGGTAGGTGCTGAGGCCTGTGCTAGCATTGAGTTGCACACCATCGCCACGGCAGAACGCCACATCGGCCCCGGCATCGGGAGTGGGAAGCGGGTTCACATCAATCTGTGCATCGGCCGTCTGGGTGCACACTGTACTGAATGTGATGTCATCCAGTCCGAAATCATTCCCACCCAAGGTGGTGTTCTGATTCAAGATGCAGATTGTTGCTGTAGAGGCCGTGCCCGAGTTCCAATTCTGGAAGAACTGGTTCCAAACGCCCACATTGAACGGTGCATTGAACGGGGTGGCCAAGGGGGTTCCGTTGATGGAGAATTGCAGCACAGCAGGGCTGCCGCCCACCAATGTGCTCACCCAAGTGCTGAAACTATAATCGGTATTAGGCGAAACGCTCACTGTCTGGCACCATACGTCAAGCCCAGGAGTGCCCGCCCCGTTCACCACCATGAAGTTGTCCGGGCTATTGCCGGTATGACCGGTTCCCTGAAATGCAGGATGCACAGTATTGGCATCGGCTACCACACTGTACAGCCCTTCGGGTTGAACATTGTTGCTGAAGGTGTAATCACTCGTGAAACCGGCATTGCCAGCATCAAAGGCCCCGTTCACAACAAGGTTGCCCGTGGGTTGAGTGACGCTCACTGTGTATGTGGTGCTGGCGCCTGGGGTGGCCACAGGGTTGGCTATGTTCGGGTCGCTCAGTCCTCCGGCCGGTGTCCAAGTGTACGCTGTTCCGCCTGTTGCAGTCAGGTTTACACTTTCACCCGCACAGATGTTAGAGAACGCTGGCAGAGCGCTTACCGCAGGCAATGTGAGTTCGCTCACGGTCACCTGATCGGTGTTCTCGCATCCATTGGCATCGGTACCCACTACGGTGTAAGTGGCAGTCGATCCGCTGAGGGTGACAATCGGGTTCGCAATGTTTGGATTACTAAGGCCAGAAGCAGGGCTCCATACGTAGCTTACACCACCGGTGGCATTCAACTGCGCATTCGATCCAGGGCACACCTGCAGGTTGGTGCCGGCCTGAATATTAGGCAACTGATTCACCACCTGGGTCACGTCATCGGTGGCATCGCACAGCCCATTGTTCGATGTCACGGTGTAGGTTGTGGTCACAGTCGGATTGGCGGTCGGGTTCTGTACCGTGGTGCTGCTAAGTCCCGTGGCTGGAGACCAAGTCCAGCTCTGCCCCCCGTTGGCAGTGAGCTGAGCGCTGCCACCTATGCAGTAGTCTCCGCTCGACTGTGCCTGCACGGTGAACAGGGTTAGCGATATCTGATCGGTGTTCTCGCAGCCGTTGGCATCGGTACCGGTGACTGTGTAGACAGTGGGGGCACTGATCGTTGCGGTCGGGTTTGCAATGTTGGCATTGCTCAGGCCCGCAACAGGCGACCATGCATATGTGGCACCACCTCCACCTCCCGAAGCCTGAAGCTGGGTAGAGAATCCCTCGCAGGTTTCGATGCTCGCTGGGCCTGCATTGATATTCGGCAGCGGATTCACCGTCACTGTTACGGCATCGGTCCCTTCACATCCGGCACTTGTGGTAGCGGTAACTGTGTAGGTGGTGGTGGCTGCAGGTGAGGCATTCGGGTTCGCGATATTTGGGTTGCTAAGTCCCACAGCAGGGCTCCATGTGTAGGTGAGTCCATTTTGCGGAGCTGCACCAATGCCTACCGCGTCACCCACACAGACCGGAGCGTCAACACCTGCCGAAGGACTCGGTATGGCCTGCACGTTCACGGTCACATCCTCGCTCACCACACAGCCAGATGCATCGGTGGCAGTCACGGTGTAAGTGGTTGTGCTTGCAGGGGAGGCCACGGGGTTGGCTATGTTGGGGTTGCTCAGCCCTGCGGCAGGCGACCATGTGTAACTCACGGCTCCACTGGCCTGCAGTTGGGTGCTGGCCCCATCGCATATATCAGCCACGGATGGATTGACATTCAATTGCGGGCCATTGACAGTTACAAGTACCTCATCCGTATCTGTGCAACCATTGGCCCCGGTCACGGTCACAACATAAGTGGTGGTGGTGGTAGGTGATGCCACGGGGTTGGCAATATTCGGGTTGTTCAGTCCCGTTGCAGGAGACCATGAATACGCGTTGCCTCCAGAAGCCTGAAGCTGGGTTGAATTCCCGTTACAGATCACCTGATCGGTGCCTGCCGCTGCCGTGGGAGCCGCAAGGATGGTAACCGTCACCTGATCCGTACCAGTGCAGCCCACCTGATCGGTCTCAGTGACAGTATAGGTCTGGTTCGATGCGGAATTGACTGTTGTGGTTGAACTGGTTGGGTTGCTCAGACCCGTTGTCGGGCTCCACTGGTAGGTGTGCCCTGCTACTGCCGGCCCACCAATCTGGATCGGACTACCAGAGCAGGTGTCCACATCGGCCCCTGCATCGGGCTCAACAGGTGGCTGAATGGTGATGTTCTGGGTCACCGTGTCGGAACAGAGCGGGTCATTGGGATTATTGGGATCGAAAACGGCCAGGGTCAGCGGATATACTCCGGGGCCGGGGTAGGTCCAGGTCGGGTTCTGCAATGTCGAAACATCCAGGGTGGTTGATGGGTCACCGAAGTTCCATGCAATGCTGTAGCCAGACGTGTTCTGGGCCTGAAATTGAACATCTGGAGTACAGTTGGTGAACGGGGCAATCACCCCTACCGAGTTGATGTCAATGGGCTGAGCCACAGGTGCCTGACAGTTGACCACATTGAGCTGAAACTCGCGGATGGTAGCCCCAAGCAATTGGCCGTTCCTGAACTCCTGCACCAGCAGGCCCACCAGGAAATTGCCCTGGGTACCGGGCACGGCAGTTATCAAACCGGTGGCTGAATTGATGGTGAAATTGGATGTGCCACCAAGCATGTTGTTCTGAGCGAAACCGGCACCCCATGTCACCGGTGTGTAGGGCGGTGCACCGGGCGGGTTGGGCTGAGGGGCAGCAGCCGAAGCACCTTCAAACGGGGTGTATAGCGAATAGACGAGCACATCGCCATCGGGGTCGGTTGCGGCATGTGGGAACGTGAACGGAAGGTTGGCACACACGAATATGGGCGGCAACTGGTTCCATACCGGGTTGCTGTTTACGGGAAATGAGGTAGATCCAGGAATGGCAGCCACCAAGGTCGTGCCCACATCACCCGGGTTGTCGATGTTCTGGATGATGGAATTGCGGCAACAGCGCTGATAGGTGAGTGTGTAGCCACCTGCGGTGGGGGGCAAGGTGACCTCATCGGTGTAATATCCAGCCTCAACGCAGATGTTCGTGGGCACGGTGACACACGAGGAATTGATAGTAGACTCCAACGCAACCACCGAATCAAGGTCCATTTCCAGAGTCTGGACAAGGTTGCCAGTCAAGGTGTTGAAGATGCCCAATGCAGCAGGGTCATCAAACGCAGCCTGCCCACCGTTGCAGTCACGGTAAAGCACAAGTGTGACGCGGTATGTGTTGCCGCTTATGTGCTGATAGTTGAGATTGCCCCCTACTATGTGGGTGGCCAATGCTGGTGCCGTTACCGAAAAGGCAAGCAGAATGAGAAGTATCAGTCGTTTCAAAGCTCGGGGCTTTAGGTTTTTTTGGGAGAACCAAAGAACGCTAAAAAAGTGAGTCGCAGAGCACCCTTAGGGCACTCCGCGCATGAAGACGTGATTAACAGGAATTGGTGGCCTCAGTACTACTCGCCAGGCACAGGTTTGCCAGATGCATCCCAATGTTCCCAAAGGCCCGAACGGGAGTCGTTCGTATAGTTTCCCTTGGCCTTCATATTACCGTTGTCAAACCATTCGGTCCAAAGGCCGTCTTTCTTGCCTCCGTTGTAGCTGCCTTCGCTCTGCCTGTTGCCGTCAATATGCCAGGTTGTCCAAAGGCCATGAGCTATATCAGCAAAGTACTTTCCTCTCGATTTGGGCTTTCCGTTCTCATACCATTCCTCCCAAATACCCACCTTCAGCCCCTGATTATAGCTTCCTTCCTCTGATTTCTGCCCATTCTCATAGAAATTGACCCATTTGCCAGTCTTTTTACCCGCAGCATAATCGCCCTCGGAGCGCGGCAAACCGCTGTTGTACCACGATCTGAAATGGCCATCGGGCATGCCCATGAGCATGTTCCCTTCTTCCACCTTTGCGCCATTCATTTCAAAATCCTCGTATGGCCCGTTGGGTGTGTCGTCCTTGAAACTGGCCACACTCCACACTTTGCCGTTCTCATACCATTCGGTCCAACGTCCGTCCCTGTTGCCGTCCTTCAGGTTGCCCTCGGCCTTTTTCTGGCCGCTCTCATACCACTCGGTGAATTTGCCGTTGGGCACACCGTTCACCATGGTGGTGAGGCTCAACAGTTTACCTGACTCGTAGAATTCCTTCTTGTTCTGCTGGGCCGTGGCCGCCTGTGCAACGAACAGCCAGGCGAGAAGCAGGATATGGGGTGCAAATGGGCGCATCAATGCTGGGTTCGGTTCACCATCTGGCCTTGATCATAAGACTCCTCGGCCTTCAGGTTTCCATCGAGGTACCAGAAGGTGCAATTACCGTTCCGAACGTCATTGACATAATTGCATTGCTCGCTCATCTGGGTCTCATCATACCAGACAGTCCAAACTCCCTGCTTCTTACCGTCCACCAGTCGTCCCTCAATCAGCAGGACACCTTCATTATCATACTTCCTGAAAATACCCTCCTGACGGCCATCGACATACTCAATGCTCTGATCGCGCTGCCCGTTGGGGTGATAGGACACCACTGTGCCGTGTATATTGCCTTTGAGCAGGGGGGTAACCATGATGGTATCGCCCGAAGCATTCAGTCTTACCTCTGTCAGCAGACGCTCAGGTGTCTGCTTGCCGGCATAAGTGAGAACTGTGCGACCTGCCTCGCCCGGCACCTCAATGACCAAGGGCTGAGTGCCGGCACAACCGGCAAGTGCCACAATGAAAAGGAGCCACAGGGTCCTGTGCTTCATGGGGCGCAAATATAGGTGGGCAAACGGGGCCGAAAAGACGAAATGAACAGGGCGGGAACCGGTCTTTTCAACCATGTTCCCGCCCTGGAACGAATAGTCCGATCACTTCGCCATGGGCATCTCCTTGATGGGGTACTTCAACCTGGTGAGCCCTTTTTGGATGGTGGCCTTATCGCCCACAATCACAATGCGCATGCGGTCGGGCTGCAGCAGTTTTTTGGCTACCGAATTGAGCTCTGCGGCCGTGATGCTCTCCAGTATCCTGCTCTGCTGATCGGTGAAATCGGCAGGGAGGTCATAGCGCAGGATCTGGCTCAGGAACCCCGCCTTTTGGAATCCGGCCTCGTATTTCAGGGCGTCCTCCTGCCCCAGGGCCTTGCGGAGGTAATCGAGCTCATCGGCACGGATGCCCTTCTCGGCCATGTTCCTTATCTCAGATATGAACTCGAAAACGGCACTGTCGGTAGAACTGGCCTTGACACCCGCTGCGGCTGTGAAACTCCCTTTGAATCTGCTGCCGCTGAAACGCGATGATGCACCATAGGTCCAGCCTTTGGTCTCGCGCAGGTTCTGGTTGATGCGGCTGTTGAAATTACCTCCGAGGTTGAAGTTCATCAGTGTGGCACGGTAGAACTCGCCCGTGGCATCATAAGGCAGCGACAGGTAGCCCATCCTGATCTCGCTCTGTGGGGCAGCGGCCTTATCTATCAGATAAATGGTGGTAGGCTCATCGGCCGGTGTGGCGGGCTCGGTGGGGTAGTTCACCGCCTTCTTGGGCCACGACTTGAGGAAGCCGAGCTTAGACAGTACCTGATCCTTGGGCAGGCTGCCCACTACCACGACCTGCGATATGTTGGGCACAATCCACTTGGCGTGATAGTCCTTCACATCGGCATGGGTGATGGCCGATACCGTAGCCTCATCGCCCACGGTAGGCAGTGCCATGACGTGGTCCTTACCGTACAGCAGCTGCTTGTAGGCATTGGTTGCGATCACCGTGGCCTGGCTCACCTGGTTGCGGATGCCCTCGAGCTGTTCATTCTTCAATCGGTCAAAATCGGCCTGATCGAACTTGGGGTGCAGCAGCATCTCCTCTACCAGTTGCAGGGTGCGGTCTATGTTCTTGGTGAGTGAGCTCACATTGACAATGATCTCCTCATCGCTGGCCGAGATCTCGATATCGCTTCCGAGTTTCTCCATCTCCACCGCCAGTTGCTCGCTGCTGTAGCTTTTGGTCGACTCGTTCATGAGCGCAGCGGTCAGTTCGGCCAATCCGGCCTTGGTGCGGTCCTCAAACCGGTGACCGGCCTTTATGCCGATGCGCACCGTGACCTTGGGCACCTCCTTGCTCTCTGCCCCTATCAGGGCCAGGCCGTTGTCAAAATTCTCTTTCCAGAAAACAGGCACCTTGATGCTGGGGCTCGGGCCCACTGCCGGGCGCTTCGAGCGGTCAAAATCATCCTTGGCCTTGTTGTACCTCAGGCCCTGATATTCTTTCAGATCAACCTTGAACTCCTTGTCGCGCACAAACTTGAAGTTGTCGGGCTTGGCGGTCTGTGGCTGATCTACCGGATAGGCACTGATGATGACCGCCTTGCGGTCGCGGATGTAGGTGCGGTAAACGCGCATCACATCCTCGGCAGTCACCTTCTGGTAGCGCTCCAGGTCCTTCTGGATGTAGTTGGGGTTGCCCAGCATCACATTATACTGCGCCAATTGGGCGGCCTTGCCGTGCACAGTCTCCAATCCGCTTATCATCTGGCTCTCCATCTTGGCGCGGAAACGGGCCAGATCCTCCTCTTTCACCCCTTCATTTTCAAATGTGGCCAGTGCCCTGCGTATCAGGGTCTCCATCTCCTCCAATGTCTTGCCGGGATATGGCAGCACCTGCAACTTGAATTCGCCCCCCAGCTCGCGGCAGGGATGGAAAACAGCACTCTGCACCGCCACCTGAGCCTTTTCGAAGGTCTGATAGAAAATAGAGGTCTTGCTGCCCCCGAGTATGTCGGCCAGCACATCGAGCGGGGCCTCATCGGGGTGGAAGTTGCCCACCGTGGGGTAAGTGAACTGAATGAGCGGGAACCGGATGCGGTCGGCATACGAAATGTAGCGGTCGGCCTCCAACTTGGCAGGGCCGCGCTTGTCGGCCACCACCTCGGGCCCGCGCGGTATGCTGCCGAAATACTTCTTCACCAGGCCCACCACCTGCTCGGGGTTCACATCGCCCGCCACGGTCACAGTGGCGTTGTTGGGGCCGTACCAGCGCATGAAGAACTCTTTGAGGGCCGTCACATCCACCCGGTCCAGATCCTCGAGGTAGCCTATGGTGGGCCAGTGGTACGGATGGTCGGTGGGGTACAGCGCCTGGCTCACCTTCTCGTTCACCAGTCCGTAGGGACGGTTGTCGTAGTTCTGGCCGCGCTCGTTCTTCACCGTGGCGCGCTGCACCTCAAACTTGCGCTGCGTCACTGAGTCGAGCAGAAAGCCCATGCGGTCGGCCTCGAGCCATAGCACGGTCTCCAACTGGTTGCTCGGCACGGTCTCGAAATAGTTGGTGCGGTCGGAGTTGGTGGTGCCGTTCAGGTCGCCACCGGCCTCAGTGATTATTTTGAAGTGCTGCTCATCGGCCACGTGCTCCGACCCTTGGAACATCATGTGCTCAAAGAAGTGGGCAAACCCCGACCGTCCGGGCAGCTCGCGGGCCGAGCCCACATGGTACGTCACATCGAGGTGCACAATGGGGTCCGAGTGGTCCTCGTGGATCACAAGCGTGAGGCCGTTGTCGAGCACATACTTCTCGTACGGGATCACCATCTCATCGCCCTTGCGCTCCACCTTCTCTACAAGGCGGACGCCCTCTATGCCCTTGTCTCCGTTAAAACCCATCAGGGCCACAAGCGCGGCCGGTAGTAAGAGTGCTCTCATGTATCGGTGTTCTGGTCTTATTTATAAGGTGATGCCCTGCCCGGGCGCGGCCAAATGTAGCAAAGGCCCCGTGCAGGGCCTTTGCCAACAAATGTCAATAAGCAATGTGCCGGTGCGCCCTCAGTTGAGGCCCTTCTTCACTATCCACTCGCCCAGTTCCTTGCCCAGCTTGGCGTAGGCCTCGGTGAGGCGGATGCCCGTGTCGAAGTCGGCCCCACCGAACGAAACGCCCGTCACATCCCACACGTGCAGCTTGGCTATGCTCTTGCCCGGCTTGCGCTTGTCAATGAGCGTGACATACACATCTACAAATGCCGGTTGGCGCACCACCTGCTGGTAGTAGCCCGGGTCGGTGCCCACGGTGTGGATGATGAGCGTGAAACGGGCCGTGTCGTGCTTCACCGAGGCATGAAACATCTCGTTGTTGTTGAACATCTTCTCAAACTCGGGCTCAAAACGCTTCTGCCGGTCCTCAAACCACTCCTTGGCCCAGCGGTCGCCACGGCCTGCCTCCTTCTCGTTGTAGGCCGCACGCTTCTCATCTATATATTGCTTCTCGCTGAGCTTTTTCTTCACCATCAGGCTGTCGTAGCGGAACTCGAGCCTTATCTCCTTCTCCTTGCGTATCGATTTGAAGGCCCCTTCCTCCAACTTGAACTTCTGGGCCTGCGCCCCCATGGCCATAAGGCAGAGGACCGCTGTGGTGATGATGCGTGACATGGCGGCAAAGGTAGGGGGCGGGTTTACTCGATTTTGTTTCGTAGAGTTAGTATCACTGAGCGCGTTTTGATACATGACTATTTGATACAAAGGGTCCTCGCCTAACGTAAGTTGATCGGTATTGGGGTAAGAAACAGAAAACTATTGCGACAAGAGAACAGGTGAAAGATTGGTCGTGACCGCTGCCCTACGCTCAGCCCGCCCGCACCCCATCCGGCCGTTACCTTCGCGCGCCTGATGCAAGAGACCATACTCATACTTGATTTCGGGTCGCAGTACACCCAGCTCATTGCCCGCAGGGTGCGCGAACTCAACGTGTACTGCGAGATTCATCCCTTTAACCACATCCCGCCCATCGGCCCTGAAATAAAGGGGGTGATCCTGAGCGGCAGCCCGGCCTCGGTGCGCGACAAAGACGCACCCGACCCTAAGCTTGGCGACATACGTGGCCGCCTACCTCTGTTGGGCGTGTGCTACGGGGCCCAATGGCTGGCCCATAGCAACGGGGGCACCGTAGAGGCAAGCGCCAGCCGCGAATATGGCCGCGCCAACCTGGCCCATCTGGATGGAGACCATGTGCTGATGCGCGGGGTGCCCACCGGGTCGCAGGTGTGGATGAGCCATGGCGACTCCATCACGCGCCTGCCCGAGGGCTTCCATATCATAGGCTCAACGGCCGATGTGGCCGCTGCCGCTTTCGCCATTGCGGGCGAGCAGACCTACGGCATCCAGTTCCATCCGGAGGTGGTGCATTCTGTGGATGGCCCCACGCTGCTCCGCAATTTCGTGGTGAACATCTGTGGTTGCAGGCAGGACCATACTCCCGACTCGTTCATTGACAGCAGCGTGGCACAACTGCGCAGCCAATTGGGCACCGACCGCGTGGTGCTTGGCCTATCTGGCGGGGTCGACAGCAGCGTGGCGGCCATGCTGCTGCACCGTGCCATCGGCAGCAATCTCTACTGCATTTTTGTGGATAACGGACTGCTGCGCAAGAACGAGTTTGGCACCGTGCTGGAGACCTACAAGGGGCTGGGACTGAATGTAAAAGGCGTGGATGCCAAGGACGCTTTTCTGGGCGAGCTAAAGGGAATATCGGACCCCGAGACCAAGCGCAAGACCATTGGCCGAGTGTTCATCGAGGTGTTCGACCGCGAGGCACACCTTATCACCGATGTGAAGTGGCTTGCACAGGGCACCATCTACCCCGATGTGATTGAGAGCGTGAGTGTGAAGGGGCCATCGGCCACTATAAAAAGCCACCACAACGTGGGGGGTCTGCCCGATTTCATGAAGCTGAAAGTGGTGGAACCCCTTCGCACACTCTTTAAGGACGAGGTGCGCGAAGTGGGCCGTCACTTGGGCCTGCCCGACCGCCTTTTGGGCCGCCACCCCTTCCCTGGGCCCGGGCTGGCCATCCGCATTCTGGGCGATATCACTCCCGATAAGGTGCGCATCCTACAGGAGGTGGACCACATCTTCATTCAAGGCCTCATTGACCACGACCTGTACGACAGCGTATGGCAGGCCGGGGCCATTTTCCTACCCGTGAAAAGCGTGGGCGTGATGGGCGATGAGCGCACCTACGAGAATGCCGTGTGCCTGCGTGCCGTTACCAGCCGCGATGGCATGACAGCCGACTGGTGCCACCTGCCCTACGAGTTCCTCGCCAAGATGAGCAACGAAATCATCAACAAGGTGCGCGGCATCAACCGCGTGGTGTACGACATCAGCTCGAAACCACCTGCCACCATTGAGTGGGAGTGAGCCAATAGTCAGTATAGTCTGAGCGGCTGTTCTTCCGACTAACTTGCTGACCAATTTCCATGAGACCAGCCCTTCTCATCCTTGCATTCGCCTTCTCACAATTTACCATGGTCTTTGCTCAGCAGCCTGTGCAGGAATCATCGGTCTGCGCAGGGGCTTGGTATCTTATTCAGGTAGAGTTCAATAATGAAGGGAAAGCATGGTTGAGAAAGGAGATCGGTACAGAGAACGGCATATTTTCTCAGGCCAGATATGATGAGAACTGGAGGTCGATTCAGAGAAACATCGAGAATCGGGTCTATAGACTCGGAATCTGGCCCGATCCCCAGGGTTGCGAGTATGAGTCACAGGATTCGATCCAACGCGGGACAGATGGTATCTCTTTTCGTACAGCCGCGAATACTTGTAGTGGATGTGGGGTGATCAAAAACGGTGTCTTTAAAATGGAGTCACCGTTGTGTACCTCAAGAGGGTGCGATATTGAGGGGGCCATATTTAATGACCTGTCAAGGCCGTTACCCATTAGAATATGGGGCGAGCTCCTCGTCATCGGGTCAGAAGAGACAAGATGCGTCTATTACCTGATGCGGGATCAGAAGAAATGAACTGCGTTGTTCGGCATCAACCGCGTGGTGTACGACATCAGCTCTAAACCACCAGCCACCATTGAGTGGGAGCGAGGGCTCGGTGAATCAGGAAAACGGCCCGGTCATCCTTTCATAGAGGAATTCTGGGGCAAGGTCAGCCCCATTCGGCCATTCCACGGTCCATGAATTGAGCTTGAAACGCTCGAACTCAATGGGGTCATGGAGCCCATTGAACGGAGGCCGGTCCAATTGGTCACTCAGGTCCACCACGCCAGATTCGCCTGTGTTGAATCGGATCTCGATCCTATGTTCGCCCACATATCGGGCATGGGTCAACCAGCGCAGTGCCATATGGGTCAGATCAAGGGTTCAATAGGTAGAGGCTGTTCTCCACGTTTTACCTTTTCCCAGTTGGTTCTGAGTTCATCGCGATGCAGCTCCATCCACTCGAAAACCAATTTCAACGCACGTTTAGGTAGAACACCATCTATGATCTCATCATCAATGGTCATTGTCGCCCGAAATTCCCCATAAGATGTGGAAGTGAGGAGGATTGTGGTCGTTGAAGAACATCTGTATGATGATACCATAGAAACGGCAGATCTCAGGCATACTTCTGGGTCTTTGTGCAAAGCTATTTGAATAATCGCTGCAATAGGACTTTGTCCAACCGCATGGTGTACGACATCAGCTCTAAACCGCCTGCCACCATTGAGTGGGAGTGAGGCTGCGGCACGGACGACTCAGGCCTTAAATCTGTATTCCTTCACCACATCAACAAACAACTTGACCTTATTCACCTCCAGGTCGGGATACAGGCCATGGCCGAGATTGGCAATGTGACGCTTAGGCCCGAAGGAACGCAACATGTACTGCGTCTCATCAATAATGACCTGATCAGGAGCATAGAGCAGACAGGGATCCGCATTGCCCTGTAAGGTCTTGTCCGGGCCGATCATGACGCGGCTTTCAATGGGATTCATCTCCCAATCGAGGCCGATGGTGGCACAGGGCAACTGGCCCAGTTCGCGCCTCACAAAATGTGCGCCCTTGGCAAACACTGTGACGGGTACCTCAGAAATGCTGTGGCAGATACGCTTGATGTACGGCAGGGCAAAGGTGCGGTAGAGGTCGGGCCCGAGCACGCCTGCCCAACTGTCGAAAACCTGTACCATGTGCGCCCCGGCAGCTATCTGGCCTTTGAGGTAATTGATGGTGCTGTCGGTGATCATGCCCAACAGCCTGTGGGCCAGGTCGGGTCGTTGGTACAGCATGCGTTTGGCCACGCTGAAAGTCTTTGATCCACTGCCCTCAACCATGTAGGAAAAAATGGTCCACGGAGCACCTGCGAAACCGATGAGCGGCACACGGCCATTGAGTGCCTTTGTTGTGAGGCTTATGGCCTCGATGGTGTAGGGCACATCGGCTGCCTGTGCCACCCGCAGTCGGTCTACATCGGCATCGGAGCGGATGGGTGCGCTGAACCATGGCCCGCGTTTCTCCTCCATTTGGTAAGGCAGGCCCATGGCCTCAGGGATAACGAGGATGTCTGAGAAGATGATGGCAGCATCGACCCCCAGAATGTCAACGGGTTGCACTGTTACCTCGCAGGCGAACTCGGGCGATTCGACCAGTTCTTTGAATCCGCCCATCCGCGACCGTACCGCTCGGTACTCTGGCAGCACCCTACCTGCCTGACGCATGAGCCACACCGGAGTGCGTTCCACTTCTTCTCCTCTTGCTGCGCGCAGTATCAGGTCATTCTTCAATGTCATGCCGCAAAAGTAGCCCGCCTACCTTTGGCCCCATGCGCATATTGCTGGTGGCCGCCACAAAGGCCGAAGTGACACTCGACACCCACCATATGGTACTTATAACGGGTGTGGGCATGGTGAACACTGCCCTGCACCTGAGCACGCATCTTGCTCTGCATCGGGGCAGCTACGATCTGGCCATTAACATGGGTGTGGCTGGTGCCTTTGACCCTGAAACGGAGCTGGGAAGCGTGTTTCAGATAAGCGAGGACAGTTTTGCTGATCTTGGGGCCGAGGACCATGACCGTTTTCTGACCCTGCCAGAAATGGGACTGATGCAGCAGGATGACTGGACATTGCCGGCCACGCATCATATGGATGGATTGCCTTGTGCCTCGGCCATAACGGTGAACACCGTACATGGCAACCGTGCCTCCATAGCTGCACTACTTGCCCGCCATCCCGTTCACTTAGAGAGCATGGAAGGGGCTGCTTTCTTTACAGTATGCAGACATTTTGCCCTGCCTGCGGTGCAGATAAGGGCCGTTTCGAACCATGTGTTGCCCCGCGACCGGAGCAAATGGCAACTGGCCTTGGCAGTGAGTCGGTTAAATGAGGCGGTGAGCCGAATTGCTCAATAAAAAAGGCCGCCCCGGTAGGACGGCCTTTTCTCTATTGTTCAGAGGCGTTGCTCAACGCACCACCAACCGCTCGGTGTGCAGTATGCCCTCGCCTTCCACTACGAGCATGTAAACGCCTTTGGCCAAGTTGCTCACTTCAACCGATCTGCGGCCCGGGCCACCGTTGATGGCGGTATTGCTCACGGTACGGCCGGTGGCATCGGTGATCCGCACCTGCGAGGCAATAACCCCGGCAGGCACATCGATGGTCACGGCCCCGGCTGATGGGTTGGGGTAAACGCTGATGGCCGCGCCATCGGCCTCTTCAATGCCGACACATTCATTGACGGTCACAGTGATGGTGTCGCTGAAACCGGTGCAGCCTGCAATATCCACGATCACGCTGATATCGTGGGCGCCCACGCCCAGATCATCGCCACTGAATATCACCGGATTGCCGCTCCAGCCGTTGCTCCACAGCACCGAGCTGAAGTTGCCGCCTGTCACCGTGATGGTATCGGTGTAGTTGACACACATCTCTATGTCACTGCCAAGCTGTGGCTGCGGGGCGTTGTCCAAAAATGAGATGCCCCATTCCTGCAGTTCGCCATCATCACCAAAGAAAGTGTCCTCAATGTACAGGGTCCAGGCACCGTTGGGGTCCTGACCATCATACAGGTCGCTGAGCGGTTGCTGGGGCTGATAGGTGCCCGCGGCAATGCCGTTTACCTGTGTAGTGATGCTGGTTGCAGCGGCATCGCTGAACACCACATCGTTCACATTCGGCACACCGCCACCGTTGCCAAGGCTAAGAGCCACCGTGTCGCCCGCTGGCGAGATCAGGTAGATGAGCATATCGGCCGGGTAGGCGTGCGGCAGCGACCCGATGGTGACGCTGTTGATGCGGAAACAACCGTTGAGAGCCGTTGGCAGGCCGCAGAAGTAGATGGACGAATGTGTTCCGGCCGGTATGTTGCCGCTCACAGGTTCGCTCGTAGTGATGGTCTGCGCCAGAGGGGTGTTGGCATAATTCGTCACCTCGTTGTCGGCCGAGAGGTCAGTGTTCGGATACTCATCGCCTTGCAGGGCGGTGAACACATCAATCAGGTGCAGGCCCGATGCCGAGAGGTCGGCCGGAGTGCTGAAGGTGAACACGGCCGTATCGCCATGGGCCACCACCAGCGGGCAGTTCTGGGTCACCGGGGCGCCTCCATCAACAGCATATCCCACCTGGAAATTCTGCACCGTCTGCAGGCCCTTGTTCCAGAATTTGATTTTCACGGTCTCATCGCCCAGGTCGCAGCCACTCTCAGGGGCAGGCATGCCAAGCGCAACAAGGTCAAACTGCGGCTGTGGGTAGATGAATATGTCATCGAGTGCGAAACCTTCCCAGGTGTTACCCGAGAAATCGGATGAGAAGATGAAGCGCACCTTCACCGAGGCCTCACCGGCCACCCCGCTAAGCATGGTCTCTGCGGTCACCCATTCCGAGGCGGTCCCTGAGTTGCCGGTCCACGATGGGCCTGGGATCACCGCGTTGAAAGCGTTGGCCGTGTTGTACCAGTTCATGCCTTGACCCACGTTGCCCACAATGCTCCATGTCAGGCCACCGTCTATTGATTTCTCAACCCACACCCCGTCCCAGTTGGTCTCTGAATTGAACTGAAGGGCGAAGCTGATGAGCGGGTCATCGGTAAGCGATGAGAGGTCGAAGCAAGGTGATGTGAGGTACGACAGCTGCTGGTTCTGATAGAGCAGCGTATTGAGGTTGGTGGCCCAGCAGTTGGTGCCGCTGAAGGCATTGTCTATGATGGTGCCTGTCGGGTCGCCCAGTTCCCATACACCATTGGTGCCTTCGCTGGTCCATCCGCCATCGCCATTTTCAAAGTCGATGAAATAGGGCACCGATGTGATGAGCGGATAGCTCCACACCTGCACACTCACGGTATCGTTGTCGAGGTCACCATCGTTGGGCAACACGGCCCAGACCGTGATGCCGTGTGCTCCGAGGGAGCTGAGGTCCAGAGTGGAGGTGAATGTGACCACGCCTGTGTCGAGCGAGTTGAGGTTGACTGTGAACGTCTCGCTCTGTGCGGTCTGACCATCCACCGAGTAGAAGACTTCGAGGTCGGTGATGGGGTCGAAACCGGCATTCACCACCGTAACGGTTAGGGTCTCGCTATTGCTCAGGGCACAACCTGACAGCGGGCTTACCACATTGAGCACTT
This sequence comes from Flavobacteriales bacterium, assembly GCA_044356305.1. GTDB lineage: Bacteria > Bacteroidota > Bacteroidia > UBA10329 > UBA10329 > JBIKWM01. The sequence continues at coordinate 64,530 of JBIKWM010000005.1, forward strand.
CGGCATTGATGGCGGGTTGTTCCTCTAGGCTGATATCATCTACGGCAAAACCCTCGTAACCGCTCACAGATGGGTCGCTGCTGAAGGTGAAACGCACTTTCACATCGCCCGAACCGGCTGCACCAGTGAGCAGGTGCTCCACCTCGATCCATTCGCCCGTGCCGTTGGAATTGCCGCCCCAGAAATCGCCCGGAACCAGCCCATTGAAGATGTCGGCATTGAGCATGTTGTACCAGTTGATGCCGCTGCCCACAGTGCCTACCACGCTCCAGTTCTGTCCGCCATCGGTCGATACTTCCACCCATACGCCATCGTAGTTGGTCTCTGAGTTATAGGCGATGGCAAAGCGGAGGATAGGGTCTAGGTTCACCGCGCTCATGTCGAAACAGGGCGAGGTGAGGAGGCTGTACTGATCGTCTGCGTAGTTGACTGTGTTCAGGTTGGTCACCCAGCAGTTTACACCGCTGTGGGCCGTGTCAATGACAGCCCCGATGGGGTCGCCAAGTTCCCAGATACCGTTGGTGCCGGTGCTCGACCAGCCACCGTTGCCGGTCTCGAAATCGATGAGGTAGGGAAGGCCCGTGATGATCGGATAGTTGCCCACCGTGACCATCACAGTGTCGTTGCCCGAATCGGTGTCGCTCGGTAGCACCGCCCATACAGTGATGGTGTAGTCGGCAGCTATGCTCAGGTCAACGGTCTGTGCAAAGGTGACCGTGGCCGTGTCGAGCGGGTTCAGGTTCACGTTGAAGGTCTCTGATACAGGAAGCTGATCATCGATGGTGAATAACAGTTCGATGTCCGCGATGGGGGTCGAACCGGCATTCACCACGCTCACAGTCACATTCTCGGCAGCACCGAGGCCGCAGCCCGAGACGGGCGATACCACAGCGTAAACCTCGGCATTCACAGGAGGCTGCTCCTCTAGGCGGATGTCATCGATGGCGAACCCATTATAGAGATTGGCCGACACATCGCTGTTGAATGCAATGCGGAACCGCACGCTCGATGAGCCTGCTGCACCGGTCAAAAGGTGCTCGGTCATCATCCATTCGCCCGTGCCGTTGCTCATGCCGCCCCAGAAGGAGTTGAACACATTGGCATTGAACACATCGGCATAATCAACATTGTACCAGTTGTCGCCCGTACCGACATTGCCCACGGTGGTCCAGCTCACACCACCATCGGTGCTCACCTCCACCCATGTGCCATCGTAGTTCTCCTCCGAATCAAAGGCAATGGCGAAACTCAGGATAGGATCAATCGGAGTAGCGCTCAGGTCGAAGCATGGCGAGGTGAGGTAGCTCACCTGGTCGTTGTTGTAATTCGGGGTGAGGTTGGTCACCCAAGCATTTACACCACTGAAGGCCGTATCGATTATCAGGCCTTCGGGGTCGCCCAACTGCCAGTCGCCATTTGTGCCGTTGCTGGTCCAGCCTGCGTTGCCGCTCTCAAAGTCGTTGAAGTAGGGCAGACCCACAATGGCGGGCACGTTGGTGAGGGTGATGCTCACCGTATCGTTCGATGTGTCAAGGTCACCGCTCAGGGCCGACCAGGCCTGCACGGTGTAGTCACCAAAGACTGATACATCCACCGTCTGGGTGAAGGTGAGTGTGTCCGAGTCGCCCGGGGCGATGGTCACAGCGAAGGTCTCGGTCACTGCGGCCGCACCATCGAGGCTGTAACCGGCATCGATGGTGGTGATGTCAGATGTGCCATCATTGGTCACAACAAGCGATACCGACTCGGTGCCCAGTCCGCAACCGGTGACGGGCGAAAGGATGGCCGAACCGATGGCATCGGTGGCCTCGGGCGGGAAGATGCTGATGGCATCCAGCCCCACTGCATAGCCGTAGCTGATGTAACCGATGAATCGCACCTGGGTGGTGGCCGTGAGGGTCACGTAGTCGCCCAGATTGTACTCGCGGTAGGTCCACAGTGGCACATCACCGGTGAAATAGTCGATGGTGGTCCAGTTGGTGCCGCCATCGGTGCTCACCTCCACGGTCAGTGTGTTCTGGTCTCCTGCCCACATGCCCTGCACATGCCAGAACCCGAGGCGGAAGAACCCGGCCGAGAGGTCGAGCACCGGGGTGACCAGCGCGGTCTCGTCATAGGTGTAATCATCAAAGAAGAAGAAAGCAGCCTGGGCACCGTCAACAAACGGGTCCTGCACCGCACCGATGTAGCCGCCATCGTTGTTCCAGTCAAGTACTCCGGTCACATACTCCTGGGTCATCTGACCGGGTACGCCCGACTCAAAATCCTCAAAGAACACAGGCTGTGCCTGAGCAGTTGCGGCCCACATGGTGAGCAGCGCGGCAAGGTGAAGATGCTTCATATCGCTTCGGTTTAAGGGGGGCAAATGTATGCGCCACCACCATGCGTGCACCCCCTCTGGGCAAGGTAAGATCATGTGCGTCCACAGGGCCCGTAATTGCGCACTGTTCACTATCCTTGCAAGCCTTTTCAACACATCTCTACCTATGAGAAACCTATTCCTCGCTGCCGTGGCCCTGCTGGCCACAATCAGTGTTCAGGCCCAATGCGTGCAGGGCAACTGCTATGAGGGTGCGGGCACGTTCCGTTTCCCCAATGGCGATGAGTTCAACGGCCTCTGGCGCCAGGGCATACCCAACGGCTATGGGGTATATACCTTTATAAATGGCGACCAGTACAAGGGCAACATGAAGGCCGGGCTGATGGACGGACGCGGCACCTACAGCTACGCCAATGGCGACCGCTATGTGGGCATGTGGAAGGCCGGACTGATGGAGGGCCGAGGGCACTTCTACTGGTTTGTGCCGGGCGACCTGATGGACATTGCCAAATACGAGGGCTACTGGAAAGCGGGTGTGGCCCAGCAGTTCACCGTGACCCCCCCGCAGAAACCGGCCGAGCCGCCTGTGCACAAGTAAGAGTTGAATCTCAGTTAGCTGAGATTGAACGAATCCGGTCGCCATGCACTAGGCAACCGGATTTGTTGTTTTTATCAGGTTGTTACCCCAACTAAATTGAATTAAAAGGAGTGGATCAGTTCAACTGAATCGACCTCACCGCCACGACTCACAACCTCGCCCTGATGCACACCATCAGGTTGCGGCCCTTGCCGTAGAGGCCGCTGGCAAAGGGCCGGTAGTGCTGGTCGAGTATGTTCTCGAGGGCCAGTTGCACGGTGTAATATTTCAGGAAGTTGTACTCGGCCCGCACATTCAGGGTGTACCATGCCGGCACACCCTCGGTGGTAGCGGTCTCGTAGCGGTCCTCGCCCCCTTGGTTCATGTCGGCCAGGGCTTTCCATCCGTTCCATACCATGTAGGCCTCGGCCATCAGGCCCTTCCACCGGTAGCGTATGTTGGCATTGCCAAATAGAGGTGGTATGTGGTCGAGCGGATATGGCACCGTATCTGTGAGGATGCGGGCATAGGTGTACGTGACCGATGATGCCAACGAGAGTCCGCCCCAGATGGGGATATCGGCATCGGCAGTGAGGCCCGTTATGTAGGCCTGCTGGCGGTTCTGGTTGGCAATGATGCCATAGCGCTCGCCATTGTAGGTAAGGCTGTCCTGCCCGTTGTAGGTGAATGCCTGCCGCACCACGGCATCGGTGAGGAAGCTGAAGTGGCCCGTGATGCCTATGCCGCCCGTGGCGCCTATGCCCCGCCTCAGGCCCAGCTCGGCACTGTACAGGTAAGTGGGCCTCAGATCGGGGTTCGGCACCTGCATGTTGCCATCGACCGCCTCGAAAAACTTGCCCACATCGTCCACATTGGGGGCGCGGAAACCCGAGGCCAGCCGTAGCCTGATGTTCCATTTCCGGGTCGGGTTGTACACCAGGCCTATGTTGCCATTGGCAGCATGATACACCTGCCCGAAGGAGGTTCCGCCCAGGGCATTGACAATAGTATCGGAATAGGCCATGCCGAGGTATGAGAAGGTATAGCGCACCCCTTCGCTCAGGTACAGCTTCTCAGGCACAATCTCCCATCGGTGCGAGAGATAGAGCGCTCCCGAGGCCAGTTGCGACCCGCTATCGGGGTAGCGCGTGGCCACATCATGCGTCACCTCTTCAGTGACAATATCTGTGGCATATGCCTCTGAGGACACGTGGTTGTAGGTGAGCTCGGCACCATAGCGCAGGGTGTGCTGCCTGATGTGCTTTGCCAGATCGAGGTTGATGCCTGCCACGTTCACCGTCTCCTCGTTGCTGGTGCGGCTGTCGCTGGCCAGCTTGCGGCTGTGGCGGCTCTCTTTCACATATTGGTAATGGGCCGTGAGGTCGAGGGTGTTTAACATGCCCGCTGTGCGCACGTGCTGCAACGAGTACGATGCAATGTAGCGGTCCTGTGGGCCATAGTACCACTCTGCAAACCGTGGCTTGCCATTGCGCACCGCCTCCAGGTTGTCGTAGCGCGGTATGTTGGTACTGCTGCTCATCTGAAACATGATGCGGTGCGTGCTCCGCCTGCCGGGCCTGAAAAGGAACTTCTGAAACAGGTCGAATTGGCCATAGCCGGTGGTGGTCATCATGTTCGGGTCGGGGTTTGCCACCACTGTGTCGCGATCGTCAAGGCGCTGAACATAGAAATGGTCGCGTGTCAGCTCACTGCTGAACGGGTTGTTCACGTTCCCCATCCGCATATCCTGAAAAGATGAGTAGGTGAAACTGGTGAGTGACCCCCATTTGCGGAAACCGAATCCCACATCGATATGGCCTGTGAACTCATTGTTGGCTGATGAGTAACGCACGTAGGTGCCGTTGCTCAAACGCATCCGCCTTGTAATGTCGGTGTTGAGCTGAGGGTCGAGAGTGCGGAAATGGATGACCCCGCCCAGCGCATCGGCCCCGTACATCACATTGCCGGGGCCATAGTCCACCTCGGCCCGCTCCAGCATGCTCTGGTCAATGGATATGATATTCTGCAGGTGGCCTGCCCGATAGATAGCGTTGTTGATGCGCATTCCGTCCATAACCATCAGCACCTTGTTGGCCTCAAAGCCCCGCAGCACCGGGCTGCCCCCGCCCATCTGCGATTTTTGGACAAACACACCGGGCATGCTCCACAGCGCGTCACCGGTGGTCTGGCCATTACGTTCGGCCATGTCGCGCTGCGATATGCTCTCAACCGTCTGCGCCACAGACCTGCGGCTGTCAACGAAGCGCGAGGCGCTCACCACCGTCTCTGCCTGTAGGTTGGCGGCCAACTTCAGCCGCACCACGGTTCCTTCTTTCAGGGCATTTCGGGTCAATGTCAAAGATTCGAAACCGATGTGGGCGAACCGCACGGGGCCTATGCCCGCAATGGACGATACGTCCACCTGCCCCAGAGCATCGGCCACGGTGGCCGCCTTGCTCAGCGTGTCCTGGGCGGTGGCGCCTCCCAGCGCGGCACCGTCAGGGCCAGATACGATGGTGACCTTCTGCGCATCGGCATCACTACAGCAGAAAATGGCGATGAGAACAGAAACGATATGTCGCACGGCTTCGGCTTTGGGGTACAAGGCGCGAAATTGCATCGGCACGAACCTCTGAAGGTCTATATTTGCGCGCCTTTCAGCGAAACGGCAACATTTTAACCCTACATTAACCAGACAAGATCAAGATGAATCTCCGTCCCATCGCCATAATGGCCCTTGTGCTCAGTGCCGGCAGCGTACAGGCCCAGTTCAAACTCGGTTATGCCGATATAAACGGCATCATGGGCGTGATGCCCGAACGCGAAAAGATCAACGAAGACCTGCAGACCTACGCCCTGGGCCTGCAGAAGATGCTTGAGGATGTGAAGGCGCAGCGCGAGAGTGCAGTGGAGAAGTATCAGGCCAAGACGCAGGCCAAGGATACCACCGGGCTGGGTGCCATCACCAATCAGGCCATCACAGCCGACCAGAATTTCCAGAAAGCCAGCCAACAGGCCGAAGGCCGATTGGCCGAGAAGCGTGCCGAACTGATGAAGCCCGTGGTGGAGCGTGTGGAAAAAGCCATTGCCGAGATTGCCAAGGAAGGTGGCTACACCTACATCCTGAACAGTGTTGACGGTTCGGGCACCTCAAACATCCTGTTCGGCCCTCCCACTGACAATGTGACGCTGAAAGTGGTGGCCAAACTGGGCATCAAGCTCGAAGGTCAGGATCAGGCTGCACCCGCCCCTGCACCGGGCAAGAAGTGATAGACCCTCGTAGAAATGTGAACCGCCCCGGACCTTGTTCAGGGCGGTTTTTTTTCGAACATTGACAAGCCTAAGATTCGCCTTCAGTCCTCAACCCTGATACCTTGACCGCCAAATGGCCCAGTTGAACGAGAACCTTGTCAGAGCCGTTTTTGATGAGATGGTGAAACACCGTCCGGCCCTGGCCAAGTACCTGGTGGAGGACGATGATGACCTGGGCGGCCCGGTGGACCATCGCATCCTGGCCGACCTCATCATCAAGCATTTCCCATGGCCCATCGGGGTGGAATTGCGCAGGCTGTTCTCGGGTTCCATGCGGCAGTTGGACCGGCTTCGGCTCGATCAGCTCTTCAAGACCATTGAGCGCACCATGCAGTTTGTAAGCTATGTGATGCTGGCCCAGATATGGGAGGAGAAACGGAATGGCCGATTGGAACTGGGGCCATCCTTCACCAACGAGTTCCCTCGCAGGATCGGGGTGCTGTCATTGGGCAATTTCACATGGCTCATACGATCCATGGGCACTGTGGGCGAAGGTGCCGGCATCACATGGTTCATGCCCGAGATGGGGGCCGTGATGAACAAGAAATTCTATGCCGACCTCGATTTTTGGGTGCCTGAGCGCAACGAAATTGGCCACTACCAGATTAACCTGACCGAAGAGGACATTGAGAAGCGCTGTGTGGAATATGAGGAGCGACTCACGCGGTTGTTGCAGGCGCTTGCTTTCATTGTGAAATACAAGTTGGTGACCGTGCGCGAGATCCGCGTGCAGAAATCGAAGCACAAGGAGGCTCAATTTGCCCATGTCATCGACCTGCTCAACAGCACCGACTCCGATTTCAAGGCCACAGAACTCTTGCACCATGTTTTCTCAGACAGCAATGCCGTGCTGCTGATGAAGGACTTCAAGACCCCTACCGAGTTCCTGAACCTTTCTCCTTTCGTCATTGATACCCGCACTGAGACCATTGACAGCAAGGAGAAGTTCAGCATCAAGAAGGACATTTTCATGTACACCAAGAGCTCGGGCGACCGCCTGATGTACCTGGGCACGGAGGTGACTGAGAAATGCGACCTGACCACCCTTGCCAGCTACCCTGCTCTGCTCGAGCAGTTCAAGAGTGCTATGACCGATCTGGGAGGTGAGGCCATGGCCGCCTGAGTCCTTGCATGGGACAGAATACCTCCCCCTTCAAGTTCCTCGACTCCTTCACCAAGGAGGACAAGGACATCTACTTCGGGCGGGAGCGCGAGGCCGAGGAGGTCTATACGCGCATTTTCCAGAGCAAACTGTTGCTGGTGTATGGCCTTTCGGGAACGGGCAAAAGCTCATTGATCCAATGCGGGCTGGCCAACCGGCTCAACGACAGCGATTGGCTGCCCATTTCGGTGCGCAGGGCCGAGGATATCATGGCCTCGCTGTGGCGCAACATCCAGAAGCACAGCCTTTCAGGAGAAACAGAACTGAAGGGCAACCCTGACAGCAAGGCCGTGCGCAAAGCGCTGCGGTCGCTCTATCTGGACCAGTTCAAGCCCATCTACCTCATATTCGACCAGTTTGAGGAGCTTTTCATCTTCTGGACCGATGAGGAACGTGCACGGTTTGTGAACCTCGTGGCCGATGTGCTGGCCAGCGACCTGCAGTGCCGGTTCATCTTCGTGATTAGGGAGGAATATCTGGCCAGCCTGACGGAGTTTGAGGGCGACCTGCCCGAGCTGTTCAGCAACCGTATCCGCATTGAGAAGATGACCCGGGCGCAGGCCAAGGCGGTCATCGAAGGGCCATGCCATGTGGCAGGGATCAGTTTGGAAGACGGCTTTGCCGATGCCCTTTTGCAGCGCATCAGCCCCGAGCGCAACGAGGTGGAGCTTACCTACCTGCAGGTGTATCTCGACAGGCTTTGGCGGCTGGCATCGGCCAAGGGCGAACAGCGGGCCTTCACCCTCGCGATGCTCGACAGCGCGGGCAGTATCACCGACCTGCTGGGCAGTTTCCTTGAGGAGCAGGTGGCCCAGATGCCCGACCCGCAGCATGCACTTGCCATGCTGAAGGCGTTCGTCTCCACTCGTGGCACCAAGCGGCAGAACACGGTTGAGGAGGCGCAGGCCCATGCCCGCACCTTGGGCACAGACATCTCGGAGGACGAGGTGCTGGCGCTCACCGAACGCTTCGTGTCGCTCCGCATCCTGCGCGACAAGGACGACAACGGCCGCTACGAACTGCGCCACGATGCGCTGGCCGCCAAGATCTTTGAGAAGATCACGTTGGTGGAGAAGGAATTGCTGGAGGTGCGGCAGTTTGTGGAGAATGCCTGCCAGACCTACAGGCTGCGCGGCATTCGGCTCACAGCCCAGGATATTGAGTTTGTGGCTCCGTACCGCGAACGACTTTTTTTGCCTGAAGAGCAGGAGAGGTTTTTCGAGGAGTGCCGCACCGAACTGGAGGCGGGCCAACGGCTGAAAAGACGGGTGAACATCGTGTCGCTCATCGGTCTGGTTGCGCTCATTGCTGCTACGGCTTACTACTTCTATATGGAAAGCACCCGTAGCCGGTCGCATGAACTGGCAGCCCTCTCGCTGCTAGAATTGGAGGATGACCCTGCCCTCGGGTTCCTTTTGGCCGAAAAGGCCTACGGTGTGGAGCAGACCAAATTGGCCGAACGTGCCTTGATAAACGCTCTTCACAACGGGCCATATCTGTATGAAGTGAACGGGTTCGATCCCCAAGTTTCCTTTGACGGAAAGTATGTGCTCTCCATCAACCCCATTGAGGGCTTTAGGATGGAACGCGATGCACAGGGCGCTCGGATCGATCAAGACTCGAGTCTGACGCTTTGGAATATGCGCGGAGATGCAGTTGCGCGGATCGGGCCATTCAGCCACCAGGTGCATACTGCCGGATTCCTCCAAGGCCAGCACAGGGTTTATCTCTGGACCACCGACACGGTGTTGCATGTGGCAGACACCACCGGCACGGTCGTTTTTTCAAAAAAGGTTGAACATTTTGAGAACACTTGGACCCGAGTTCCTCAGTCCGATTTTGAGTTTGCCATGCTTACTTGGGCCAAACCCAATGACAAAGACGTTACAGTTGTTTGGACAGTAGACCTTAGGGATGGAAAAAGCCATGAATTTGAAGTGAAGCGCAACGTGCCCGAGAGCCTGTCATATTCCGAATTTCTTCTGGATGGAAAGGTCGTGATCGTTGATGGGAACCATGTTCGCGTTTTCAATCCTGACGGAGTTCAATCGAACGCTTTTACCGCCTTCAGTTATTCTCCTGACCGCATCAGGGAAAGGAGTCAGAATTTTGTTTTCAAACACAACGGCAAACTGCTGTGTGCGAGTCAATCGGAAGGGAAAATTCGATTTTTTGACCTGAAGGGAATAAAACTGGACGAGCGCTCTTGGGCTCCAGGATTTAAGATCCAATATGACTACAGGGACCTTTTACTTTCATCATCGGACAAGCGCATTGAAGTGGTGAATGATGACGGAAACGTGGTGCTGGACATTGTCGAACCTCCTTTCAAATGGGGATGGTTCTATTACAACAAGTCTTACTACGGAAAGTCTGATCAGTTCTTTGCCTCTGATGGAATGACGGGAAATAAGTTGTTGTTCAACTTCAGTGGCGAGAGGCCCTTTACCCCAACAAGTCAGTCAGGATCAACGGATAGGAAGGTCAGTGACGCCAATCCGAACAAAGCGCTGATCTTCAATTTCGGTAAAGATGCCCCTGTATTTGAGTTTGATGCCCCAACAGTTCTCTCAGAAGATGGGAACTTCTGCATGACCTATGATAATGACCGTCAGGTCTCTGTTTGGGACCTTTCGGGCAAGCCGAATAAGATTGTCGTTTACAGAGCAGCACACACCATTAGTCCGGTTCTGCTGAGCAACAAAGGGGATGTTGTGCTCCAAGACCGAAAGGGCAAACTGTACTTCGGCTATATGAGGCGAGACCTGCTCCCCACCTTCTCAAACAGCAACGAGAAACTCGTCAACTACTGCATTTCCGATTCTACGCCTCACCTGGCCACCTTGCTCGAAGGCGGCAGAGTAAACATCTGGCACACGGATGGTAAGTTGCTCAGTGCCATCAAGCTGCCCACCGACTCGGCTGCGCTCTGGGTGAAATTCTCAAATGATGGCAAGCACATACTTACTTTAGGTGGCGACCAACGCCTGAGTCTGCATGAGACGGCCGGCAAGCATGTTTGTGATCATTGGCCCTATATCGACTGGCGCAATGCGCTGAATGTGGCCTCCTTTGCTCCTGATGGGTCTGAGTTTGCCTACATCACCAAGGATATGGCTGTGCAAAGGGTTGGCACAGACGGCAGACCGAAGCAGGAACTGCGCAGGCACACCCGACCAGTTACCGGTGTGAGTTACTCCACTAAGAGTGGCTTTATGGTCAGTGTCTCTCTTGATTCCTTGGCTGTGGTCTGGAGGGCGAATGGAGGCGACTACAAGCCAGTTGAAGAGGTCAGCTACTCAGGAGAGGCCACCTCTGTCGAGTTTAACAATGACGGACTCTACTTTATCACCGCATGTTCAGATACCTCTGTGTACGTCACCAATCTTAAAGGCGAGGCACGAAGTCTCATCAATTCAAAGGGAATATCGAACGAATACAACAGACTTCAATATGATGCGCCTGTGGTGGCTCCGGTTTCGCATGTCCGCTTTGTGGGCAGGGATCAGAATCTCGTTCTGACTTACAGGGATATTCTTTCGGACACGTTGTTCCTGGAGGGTAAGAATGGTGAATTTACCATGAAGGTGAACAGGAGTTTTTCCGATCCCATTGCCCAATACGCGCACAGTACCTCTTCCGAGTTTGCCGTCCTCGGTGCCGATGCCGGCCTACAGGTTATTGATCTGTCGCCCAGTTCAAGCTTGAATGTGCGCTCGAAAGAGAACATGACCGGAGATATCCTCTTGAACAGCGGCCTTGGCAAAGTGCTGACACTGCGCGGTCATTTGGCCCGATTCAGTACTGATGGAAAGCGGATGTATTACATCAACGAGGACGGGATACTCAAGTTCCTGCCCGTTGATCCGACCGAGATCCTGCGTCTGGTCAACGAGGAGAAGATCTTTGGCAACAAGCGGAAACTGACGGAGACCGAATTATTGGAGTTCGGATTCTGACGGTCCTTCCTGTGCAGGCAGGTCATAATGGACCATGTCCCAAGATGCACGGTTGCCACGGATGGATTTATAGAACTGATCGGGAAATAGCTTGATGGCACCCCCGATAACGAAAAGCACGGCCCACGGCACGAGTATGTTGCGCATCAGAAAGGTGCGTTGGGTGGGTTGCCAGCGGTCGAAATCGGTGAGTTGGATTCCGATGACGATACCGAAAGTGAGTGCCACATAGGTCGGGGCCGCGTACATCAACAGGAAATCACCACCGGGCCAGCGCTGAATCTTGAACAACACAATGCTGAACCCTACCGCGATGACCAACAGGGCAAACGACCCCATGGCACGCAGGAAGTTGTTGCCTCTGAACCTGAACGGTGTGCTCAGTGCCTGAAGCAGACTGCTCAGGGCTGTAATGAGCATGGTGAGCACGAAAATCGGGCCCGAACCGGGCAGGTGGAGTTGAAACCCGATGAAACTGAAGAGCATGAAGCCCATCATGACAAGAAAGACTCGGGCTGCATTCTGCGTGCTGAACAATGAAAGGGCAATGACCGATAGGCAAAAAAGAAGAAGACCTGTAAGTAGAACAAGCTCGACAAAATCTGGCACCTGCTTCACATTGATCATGAGCACGATGAGAACCAGATTGAAAATGAAAAGCCCGATGCTGATAGCAGGAATCTTGGCTTTCAGGAAATCAACAAAGCGTTTTTTCATGGGGTTGAAAGATTGAACACTAAAAGTAAAGTGCCATGGGGCTGATGGGTGTAGCCTCTCCGATCATTCACCTTTTCTGAACTTCTTTCTAATTACCGATGGCGGGTGCCTTGCTTGGCAAAGCTAATTGCGTTGACCTATCATTGACGAAAAGGCCGATTAAGGCAAGAGAAACTCCCTGAAGTTCTCGCGCGTCACCACCTTGGTTACGGGTTGGTACGCATCGATAAAGGTTTTCGGAATGCTGAATTCCAATAATGTTATGCTTTTATGGGAATTCAGGTGCTGATTAAGCCTTGAACCCGAACAGGACCACATCATCGGTCTGGTGGGTGGCGCCTTGCCAATCGTCCAAAATGGCCCCGATCCGTTGAAGCTGCGCATCAGGGTCTATGGCGCACAGACCAAGCAGCGTCTCTTTCAACCTGCGGGTTGAGAACTTGGCATTGTTGGCAGCATTGAACTGGTCCTGTATGCCATCGGAGAAGGTGTAGAGGCAGTCGCCCGGTTGCAAACGAATGGTCCGATCGGTGAACTGTGTCTCATCGGTGTAACGCTGCCCGCCTATGCTCAATCGGTCGGGCTTCACCTCTTCTTGCACATACTGTCCATCGGGCTGAAAGCGGCAGATGATCAGCGGCCTGCGCGCCCCTGCATACTGCACCGAACGGCCGCCATCGCTGAACCGCATGATTGCAAGTTCCATCCCGTCCTGCGTCCTGGTGTCGGGATGGTCCTGCTTGAGGGCCCGCCTGGTGCGCTCGTGCATCTCGGCCAAAATGAGTGCGGGCGAGTCGATGCCCTGCTCAAAGATGATGTGGTTGAGCTGGTCGGTGCCTATCATGCTCATGAATGCGCCCGGCACGCCATGACCGGTGCAGTCGCCCACGGCAACCATCACCGCACCTCGTACTTCGGCTGCCCAGTAAAAATCGCCTGATACGATATCGCGCGGCCTGAAAAGCAGGAACGAACCTGGGAGCAGATGGGCCAGATCATCTGCGGTCGGTAAAATGGCACCCTGTATCACACTGGCATACCGGATGCTTTCTGTGATGGTGCGGTTCTTAAAATCGAGTTCTTCGTTCTTCGCTTTAAGCGCCTTGGCCTCGCGCACCGCAAATTCGGCCGTCATGCTGCGCTCCACCTGGGCCAGACGTGCCTCCTGCTCAGCCTTGCGTGTGTCTTCGCGCAGGTGCATCAGTTCCTTCAGGCAGTCGAGGGCGCGGACGGGTTCCTCAAGTTCCTCGTGGCAGCGCGACTTCAGTTCGAGGGCCTCCATCTGCACATCAGCAGCTCTCAGCCTCTGGGCCAGATGTCCTGCATCGGTGAGCACCGGCAAAGCGCTGCGATGGTCATCACCGGCCAATAGGGCCTTGGCCCTTGCCAACAAAAGGTGCATCCTGCCCCGCTCGTCATTGGCAGTGAGGAGCGTGATGCCCTCATCGAAACAACGGAGTGCCTCGGCCCCTTTGCCCACCCCCAGATAGACCGTGCCCATGCCGAGCATGGTCCAGGCCAATGAGCCGCGCTCGTTGAGGCGTGTACGGACGGCCTGACTTGTGGCGTAATGCGCAAGGGCCTCATCGGGGCGACCGAGCATGGCCAATGTGCGCCCCAGTTGATTGTGCGAGGCGGCCGTACCTGGCTCATCTCCCTGCCGTTGCCGCAGGCTTAGGGTCTCGGCCTGCAACTCGGCCGCGCGGGTCAGGTCGCCCGATTTGAGGTACACGTTGCCGGCCGTGGCCAGGGCCTGCGCCCTTACCGCCTCGGTGGCCTGGTCCAGGTGCGCAAAGGTGACCGCCAGCTGGGCCATGGCCCTGTCGAACTGACCGATGCTCTCGAAGTGGTTGGCCAGATAGGTAGTGGCCAGCACCACATCATCGGGTTGGTCAGAGCCGGAGAGCACCTCATTGGCGCTGAAGAGGTCCTTGACATCGGTGCCCGGAAGAGAAAGGATGAAGGATGCGAAATAGCGGTGGAGCAGGGCCAGGGCACGCGTCCGTTCGCTGCTTGCGGGGTCATCTAGCACCTCCTCGGCTAGTCGCAGGGCCTCCCGAGGGTCGGTATATCGGAGCGCGAAAGCCTTTTCAAGCCTTAGATCGGGTGTCATCGGCACGCAGAACTGATTTGAAAAGCCATGGCGCGGAACAAGAGTGACATGGGCCGAAAGTACAGCGCGATCAATTAGTTTTGCCCGGCCTTCAAAGGCAAGAACCACCACAGCGCCTATGCTACAAGAGCCGCTTCGCATCAAGGGTGCGGAGTTCACACCCGAGATCAGTTTCAGCCCCGATGGCGAGCTTAGACTCATCGGCAAATCGTTCTGGGAAAATTCGCAGGGATTTTATGCCCCAGTGCTCGAATGGGTCGATGCCTATCTTAAACAACCCGCCACAAAGACGGTGCTGACGGTGCAGCTCGACTACTTCAACACCGCCACGGCCAAGGTGCTGATGGATATGCTGAAGCGGTTTGAGCGGGCGCGAATCGAAAAGTCCATGGACATAGAGGTGCACTGGATGTACCTCGACATGGATGAGGACCTACAAGAGGCAGGCGAGGAGTATGCCTCGATTGTGAAGATACCATTCAAACTAATGCCAATCCCTTCAAAATGAAGCTCATCAACCCGATTCTCATTTCGAGTGCCCTGATTGTGGCCCAATCCTGTCAGGAAAAAGCACCTGCGCCCGTGGCCGAGACACCTGTGGCCGAAGTGCCGCAGACCCCGGCTGAACCGCTGGACGAGCTGCGCGATTTCAAGTTCCACAAGACCATCGGCAACATACCCTACCCGGCCACCGACCTGTTTCAGACCGTGAAGAAGTCGCAGTCGGCCTTTGACCCGGCCCTGACCAACCCCGTGGAGAAGGCTGCCAAATACACCGGTTCCACTCAGAAGGCGCTCAATTACGGGGTGTATTCCATGGACCTGATGTACCTGGCCATGTTCGACCGCCACAGCGAACTGAAGAAGTACTTCGCCACCAGCCGCACCATGGCCAAGGAACTGGACATGTCAGAAAGCTTTGAACGTTATGCCTCAGAGAGCACCTTGGCGGCCCTTGAGAGCAACGACAGTCTGGTGGCCCTTGTTAACAGTATGTACGGAGAGGTGGACAACTACCTGCGCAACAACGACCGCCTCAATGCCGCCAGCCTGATACTGGTGGGCAGCTGGGTTGAGAGCCAGTATGTGAGCCTGAGCATTGTAAAAGGAATGCCGAACGCGGCCGATTATTCGGCCAAGGTGTATGAGCAGAAGCTCACGCTGCTCAATCTGCTGAACATGTTGGAGGAATTCAAGGGCGACAAGGCTCTGGCACCCACCATTGCCAGCCTGAAGGCGTTGATGAAGGTGTATGACGGCATCAACTCGGCCGATGAGGTGGCCCCGAAACTGAATGACATCTACAACGGTACGGCCGCAGTGCGCAAGCAGATAGCCGGCTGATCATTTTCATACCGATAATCACAAAAGCCCCGAGGCGTCAGCGTCTTGGGGCTTTTCTTTGCCCCCCACATGGATAGGAAAGTCATTGAGGCCCTTGTGCGGCTGTTCGCCATACTGGGCCGGTTGGGTGGGTCGGGACCTGAGGGCCGCGAACTGGTGAGGGCCTACCTCGCAGACCTGCTCACCCGCTCGCAGGCCGATGAGCTGCTGCCCATCTACGACCGCGAGCAGGGCAGCGAGGCCCTTTCGAGCCTGGGCGACCTGGGGCGCAAGCGCGTAACGGTGCTATCTGTGAAGGTGGTGGGCCTCTGCTCGGGCATTGCCGAAGGGCTTAACAAGCAGCAGCGGCTGCTGGTGGCCATAAGGGTGGCCGAGTTCATTGTGCGCGACCGTGTGCCCACCGAGCTGGAGAGCGACCTGCTCAACGCGATCCTTGAGAGCCTTAACATAGCCTCTGGAGACCAGGCGGACATCATTGCCCTTGTTGAACGGGACCATGTGCGCTTGGCACAGGATGGGCAGAATGTGCTGCTTATAGGACCGGCCGATGTGGGTAGCACCGCGCGCAACCTGCGGTTAGAGGGGCTGAGGGGCATGGTCACGGCCCGGCTCTTTCCGGACGAGGCGCTCATGGTGCTGTTCGGCAGTGGACTCAGTTCAGAGATGCGCATCAACGGCCAGCTGGTGGCGGGCAACGGGGTGCATGTGGCGAGCGAGGGGGCCAGCCTGCGCCTGGGCGGTGCCACGCTGCACTATTCTGAACTGATGCGGCATGCCTTGGGCCTGGAAGACGAACCGAGGGTGCTGTTTGAGGTCGATGGGGTGAGCTTCACCTTCCGCAGCGGCCACATAGGTATCCATCCGCTCAGTTTCTCAGAGAACTCGGGCAATCTGGTTGGCATCATGGGCGGCAGCGGGGCCGGTAAATCGACCCTGCTCAACATCCTTAACGGCAACGACCGCCCCACCAAGGGCCAGGTGCGCCTTAACGGCCTCGACCTGCACGACCCCGCCAGCGGACTGGCCGGGGTGGTGGGGTTCGTGTCGCAGGACGACCTGCTCATAGAGGAGCTCACCGTATTCGATAACCTCTACTATTCGGCCCGGCTGTGCTATGGCGACCTCGCAGAGGCCGAGGTGCGCGACAAGGTGCAGGAGGTGCTGCGGCAGTTGGGCCTCGACCACATTGCCCATCTGCAGGTGGGCGGGGTGATGAACAAGGTGATAAGCGGAGGGCAGCGCAAGCGCCTCAACATAGCCCTTGAACTGATACGCGAACCCCTGGTACTCTTTGCCGATGAGCCCACCTCGGGGCTCTCATCGAGCGATTCGGAACAGGTGATAGACCTGCTGCGCCAACAGGCACTGGGCGGTAGGCTGGTGTTCGTGGTCATTCATCAGCCATCGTCCGATATATTCAAACGCTTTGACAAGCTGCTGATCCTGGACCGTGGCGGCTACATGACCTACTATGGCGAGCCGCTGGGGGCCGTGACGTGGTTCAAGGCCTGTGCACACCACATGCGGCCCGATGAGGCCGAGTGCACCGAGTGTGGCAACGTGAACCCCGAGCAGATCTTCAACATCCAGGAGAACAAGGTGCTTGACGAGTTCGGGCGGCCCACCGCGCAGCGCAAGGTGATGCCTGAGGAGTGGTACACACGGTTCAACAGCGCAGAGGCCAACCGGCCCGTAGCGGCCAGGCAGGTGCAGGGGCTGCCTGCCTCACCGCAGCGGATGCTGGGCCGCATGGGTCAGTACCTGGTGTTCCTGAGCCGCGATGCCAAGGCCAAGCTGCGCAACCGCCAGTTTCTTACCCTTATCCTGGTGGTGCCCGTGGTGCTGGCCGCCCTGCTGGCCCTGCTTCTGCGCAACGGCTCGGCCACCGACTATGTCTATCGCCTCAACCCCAACATCCCGTCCTACCTGTTCATATCGGTCATCGTGTCACTGTTTCTGGGCCTGATGCTATCGGCCGAGCAGATCATCAGAGACCGGTTGATACTCAGGCGCGAGTCGTTCCTCGATCTGAGCAGCGATGCCTACCTCATGGCCAAGGTGACGGTGCTCATAGGCATCACGGCCATACAGGCCACCCTTTTTGTGGCCGTGGGCAATCTGCTCATCGGGCTGGGCTGGGCGGCCGTGCCGTTCTGGCTTATCCTGTTCGCCACCGGGGTGGCCGCGTGCATGATGGGGCTCATCCTATCGGCCTATCTCAACTCGGTGGTGACCATCTACATCTCCGTGCCGCTCATCATCATCCCTCAGATCCTGCTCAGTGGGGTGATGGTGAAATACGATGACCTGTTCCCGGCCTTCACCCGCAAGGACGCGGTGCCGCTTGTGGGCGAGCTGATGGTGTCGAAATGGGCCTTTGAGGGGCTGGCCGTGAGCGTGTTCCGCGACAACCCGTATGAGGCGACCCGGTTTGCGAGCGATGCCGCTGTGAGTCAGGCACACTTCCGCAAGGTGCACTGGCACAACCGGATGGAGGACCTGATGCGCTCAAGGGCCAAGGACACGGCCGCCATCTGGTTCACCGAGCTCACCTTGGCACAGGGCCGCCCACCGGGCCCCGACCCCAAGGCCGACCTTGCGGCCCTGCGTGTGCGGTACAAGGACGCATACACCGCTGCGGTGGCCGGGCGCGATGGGGTGCTGGCCGCACAGACGGCCGAGGAGCAGCAGCGCCTGCGCGACCGCTATGCCAACGACCGCCTGCGCAACATGCTCGAAGGGCGCAACGATGCCACCGAGATGGCCCTTGTCAACAAGGCGCGCATCATACCGCGCTACGACCCCATCTACCTGAGCCGTGGCGAGGCCGGGTTTATCCGCACCCCGCTCTACGCTGCGTGCAAGCCCGTGCTGGGCCGCTGTGCCGATACTTTCTGGGTCAACATGAGTGTCATCCTGCTCATGGCGCTGCTGCTCTATCTGCCCGTGCGTTTCAAACTGAGGGCCTGACGCCCCGGACCTCCGTACCCATCAACCGCCAACCACCCAAGGCCATGCTCGGACTCAAGCTGCCCACCGACCCCCGCTGGGCCGATATCGCCTCGAAGAACATCAGCGAGATACTCACCGACCACGCCTACTGCGAGCAGAAGGCCGCATCGAGCGCCATATCATTCATCATCCATCACCCCGAAAAAACGGAGCTTGTGCAGGCCATGACCGAGCTGTGCCGCGAGGAGATGGGCCACTTTGCCATGGTGCACGAGCGCATTGTGCAGCGTGGCCTGACGCTGGGCCGGCAGCGCAAGGACGAGTACGTGGAGCGCATCATGGCTCACTTCAAGGGGCGCGACCACGGCTCGCGGCAGCTGCGCCTGGTGCACGACCTGCTCATTGCCGCGCTGATTGAGGCCCGGAGCTGCGAGCGCTTCAGGCTGCTGAGCGAGCACCTGCCCGATGCCGACCTGGCCGCCTTTTACCGCGACCTGATGGTGAGCGAGGCCAACCACTACACCCTCTTCCTCGGCTTTGCCCGCTCCTATGGCCGACGGGCCGAGGTGGATGCCCTGTGGGACGGCCTGCTGGCCTACGAGGCGCAGGTGATGGCCGAACTCGGGACGGCCGAGCGGATACACGGGTGAGGAGGGGTGGGCAAAAGGAAGGTTAGCCCGAAGTTACAAACTGCTTTAATTAACTCTGAGCAAGGGGTCCTGCGGAACAATTGCTCGGGCGCGGGGGTGGGACGGAAGCCGATGAGCGGTATGGTCGAGGGTGGGGCCTGTATGGGCTGACCTGAGATGATTATGCCTCGACCGGAATGAAATATGCCTCGACCTAAGTCAATTATGCCTCGACCGGAGTTAATTATGCCTCGACCTATGACAATTATGCCTCGACATATGTCTATTATGTATCGACCTGAGAGCGATATGCCTTGACAGAAATGCGTTATGCCCTCACGGGTAGGTGATATGGTCGGGAAAGAGGGAAGGCGGGGGAGAGAAGAATTACGAATGAGGAATTAAGAATGAAGAGGCGGTGGTGTGAAATGGGGAGTCACCTACTGTGGAGGCGCGAGATTAACCGCAAAGGGCGCGGAGAAAGAGGCGCAAAGGGCGCGAGGACGAAGTATACACGCCCTTGTTCGCGTCCCGTGAGTGATTCGTTCTCTGCCTCTAGCATCACGAGTACGAAGCCCCCCGCTCCTTCAAGCGTTTCTGAGCCCCCGCACTCTTGTGGGCTGAGAACCTCAGGGCTTCTTGCCCCTCCCCACGAGCAAGTGTTCCGCTGGACCTCTTGTGTGGAGCTAGATAGTAGCAGTTTGAAAATGCGGGCTTAAGGGTTACTCAACTTTGTTCAAGCCTTCTGCATTTCCACAACCGCGGCCCCAAAGGCCCAGCCGTCTGCAACTGGGATTATCCCCCCCTCCGAATACCCCCAATGCGGTAATGCGTCAGGCGGAGGAGCGGGGTACTTTCACGGCCCCGAAAAAACCTGCCTGCGCGTGACCATTACCTTAGACACCCTGCTGCCGGGGCAACGAGCCAGCATAGCGCGGTACGATGATGTGCGGGCCGGGCAGATGCTGATGAGCATGGGGCTGCTGCCGGGCGATGCGGTGCTGCTGGAGCGGGTGGCCCCATTTGGTGGGCCGATGGCCTTCAGGAGCGGGTCGCTGCTGATATGCATGCGGCCCGAGGAGGCCGCCACGGTGCAGTGTGTACTGACCCCCGCACTGCGCTGAGATGCCCGGAGGCCTGCACATGAAAGTGGCCCTGGTGGGCAACCCGAACACGGGGAAGAGCTCCATTTTCAACGCCCTGACGGGGCTTGACCAGCAGATAGGCAACTACCCGGGGGTGACGGTGGAGCGCAAGGTGGGCCACATGGACCTGGGCGATGGCCGCCTGGCCGACCTGATAGACCTGCCGGGCAGTTACAGCCTGGACCCACGGTCGGCCGATGAGGGGGTGACGGCCCGCGTGGTGACCGACCCCACGGCCCACGACCACCCCGACCTGACGGTGCTGGTGGCCGATGCCACGCAGCTGCGCACGGGGCTGTACATAGTGCTGCAGACCATAAGGCTGGGCCGGCCATGTGTGCTGGCCCTGAACATGGCCGACCGCATGGATGCGGCCCACCCGGTGGATGCGGGGCGGCTGTCGCACCTGCTGGGCATACCGGTGGTGCTGACCGATGCGCGCCACCGCACGGGCCTGGATGCGCTGCGGGCCGCGGTGCGCAGCCATGGGCTGGGGGCGCCCCATCCGGCCGCGGCCATGGCGCCCGAGCTGCATGTGACCATACGCGAGGTGCTGGCGCAGGTGGTGCCCGCTGAGCGGCCCGACCCGAAGGTGGCCCTCACCACCCGGATAGACCATGTGCTGACGCACCCTGTGGCGGGCTATATGATCTTCCTGGCCTCGCTGCTGCTCATTTTCCAGAGCGTTTTTTCGTGGGCGGAGTGGCCCATGGGGCTGATAGAGGCGGGCTTTGCCCGTGGGGCCGAGGCCATGCGCGGCCTGTTGCCGCCCTCGTTTGTCACCAGCCTGCTCATTGACGGCATCTGGGCGGGCCTGGGCGGGGTGGTCATCTTCATCCCGCAGATAGCCTTCCTGTTCCTTTTCATATCGATCATGGAGGAGACGGGCTACATGGCCCGTGTGAGTTTTATGATGGATAGGCTGCTGCGGGTGTTCGGGCTGAATGGGCGCAGTGTGGTGGCGCTGTTCGGTGGGGCGGCCTGCGCGGTGCCGGCCATTATGAGCGCCCGCACCATACCCAACCCGCGCGAGCGGCTGCTGACCATATTGGTGACCCCGCTCATGAGCTGCTCGGCCCGGCTGCCGGTGTATGCGCTGCTCATAGCGCTGGTGATACCTGAAGGCAGCCTGCTGGGGCTGATAAGTTACAAGGGCACCGTGATGCTGGGCCTGTATGCGCTGGGCACGGCCATGGCGCTGTTGTCGGCCCTGGTAATCAGCCGTTTCATGCCCACTGACGTCAACGGGTCGCACTTCATCATGGAGATGCCGCCCTATGCCCTGCCGCACTGGCGCAACGTGGCGGTGAATGTGTGGGGCAAGCTGAGGTCGTTTGTGGTGAATGCGGGCAAATGGATAGTGGCCATATCGGTGCTGCTGTGGCTGGGGTCATCGGTGGGCATGCCGGGCCGATTTGCTGCGATAGATGCCGAGGTGGCCGCACAGGTGGAGGCGGGGGTGTGGACAGCCGATGAGGCCGAGGGGCACCGTGCGGCCCTGCGGCTCGAGCATTCGTTTGTGGGGATGCTGGGCCGGGGCATAGAGCCGGTGGTGGCCCCGCTGGGCTACGACTGGCGCATCGGCATAGCCATAGTCACCTCGTTCGCGGCCCGCGAGGTGTTCGTTGGCACCATGGGCACCATTTTCAGCCTGGGCAGTCAGGGCACCGAGGGCGGCATACGCGGCCAGATGGCGGCCCTCACCGCGCCCGATGGCTCACCGCTGTACGGGTTGCCGTTCGGGCTCTCGCTCATGGTGTTCTATGCCTTTGCCATGCAGTGCATGAGCACGCTGGCCGTTACGCGCAGCGAGACCGGCACGTGGCGCTGGCCCCTGCTGCAGTTTGTGTACATGGGTGTGCTGGCCTACGGGGCGGCCTTTGTCACCTATAGGCTGGCGCAGGCCATTTTTGCCTGAATGGATGCAAGGCCCACCACCGACCGCACCCAGCGCATAGCGCAGGCCATATCGCGCTATGTGCCCCAGGGCACGGCCCTCGACCTGGCCCGCATGGTGGAGCAGTACCGTTTTCACCTCACCATCACCAAACCGCGCAACACCAAGCTGGGCGACTACCGCGCCCCGTTCGGCAACGAGGGGCACCGCATATCGGTCAATGGCAGTCTGAATCCCTACGCCTTTCTCATCACCTTTATACACGAGGTGGCCCACCTGCTGGTGCACGAGAAGCACAAGGATAAGGTGGCACCCCATGGTGCAGAGTGGAAACAGACCTTCAGCGCGGCCATGCGCCCATTTCTAAGGCCCGATGTATTTCCGCCCGATGTGCTGCGCGAACTGACCCGCCACATGCGCGACCCGGCCGCCAGCACCGTGCAGGACCATGCCCTGATGCGCGTGCTGCGCAACCACGACCCGCAGGAGGATGAGATGGTGGCCGTGGATACCCTGCCCGTGGGTGCGGTGTTCGACCTGAACGGGAGGCATTTCCGCAAGGACGAGCGCCTGCGCAAACGGCACCGCTGCACCGAACTGAGCTCTGGCAGGCATTACCTTATAAGCGGGGTGGCCATGGTGCGCACGGTGCACGCTGACCGATAGGATGGCCGATGGGCCCAAAGGGCGAGACCTTACATTTGGCCCCCCATTAAATCTGACCCCCCCAACCTACCATGCGTGAAACGGGAACTGCGGCAAAGACGGTCATGGTGTCTGACCTTGCCGAGAACCTCATCGGTTCGGAGATCATCCGCATTGCGGGCGAGATAAATGCCCTGCAGGCCAAGGGCGAGAAGATCCATAACCTGACCATCGGTGATTTCAGCCCGGCCGTGTTCCCCTTGCCCGAGCTGCTCACCGAGCTGATCCGTGAGGCATATACCCAGGGCCACAGCAATTACCCTGCGGCCAACGGGATACAGGAACTCAGGGAGGCCGTGAGCAGGTACATCCAGCGCGGACAGGGTCTCAGCTTCAGTGCAGACGAGGTGCTGATATCGGGCGGTGCGCGGCCGCTGATCTACGCCACCTTCAAGGCCATTGTCAATCCGGGCGACCGTGTGGTGTATCCCATCCCCTCGTGGAACAACAACCACTACACCTACCTGCACAGCGCGGTGAAGGTGGAGGTGCCCACCACGCCAGAGAACCGGTTCCTGCCTACCGCAGCCGATCTGCAGGGCCATCTGGAGGGGGCATCGCTGCTGGCCCTCTGTTCACCCCTCAACCCCACCGGCACCTCGTACACCTACGACCAGTTGGCCGAGATATGCGACCTGGTGCTGGAGGAGAACGCCCGCAGGGTAGGGCAGAGGCCGCTGTACGTGATGTATGATCAGGTGTATCAGGAACTCACCTTGGGCGATACGGAACATGTGGACCCGGTGAGCATCCGCCCGGCCATGCGGCCCTACACCATCTTCATTGACGGCATCAGCAAATCGCTGGCCGCCACAGGGGTGCGTGTGGGTTGGGCGTTCGGCCCGGCACTCATCATCAATAAGATGCGCGCCATACTGAGCCACGTGGGTGCCTGGGCCCCAAAGCCCGAGCAGGTGGCCACGGCCCGTTTCCTTGACCGAACCGATGCCTTTGATGCAGCAGTGAGGCGCCACCGCGAGATGATCGGGAAGCGGGTGTCGGCCTATTACGATGGTTTCATGCGCATGAAGGCCGATGGCCTGCCGGTGGACGCCATTCCTGCCCAGGGCGCCATGTACCTCACGGTGCGCATCAGCCTAACAGGCCGCACCACGGCCGATGGCGAAGTGCTGCGCGATGCATCGGATGTGACCTATTACCTGATAAAGTCGGGTGGCGTGGGCCTTATCCCGTTCTTCGCGTTCGGCACCGGCACAGACAATGATTGGTTCCGTGTGTCGGTGGGCACCACCCGCATGGCAGACATAGAACCTGTGATAAACGGCCTGCGCAAGGCCATCAGCGCATTACAATGAATCCATTGAAAGAGAGGACCCATGTGGTGATCATGGCCGGGGGCATCGGGTCAAGGTTCTGGCCCATGAGCCGTACTTCCCATCCCAAGCAGTTCCTCGACATACTTGGCACTGGCCGCAGTCTGTTGCAGCAGACCTACGACCGCTACCTGCCCTTGTGCCACGCCCACCGCATGTTGGTGGTGACCAATAGCCAGTACGATGATCTGGTGAATGCCCAACTGCCCGAGGTGCCCCGTGGCAACGTGCTGTTGGAGCCGGCCAGGCGCAACACGGCCCCATGCATCGCCTATGCAGCCTTCCGCATAGCCGAGACCGACCCGGATGCGGTGATGATAGTGGCATCGTCAGACCACCTGATATTGCGGCAGCGCGAGTTTGAGGCATCGATGGAGAAGGCGGTGCAGGCCGCCACGCACGAGGGGGCACTGGTGGCCCTCGGCATAGTGCCCACGCGCCCCGATACGGGCTACGGCTACATTCAGCACCGCGAGGAGGATGCGCTGAACCTGCCGGGGGTGCACCGTGTGAAGACATTCACCGAGAAACCCGACCTGGCCATGGCCGAGCAGTTTCTTGCCAGTGGCGATTTCCTTTGGAACTCGGGCATGTTCATCTGGAGCGTGCGCAGCATTTTGGACGCATTGGAGCGCCATGCCCCCGAGATGTACACGCTGTTCGCCAAGGGCCGAGGCCTCTATGGCACCCCGGCCGAGGCCGATTTCATTAAAGGAGTGTACGAACAGTGCACCAACATCAGCATAGACTACGCGGTGATGGAGAAGGCCCAGAACGTGTATTCGATAGGGGCCGATATCGGTTGGAGCGACCTGGGCACCTGGGGCAGCATGTATGCCTACAGCGAGAAGGACCCGCAGGGCAATGTGATACAGGGCCGCAATGTGATGACCCACGAGGTGAAGGACTGCATCATCAACATGCCCAAGGAGAAACTGGTGGTGGTGCAGGGCCTGCAGGACATGATAGTGGTGGAGAGCGATGGCATCCTCCTGATCTGTAGCCGCCACGAGGAGCAGCAGATTAAGCGCATCGTGAACGAGGTGAAGGCCCTCAAGGGCGACCGGTTCGTGTGAGTCGGGGCTGCGGCTATCTTTGCCGCCCCTTCGGAAAGTGGGCCTCGTAGTACAATGGATAGTATATGGGTTTCCGGAGCCTAGGATGCAGGTTCGATTCCTGCCGAGGCCACTTCTACTTCAACCGTTCCGGTATCCGTTGAGCCGATAAGTGCCAGACCCGAGCGGTCCGGTCGGTAGCTATCAATCATCATCCCCCAGACCATACCTGAGCCCGAACGAGACGGGGTGATGGTCGGAGTAATATTGTGGGAACAGATTGCCATCGTACGGCTGGCCGGGGTAGGGGGTGGCCGGGTCGGACCAGTAAGGCTGCATGGCCTGCATCAGGTCGGTGACCACGAACGGCAGTGCGGGGTCGAGGTCGCGCTGGGTGAGAGCCGACACATACATCACCTGATCGAAGGGCTTGGGTGCCTTGGTGCTGCAATTGGTGGCGAGTCCACGGGTGTTGAGGGTGGAATATCCCTGCGGCAGTGCGCTGCGCACCTCGGTGGTGTCCTGTAGGTTCATATCACCCAATATGATGATGTCCTTTTCGTGTGGCTGTGTCGCACCCCATTGGGCTATGCGGGCCAGTTCGGCCCTGCGCTGCGGCTTGTCCTTGTCCTCGGCTGCCAGATGCACGGAGATGAGGTACATGTCCAGCGTGCTGTCGATGGTGGTGAAGTGGAATGCCCACGGCACACGGTCGAAGGTGGGATTGGCGAGCACCTGCGGCTCAATGAAATCGCTGCGCGAGGCGTTGTAGAGCACCGCATCGGAGCGGTAAAACGCAATGGGCCACTCCCGTGCAGTAGTGCCGGTGGCGCTCTGCCCGGTGCCATCGGTGCCGAGGGCATAGGCAAATCCCTGCGCCCGCATGGCCTCGGCAAAGGCCGCGCTCTCGGGGTCGGCACTCACCTGCGTCCCAGTGCTCGATATGATGCTGATGGGCGATGCCACCAGCTCCTGCACCACCACCACATCGAACCGGCTGAGGAAACGGGCCAGCGATACGTTGTCCTTGCGGCTGTAATGGCCCAGCCATTTGATGTTGAACGAGCAGACCTTCAGCTGCCGCTCGTCCGGGGCCGCCACCTCGCGGGCCCAGGTCGGCAGGTTTCCGGTCCTGAGCCGCAAGCGGTTGCGATACACATATCCGTTGCATCCGTTGCGCGCCCGCACATGGTAGTAACCATCGGTGGAGGCGGCATCGTCAAGCATCACCACCGTGTCGGCCACCGCCACCTGACACTGCGATGCAGAGGCGCCATCTGCCGCTGCACGTATGTGCGAAGCCAGGCTGATCACCCCGATCTTCTGCTGGGCGCTTGCAGTGACGGTCAGCACCGATAGCACAGGAATGAGCAGTATGCGCATCATGCCTTCGCCTTCTTGCCCTTTGAGCGCTGACGCTCGCGGAAGGTGTCAATCTCGGTCTGGGCCGAGCTCTTGAAATTCATCCAATCGGAGAACAGTTTGATGGCGCCTTTGCTGCCCCCGGCTATGATCATGGACGAAAGAAACTCTCCGAACAGCGTCACTTCAGGGTGCATCACCGGCATGATGAAACTGAATACATCGATGCCCCAATGCCAGCACACCGCAAAGCTGAGCGAAACGGTTATCAGCTCCTTTGCCGCCCCGAAACGCGGCTCGGCCTGCACTATGCGGTCGGGCGATGGGTCGGACATAAGGTCAAATCCTTCCACATCCTTGGCCCTCTTCACCTTGTAGAGCACGCGGCTCATGAACCATCTGTTCTCAAATACCACGCTCAGGCCGCGCTCAATGAACAGCGCCATGACCACAACAATGGCAATGGCCTCGCTCACTCGCATGAAATCAAGATAGAATTCGTTCGGGTCCATGTTCAGGGGAAGTTAGGTGGCCCTAAGGTAAGAGAAAGCCCGATGCACCGAGGTGCACCGGGCCGCCTAAAAACTCAAGTTCAATCAATTATTCCGATTGATGAAAATAAATAGGGCACCCCAGAGCATGAAAATGAGGCCGAAGGCCATGCCTAATATTCCGCTGATCAGGCCTGCTATGGCAAATCCCTTTCCACGTTTGCCATCCTTATACTGCTTGCGGCCTATTACGCCCATCACCATACCGACAATGCCCAATACCACCGCCAAGATTCCAAAAATGACCAGTGGGATGAGCGATGTGCCACCCCCTAAAAGAACATCGACCACCACGGTAACAGCCGTAAGAATGGCGAATATCAACGCAGCTGCCCCGAACGGCAGCGCCATGATAGCGGGCACCGACCAGCCTTGTTTTTCCTCCTGTGGCCTGTTGAACACCGCCTTACGGAACTTGCCGGCCCGCATCTCGGCCCTCAGTTCGCGCATCATCTTGGTATAGGCGCTCGGGTCGGTGAGAGGGGCCATGGCTTCGCGGAGGGCCTCTTTGTTGCGCTGTCTGCGCAGGGCCTTATCTGTGACCGCAATGGGTTCGTTTGTCTGCTGTGCAATGAAGATCTCCTCGTCCACATCTATCTGGGCCGTTGTCACTTCATCCTCGGCCGGTGTCTGGGTCTGTGCCGTAGCAGACCTGTCGGCCCTCTGCGACTTGGCCTCAGCCTTTTGCTGCGCCTTGCCGCCACTGGCACTCACATGAAAACCGGGACGGTACCTGCGTTTGGTGATGTCGAGATCGGCACAGCTGCTCCATGCAATGGCTATGAATGCCACTGATGCAATGAGGCGGAGAAATCGGTACTGTTTCATTTTGGTCGAGGTTGATTGAAGGCCGAAAGATGCAAACTCCATGCGATTCCTTGACAAGGTTAAACCACGCATCAGCGCAAAAAAAAAGCCCGATGCACTGCTGCAACGGGCCTTGATTAAAAACAGATCTTGATCAGAGCAGCGGGCTGAGTGCCGCAGCTATCCAGGCTATGTAAATGATCATGCCGATCACACCGAGGCCGAGGCCGACCCAGCCGAAGATGAAGCCCAGACGCCTCCACTGTTCGCCACCGGCCGCATTCTTCTTGTGAATGAAGCCGAACACGATGGCAGCCACACCGAACAGGATGGCCGCAGCCCATAGTGGGCTGGCCCAAAGGAATGCCGCAAGTATGCCGAAGAAACCGAATACCATTGAAGCAATACCCGCCCCGAAGCAGGCCCAGGCCATCCAGTCGTTGCGTGCCCCGTACATGGGCTTGACAAGTTTATTGACCTCCGAACGCACCTTGGCGCGATTGAACATCGTGTTCTTGAACCACTCATAGTCACTGCGCAGCATCTCACCCACTTTCTGTTTGGGTGCATGGCCGGTGATGGGGGCTGCCACAGTGGCTGCCGAGGCTGTGGCTGAGGCATTCACCTCTTGCTCAACAACGGTTTCAGAAGCATCAGCTGCTATGGCCTTGTTGGCCTTTCGCTCTTTCACCGAGGCGGTCTCCTCGGCCTTGCGGTTATCCTTTTTGCCACTGGTGCTCACATGGAAACCTGGCCGGTACTTCCGCTTGGTGATGTCCAGATCGGCACACGAGGTGGCAACCACCGTGAGGGCCACAAGGGCCATCAGTACAGCATTGAGTCTTGTTCTCATTTTTATTAGGTTATTGGATAGACCAGACAAAAGTGGAATCCGTGCATACGGTGCTTTGATCAGCCCACAGCGTCTTTTTCAATCTCGGCTGTTAATATCTCCCATTCTTCCATTTTAGCCTGAAGGCTGGCTTCCAGCTCGTTATAGATCTTGTAAGGGTCACCGTTCTTCAGCGCCTCCTGGTAGCGCTCAGGGTCGGCCAGGTCGCTGCCCATCTGGGCCACTTTTTTTTCAAGGGCCGAAATCTCCTCTTCAATAGCTGCGAGCCGATTCTGCTTTCTGCGCAGGTCCTTATCCTGCTCCTTGTTGCGCTGTCGCTCGTGCTGCGACTGCTTCGGGGGTTCGGCAGCTTTCGCAGCGGCCTCCTGCTTGGGCAGGCTCAGCTGATCGAGACTGCTCAATTTGCGCTTGGCGAGGAACTCATATACATCACCGATGTGCTCGAACACCTGTCCATCGCGAAACTCGAACACCTTTGTGCTCAGGCCCTTGAGGAAATCCCTGTCGTGGCTCACCAGCACCATGGCCCCGTCATACCTCAGCAGTGCCTGCTTAAGTATGTCTTTGCTGCGCATGTCGAGGTGGTTGGTGGGCTCATCGAGTACAAGCAGGTTGTAGGGTTCGAGCAGCAGTTTTGCCAATGCCAGTCGGGCACGTTCGCCTCCGCTCAGCACCTTGACCTTTTTATCTACCGAATCGCCACTGAAGAGGAATGAACCGAGGATCTCGCGGATACGGCCGCGGATCTCGCCTCGGGCGGCATCGTCAATGGTCTGAAGCACGGTCTTATCGCCATCGAGGCTTTCGGCCTGGTCCTGGGCATAGTAACCGAGGTTGACCTGGTGGCCGTAGGTCAGACTGCCTGTGAAGTCGAGTTTGCCAGCGATGATCTTAGAGAAAGTGGTCTTGCCCTCCCCGTTCCGACCCAGAAAAGCGACCTTTTCACCTCGGCTCAGGCTCATGAACACATCGTGCAGAACGGTCTTGCTTCCGTATGCCTTTCCCAGTTTCTCGGCTCTGAGCACCTCTTTGCCGGCATGGGCCGCAGGAGGGAACCGGAAATGTATGCTCGAGGTGTCCTGCTCATCCACCTCCACCCGGTCTATCTTATCCAGTTGTTTGATGCGGCTCTGCACCTGATTGGCCTTGCTGGCCTTGTACCTGAAGCGCTCAATGAACTTCTCGGTCTGCTCTATCTGTTTCTGCTGATTGTCAAAAGCGGCCTGCTGCAACGCCCTGCGCTCGGCCCGCTGCTCAATGTACCTGCTATAGGGCACGCGGTAGTCCTGTATGCGCTTGAGGCTGATCTCGATGGTGCGGTTGGTCACGT
Source organism: Flavobacteriales bacterium (assembly GCA_044356305.1). Classification (GTDB taxonomy): domain Bacteria; phylum Bacteroidota; class Bacteroidia; order UBA10329; family UBA10329; genus JBIKWM01. Next base: position 94,654 of record JBIKWM010000005.1, read on the forward strand.
TATCGAGGAAGGCACGGTCATGGCTCACCAGTATCACAGCGCCTTCATACCCCACCAGGAATTCCTCCAGCCACTGGATGGACAGGATGTCCAGGTGGTTGGTAGGCTCATCGAGCAGTAGCAGGTCGGGGTGCTGTACGAGGATCTTGGCAAGCTCAACACGCATCTGCCATCCACCGCTGAACTCAGAAAGCATCCTTTTGAAATCGGTGCGCTCAAAGCCCAGACCCAAAAGCACCTTCTCCACCTCGGCATCGGCCCCGTGGCCGCCCAGCAGGTCGTAGCGCTCATTGGCATCGTGCAGGTCCTCAATCAGCTTCATGTAGCTGTCGGTCTCATAGTCTGTGCGGATGCCCAGTTGCTCGGTGCAGTGTTCAATCTTCTTTTCGAGTGCGGTGAGTTCGGCCAAGGCCGAGAAAGTCTCATCAAACACCGTCTGATCCTTGTTGGTGCGCAGGTCCTGACTCAGGTAGCCGAGGGTCATTCCCTGCTGGCGGGCCACCGAACCCGCCTCAAGGGGCATCTGTCCGGCCATAACCTTGAGCATGGTCGATTTGCCTGCCCCGTTCTTGCCCACAAGGCCTATGCGGTCGCGTTTCTCGACCAAAAAAGACACATCCTCAAACAGCGGTTCGCCACCGAACTGCACACATACCAGATTCAATGATAACATGGCCGCGAAAGTACAGGTGGGCACCACAACGGGCCAATGCGACTCTTGTCACATCTGCCCAACGTTGGCCTTCCGTTCCTTTGCGCCATATAAGCCAGGCATGATAGGCCATAAGATAAAGAGCACTTTCACCCTCAAATGCCCGCGCTGCCACAGAGGCAATCTGTTTCTGCATGGCAACGCATACGACTTCGGCCGTATGGGCGACATGCCCGATAACTGCCCCGTGTGCGGTGAGAATTTCAGACGCGAACCTGGGTTCTATTATGGGGCCATGTACGTCAGCTATGCCCTCACCATAGCGCAGAGTGTGGCCGTATTCGTGGCCATGTTCACCTTTGCCAGTCCACATTGGAAATGGTACCTGCTGGTGAACGCTCTCAGCATTCTGGCCATGTTCCCGCTCATTTTCAGGTGGAGCAGGGCTATCTGGATCAACTTCTTTGTGCAATACGATGCCGAGGTGGCCGCCAAGGCGGACAAAGAGGCACGATAGCCGGGTCGCATTACTCTGTTCCAAAGTCGGTAGTGGCCACATGGCCGCACACTTGAGCATCTTTGCCATCCCCAAGGCCCTATGCTCACCATCCTCGACCGATACATCCTTAAAAAGTTCCTCGGGACATTCTTCTTCGCCATCGGTCTCATCATCGCCATCTCGGTGGTGTTCGATATCTCTGAGAAGGTCGATGATTTTATTGAGCACGACCTGAGTCTGCGCACCATCATTTTCGGTTACTACATCTACTTCATTCCGTATTTCGCCAATCTGTTCAGTCCGCTGTTCATTTTCGTGGCGGTCATTTTCTTCACTTCCCGTATGGCCTACCGCACCGAGATAGTGGCCATTCTTGCCAGCGGGGTCAGCTATTACCGCATGTTGGTGCCTTATATGGTGGGGGCGGCCTTGTTGGCCACGATGACCTTGGCACTCAACCTTTTCATCATTCCCGTGGCTAACCGTGGCCGCATCGATTTTGAGAACACCTACATCAACATGGCTTATCAGAGCATGGGCCGCAACCAGCATTATCAGATCGAACCCGGTGTGTTCATCTATTTCGACACGTACAGCAACGACCGAATGACAGGGTACAAGTTCGCCATGGAGCGATTTGTTGATGGTCAGATGACCTACAAGCTCTTGTCGGATCAGATCCGTTATGATACCATCATCAATAAATGGGTGATCAGCAATTACAGCATCAGGCAGATTGACGGACTGAAAGAGACCCTCCGCACCGGCACCAGGCTCGACACGGTGTACAAGTTCCGTCCCACCGATTTCGGGCAGCGCCTCAAGGTGATTGAGGCAATGAACTACTTCGAGTTGAACGATTACATAGCCGAGCAGCAACTGAAGGGTTCGCCAGCGGTGGACTATTTCAGGGTAGAGAAATACCGTAGGTTCTCTATGCCGTTCGCTGCTTTCATCCTTACGCTGATGGGTGTGAGCCTTGCCAGTCGTAAAGTGCGCGGGGGCATTGGTATGCACATCGGGTTGGGCATACTGCTCAGTTTCACTTATATCATGTTCATGCAGGTGGCACAGAGCCTTGCAACAGGCGGTGCATTGCCTGTGGTTGTGGCCGTCTGGATACCGAACATCGTTTTTTCGGGTCTGGCCGTCTGGATGCTGATGAAAGCACCGAAATAGAGGGAAGGTACTGCATTAGCACATTGAAGGGCAGAATTCAGGATTGGGAAAGGATGTTATGATAATCAACATCCTATCTCTCTATCAAGCCATTCCCATCAACCCTGAACACGATTGGCCAATTGCCCACAGGCTGCATCTATGTCTTTGCCGCGGCTCCTGCGCACGTTGACGATCACCCCACGGTCTGAAAGGCGTTTGCAGAAGGCATCAATTACCTCTGATCGGCTTTTCTCGAATTCGCCCCCTTCAATGGGGTTGTACTCAATGACATTGATCTTGCTGGGCACACGTTTCCAGAAAGCGTACAGCTGGTCGGCATCGGCCTGGGTGTCGTTCACCCCGCTCAGGGCCACATATTCGAGGGTGGGCCGTGTGCCGGTCTCGTTGTAAAAGTGTTGGAGAGCTCCGGCCAGCACATCGAGGCTGTTGGTGTCGTTTATTGGCATTATACGGCTGCGCTTGTCATCGTCAGCGGCATGCAGGCTGAGGGCGAGGTTGAATTTGACCTTGTCATCGGCAAGCTTCCTGATCATTTTGGCAATGCCGGCCGTGCTGACTGTTATGCGCTGAGGCGACATGCCCAAACCATGTGGAGATGTGATGTGGGCCACGCTCTCAAGCACATTGCGGTAGTTGAGCAGCGGTTCGCCCATGCCCATGTACACGATGTTGGAAAGGGCGATGCCGTAGCGTTCCTGTGCCTCTCGGGCAATGATCACCACTTGGTCGAATATCTCATCGGCACCCAGATTGCGCAGCATCTTCAGCCTACCTGTGGCACAGAACGCGCAGGTGAGGCTGCATCCCACCTGCGATGATATACAGGCGGTCATGCGGGTGTCGGTGGGTATGAGCACCCCTTCCACAAAATGGCCATCGTGGGTACGGAACGAGAATTTGACTGTCCCATCCTCGCTTACCTGCTTCTGGTGGGTGGTGACGGGCCTTATCTCATAGGCCTCAGCCAAGCGCTCGCGGGTGCTGCGTGAGATGTTGGTCATCTCATCAATGCTGTGGGCGGCTTTCTTCCAAAGCCATTCCTGCACCTGTTTAGCACGGAAAGGCTTCTCGCCCACCTCCACAAGGAAGGCCTTAATTTCGTCAGGCGATGCGGCCCGCAGGTCGCGCTTTGCAATAGCCTCCATCTCAGCGCAAAGATACCTTGACCCCCACCCGCTTCCTTTCGGCCACTGAGGTTGTGACTGTAGCCTCTGGCCCTGTGCCCGATGGCGTGATTGTTCTCAGTGCCGATGGCACCGTTATGGATGTACTGAGGCATGATGACCCCAATCTGGGCGGGCGCGAGGTGGAGCATCATGACGGTCTTCTTTGTCCTGGTTTCGTGAATGCACACTGCCATCTCGAGCTTTCGCATCTGCATAAGAAAATAGGAACGGGGACCGGTTTGCCTGGGTTTTTAAAGGAAGTGGTCAAACTGAGAGCAGCAGACAGTGATTCAGTCAACGATGCCATGTTGCAGGCCGATCGGGCCATGTACGAGAGTGGAACGGTGGCCGTGGGCGATATCAGCAACAACGACACATCGGCTCAGATCAAGGCTCATTCGCCCATTCATTATCACACATACATAGAGGCTTTCGCGTTCACAGCAGCGCGTGCCCAGCATGCCATACAAGAGGCCATGCGCATAGCAGGTTCATTTACTCAGAATTGCCTCCCGTATTCCATCGTACCCCATGCGCCCTATTCGCTGCACCCACAGTTACTCAGCTCATTTCTAAAGATTTGGGGCGATGAGCTGAGTCAGCTCACTATCCACAATCAGGAGTGTGCGGCCGAGGACGAGATGTTCCTTACCGGAAAAGGAGCTTTGATTGATACTTTTATCGGAATGGGCGTGCCGATGGACGAGTTCGTGGCCACGGGATTGCCATCGTTGCGCAGTTATCTGGGCCAGTTTCCCACCCGTAGCAACGTCACTTTGGTGCACAACACCTACATGGCGCAGCAAGAGCTGCGATGGGCCATGGCTAATCACAGGCGGCTGTTCCTGTGCGCCTGTCCGCGGGCCAATCTGTACATCGAGGGCCGCGTGCCCGATGTGATGATGTGGATAGATGAGGGTGCCAAAGTGTGCATCGGAACCGATAGCCTTGCCTCGAACAACAATCTGTCGATGGTTGATGAGATAAATACCCTGATGCGCGAGGTGAGGCAGCTGCGACTTCATCAGGTCTTAGCCATGGCCACGATGAACGGAGCCGAGGCATTGGGCCTGGATCAAGAACTCGGGAGCATAGAGAAGGGTAAACGGCCTGGCGTGGTACTAATAAAAAGGACGGGCGAAGTCATTGACTCCGCCCGTCTTCTCTGATCATTGTTCAGTATATATCACCAGTCATCCGACTTCTTTGCAGCGGGAGTCTTCATCGCTTTTTTCATCTCAGCGATCATCGATGTTATCTCGCCATCCATGTCGGCCAGATAAAGCGCCTTGTTTGTGGCATCGGGGTCGGTGGTATCGAGCCATTTCTCAATGGGTTGATAGCTACTTGCCTTCACATTAATATCAGTGATCCGGTAACGGTATTTCCCTTCTTTGAAATCGAGGAACATGGTGTATTGGATCACCCCGATGAGACTTGTTGTCTTTGCGCCCTTGGCATCATGCGCATAATAGCGCATGTTGGCGAAAACCTCCACGGCACCGTTCGCCTCATCATTCTTGCGCAGCTTTCCTGCAAATCCGTTGTGATAGCCCTTGCCCCATTCCATGAAACGGGCATAAAGGTCTTTTGCTGTGGCACCGCCCACTTCAACCACTTCGTTGTAATTCACCACCTTGCTCTTATCATCCATGGGCAGTGAAGGATATCTCACTTCCTTTTTCTGGGCAATGGCCACTGTGGCAAGGGTGGGCACAAGCAGCAGGGTAACGATGTGCTTCATCATTCTTCTTTCAGTTTTTCAGGTTAATCAGGGGCCTGTTACTCTTCCGATACATCGGCAGGCACAGGGGTCTCGGCCAGCTCTGCAAGATCCTCGCCAAGTCTGCCAAGACCTATGCTGTTGTAATAGCTGCTGAGCATCTCGGCCGTCACCGTATTGCGGTCATACTTGGTTGGCGCGCCCAGAATCACGGCCACAAGGCGGTGATCGCACCGCTTAGAAGTGGCCACAATGCAATAGCCTGCATTGTTCGTGAATCCGGTCTTCAATCCGTCAACATCTGCATTGAACTCGCGAACAAGTCCGTTTGTGTTGAGGTAGGGCACGCGCACCGTTCCGCTGCACAGCGTATCGGTGCAACGCGATGTGAAGTCGAGGATGCTGTTGAACCGCATCAGCGAACTGCTCAGGATCAGGATGTCGGCAGCCGAGCTGTGGTTGTCAATACCGCCTACCGTGCGGATAGGCATTCCGGTGCTATTGTAGAAGCGGGTCTTGTCGAGGCCCATTTCTGCGGCCCGAGTGTTCATCCGCGCCACAAAGAGTGCCTCGCTGCCCGCAATGCCGTGTGCTAAAGTGTAGGCCGCATCATTGCCCGATCTGATCATGGCTGCACGCACCAGGTCTTCCATCCGCACTTTGGCCCCGGCCCGCAGGTTGATGCGCGACCCACCTACCAGCGTGGCGGCCTTTGGCACCACAAACATGCTGTCCATGTCCAAACGGCCCGATTTCACCTCCTCCATGGCTATCAGCGCCACCATGATCTTTGTGAGCGATGCGATAGCCACCGTGCTATCCATGTTCTTCTCCCACACTATCCGGTTCTCATTGAGGTCGTAGAGCAGGCCGGCCTTTATCTTATCAGGTGCAGAGACCAGATACTGATTCACATCAATGGTCGCATTGCACGGGTCCATGTCGCGCTCAAGGGGCGGCACCTCATCATCCTTGAATATGCCGTGATCGGCAACCCCTTGCAGGTCGGCCGGTGCGATGGCCAGCAGCCCGCTTAGCAGAATGGCCGTGGCTTTGGTCACCAGACCAAGGCTATTCTGGGCCATGAGCCCTATTCCAGTTATTTCACCCCCCAGCGACATACCGGCAATTCTACATGCGATGAACGGCCACACCGTCCATTTATTTTCCAGTTTTCAACGTGTCCATGTGAATGGAGAAGGTCAAAGTTCCTCACTAATCAGGAATTCAGCAAGCCGAAGGTCGGTCGGGGTGGTTATTTTAACGTTCATTTCATCCCCGGTCACCATGGAAATGGGGTGCCCATGGTGCTCTACCACCGTGGCATCGTCCGTATGGTCATCGCCTTTCAAGGCATCGTAGGCGCCTCTGAGCACATCTGCTCTAAAGCACTGAGGTGTCTGGACTGCCCGGTAGGCTGACCTATCAACCGCATGATTATCAGACCCACTCACCTTTCTGAGGCTCTGCACTACGGCCACCACGGGCACCGCTGCGCCATCATGTTCAGCAGCAGCCATCACGCGGTCTATCATAGCGGCTGTGAAGAATGGCCTCACACCATCGTGAATGCCAATGAGGCAATCGGCATCTGACACAGCAGCCAGGGCATTGCGCACAGAGAGGGTGCGGGTTGTGCCACCGTTCACAAGAAAATGAGGCACTTTGAAGTCGTGGGCAATGACCAGAGACCGCCATTCATCGGCCCAGGCTTCGGGTAGTGCCAGTACAATTTGTATTTCGGGATCGATGGAGAAGAACCGCCCCAGCGTATGCATGAGCAAGGGGCGCCCGGCCACAGTAAGGAACTGCTTGGGCAGTTGCCCCCCCATTCGGGTGCCACTGCCGCCCGCCACCACTAGCATCCAGCGCCTCAGAGCCACCCCCGGTCAGTCCTCTTTTCGTTTGGGAAACCCGCTGGGCTTGGCTATCGACTCGCGCATCTGCGTGTCGGCCTTCATGTTCTCCATACGGTAGTAGTCCATTATGCCCAGATTGCCGCTGCGGAAGGCCTCGGCCATGGCTTTGGGCACTTCTACCTCTGCCTCTATCACTTTGGCGCGGGCCTCACCGGCCTTGGCTTTCATCTCTTGCTCCAATGCGACCGCCATGGCCCTGCGCTCTTCGGCCTTGGCCTGCGCTATGTTCTTATCGGCCTCGGCCTGATCTATCTGCAGTTTGGCTCCGATGTTCTGACCGATGTCCACATCTGCAATGTCAATAGAAAGAATCTCGAACGCGGTGCCCGAATCGAGGCCGCGGCTCAGTACCAGTTTAGAGATGGAATCGGGATTCTCGAGCACGCTCTTGTGCGACTCGGCCGATCCGATGCACGACACGACCCCTTCGCCCACTCGGGCAAGGATCGTGTCCTCACCTGCACCGCCAACCAACTGGCGGATGTTGGCCCTTACCGTCACACGGGCTTTGGCAATGAGCTGTATCCCGTCTTTTGCCACTGCAGTGACAGGCGGGGTGTCAATCACCTTCGGGTTAACACTCATCTGCACAGCCTCGAAAACATCGCGGCCAGCAAGGTCAATGGCCGTGGCAGCTTTGAAGTCGAGCATGATATTGGCCTTATCGGCCGAAATGAGGGCATTGATCACCTTGTTCACATCGCCCCCGGCCAGGTAGTGAGCCTCCACTTCATTCAATTTGATGGAAAGACCCGCCTTGGTGGCACTGATCATGGCATTCACGATCACCAATGGTGGCACCTTACGGAAACGCATCCCGATAAGGCTGCCTATACCGATAGGCACATTGCTGAACAGGGCCGTGACCCACAGCCCGATGGGCACATAGTAGAAGAACATCCACAGGACAATAAGTCCGAGAATGGCAAATGCGATGACCGCTATAGGCATGATGATGGGGTTTATTGATGGTTGATGATGCGAACTGTGACACGCCCCTGCTCGAGACGGACGATTTTCAAAGATGTTCCTGCCTCGGTAAAACCGTCACGGCAGGTGACTTCCACTTCTTTATTGTTGAATTCGGCCCGACCTATTGGGTTGAGCCGGCTGATCGCCTTGCCTTCATCGCCCAAGGAGAGCTTAGCCTCTACCGGTTCCATCCCGGTTCCTTCAATTTTGTCGGGCAGGAATATCCCGCTGAGAAATTTCGAATCAGAGTATCTGAAAATAATGATGAGGGCCACGATGAAGGCGGCCATCAATACGATCAGGATCATGGCCGCAAGGTACATTCACTTGCATATCGGCTGTGCAGCGGCACCATGATCCCACAGCTACATTCGCACACCACACACAATACATGAGCCGTTACATCCTGGCCCTTGATCAGGGCACCACCAGCAGCCGCGCCATCCTTTTCAATGCCGAAGGCGCCATCTGTGGCGTTGCACAGAAAGAATTCAGACAGATTTTCCCGAAACCGGGATGGGTGGAGCACGATCCGATGGAGATATGGGCCAGCCAGTTGGAGGTGGCTCAAAGGGTGCTTCGGGAGAAAAAGGTGGCAGCAACCGATGTGGCCGCCATCGGCATAACCAACCAACGCGAGACCACTGTGGTGTGGAACAGGCGCACAGGCAAGCCCATTTACAACGCCATTGTATGGCAGGACAGGCGCACAGCGCAGATATGCGACCGCCTCAAGTCCGATGGCCTGAGCAAGGATGTGCGAACGCGCACCGGGCTGGTGATAGATGCCTATTTCTCGGGCACCAAGGTGAACTGGATATTGGAGAATGTGAAAGGAGCACGTGCAGCGGCCGAGCGGGGAGAGCTGGCTTTCGGCACCATTGACACCTGGCTCTTATGGAAACTTACAGGCGGGCGCGTTCATGCCACTGATGTTAGCAACGCATCGCGCACCATGCTGTTCAACATAACCGACCTCAAATGGGACCGCAAACTTTTGAAAGCACTCGAAGTTCCGGCCAGTGTGTTGCCCGAGGTGAAGGAAAGCAGCGGCCTTTTTGGTGAGACGGAAGCCACACTTTTCGGAGCGCCCATTGCCGTTACTGGAATGGCAGGAGACCAGCAGGCCGCGCTGTTCGGGCAGTCATGCTTCGAGAAGGGAATGGCCAAGAACACCTATGGCACTGGCTGCTTCATGCTGATGAACACAGGTACAAAAGCCGTGCGGTCAAAGGCGGGCCTGCTTACCACAGTGGCCTGGTCAGTGGGCGGCAGGGTCGAATATGCCCTAGAGGGTAGCGTTTTCATTGCGGGGGCCGCGGTGCAGTGGCTGCGCGATGGGCTCAGGTTGATAGATGAGAGCCCCGACTCAGAGTACTACGCCATGAAAGTGCCCGATACCGCTGGGGTGTATGTGGTACCTGCCTTTGCAGGGCTGGGTGCGCCCTATTGGGACATGTATGCACGGGGGGCCATGTTCGGCCTGACGCGTGGCACAACAAAAGAGCATATTATCCGGGCCACCCTCGATTCGTTGGCCTATCAGACACGCGATGTGCTGGAGGCCATGCAGAAGGATAGCGGCATCAACCTCGCCTCACTGCGCGTGGATGGTGGCGCATGTGCCAACGATCTGCTCATGCAGTTTCAGGCAGACATTCTAGGCACCGAGGTGCAACGGCCCAAAGTGATTGAGACCACGGCCCTCGGGGCGGCCTATCTGGCCGGTTTAGCTGTGGGTTTCTATAGTTTGGATAAACTAAGGGCTGACCGGACCATAGATCGCACATTCACCCCATCTATGTCCGATAAAAAGAGAAAGGCGCTTTACAAGGGATGGAAAAAAGCCGTGCAACGTAGCATAGGTTGGGATAAGGAATAGTCATCAACCCCAGTCCAAACCCTTTCGCAACAAATTCAGCGTTTCCTCCTCTCGGCTGTTTGTCTCAGGCCTGAAATCATACTCCCATGCTGCTAGTGCGGGCAGACTCATCAGGATCGACTCGATGCGGCCGTCTGTCTCCAGGCCGAAGCGGGTACCCTTGTCGTACACCAGATTGAACTCGACATAACGGCCTCTGCGCAGCAACTGCCATTGCCGTTCATGCTCGGTATGGGTCCGATGGCGGTTGATGGACATCAGGTGCCGGTAGGTAGGTGCGAATGTTTTGCCCACATCTGCAACAAAGCTGTGAAGTGCCTCGCAGGTGGCTGTCTCCGGTCCGAGGCGGTCAAAAAAGATGCCCCCTATGCCGCGCGTCTCCTTGCGATGTGCGATGTAGAAGTAATCATCGGCCCATTGCTTGAAACGCGGATAAAATATTTCGTTATGATTGAGACAGGTGGCTCTGAGCTGCTGGTGAAAGTACCGCGCCTGATCTCGCACCACATAATGCGGGGTGAGATCTATTCCGCCACCGAACCACCATCGGTCACCTGCCTCGAAATAGCGCACATTCATGTGGATGATGGGCACATGCGGGCTGTTGGGGTGCATGACGATGCTCACCCCGGTGGCGAAGAAATCGGGTGCGGGAAGTTCAAGTGCCTTTTGAATGGCTGGGCTGAGAGAGCCATGCACCTCAGAGAAGTTGACCCCGCCCTTCTCAATCACATCCCCGCCTGTAAGTATCCGTGTTCGCCCGCCACCGCCACCGGGCCTTTCCCACAGATCTTCTTTGAATCGGCCTTTGCCGTCCTCGGCCTCCAATTGGCCACAGATGTCATCCTGCAAAAGGCGGAAGCCCGAGCTGATCTTTTCTCGCATTCTTCAGTCCACCTTCACTAGCCGCATGTCATTGAACCGTACCACGTGGGCATCAGTATTCTCCATGCCGCCATTTGGCAGCTGTGCCCAGCGAAATTCCTGCTGTATCCCCCGCCACGACACACCATCAAGTGCTTTTGTCCCTTCAGCACGGATGCGCCTGGCCTGTGGCGCCAGGTGCATCATCAGGTCAAAACCACGATAGGTAAGGTCAGATGGTTCGGTGGAATAGCGTTGAGCGCAAAGCTCCATAAGTCGCTTGACCCCGGCCCGGTTGCGGTCCACAAAGTCGTTGGATGCGTACGTGCACCTCATCTTGTCGAGATAGTACATGTCCACATTCTTGAACTGCAGCCAGGTATCGGGCACGTACATCACTATTCGGTAGTCCTCGTACCAGCGGTGCATCTCGCGCAGCAGGCTTGCCACCCGTGCCTGGTCATTGGTCAGCATGACCAGATGATTCACCTCTGTCCGCGAAAGCACTGATTTGAGACTGTCTCTTGTTGATTTTGCCAGATTGACCTGTGGCAAAGTGAATGGCTTGGTACGGGCCACAGCATCGGTGCCCTGTTTGAAACGCCACATCAGGTATTGGTCCTCTGTGCGGCCGTAATGGATAATGAAACCGGCCCTGATGGTGTCGATGCCGGCCATGTAGCGGCCCAGTTCAACCGTAAGGCGGTCGTGCGAGGTCATACCTTTAACCACCAGACCATTGTCCTTCGCAACGTCCTTGCCCTGTACGGTGGGCGAAACAATGGCGATGTTCTTCTCGAGTGCCTTGGCAGCCGCCACCTTGAACTCATCAGAGAAAAGCGGACCGATGATGAGGTCGACCCCATTGAGGCTGCCATTGTTGAACAGATGCTCAATGACCGATGGGCTCCGTTCGGTGTCAAATACCTTGAGCGACAGTCTCATTCCCTGTCCTGCCAACGAGTCGATGGCCATAAGGGCCCCTTCGAGGAACTCCACGGCCGGGAGGCTGCGCTTGCTTATCTGAGGTTCGAGTCCCGGCCACCATTTCTCTCTGAGCGTGTCATTTTCCTCCAACTGTAGCGGCAAGAGCAACGCGATGTGCACGGAGTCGCTCAGGGCACCAGGGGCTGCCATTACGGGCTTTAGCGAACTGCTGCCAGCCGAAAGGGCCTGCTGGTCGGCCACCGATGGTTGGGCAGGGCTGCCATCAAGGGCCACACCGTCTTTGCCGCTCACATCGGTCATTCGCTTCACAGGAATGCGTATTACCATGCCCTGCTTCAGGCCGTCTTTAAGCTCGGGGTTCAGTTCTACCAGATCGGTCACAGCCACGCCATGCTCCTTGGCTATGGAGTACAGGGTCATCTTGGGCGGAACGGTGTAAAGCAGATGGCGGCCATCGCTGCGCAGCGGCTCGGTGGTGCCACCGGTATTGGCCGCTGAGGCTTTTGGATCTTTCGGGATGAGGATATACTGGCCGGGTTGAATGCCGTCCATGATGCCCGGATTGGCAAAGGCCAGTTGGCTCATTTGCACCCCATACGCCTTTGAAATGGCATATAGGGTCTGCTTGGACGCAACGCGGTGCACGAAGAATGATTCTCCATCCTTGGTCACAGAGCTATCTGACCGAACCACCTCTTCCTGCGCCAATGCACTGAAAGAGAGGGAGACAAGGAGGGAGATGAAGAGCGGATACCGACCTGACATAGAGGGTCGCAAGTTAGGCAGGCACATGACGCAAGGTTCGCGCCATATCATGGCAGGGAAAGAACAGATTCTCCGGTTCATTCATTTCAATACCGGTATGATCGCGTAGGTTTAATTCGAAAGTCGTAAAGTAGCGGTCATAATAATTCATCCCATGCGCTCCGTTCTAGCCCTTTCCGGCTCAGCCAGCCTCGATAGTGCCAATGTGCGGCTGTTGCGATGTATTGCCGTGGAGTTCTCTCATCAGTTTGAATTTGATGTGATGGAAGGACTCTGGCACTTGCCGCTTTATACCCCGCAGCGCGAGGAAGCTGGAATCCCTGAAGAAGTACAGTCATTTCGAGCCCGAGTGGAAAAGGCCGATGCGGTGATGATCGCCACACCCGAATACCTGCACAACATACCAGCGGTGCTGAAGAATGCACTGGAGTGGTTGACAACATCAGGCCAGATGGCGGATAAACCCGTATTGGCCATCACATTCACTCCGCGGGCACCCAGAGGCGAACACGCCATGCGGTCCCTTTGCATTTCGCTGCTTGCGTCCAAAGCAAGGATAGTGGCCCAACTTCCCCTTTTCCGTGATGAGATGAAAGTTGTCGGTGATGGGATGAATTTGAATGAAGAGTATATCGATATGATAGGCGAGGGGTTGAAATTGTTGTGATCCATTCCACGAATGCAGTCAATACCGTTTTCGGTGTCAATCCTTGCAATGTGTTGCAACAAGTCTTTGCAGTGCCGATTTCGAGAGAGCTGGATGTGCATGCCGTGTTGAAAACTGATCGGGCTTGCAAAAGAGTGCCGATTGCTCGGCCTTTACCTTCGCACGGGTCTTAGGGAACGTGCCGCGAAAGCCGTGAAACCGTGGGCCGCATCAGCAAAATGCCCAAAGACAGCTCCATCAAGTCGATACTTATCATAGGCAGCGGCCCCATTGTAATTGGGCAGGCGTGCGAGTTCGATTATTCCGGTTCTCAGGCGGCACGGTCGCTGCGCGAGGAAGGGATAGAGGTGACCCTCATCAACTCGAACCCCGCCACCATCATGACCGACAAGGTGACAGCCGACCACGTTTATCTGTTGCCACTGGAGGTGAAGAGCATTGAGCGGATATTGAAGGAACACCGCATTGATGCCGTGCTGCCCACCATGGGCGGACAGACAGCCCTCAACTTGGCCATAAAGTGCAAGGAACTGGGCATTTGGAAAAAGTACGGGGTGCGCATGATCGGGGTGGATGTGGATGCCATCGAGATCACCGAAGACCGCGAGAAATTCCGCAAGCTGATGGGCGAGATAGGCGTGGGCATGGCCCCGCAGGCCACGGCCAAATCGTTTCTCGAAGGCAAGGAAGCCGCTCAGAAATTCGGTTTCCCGCTGTGCATCCGGGCTTCGTTCACCTTGGGCGGTGCCGGGGCCAGTGTGGTGCACGATGCGGCCGATTTCGACCGGCTTTTGAACCGCGGCCTGCAGCTTTCGCCCATCCACGAAGTGATGATTGACAAGGCCCTGCTGGGCTGGAAGGAATTTGAGCTGGAACTGCTGCGCGACTCGAACGACAACGTGGTGATCGTTTGCAGCATCGAGAATTTTGACCCGATGGGTATCCACACAGGCGATTCCATCACTGTTGCGCCCGCTCAGACCTTGAGCGACCGCACCTACCAGCGCATGCGCGACATGGCTATCCGTATGATGCGGGCCATTGGCAACTTTGCCGGAGGCTGCAACGTGCAGTTTGCAGTGAGTCCTGATGAAAATGAAGACATCATTGCCGTTGAGATCAATCCGCGGGTGAGCCGTTCCTCGGCCCTCGCCTCAAAGGCCACCGGCTACCCTATTGCCAAGATCGCCTCAAAACTGGCCATTGGTTACCATTTGGACGAGATCGAGAACCCCATCACGGGCACCTCGGCCTTGTTTGAACCTACTTTAGACTATGTGATCGTGAAGATCCCGCGTTGGAATTTCGACAAATTCCACGGTGCCGACCGCAGGTTGGGCCTCCAGATGAAAAGCGTTGGCGAGGCCATGGGCATAGGCCGCACGTTTCAGGAAGCATTGCAAAAAGCGGCACAAAGTCTTGAAATAAAGCGCAACGGTCTGGGTGCCGATGGCCGCGAACTGCGCGACCATGCCAAACTGCTCGACAGTTTGGCCAATGCCTCGTGGAACCGCCTATTCCACATTTACGATGCCTTCAAAATGGGCATCCCCATCAAAACGGTGCATGGCATCACCAAGATCGACACGTGGTTCCTCGATCAGATCCATGAACTGGTGATGCTCGACCGCGAGCTGGAGCGTTACACCCTCGATTCGCTGCCCGAAAGTCTGCTCCGCGAGGCCAAGATGAAAGGCTATGCCGACCGCCAGATCGCGCATTTGCTACGCTGTTTGGAGAGCGAGGTGTTCAGGAAACGAACCGCCCTGGGCATCGACCGTGTGTTTAAGCTGGTGGATACGTGCGCGGCCGAATTCCCGGCCAGAACGCCTTACTACTATTCCACGTTCGAGGCCCCGTTCATTGCTGCCAATGGTCAAACGGCCGCGCCCGAGAACGAAAGCAAACGCAGCGACCGCAAGAAGATAGTGGTGCTGGGCAGCGGGCCCAACCGGATCGGCCAGGGCATTGAGTTTGATTACAGTTGCGTGCACGGGGTGCTGGCCGCCAAAGAGTGCGGCTACGAGACCATCATGATCAACTGCAACCCCGAGACCGTCTCCACCGACTTCAACATTGCCGACAAGCTCTATTTCGAGCCGGTGTTCTGGGAGCACATCTACGACATCATCCGACACGAACAGCCCGAGGGCGTGATCGTGCAGTTGGGTGGACAGACCGCGCTGAAGCTGGCTGAGAAACTGGAGCGTTACGGCATCAAGATCATCGGCACCGATTTCCAGAGCCTCGACCTGGCCGAGGACCGTGGCCGTTTCTCTACCTTGCTTAAAGACCTCGGCATTCCATACCCCAAGTTTGGCGTGGCACAGGATGTGGAAACCGCACTTGGCCTTTGCAAAGAGCTCGGTTTCCCATTGTTGGTTCGTCCCAGTTACGTGTTGGGCGGGCAGAGCATGAAAATTGTGATCAACGAAGAAGAAATGGAGCGCCATGTGGTGGACCTGCTGCGCGATATTCCGGGCAACCGCATTCTACTAGACCACTTTTTGGCCGGGGCCATCGAGGCCGAGGCCGATGCCATTTGCGATGGCGAGGACGTGTACATCATCGGTATCATGGAGCACATTGAGCCGGCCGGCATTCACAGTGGCGACAGCTACGCAGTGCTACCTCCCTTCGACCTGAGCGATGATGTGATCGACCAGATCGAACGGCATACCAAACGTATTGCTGTGGCATTGAAAACCGTTGGCCTCATTAACATACAATTTGCGGTGAAGGACGGTATCGTTTACATCATTGAAGCGAATCCGCGTGCCTCACGGACGGTGCCTTTCATCGCCAAAGCGTATGATGAACCTTATGTGAACTACGCCACCAAGGTGATGCTGGGCGAAAAGAAGGTGAAAGACTTCAATTTCCAACCCCGCAAAAAGGGCTATGCCATCAAGATTCCGGTGTTCAGCTACGAGAAATTCCCTGAAGTGACCAAAGAGCTCGGCCCCGAAATGAAATCAACGGGCGAGGCCATCCGCTTCATCGATGGGCTGGAAGACGAGTTTTTCCTGAATGTTTACTCAGAGAGGAATCTTTATCTGAGTAGGTGATATCTCAATAGGCATTGTGCGCCCGGGACCGACACCTTCTTTGAGTGTAAGGTCCAAAAGTTGAATCTGTAGCTATGCAGTTCCCGAAGTTCTGGGCGAGCACAGCATTACACTGATTCGCGTCTCAGGCACTTATGCGTCCTGAATCGAAGGAGCCGAGATAATAGATCAACATACACCTATGACAACTGCAATCCGGTAGCCGATCATTTGCTCAGGCAAGTGTAAAAGTCGTCCTCCATCGTGTCGCGGTTATCATCGCCACACACTTCGGCCACGTCATTGTTGTATGTACAGGTAAAGCCCTGTCCTTCCAGATAGGCCTTCCAAGCCTCAATGCTCTGTCCCTGCAAGATACTGTCGCCTTGGCAGCCGGCATATTCCAAAGGGCCAAGCGTGCAGGTGCCGCACTTAAGGGTGCAGTCATAGCATGTGTCAGAGCAGCTTGCTGCAAGGAAAAGACCAGCGATGGCTGCAAAAAGGGGTAGGGACTTTTTCATGTGATGTTCCTTTTTTCAATGGCCCGAAAATAAGGCTAAGTCAATTCTGTGATTCTGTTGCTCAGACCTTGCAGCGTAGCAGTGTGTGGGCCAGTCCATGGCCGAGGCCATCAAAGGTCTCTTCAACACTTATCCCCGCCCTATCTAATAGAGTTAGGAATACGGCCGAGTCGTACATCTGGCTGTTGCCATTGGCTATGGCTATGAAATAGAGTGATGTCTGTTGCAGACTGAATGCCCCAGCCCGGTTGGGCTGTCGGTCCCAGAATGTGTCGAGTATAAAGATGCGGCCGCGTGGGCTCAAAGCCTTCCTGCATCGCTCGAGTATGCTCACCACCTCGTCTTCCGAGAAACAGCAGAGGAACTGACTCATCCAAATAGCATCCTGTGCTTCGGGCAACTTTTGCATCGGGTCCAGAAGATTGATGGGGTGGAACGTTACGCGGTCCTGAATGCCCCAAGCACGGAAGTTCTCGTTGGCCATGTCCAATTGGCCGGGCAGGTCGGCTATGGTGATGCGCACATCCTTGTTGAAGTCACTGGCCCGTTTTGTGAACTTTCCCGTGTTGCCACCAATGTCGAGCAGTGTGGCGGGGCTGTCAGCAAACAGCAGCGGGAGGGCATCGGCAAAGGTCGTGTCGCTGTAGTAGTGGTCGAAATTGAACCAACTGGTCTGGGCTTTCTTTGGCAATTGGCTCAGCCCCTCATACACAGTGGGCCATTCACCGAATACCTTCAGTCCGGCCGGTCGGCCTTCACGTATGGCATCTTCGAGGCTGAACATGGCCTCGTAGCACACATCGGCAGTGAAATCGAAATTCACCCGCACCATATCATCGTCAAGTAGATAATAGGTGGTCTTGGTAGCGTGGTATGTGCCATTGCTGAGTGTGAAGAGTTGCATGCCCAGACCAGCTTCCATCAGTACCCGTGCCCCGTAGATGCTCAGGTTGCAACGCTCGGCCACCTGTGGTATGGTCATGCCCTGCTTTCCGCTATCCTGCACGGCTCGCAGTAAGCCCATGTCGCGCATGCATCGTGCTGCCTGGAACACGATGGGAGCGAACGCGATCCAATGCGCCCGTTCAGCTGCTTCAAATGCGGTCTGCCTCTGGCTTTTGTAATATTCTTCTAGTGTGCTGTTCATGCCTCAGTTATCTGGGCTGCGAAAGAATGAGATCAATAACTCATGTGTTATGAGAATATTCCCATTCAGCCCGATCAAAAAATGACTTCTGCATGGTTAGTGAACGGCCTGTAGGGCATAGATTTGCGCCCATCAATCAAAAGAACGGTAAGCCATGTACTTCGGAGTGCTCATCATCTTCACCTACATCCTCCTCGGTTTCTGGATGCTCATATTCCTGTCGCTTTTCGTGCCAGTGATGTTGGGCCTTACTGTGATGGATCTGGTAAGTCCGGCATTGGCCGCCAAGACAGCTAATTCGCTGATGGGCGAGAGCTGAGACTGCGGTGAGTGTCGTGCCCTTCAGTTATTTCTGAAGGGAGTGATAATGGAAAAAAATAAAGGGGCCTTATGGGCCCCTTTCCATTTTTGAGGATTGGAATTGGTTAGATGATCATCAGCAGCCTGTCGGCAGGACGGGCAATGATGGCCCGGTCTCCGTTCACCACTATGGGACGCTCAATGAGTTTCGGATGCTCACATAGAACCTGGATCCACTCCAGCCTTGTGAATTTCTTGCCACGGAAAGGGGCAAACTCATCTTCGCCCTTGCGCACAAGATCCTCGGCAGGTATGCCAAGCTTCTTGAGCAGGTCCGACAATTCAGCCGCCTTGGGCGGGTTCTCAAGGTACAGCACCACTTCTGGGTTTATACCGTTCGACTTGAGCAGTTCGAGCGCTTCGCGGCTCTTGGTGCAACGTGGGTTGTGGTAAATGCGCATGGTTCTGGTCGTTTCAATCAAGTTCTATGGCTTCGGCACCGGCCTTTTTGCCACCGTAGTAAAGTAGGAATTCTTTTATGTATGGGAACAGGTCGCCATCGAGCACCGACTGTGGGTCTGATGTCTCAAAGCCGGTCCTGAGGTCTTTCACCAATTTGTAAGGGTGCAGCACGTAGTTGCGGATCTGTGCTCCCCATTCTATCTTCATCTTGGTGCCCTCAACGGCTGCCTTCTTCTCCATCTTCTTGCGCATCTCCATCTCATAGAGGCGCGCCTTGAGCAGGCGTAGTGCATTCTCCCGGTTCTGATGCTGCGAACGGCTCTCGGTGTTCCGGATTATGATGCCGGAGGGTTTGTGCGTAACCCTCACACCCGTTTCCACCTTGTTCACATTCTGACCACCGGCACCACCGCTCCGGAAGGTGTCCCATTCCAGGTCAGAAGGGTTTATCTCAATCTCAATTGTATCGTCAATGAGCGGATAGGCAAAGACCGATGCGAACGATGTGTGCCTCCGGGCATTGCTGTCAAATGGACTGATGCGCACCAGACGGTGCACCCCGTTCTCACCTTTAAGGTATCCGTAGGCATACTCACCATCAAACTGAAGCGTACACGATTTGATACCTGCCACATCGCCCGGTTGCAGGTCCACTTCTGTCACCTTGAAACCGTTCTTTTCGCCCCACATGATGTACATGCGCATGAGCATGGCAGCCCAGTCGCAGCTTTCTGTGCCACCCGCCCCTGAGTTGATCTCCAACACGGCACTCAACGGGTCCTCCTGTTCGCCCAGCATGTTGCGGAACTCGAGGTCTTCGAGCACGGTCTCTACTTTGGAGTCCTGCTCGTTCAGGTCGGCCTCGGTCACTTCGCCTTCCTTATGGAATTCGAATAGCACCCCAAGTTCGTCAACAGCTGTTTCGGCATCGCGATAGGCGTTGGTCCAAGCACGTTTAGCGTTTATGCGCTTCATGAGCGCCTCGGCCTGTTCAGGGTCGTCCCAAAAGCCTGGGGCGAGGGTCATCTGCTCCTCATCGGCTATCTCGCGCAGCTTCCTGTCAATGTTCAGGTGTCCACGCAGCGATACCAGCCGGTCCTTAAATTCAGTAAGCCTCTCGATAGTGACCATGATGCCGGCAGAGTACCCCGTTTTTCGGGCCGCGAAAGTAGTCAACCATCGGCACTCTTGAGAAGCTCGGTCAGCACCTCATTTATAAGATCATTCTCAAACC
Source organism: Flavobacteriales bacterium (assembly GCA_044356305.1). Lineage (GTDB taxonomy): Bacteria > Bacteroidota > Bacteroidia > UBA10329 > UBA10329 > JBIKWM01. Next base: position 114,604 of record JBIKWM010000005.1, read on the forward strand.
CGCGCCCGCTCAGCCAACGCATCATTTTCCATTTGCGCTCCAAGGCGTTGCGACCCTTCACTTTGGGCCATTGACGATTCGCGATGAGCTGTATGGTGGAGTAATATTCGTCAGGGTCAATCTCCGTGAGGGCCATCCGACTCAGGTTTATATTTATGCCATGGCTGGCGAGGCCCTGAATAATCTTGCGCCTGCCCCAGCGACTTTGGCGGTGTTTGCCACGCACATACGCACGGGCGAACCGCTCCTCATTCAACATGCCTTCTTCCATGAGCCGCTCAATGATGCCGTCCACCCATTCAGGTTCCGATCCTATTTCGCGCAGATGTTCGCGCACCTGTTTGTGGCTCCGCTCCTGATAGGCGCACCAGCGCCTCAGGGCATCGAGTAAGCGGCCCGGGGTAGGAATCTCTTTACTCTGGCCCGTCCTCATTAGTACGGCCCAAGATCGGTCCATTTGATGGTTGCCCGACATTCGGCCTGCATCCCACTATCTTCGCCCGCATGGCACAACACAGTCAGCCGCACGAACTCGGTAAATTCTCATGGAACAGGCCGTTGACCAGCTATACGCGGTTCCATGTATTCATGAACACCTATATAACCCCATACCTGCGCAACAGGAAATGGATGCTCAGTGATAGCCTTTGGAAAGGGCGCGAATACCTCAACGTAGGCTGTGGTTATAATTTCTATGACGGATTTGTCAATCTCGACTGGGAATGGAAACCAGGGGTGCTGCCGTGGGATATCTCACGGCTTGACAAGGAGCCTTATCCTTTCCCTGACTCAACATTTAAGGGCATTTACACCGAGCATTGCATAGAGCATGTTGACATAGATGCCGGGTGGCAGAACTTCCGTGAGTTCTACAGGATCCTTAAACCTGGGGGCACCTTGCGCATCATTGTGCCCGATGGCGAAATCTATTTCAATGGTTGGATAGCCCACCGCGAGGGCCGAGCGTACGATATTCCGTATGCCAGACAGCACAACGAGGCCACGCCCATGATCAGTATTAACCGAATATTCCGCTATGGGCACCACTTCATATATGATTTTGAGACGATGGAGCACATGCTGCGGACGGTCGGTTTCAAGGATATACGGAAGGAGAAGTTCGGTTCTGGCCGTGACCCAATGCTACTGCGCGACAGCAAGCTGCGCGAGGTGGAGAGTCTGTATGTGGAGTGCATTAAATGAGCCGAGAGCGTGTTCTCAACCTCCTGCGCACCCCCGATGAGCGGTTCATCGGTATGGTCAACTACGGTTTCCGTAGCAACTATATCACCGTTGGAGGTGCCCGAATCCACTACATAGATGAAGGTCAGGGCGATACGGTCCTGATGCTCCATGGTGAACCCACCTGGAGTTTCATGTATCGAAGCCAGATATGGGGCCTGCGCAAGAATTACCGCATGGTGGCGCCCGATATGGTGGGGTTCGGCAAGAGCGACAAATTCGCTCATCGCAGGAACTACAGTTTCAAGCTGCACGAACGCACAGTGCTTCGTTTCATTGAGAAGTTGGAACTGAAGGACATCACCCTTGTGGTGCACGATTGGGGCGGCCTGATAGGTCTGGCACTGGTAGGACAGCGGCCTGACCTGTTCAAACGCCTAGTGATAATGAACACGGCACTGCCCACGGGCGAGCAGTCATTGGGCCTTAAATTCCGTCTTTGGCAGTCATTCGTGCGGTGGTGGCCGTGGTTCAAAGTGAGCTCTGTAGTCAACATGGGTTGCCGAAAATCGCTCACTAAGGAGGTGCGAATGGCCTATGATGCGCCTTTCCCTGAGAAAAGACACAAGGCCGGTGCCCGCGCATGGCCACTATTGGTGCCCACCGATCCCGATGACCATGGCGCCCGTGCATTGAAGGCGGCCAAGGCTGTTCTTTCGACATGGGATAGACCGACCCTGGTACTATTCTCTGATGGCGATAAGTTCTTCCGTGACCAGGGAAAGAACTTCCGCGAACTGATTCCGGGTGCGGCCTTGTGGCCAGAGACAGTTATAAAGCGTGCCGGACATTTACTCACCGAGGACAGGCCCGATGAGGTGACCAATGCGATCAGGTCCTTTCTGGAGAAGACATGATCCCCCCTGAAAATGGAAAAAGGCAGCCAATCTGGCCACCTTTTTCATTCTTGTCAGATTCAAAGGGTCATTTGCCCATGGCATACCTACGGGCCACTTCCTTCCAGTTTATAACATTGAAGAACGTGGAGATGTACTCAGGTCTACGGTTCTGGAATTTGAGGTAATAGGCATGTTCCCATACGTCCAGCCCTAGGATCGGGAACCCGGAACATCCGGCCTCAGGCATAAGTGGATTGTCCTGATTGGCCGTGCTGCACACTTCCACTTTCCCGCCTTTCTGCACACAGAGCCATGCCCAGCCCGAGCCGAAGCGTGTGGTGGCCGCGGCAGCGAACTTCTCTTTGAAAGCATCAAACGACCCGAATGCCTCGTTGATGGCTGCGGCCAGTTCGCCCTCAGGCAGCCCGCCCCCGTTGGGCGACATCACTTCCCAGAAGAGGTTGTGATTGTAAAAGCCCCCGCCATTGTTGCGGACAGCCGGACCGAAATTCTTCCAGTTGGCCAGTAGTATCTCAATGGTGTCGCCCTCATGGCCGGTGTCCTTGATCGCGTTGTTGAGGTTGGTGGTGTATGCCTGATGGTGCTTGGAGTGATGTATCTCCATGGTGCGGGCATCAATGTGCGGCTCGAGCGCATCGTAGGCATACGGCAGTTTGGGTAGTTCGAAAGCCATGTCGTCAGGTTTAATTGGTGATCGTTTAATGTGAAGAGGGCCGCAAAGGTAACCGCCTGCCCCTGCCTTGGTTCGCGCATACTTTTGCCACCCTTTCCAAATGATGCACAAGCAGCACACACTGAGTCATGTACGGTAACTTCAAACAGCACCTCCAGAGCGAACTGGCCGCCATCGAGTCGGCCGGTCTTTACAAGCGCGAACGTGTAATTACCGGGCCCCAGGGACCGACTGTGCGTGTAAGCACCGGGCAAGATGTGGTGGTTATGTGCGCCAACAATTATTTGGGCCTTTCATCGCACCCCGAGGTGATTGCCGCCTCCAAGGCTGCGCTCGACAGCCACGGCTACGGCATGAGTTCGGTGCGTTTCATCTGCGGTACGCAGGACATACACAAGGAACTTGAGCAGCGCATATCCGATTTCCTAGGTACTGATGACACCATATTATATGCTGCCTGTTTTGATGCCAACGGAGGCGTGTTCGAACCGCTGCTTGGCGAGTCTGATGCCCTGATCAGCGATGAGCTGAACCATGCATCCATAATTGATGGTGTGCGCCTGTGTAAATCTGTGCGATATCGCTACCGCCACAGCGACATGGCCGATCTGGAAGGGCAGCTAAAGGCCTCGCAGGCTCAACGTTTCCGCCTTATTGTCACTGATGGCGTTTTCAGCATGGATGGTGATATTGCCAAACTACGCGAGATCTGCGACCTGGCCGAGCGCTATGATGCCATGGTGATGGTCGATGACAGCCATGCCACCGGATTTATTGGCCGTACCGGTCGCGGCACACCGGAACATTGCGGTGTCGAGGGCCGCGTGGACATACTCACCGGAACATTGGGCAAGGCCCTGGGCGGCAGTATGGGCGGTTACACATCGGGCCGCAAAGAGATCATTGAGTTGCTCAGACAGCGTTCGCGCCCGTACCTGTTCAGCAACTCGCTGGCCCCAGGAATTGTAGGAGCAGCCAATAAGGTGTTCGAACTGCTGAGTGCTGATACCGGATTGCGCGACCGATTGGAGGCAAACACGCTCCATTTTAAGCAGGGAATTGCAAAGGCCGGTCTTGCCACCAAACCGGGCGATTCGCCCATTGTACCTATTATGCTATACGATGCCCCTTTGGCCCAGCAATTTGCTGAACGCCTGTTACAGCGCGGCATTTACGCAATCGGGTTCTTCTATCCTGTGGTGGCCAAAGGCCAGGCTCGCATACGTGTGCAGGTCTCTGCCGCACATACCACCGAACAGCTCGACAGGGCCATTGACGCTTTCACTGAAGTGGGTCGCGAGTTGGGTGTCATAAAATGATTTTTAGGGCTGATGTTCCGCAACAAACTTTCAATTATCTTCGCAGCCCCAAAATAAGGGGAGGCTGTGCGCAGCCATCAGAACTTAAAACTGTCATGTCGTGAAGGCTCCGAGTTACAAGACCATATCAGCCAACAGCAACACCGTCAACAAAGAGTGGTTGGTGATAGATGCTGAAGGCAAGCCTCTTGGCCGTCTGGCCAGTGCCATTGCCAACCTTTTGCGCGGCAAGCACAAGGTGAATTACACCCCACACGTTGACTGTGGCGACAATATCATTGTGCTCAACGCAGGCAAAGTGGGCCTGACAGGCAACAAGCGCGAGTCCAAGACCTACATTCACCATACCGGACATCCGGGCGGTCAGCGCGAGCGCACCGTTGATCAGATGCTCGCCAAAGATGAGACCTCTTTGGTGCGTATCGCTGTAAATGGGATGTTGCCTAAGACCCGTTTGGGCCGCGCATTGCGCAACAATCTGCATCTGTATGCCGGTGCCGAGCATCCACATCAGGCACAGCAGCCCAAGACCTACATTGTAAAGTGATCTGAAAACACTGTCATTCAGTTAAATGGAAGTGATCAACACCATAGGGAGGCGCAAGACCGCCATTGCCCGCATCTATTTGGCCAAAGGCAAGGGCGACCTTACCGTTAACCACCGTGCCGGAAAAGAGTATTTCCCAACAGCCGTATTGCAGGACAGCTGCCTGCGTCCGCTCAGCCTGCTCAATCTCGCATCGGAATACGATGTGAAGGTGAATGTGCGCGGAGGCGGTATCACCGGACAGGCCGAGGCAGTTAGTCTGGCCATAGCCCGTGCATTGGTCAAGTTGGACGAGGCTAACAAGCCCGCCCTGAAGGCTGAGGGTCTGCTCACCCGCGACCCCCGCATGGTGGAACGCAAGAAATTCGGCCAGAAGAAGGCCCGTAAGCGCTTCCAGTTCAGCAAGCGTTGATCATCTATCTGCACTAATAGAATAATCTTTTACAAGAGCATGTCTCAACCGTCTGTAAAGCAACTTCTTGAGGCCGGTGTTCACTTCGGACACCTCAAGCGCAAGTGGAATCCGAGCATGGCCCCGTACATCTTCATGGAGAAGAACGGGATCCATATCATCGACCTTAACAAATCGGCCGTAAAACTGGAGGACGCCTGCAAGGCCATCCGACAGATGGCGCGCAGCGGCAAAAAAGTGCTGTTTGTTGCCACCAAGAAGCAGGCTCAGGAGATAATCAGTCGCGAGGCTCAACGGGTCAACATGCCTTATGTGACGGAGCGCTGGCCCGGTGGCATGCTTACCAATTTCGCCACCATCCGCAAGGCCATCCGCAAAATGGGCAACATCGATAAGATGGCCACCGATGGCACTTTCGAGACCATGAACAAGAAGGAGCGCCTCATGATCATGCGTCAGCGTGAGAAACTGGAGCGTAACCTCGGTTCAATAGCCGACCTCAGCCGCCTGCCTTCTGCGCTGTTCATTGTTGATATCGTGAAGGAGCATATCGCTGTGGCCGAAGCCAAGCGACTCAATATCCCCACCTTCGCCATTGTTGATACGAACGCTGATCCGAAGGCGGTTGATTTCGCTATTCCCGGCAACGATGACGCTGCCGCATCCATTGAGATCATCACCCGCGCACTTACCGATGCTATCATCGAGGGTCTGAACGACCGCAAGAACGGGAAGGGCGAAGAGGGCGATGAGACAGATATGCTCAACGATGAAGAGGTCGCTACCGAAGAGGTGGAGGACGAGGTGACCGCAGAGGGCGACACCGCTGCTGATGTTGAGGCTTGATTCTTACTCATTCTTTTCTCATTCATAGAAAATGGCGACAATTACCGCTGCTGACGTAAACCGCCTGCGCCAACAGACCGGCACAGGTATGATGGACTGCAAGAACGCCTTGGTGGAAGCCAATGGCGATTTTGAACTGGCCGTTGATATTCTCCGCAAAAAGGGCCAGAAAGTAGCCGCTAAGCGCTCTGACCGCGATGCCGCTGAAGGCTACGTGATCAGCAAAGTGGCTGCTGATGGCAAGGTAGGCACCCTTGTGGTGTTGAACTGCGAGACCGACTTTGTGGCCAAGACCGAAGGTTTTGTTAAACTGGCCAATGACATAGCAGATTTGGCCCTGAACAAGCGCCCTGCCGATGTGGCTGCTCTGATGAGCTTGCCTTACGAGGGCGCAACTGTGTCTGATGCCATCACCAACGAGACCGGCAAGACCGGTGAGAAGATGGAGGTGTCGACTTTTGCAGTGATTGAAGCCGAGACGGTTGTGGCATATAACCATCCTGGCAACAAGACGGGTAGCCTTGTTGGCCTGAACAAGGCTGGCAATTTCAATGAAGTTGGGCGCGATGTGGCCATGCAGGTGGCAGCCATGGCACCGGTTTCGGTTGATCGCACCTCAGTACCCGAAAGCGTGATTGCCAAGGAGCTTGAAATCGGTAAGGAACTTGCCATCCAAGAAGGGAAGCCTGCTGAGATGGCCGAGAAGATCGCTGCCGGTCGTCTTAACAAGTTCTTCAAAGAATCGACCCTGTTGGAGCAGGAATTCATCAAGGACAGCAAGAAGAGTGTGCAGCAGTATCTGAAGGAAGCTCACCCGGAACTGACAGTGACGGCCTTCAAGCGCGTGTCGCTCGCCAATTGATTCACTGAAAAGAGGCCTCGGGCCTCTTTTTTTTGCCCATTACCCATCTCTCTCCAGATTCAACTTCACCAAATGCAGTACAAGCGCGTCCTTTTGAAACTGAGCGGTGAATCGCTCATGGGCAACAAGCAGTTCGGTATTGATCACGACAGACTCAGCACCTACGCATCTGAGATTAAGGAAGCCACGGCTCTTGGCGTGCAAGTGGCCATTGTGATAGGAGGCGGCAACATATTCCGTGGTGTACAGGCCGAACAGGGCGGCATGGACCGTGTGCAAGGCGACTATATGGGTATGTTGGCCACCATGATCAACAGCATGGCATTGCAGAGTGCCCTTGAACGCTGTGGGGTGCAGACGCGGCTGATGTCGGCCATAAAAATGGAGGAAGTGGCTGAGCCGTTCATACGCAGGCGAGCTGTGCGTCACCTTGAGAAGGGAAGGGTGGTGATTTTCGGGGCCGGAACGGGAAATCCATATTTCACTACCGATACTGCCGCCTCGTTGCGTGCCATTGAGGTAGAGGCTGATGTGATCTTGAAAGGCACCCGCGTGGATGGCATCTACACGGCTGACCCGTTCAAAGACCCCACCGCAACCAAGTACGACACAGTGACTTTCAGCGAGGCATACGAGCGTGGCCTGAAAGTCATGGACCTTACGGCATTCACCCTTTGTCAGGAGAACGAATTGCCCATCATCGTTTTCGATATGGACAGCGGTGGCAACCTTGTCCGCCTGCTGACCGGAGAACGGATAGGTACGTTGGTTGCAGGCTGACCTGAACCCTCAAGGCCTGTAGATCAAGCCATTTAATGGCCGGATCATTGTTGATTGTGAGCCTGAGTTTCGTTATGACGAGGTTGATTATCCTTGTTTCAGATTCGCTCATGATTGCACGGAGAGCCCTCTGTATCTTTCTTATCCTCCTGTTTATCAATGATGCCAGAGCCCAGTCGGACACACTTTGGGCCGATGGGAAGCGGACTGTTCTGTTCGTAGGATTGGAGTTGATCGATCTTGAGGGCACATTGACCCAATGGCCCTACTACAGCTCTTTTGATGGGGCATTGATTGAGGATCTGCGCAAGGTGATACGTTACCCGGAGTGTGCCTTTCCGCACTCGCTCACTGGCGATGTGAATGTGCAGTTCCGTGTGGAGATGGACGGCAGCATATCGACTGTGAAAGTGACATACGGCAACAGTGCGTGCCTGAACGATGCGGCCCTGACAGCGGTGCGGCTGCTGCCCGATTTCACCCGTCCTGCCACGCGCGATGGCAGATCAGTGGCGGCCAAGATGAAGCTGACACTCTCATTTCAGATGAGGGGGATTGAGACGGGGAATGACGAGCACTCGAATTTTGTAAGGCTGAGCAACAAGGGCACCAGCGAACTGCGTGCCGCCCGATATGTTGCGGCCGTTGAGGCCTATTCTGCGGCCATTGCGGTGAACGACCGTTGGATGATCAACTACTTCGGGCGGGGCACCGCCCACTATGGTGCTGGCCGGTACAAGGAGGCGCTATCCGACTTCAATCATGTGGCGAAGTCGCTGTCGCGCATACCGGTGGAGGTGTATTTCAACCGTGGGCTCACGCGCCACAAACTTGGTGACCTGAAAGGAGCAGAGTTCGATTTCGATCAGGTGCTGGTGCTCGTGCCAAACAATGCCGATGCCCTCATTCAACGGGGCAAGGTGAGGGGTGAGGCGGGCAATGCCAGTGGTGGCGCAGCCGATATTCAAAAAGTGATCGGCATGAATGATCGGAATGCCTCGGCACATTTTGAGTTGGGGCTAGTCAATCTGTCGGCAGGGCATCTGAATCTGGCACTGGGCGATTTCACCCGAGCCATTACCATCGAACCCGAAGAACCCACCTACTTCCTGGCCAGGGGCCGGTGCAAAATGGCCATGCAGGACCAGTTGGGTGCCTGTGCCGATTGGAACCGGGCCAAGGAACTGGGCAGCACCGACATGTATGTGTTCCTATTGGAGCATTGTCGGTAAGCCTGCCTCACTCCACCGTCACCCAACGGCCCGGCAGGCGGGCCTGCACCTCGTTGTCATACATGGCCTCGCAGCTCACCTGTGGCAGGAAATAGCGCCCGGCATAGGTGGCATTGAGCAGGGTGCGATAGGTGACTGTGGCACCCTTGGCCAGGTTAAAGTAGGTGTACACCCGGTCATCGCGGATGTCCTGAAACGTGAAGGGAGAGGTGGCGGGTCCGGCATCGTCAGTCAGGCGCATGTTCACAATCTCCCATCCGCTGGGGAACACCTGACTGAGTGCCAGGTCGCTGTAACGGTCGCGGGTAGATGGGTGACGCACGGTCACCTCGGCCATGAAGTCGGTTCCCTGCCTCAGTGTGCCGGGATCGATGGGATTGCCCGACAGGTCGGTATATCGCACCGTCATGTCCATCTGGCTCTGGCGCGCCACGGCATCGCCTGTTACGGGTATGCCCTGCACCACCCCGCGGGCGTACAGTGGGCGAGGGCCGTTGTTGCGCACCTTCACACGTATGGTCTCCTTTCCTTTCATGTTCAGGTCGGTGACAGACAGCATCTGGTCGGTGCTGAGGTCACCCTTCTTTGCGTTACTGGCCGTGTAGCTGTATCTGAGCTGGCCCTTGGGTGCGGCACCGGCATATTTGCTGATGGCCAACAGGGCGCAGGCCGTGGTCTGGGTGCTATACCATGTGTCTGACCCCAGTTTTTTGGCGAGGTCCTGCATCAGGAGGAAAGCCTCTTTCTGGCGTTTCATCAGCACGAGGGTCTCGAGGGTCATGGCCATGTCGCGCTCGGGGCTGCGGTATGTGCCATCGAAGGGTGAGGTGGCGGTTGCAGTCTTGCGGTTCAGGTTGCTGTCCACAAGTCGGGCAGCGATGTCGGCCCGGCCTGCCAGCTGGTAGGCTGCGGCCAGGCGCATGGCGGCATCGGGGTCGCGCAGGCCGCGTTCCAGCAGACGGTTCATGCTTCCAATCTCCGGTGCACCGGCCAGGGCGAGGGTGTAGAGGCGGTAGGCCATGTCGAGCTCAGCACCCGGATACTGATCGATGTTATTGGCGCCATCGGCCCTGCGGGCTATGGCTGCCTGTGCCTTGATCCATCCCTCGAGCATGCCGTGCGGCAGGGTGTAGCCCATTGCCTTGGCCTCGAGCATGAAATGGCCCGCATAGCTTGTGCCCCAATAGCTTACATCTGTCTGCCCCGGCCAATAGGCAAAGGCCCCTTCTGGCACAATGAAGGAGCGCAGCCGGTTCAGCGCGGCCTTCACGTTCACCGTTATGGCGCTCTTTTCCTGTTCGGTGAGTGAGGTGATGCGATCGAGTGCCAACTGCGGGAACGCGGCCGAGGTGGTCTGTTCTATGCACCCGTGCGGATAGCTGATGAGGTAGCCCAGGCGCTTGCGCAGATCGATGGCCGGCATATCGGACACCTCGAGGAATGCGCGGTTGGTGCCAGACATGCCCGGTGGCACTATCAGCAGTTCGGCCTCCTGACCCGGTTCTATCACCGCGCCCACCACCTCGCGCACAGGCAGGTTGCCCAGCCGCACCTCCAGTTCGGTACGGTCTTCGGCCCGCTCGCTTCCGCTGGTGGCGGTCACCTTCACCGTGGCCTTGCCAATGGTCTCAGGAATGATCAGGTCGAAATAGGCCATCTCCTCGCCTATGGCCTTGAACTCCACGGTTCTTGTGGCCGATCCCTGTATCTGTATGGGGCCGCTCACCTCCACCTTCACCTCGGCCCTTTTCACCTTGGCATCCATGGCAAAGAGGGTGACGGGCAGTTTCACCGTTTCGCCCGGGCCCAGCACGCGGGGAAGGGAGGTGAGCACCATGAGCGGTTTGCGCACAGGCACCGCCTTCTCGGCATTTCCGTAGGCCAGGTCCTGCCCGGCCACCACCATGGCCCGCACCGAGCCCACGTAGTTGGGCAATGTGATCTTGTGCGTGACCTTTTTCCCGGCTGCCAGCGTGAACGGCCCGAGATGCCGCACCACGGGCTTGAAACGGTCGGCCTTTTTACCTCCCTTGGGGCGGTTGTACTCATCGCCCCCTATGGCCAATAGCCCGGCCAGCTCTCCGGCCTTGGCCCCGAGCACCAGATCATACATGTCCCATGTGCGCACGCCCAGGGCATCCTTGGCATAGAAATGCGCGTGCGGGTCGGGGGTTTTGTGGCGTGTAAGATCGAGCAGACCCTCATCGACCACGGCCACGGTATAAGTCATGGCCTGTCCGGTGGCCTCGCTGACTGTCAGGTCGAAACTCTGCTCGGGCCGCAGCTCGGCAGGCATGGTTATCACCGGTTTGAGCACCGTGGCGGGATCCTGCACGGCCACTGGCTGTATGCCGTACATGCGTATGGGGCGGTCGTTCACGGTCTGGCCGTGGGGCTGCACCAGGCTGACGTGCGCATACACGGTGGGGGCCATGTCCTTGGTCACCTTGAAGCTGATAGGCGTCTGTCCGTCCTTTAGGTCGATCCACCGCAGATCCACCACCGAGCTTCCGTTCTCCAGACTGAGCAACGCGCGGCCGCCTTTGGCGCTGGGTATGCTGAAACGCACCTCACCGCCCACCTTGAACGTATCCTTTTCGAGGTCGAACATGAGCATGGTGGCGCCCTTGGCCCCCTCTTCGCCCATGTTGGCCAACCAGCCATCGTAGGTCATGCGCACCACCTGGGCCGCGCTGTGGCCGGTCTCGGGGTCGGTCATGCGCACAAGGATGCGGCCCCAGAAATTCTGTTCGGTCTTGAGTGTGAAGGTGCCCTTGCCGTTGATGGTGTTCACCTCATGCTGCCCAATGCGGTAGGCCGAGGCATTGTTGACGTAGCGCGAGAGGCCATCGTCATCGCCTTCCCACCACCACCGCCAGTCGAGCCGGAACACCTCCACCTGCACCCCGGTCCGGCTCAGCGGTCGGCCCTCGGGGTCGAGGGTTACCACCGGGATGATGTGCTGCTCGTTGCTGCTCAATGACCCGCGCCAGCCCTTGCCCGCGGGCACCTTGAAGCCCACATAGCCCGTGTAAGGCGAATAGAGCACCTTGTTGCGGTCGATGCTGAAATCGCCCCCCGGCTCAAACACCTTGGCGCTGAGTCCGGCCATGAGCATGCCCGGGGCCTCATTCACCACCTGGATGCCCAGATCGAAGGTGGCGCGGCCGCCCTCATCGCACTTTCCATCAAACACCCTGTTCTCCTCGCTGTAGAAATAGCGGGTGGGGTCGGTGAAGGTGTAGCCCTTGTAGGTGGGGAAAGGGTCTGGGGCCTCCACCAGGGTCATGTCCACGCTGGCCTTCATGCCCTTGGCCACGGCCCCGTGCAGCCATTTCACATCGAGCGTCAGCTTCTGCCCGCTTGCGGCCGTGAGCACCTTGGCCGCAGGCTGCATATTTATCTTGAGGCGGTTGGGCTTGATGGTCTCAATTTTCACGGTGCGGCTGAATTCGCTGCCGCCTGTGCGCACGGTGGCGGTCCAGTTGCCGGTGGGGTCTTCGGTGCGGGTGGGGGTGCGGAAATCGTAGAGCCCGTTCACCCCGTTGGTGCGAACCGTGCGGGTGTGCAGGTTGCCCTTGCTGTCGTGCAGCTCAAACACCACCGGATGGTCGGGTGGCAGCACCTGCTCGCGGTCAAAGAGCATGAAGGAGAGGAACAGCGTATCGCCCGGCCGCCACACGCTCCGTTCGCCATAGATGTAGCCCTTGAGGCCCTTTTTGGTGGTCTGGCCATCCACCTCAAACATGCTGACGCTGAGAGCCGCACCGCGGTCGACCACCAGGTAGCCGCGCTGTGCCCCGTTGCGCGCCACCAGCAGGTAGGGCCTCCCTTTCGGTTCAAGTTTCAGCATGCCATCGCCATCGGTGCTGCCGCTGCCTATCACCTGCTGCTGATAGTCGAGCACATCGAGCTTCACCCGCGAGAGGGGGCTGGCCGTGCGGAGGTCGCTCACCACCACGTGCAGGCCCCCGGTGGCATCGGCCTTGGCTATGATGCCCAGGTCAGATGCCAGCACATTGCGCGCCACCTTGCTGCGGTGGCCCATGTAGTACGAGGGCTTGCACGGGTCCTCGCGCTCGTTCCACTCGTACTCATCCTCGTAGTAGTAGTAGTCATCGTAATAGCCGTAGTCGTTCTCCTCTTCGTCCTCATTCCCCTCTTCGTTGTAGGTGAGGGGCGTCAGCCCGCCCTGCATGCACTTGAGGGCCGAAAACTCCTTGCGCATGCTCAGTTCCACGCGGTAAATGGCCCCGGGCTCGGTCTTTATCAGCTCATCGAGGCGCAGCGAGAAACGGTTCCACTGGCCGCGGTCAATGGGTCGTTCGGATTTGAGGGGCACGGCCCTGTCAAACACCGTTTTGCCCACCCTGCGCAGCTCGTAGGCGCCCGACAGGTCGTTGACCTGTAGGAACTGCGCCACGTTGTCCTCATAGATGCGGGTCACCTTTACCTGCACGGCATGGAGGTTAACGGCCTCGAAGGGGAACAGCAGGCCATCGCTCTGCGGAATGATCACCCCGTTGCCGATGAGCCTTATCTGCGGGTCGATCTCGCTGAAGCGCACGGTGGCCGTGTGGTCGGTGGGCAGGGCATAGCCCATGAGGTTCCTGATGCCCTTGCGCACATCCACGGTCACATCTCCGCTCAGGCGGCTGCCGGGGCGCAATACCACCTCGTTCACCTCCACGGCCGGTGTGGCCGACTCTTGCCCCCTTATGCTGGCCAGGCCGCGCAGGTCCTGTGCCTCCTGCAGCGGGTCGGAGAAGCTGATGCGCACCTCCTGCTGCGGGTACTGCACGGCCCGCACATCGGTCACGGCAAACTCCCCGAAGGCCGGTACACGGACCAGGGCCTCACCGCTCAGGTCAACGCCCACGGGCCCGCCCGTCCATTGCAGGGCCAGCTCAAAGGCCTTCTCGCCCCGGGCTATGCTATCCACCACAAAGCGGTGGGACGTGCCATCGGTGTGCTGCCAGCGCATGCGTGCCCCGTTGGGCAGTGCTTTGGCCGTCACGGTCTGGCGCACCTGAGCCGTGTCGGCCACATCGGCCAGCTGCACCGTGCCCTCCAGGCGGTACCAGTGCATGTCGGTAGGTGCCAGAGGCCGCAAAGGGTCGGTGCTGACGCTGATGAACTGGTCCATCACCTGCACCTGAAAAGGGAACTCGCGCAGCTTCTCGGGCAGTTCCATCACCTTACCGATGTGGAACACCCCATCGTACACCTGCCCGGCCCTGAGGCGTGCGGCAGGCCTGAACTCGATGGTGCGCGCATCTACCCAGTGGGTGGTGCCCTCTATGTCCGGACTGAAGCTGAACAGGCCCTGCGGGGCCGCCACCGTGTCGGCACTGCCTATGGGGCGGGTGAACTGTATGCGTATGGTGGCCGCATTGGATATGATGCCCGAGGTGAACCCGCTGACGTGCTCGACAAAGGCCGGGTCGATGGGCGGTGGGCCACCGGGTGTGTTGCGGCAGCTTTGGAGTGTGAGCACACAGCACAGGGCGGCCAAGGCCGCAGCGGGCCATATCGGGTTTCTCATGATGGGAGGGATAGAACAGACGGAGGCGCTGAAAGTACAGTGCAGGAGCGGGGAAAGTGAAAGTGAAAGTGAGGGGGAAAGTGAAAGTGAGGGGGAAAGTGAAAGTGAAAGTGAGGGGGAAAGTGAAAGTGAGGGGGAAAGTGAAAGTGAGAGGAAAGTGAGAGTGAAAGGGAGAGTGATGCTGAGGGACACTTGAGGGGGTGGGGGCCTTGACCATAAAAGGCCAGGCCGGTCACCTTGGCGGTTCATCCGTCAATTCCGATAATTGTATCGGTTCCTTATGACCAAAAAGGATGAGAACAGTTCTTTTGATGTTCCCGCTTTGCTGGGCCCTGATGTCCCACGCTCAGAACGATATGATGACCTACGTGGGGGGCACCGGCAATGAGACCCTAAACGATGTGCATCAGCTCAGTGACGGCACCTTTCTGGCCTGCGGTGGGTCTGACGACCTGGATTGGTTGCCACCGGGCACCCCGATGCAGACCATCGGCTATCAGGGCAGCATACCCAACAGCCTCGGTACGGGGAGGTTCGGGTTCATGCTGCATCTGGATGAGTCGCTCACGTCAATCCTGAGGGTGGTCCATTTTGCGGAAGGGGCGGTGGAGGACATCCGTTTCATGAAGTTCACCTCAGAGCCGAGGGCGCAGACCGGACAGCTCTACATCAGTTGCAACACGGCCGACACCTATGCCAACGATGGCGGCTACATCATTGCCCGCCTGAACGGGAATTTTGTGGATGCCGTTCCCACCGGGCTCGATTGGTTCAGGGTGGTGTGGGCCGAGAGCTACGCCAAAGAGGCGCACCCGTGGGACGTGACTGCCGATGGCGAGGTGTATTATGTGAGCGGTGCCGCCCACGGCTATGACTGGAGCGCCATGTACAGGCTGAATGCCAACGGCCAGCGCATGGTGGTGCCCGATTGGCGCACGCACTGGCTCAGCAGCGGGGCCGAATGGCGGGGCACGCCTGCTTCGGCCAATCCGAACGGGGGGCTGGCGGCACTGAGCCACAGCGGCATCGTGTTCAAGATAACGGGCCGCTGCGAACTGCGGTCGTGGACCCAACAGGAATATGATGTCCTGCTGCCCGATGGCAACGGAGGCCTGCGCAAAGGCACGTGGCCGGCCGATGTGCTCTTCAGCGGTCCGTGCGACCCTGCGGCCCCATCGGCCAACAGCCCCGGATACACCGGCTATTCGCCCGAGGCGTGCTGCCCTGTCTGGGGGGCCAGCAGCGTGGTGGTTGACAGACGGAACGGCAACATGTACCTGGGCATGAACTTCAAAAGCTATTTCAACCCCGATGAGACCCCCGATTTTGAGCCTGCGGTCATCGCATTCAGCCCTACAGGGCAATTGAGGTGGTGGAGCAGACTCTATCATGAGATAACCCCCGATGGCGACACGGTGGGCTCCATCCCCGATCAGTATGTCGATGCGCTGGCCATAGACTACCTCCATGACATGCTTGTGGTGGGCGGACGCACCCACGGCAACAATACCGAGAACTTCTGGGAGGGCAATACCATAGCGGCCGAGCCGGGGGCCTACGGGTTTCAGAACCGGTTCACGGGCACCAACGGCAACATACACGAGTCGTGGCTGGGCAGGCTGAACCTGACAGACGGCACACTGCGGGCCAGCACATATGTGGCCGAACTGGCCGAGGGCACGGGCGGCCTGGGCACACCGCACCCGCACCCCAACCTTGACGGCTGGCCCGACCCCAACACCGGCTGGCCCGACCTGAACACCACCCGCATGGCCAAGAATGCCCTGGATGTGACGGCCGATGGCAGCGTGCTGCTGGCCGCCCTCGGACGCAGGACCATCACCACGGCCGATGCCTACCAGACGAATGTCAACCCCTATTTCGGTGGCGCGGGGTGCTGGAACAGTTTTGTGCGCGTGTACGATGCCCCGTTGCATGTGCCGCTCTATTCATCGCTCATTGTGGGAGAATGGGACACCCTTACACAGGCCGGGGGCGGCAACACCGATATTTTCGGGGTGCACAAGACCGCCTACGGGGTGGTATGTGTGGGCCGGCACAATGCCGATGCCAACGGGGCGCCATTGGGCAATGCCATACCCACGGCCAACGTGCCCGGATGGGGCCAGACCGCCCCATCGGGTCAGAGTGCGGTGCTGGCCTACCTGAGGCCCAGCGGGCTGTTCAATGCCGATGATGGGCCCCTGCTCACGGGGCTCCAGAACCAAATGACCGGGAATATTCGCGTGTTCCCGAATCCGAGCAAGGGCTCTTTCCGGGTAATGACGCCCCATGCCGAGAACTTTCAGTTTGAGCTGTTTGATATGATGGGCCGACCTGTGATGACAGGTAATGGCAGCAGCGGCAACATGCTGACCATGGACGTGCCCAGCGGCATATATCTGCTCAGGGTGCAGACGCCAGATGGCGTTTACGCCCACCGCATCATCAGGGAATGACAGGGCCGCATGGCAGACGCCCGTTTGATGGGGAGAGTGAAAGTGAGAGTGAAAGGGAGAGTGAGAGTGAAAGCGAGAGTGAAAGGGAGAGTGATTCTGAGGAATGCTTGATTGGGCGGGGGAGAGTCAATCCTCGTCTAGCGCGCCTTCGTTTACGTAGCTCAGATTGAACTGCATGAGTTCGACCTCAACGGAGGGAATGGCGAACAACTGAAATTCATTTTTCGGCCCTAGCAGCACTGTGAGCTTCAACTCTGCCAGGTCTTGCAACCCGTCTGTTAGCCTCATCTCTTCTTTATGAACTTCTCCTAAACCGGCAGTCGCCACCTCGAATCCGTGCATCTGCATGACATCGAGATAGGTCTTGTACATGGACTTATGCACCAATATCAAGAGCGGCACCTTTTTATGGGCCTTGTAGAATTGCTTCATTGCCTCCAACAGGGTAATGTTCCATTGGTTGGTGTCCTCGGGCAGGTCGTGAGTCTCTGAGATGAACAGTTCCATGTTATCCTTCTGTTCTGGTATGTGCAGGTCAAATTTATGGAAGGAAAGGGAAAGGGAGAGTGAGAGTGAGAGGGAGAGTGATGCTGCGGGATGCTTGAGGGGGTGGGGTCATCTCAAAGTTTTAATGAAACGCTGAAAGGCATTTTCGAATTTAGGTAGTGAGGATATGAAAAAGTCATTCATTCTTGCCCAAGTATCTTCTTGATACAGATTCACCCCCATCAATTCATACTTGACTCGGCTCATTTTATTATCAGGTAATTCCTCCCATTCCAGTATGCTTCCAAAAGCCGTCTCAATCGCATCTCTATTCTTCAGCAACCTATGAAAGTAAGACTTATTTTGTTCCTTACTTGAAGTGGATATTCCCAACTCGATTCGTACAAGCGATTTGGTTACAATCAAAGTGTATGAGACACCGCCAATACCAGCGCCAGTGCTTAACCAATGGTCTTTCGTAGGGCGTACATTCCCAAATAAATTCGTGTCATTAAGAAGCGGCAGTAATTGCTGCCAATATTTCTTCCTTACCCCAAATCGATTCGGTTCAGTAGCGCTCTCCTCATTTGCAGCATATTTTATAAGCAACTCTTCCTCTAATTCAAATATAGTGAGCAATTTTTTCAATATGCTGAACTTGGAATTACTGTCAATATTAGATTCTATGTACCAACCACTGACGACTTCTTGAGCTGCTCTGAAGCTTTCGGAACTTCTTGCAATTCTTATTGTGTCTTGGCTATTCAATAAAAGTTGTGCGTTTCTATCATGTAACTTACTTATTACATAAAAGTACATTTGAGCAATCGTATCCTCCTCAACCTTTGTGTTATCCCATATAAAGTACTCCAATTTTCTATGTGTGGGACTCTCTGCATCAAAAATATTGAGTTCATCTGATTCTTCAGATTCAGAAATAGGTACATCTGGGAAAGCCCAAATTTTCAAGAACCGGTCATGTATGATATTTAATCTGTCCTCATAAGCATTTATATCCCATGTCGATATATTTTTTAGGTATGTATTGAGCCACAATCTGCTATAGTTATATCCTTGTTCACCCTCATTGTTATTCATCTTCTTTTTTTCACAAAAGGATTTATTCCCCAACGCACCGTTATTACCTGATAGGGTAAGGTTTGCAATTGTATTGAGGTACTTCTCCTTAAAGAGAAAATAATCTTCTGAAGAAATGTCTGAAGTCCATTCATCACTCGGGTTATTTGGAAAAATATGTTCAATGGTAATATTCTCGTTGCTGGTGTTCACATATTCCCTGTTATTGTAGTTTTCAAGCATCTCAAACAGGTAATTTCTGTTCTTTGGTTTTATATTGTAAAGATCCTTATCTTTCAATGCCGTTCTAATGTCCTCATCACTTGGAAATTTAGCACTTCCTTTCTTTTTCGCTAAGGCTGCCGCAATTGAATCATAATACGCTTCAGCATCAACCTCCGAATAAAGGGTCATGAATATCTTATTCAGTGCATTCGTAGGCAATCCTACGATAAATCTTCTCCAGGCGTAGCTTTGAATTAATTTAAAGATTTTCACTAAGTCCTCTTTAGACAAAAAGCCATTCTCGGCATCCTCAAAAACCTGCAAAAGGAACGGGAAAGCTACATTGATTTCCAAACGGCTGATGTATTCCAATTCACGTTTGATTTCCACATCAAGCACTGTGGACGGATTAATCAATTTCTTATAGTGAATGGACATGGACTTGATATTTTCAAGCTCCTGCTGATAAGTCCCATCCTTTTTATTGTGATAGATGCTCTTGAACTCTGCGTAGACTTGGTTCTTATTAGGAATCTTTCTGGTCTTCAGCGTAAGATAGTCTCTAATGAACTCAGAGACTAATGAAGTCTGCCTGACGTAGTCTCTAGCATTTTCTTCAATTGGATTCCAAATGGTTTCGAAAACTCGATTCTGATCTTTTGGTGTGAGATCCATCAGAATGAAATTTCGAATCAAGTCAGACTGGGACAAATCCAATCCTGTAGAATTTAAACTTTCAAAAATGCGTTGAGGATCATCCTTGTCTCTTTCCAGAGAAATCTCAACGAATATCAATCGATTAAGACCATTCAATATAGTGTAAAATTTCTCTTCCGTTATTACACTTCTGAAGTAATTGAAATTTTCTATCACATTCGAATACGGCAAGGATTTATTGTCGGTCCCTAATAAAATGGATTTGAAAGCCACTGAGTTTGCGTCTGTCTGCTTCAGTTTGAGTTTGCTTTCATCGTTTCTCACGTATTGATTGGTGAGAAACATATTGTACAAACGTTCTGATTCTCGTGATAATCCATTGTCTATGGCAAAACGATATAATGCCACGTACAATATGTTGATAGTCGTCAAACGCTGTTGACCGTCAATAATAACGAGCTCTTTAACTTCGCTTGTGCTGTAAGTGCCCTCATGCACAAATACTATGCTACCGATAAAATGAGTGCCTCTGTTTTCGGTTTCAACGGAGATAATATCCCTCAGAAGGTCTTTACACTCTGTATTTGACCAATCGTAGTTGCGCTGGTACACAGGTATTACAAACTGCACGTTTGGTGCCTGTAGGAAATTGTTTATTTGAAGTTCGTTAGCTTTCATCTTATTCGATTCGGTTGCTTTTTACAATTTTAATCTACTCCTCCGTAAGCCCATACAGCCGATACACCATCTGGTCAATCTCCTTGATTAAGGAGTCTATCAAAGCTTGCAGGGCGCGGTCTTTGATCTCGTTCCAACTCAACGGCATGGGCTACCTATCTATATGTCCTCGAATTAACCCCCGCAAGGTAATAACCCGCCCCAACACCCCCCATCCTCGCCCCTTCAACAAACTCCCCCCCACTTGTCAACCTCGGGCCCTACGCAAGAAAATTAGCCCCCGTTTTACCCCGTCTGACATGTAATTTATGGCCACTTTGTGGTAAAGGGTGTTTTGCAGCACTGACGCGGCCTGCGGGCGGTGAAGAGGGTGTGCGGAGGCCCAAAAAAGGTCCGTCAGACATGTAATTTATGAGCAAAAGTTGGTTTGATAGTGCCAAATTGTCCGTTATACATTCGCATCTACGATCAGTAAACAAGGCCTACAAACCAACACATTTCAATATGGAAAAACCTAAGATTCAACCTGTTATGGTGGTCAGTGGCAATGAGTGCCACTACATAGACCCGTACACGCTGGTGCTGCTGAGCCGCGAGGACCAGCGCACCATGGTGTATTATGTGTCGTTGCGCAGCCTGAGGGTGGTGGAGCTGTCGTGCGCCACGGACCTTGCCCGGCTGGTGGGCGGCCTGCCGGGCTATTTCTTTGGGGTGAACCGCAGCCAGGTGGTGAACCTGCACTACGCACAGGCCATGGACCAGACCATGCACCTGGACATGAAGTGCGGTGGGCTGCCCCCTGTGCGGGTGAGCCGGAGGAATCTGACTGACTTCAACAGCGCCATGCGCGAGTCGTATGCCGATGTGGAGACCGAGCTGGCCTGCGCTGTGATAGTGCAGGCGGTGCTCGGCAACGCGCGGCCCCGCCCCTGAGGGGTCCGGGGACTTCGCGCGGGTGCGCACCCGTTCCATAGTGTCTTATAGGGCCCGCGTGGCGCCCATGGGTGCGCCTGTGCCCCGTTCATAGCTGCCTGATGCTGCCCGATGTGGGCCGCACGGGGCCTTTGTGCGCCCTGTTGCGGGCGGTCGGTTACCGCTCAGGCCCCTATGCCTACCGCTCAGGCCCGATGTGCTACCGCTCGGGCGCTGTCCATGGCCGTCCGGAACGGGTTGTTGAGGTTTGCCCCCATGATTGTCGAGCGTTCGAACATGCCAGTGGAGAATGATCGCAACCCTGCACGGGCCGATCGCAGCCGTGTTTGGAACGATCGCAGCCGTGTTTGGAGCGATCGCAGCCGTGTTTGGAGCGATCGCAGCCGTGTTTGGAACGATCGCAGCCGTGTTTGGAACGATCGCAGCCGTGTTTGGAACGATCGCAGCCGTGTTTGGAACGATCGCAGCCGTGTTTGGAGCGATCGCAGCCGTGTTTGGAACGATCGCAGCCGTGTTTGGAGCGATCGCAGCCGTGTTACAGATTTTGACCCGTCCGGGCGCTGGAAGGCCCCTTGGCCCCATCGCCCCATCGTACCGATCACATTCAACCGTTCACTTTTTCAACCTAAAAACCATTAACAACAACTCATCATGGCAGGAATTCATTGTTCACTCAGTTTCAAACGGATCAAAATCGGTGATCTCGATGGCTTTGCCACCGGTGTGCGCGAAGGCATCTACGTCATCAATCCCACGGTGTTCCCTAGCCCGCCCATTACGCAGGTGGTATTTGATGGGCTGATAGCCGACTACCAGAATACGTGGAACACGTACAAGAACGCCCGGGGCTCGGCCACACGCGGGGCCTTCAATGTGGCCGATGAGGCCCTTGAGGAGGCCCTGGTGACGATGGCCACATTTGTCGATGGCAAGGCACTGGGCAGCGAGGCCATCATACTGCAGGGTGGCTACACGCCTACCCGGAACAGCAACGGCAGCAGACCTGCGCCTGCCACCATCACAGGGGCATCGTTGCAACTGGGTGCCACGCAGGAGCTGCTGTGCGACTGCGACCCACAGCCGCAGATTGACACCTATGTGGCCATCCTCACCGAGGGTGCACCCCTGCCGCCCGATGTGAGCATAGCCAACGGTATGATGGTGCTGGCGCCCGGCACCATGACGCTGCCGCGCACCATCTACACCTCGTACAGCAAGAGCCGCAAAAAATCGTTCACGGGCCTTACGGTGGGCACGGTGTATTACCTCACCATGTTCGGCATCGGCACCGGGGGCGTCAGCCAACTGTGCGACCCCGTGAAGCGCATGTGCAACTGATGGGTTTTTTGGGTAGAGACGTAGCATGCTACGTCTCTACGGCCCACGCCCCTACGCCCCTACGCCCCCACGCCCCCACGCCCCCACGCCCCGTCCCTCATTTCAGGGGCGGGGAAGGGCCGATGCAGTTGTTCATTTTCAAGCGACAGTTATTACTCAACAGAGTGATATGGCCTGAGCGTGAGTACGTTTGTTGTTGGTCACCTCACCTCAAGACCTCATCAGCCATGAAGAATCTGTTCCCCTTATTGGCGCTTTTACTGGCCGCTGACACCCATGCACAACATTTATCTTGGGCAGAGACGGTAGGCAGTGCGGAATGGGACTACGGCTGGTCGGTGACCACCGATGCAGCCGGTAATGTCTATGCCACCGGCAGTTTTGGCGATGTGGCCGATTTTGACCCGGGCAGCGGTGTACTGAACCTGACCCCGAGCGGAGGGTCGGATGACATCTTTATTCAGAAGCTGTCGCCTCAGGGCGCGCTGATATGGGCCAAGCGCATCGGAGGCACGCTGGCTGACGAGGGCCGAAGGATACACCTGGACAGCCAGGGCAACATCTATGTGTCGGGCACCTTTAGGGGCACGGTCGATTTCAATCCCGGTGCCCCTGTCTTCAACCTTGTAAACCCGAACGGGACTACCGATGCGGGATTTCTGCTCAAGCTCAACCCCAACGGGGGTTTTGCATGGGCCCGACAGTTTGAGAGCACCGGCACCACCCGCCCGCAGCACATCTTGACCGACTCTCAAGATAATGTTCTGGTGGCGGGCACCTACCAATCGGCCACCGATTTCGATCTGAATGCAGGCACATTCAACCTTCCGGTACTTGCTGTTTTGGACAATATGTTCTTCATGAAAATCGACTCCACAAGTCAGTTCATATGGGCCAAGGGCATAAAAGGCAGTGGGTCCGAGAGCATCCGCTCAATGGACCTCGACCAGGACGACAACCTGTACGCGACCGGATACATGGCGGGCGGAACCACCGATTTTGACCCCGATGCCGGGGTGGCTCAGGTCACTGCGGCCAGCGATGGCACCTTCGACTCGTATGTGCTGAAACTGAGCGTGAACGGGAATTTTGTGTGGGTGCGTCACTTCAACGGGACAGGTGCCTCGGGCAATTCCGTCACCATTAACCGCATGCATGTGGCCACCGATGGCATCATGCACATGGCCGGTGACATGCGGGGCATGCAGGACCTTGACCCCGGTGCAGGCACCGATACCCAGAATGCCCTTGGCTACAATGCCTTTTACCTCAAGCTCGACACGGCCGGGAACCATGTGTTGGGCAAGGTGCTGGGCTCGGGCAGCAATTTTTATGGCGACAGGATGTGCCGCATGTCAACGGGCGATGTGTATGTGATGGGTTTTTTTCAGGGCGCGGTGGATTTTGACCCCGGACCCGCTGTGCTCAACCTGCCGGTGCTCGGGGCCAACGGGGCCCTGTTCATCATGCGCATCACCGACAGCGGTGACCTGGTCTCGGTGAAGCAGATAGGCGGGGCCTTCAGTCAGACCCTCGATGACCTGGCCATTGACCCGGCCGACAATCTGCTGCTCACCGGCACATTCCGCCTCACCATGGACATGGACCCCGACACCTCTACCGTGTCCATCGCCTCGGCCTCGAGCTACGGAGACGCCTATGTCATCAGGCTCGACCATTGCGACATAGCCGCCACCACCACCACCGTGGGGGCCACCATCACGGCCACCGAGGCCGGACTCGCCTACCAGTGGTTCGACTGCCTGACATCGGCTCCGGTAGCGGGCGCCACAGACCAGAGTTTCAGCCCCGTCACCAACGGCAGCTATGCCGTGGAGGTGACCGCCAATGGCTGCACCGTCATGTCAGACTGCATCGACATTCTCACCGTGGGCGTGGGGGCCGGGCTCCTCGAGGCCGTGCGTGTGGCGCCCAACCCAGGCAACGGCCTGTTCTCGGTACATGGCCTCAGGGCCACCGACCGCGCAGAGGTGCTCGATATGCTGGGCCGTACAATAACTGATGTCACGACCCTGAATGGCACCGCAGCCCAATGCGACCTGCGCCATGCACCCAAAGGGGTGTATCTGCTGCGCGTCACGCACAACGGCCAGCAGACGACCGTGATCCGCCTTCTGGTCCAGTAAGCAACGGCCCATCGGCCGCCTATGTCATGCCGGGCGAAGTCGAAGCATGCCTGCCATGGACGAAGGGCTCACGGTGACATAGGTATCGCGGCCTCTGTTATCGAGAGCGAAGGCCACCTATGTCATGCTGAGCGAAGTCGAAGCATGCCGGACCTAACACCAAGCTTGATACTGAGCACCCTTCGACCGAGTTTATCCTGAGCATAGCCGAAGGGCTCACATTGCCATGAGAGCGTGCCCCACCTATGTCATGCCGGGCGAAGTCGAAGCATGCCGGACCTAACGCCAAGCCTGATACTGAGCACCCTTCGACTTCGCTCAGGGTGACATAGGTATCGCGGCCCTGTCATGCTGAGCGAAGTCGAAGCATGCTGGCCATAGCCGAAA
>JBIKWM010000028.1:0-43025 GCA_044356305.1 Flavobacteriales bacterium
ACACCCTAAAATAATGAACATGAGCATATTGCACGACCTTTTATGTAACTTTTTCAAACAGCTTTTTCAATAGCACAACGGGTTTCCCAAGGTATCAGCACAAGTGCTAAGCACACTCTCTAAAAATTGCCCACCCATCTGGTTGACCCATACCACATCTTGGGCGTACAAGTATTGATAGAACAGGCTCACAACAGCCACAAACATTGATTTGATTGGGCTTGTCATGGCTGAATTATTATGGTTTTGGTAAACTGTTGGCCACCATCGGTCAATAATTTTATCATATATGGACCTGCAGCCCTGTCAGTGATGTCTATTAAAAAATGAGATTTGGAATGAAAATTCTCATAAATGGTTTTACCAAACATTTCCGTAATGAGAACATGCGTCTTGCACAAATCCATTAAATCTATGTTCTCCCCCGCCCGAAAAAGTGTTCCGGAGGACCACTTGTTAGGGGATAAGTTCTCGCTGTTTGTAACAGCGATAGTTGAAGAAAAAGTCCGCGGCACATTCATGGGTTGTGGTCAGTGCATGAGAACATGAGCAGGCCCAGAATTTGAGACCAATGTATGGAATATCGGTTGTTCGAACGCTGGTACAAACAGGCGGGGGTTATCGTGGTTGTGCGGGGTTATTAGCCCATAGTCGATAGACCATAGTCCATAGTCGATAGTAAGAGGGCGGGGTGATATTGGTTGCATCATTTGCGATGGACTGCGCCCTTTCAGGGCTCAGGGGGCAAGCGCTTGCATCGTGCGCGGACTGACGGGTGAAAAATCCGGAGACACTTCACAAGAAGCGAGAACCCCGATTGCCTTCCGGTGCGTGATAACGCGGCCTACAGACGAATCCGTTTGGGGCCACCCGCCCATTAGCTTTGCCCGCCATGGAATTCTCTCCGAGCTACGACCTTGTTGAAGAGCTGCGGTGGCGGGGGCTGCTGCACGATGCGATACCCGGCACACAGGAACTGCTGAACCGCGAGCAGGTGACGGGTTATGTGGGTTTTGACCCCACGGCCGACTCGCTGCACATAGGCAACCTAGTGCCCATTATGCTGCTCACACATCTGCAGCGGGCGGGCCACCGGCCCATTGCACTGGTGGGCGGTGCCACAGGTATGATAGGTGACCCCTCGGGCAAGTCGGCCGAGCGCAACCTGCTGGACGAGGCCACCCTGCGCCACAACCAGGCGTGCATCAGGGCGCAGTTGGAGCGGTTCCTCGATTTCGGGCCGGGGCCCAACGGTGCGCTGATGACCAACAATTACGATTGGTTCGGGCCGTTCACCCTCTTGGGTTTCATGCGCGAGGTGGGCAAGCACATCTCGGTGAGCTACATGATGGCCAAGGACAGTGTGAAGAACCGCCTGGAGACCGGCATTTCATTCACCGAATTCACCTACCAGCTCATACAGGGCTACGATTTCTGCCACCTGTACACCCACCACGGCTGCAAGCTGCAGATGGGCGGCAGCGACCAGTGGGGCAACATTGTGACCGGCACCGAACTGATACGCAGAAGGGAAGGCGGTGAGGCCTTTGCCCTTGTGGCGCCCTTGGTGACCAAGGCCGATGGCGGCAAGTTCGGCAAGACCGAGAAGGGCAACGTGTGGCTGGCCCCCGAGCGCACATCGCCCTACCAGTTCTACCAGTTCTGGCTCAACACCACAGACGATGATGCCAGGCGGTACATACGCATCTTCACACTGCTGAGCCGCGAGCGGATAGAGGAACTGGAGCGCGAGCAGGAGGCGGCCCCGCACCTGCGCGCATTGCAGCATGCCCTGGCCGATGAGGTTACCACCCGCGTGCACAGTGCTGAGGAGCTGCTGATGGCCAAGGCCGCATCTGAACTCCTGTTCGGTAAAGGCACCGAGGAGATGCTGCGCGCCCTGCCCGAGGCGCAACTGATGCAGGTGATGGACGGTGTGCCCACCTTTGAGGTGAGCAGAGCCTTGCTTGCCGAAGGTGTGGCCCTGATTGACCTTCTGGCCGTGAACACGTCCTTTTTCGCCTCGAAGGGCGAGGCCCGGAAAATGGTGCAGGCCGGTGGCGTTGCCGTGAACAAGGCCAAAATGGACCGGCCCGAAGCGCTGATAGGCACCGGCCATCTGATAAACGACAGGTACCTGCTTGCCCAGAAAGGGAAGAAGAACTATTGCCTGATAAGGGCCGTGTGAATGCCCGGGTGATGGAGGCGAAAGACCACGATAAGTGGCTGCATCGCATTGCGCTGACCATGTTGCCGGGCATAGGCGATGGCCGTGCACGTAGGCTGGTGGCCTATTGCGGTGGGGTGAATGAAGTATTCGCCCACAAAAAACCCCAGCTGCTCAAAGTGCCGGGCATAGGCGATGTGCTGGCCGATGCCATTGTGAAGGCTGACCTGTTCAGGGAGGCTGAGAAGGAGCTGCGCTTCGTTACCGATAACGGCATCGTCCCGCTGTTTTTCCTCGATGCCGGATATCCGCACAGGTTGCTAGAGCTGGAAGACTCGCCTGTGCTGCTTTACACCAAGGGCGCGATGGACCTGAACGTGCCCCGCACGCTGAGTGTGGTGGGCACCCGCAAGGCCACGGCCCACGGCAAGGCATTTACCGAGGAGCTGATTGAGGGTCTGGCTCCAACCGGTGCGACCATAGTGAGCGGATTGGCCTACGGAATAGACATAGCCGCACACCGGGCCGCCCTGAAGTACGGTCTGCCCACGGTGGCGTGTCTGGCACACGGACTCGACCGCATCTACCCCGACCTGCACCGAAGGACGGCCGATGAGATGCTGGAACGTGGCGGATGGGTGAGCGATTTCTGCAGTGGCACGCTTCCCTCGCGCGACAACTTCCCGAGCCGCAACCGCATCATAGCCGGCCTGGCCGATGCCACCCTTGTGATAGAGGCGGCCGATAGCGGTGGAGCGCTTATAACCGCTGAGATTGCCCTGAGCTACAACCGCGATGTATTTGCTGTGCCAGGCCGTCCGGCCGACATCTATAGTGTGGGCTGCAACCGCATGATCAACCAGAACAAGGCGGCCCTCATCACATCGGCAGCCGAGCTGATAGCCGCCATGAGCTGGGACATGGACCGCCCCACGCATGTGCAGCGGCAGATGTTCGTAGAGGTGAGCGAGGAGCAGCGGCCTGTGCAGCAGCTGTTGGCCGAAGGGCCGATGCGCATAGATCTGATAAGCAGCCGCCTCGGCATGCCCATGAGCAAGGTGAGCGCCATGCTCACAGAAATGGAGCTTGCAGGCTACATCGAGTCATTGCCCGGTAAGGTCTATCGCTTGGCCTGAGGGCCGCTGAGCACTTCCACGGCCTTGCGCACCGCGGGGTCATCGGCATTCATTACCGGGTAATATCCGTTTCCGTTCCATACAGTGCGGGCCATCATGGCCTTGAGGTACTGGCCAACCACAACGCGTATCCGGCTCCAATCGGCCTCGGTGCCACTTATCTTCTTCTCGTTGGCGCGCTGCCTGATGAGGCCCAAGGTCGAGGCATCGATCTGATAGTCAGCATTGAATCTGTTGCCATCGCCCATCTGCATCATCCTCGAGCGGTCGCGTTGGGCAAGGTCGAGGGCCATGTCGCGCAGCAGGCCGCTATTGAGCAGGCGGGTGTACAGCTCCGTGAGGTCGGTGGTGTCGAGGGGGATGAACAGGTCGGGTACAATGCCACCGCCACCCCTCACCAGCTTGCCGGCCTTGGTGTAGTAGCGCGTGGTGTCGGCTATACGGATGCTGTCGGCCGAATAGAGTTCGCCATGCTCGTATCGGTCCATCAGATCGTAGCCGTAATCAGTGGTATTGTCGTAAGGCTTCTGTATGCACCTGCCGCTGGGGGTGTAATAGCGTGCAATGGTGAGCCGCAGTGCCGACCCATCGGGCAGTTGCACCTGTTCCTGCACCAGCCCCTTACCGAACGACCTGCGGCCTATCACCTGCCCTCGGTCGTTGTCCTGCACAGCCCCCGCTACTATCTCTGATGCCGAGGCAGACCCCTCGTCTATCAGCACCGCCACCGGCATTTTCTCTATCATGCCCCGTGCGGTGGCATAGTTCACCTCCTTGGGGCGCGACCGGCCCTCGGTATAGACGATCAGTTCGCCTTTGGGCAATAACTCATCGCACATGTCTATGGCCGCGCTGAGGTATCCGCCCGGGTTGCCGCGCAGGTCCAGTATCAGACTCCGCATGCCTTTTCCTTTCAGGTCAGTGAGCGACTTCAGGAATTCCTCGGATGTGGTGGAGGCGAACCGGCTCACTTTGACATACCCCACTCCTGCATCCATCATATACGCGGCATCGATGCTGTAAAGCGGAATGCGGTCGCGCACTATCTCAAACTCAAGTGGTTTGCGCTGGCCCCTGCGCACCACCTTCACCTTTACCACCGTGCCTTTCTGCCCGCGCAGGTTCTTAACAACATCCTCGCTCTTAAATCCGATGCCTGCCACATTCTTGCCGTCAATGGCTGTGATGCGGTCGCCCGACATCACTCCAAGTTTCTCTGAAGGGCCACCGGCTATGGCCGAGACCACCACAATGGTGTCGGATATGATGTTGAACTCTACACCGATTCCCTCAAAATTCCCCTCCAATGGCTCGTTCATGGCCTGAAGGTCCTTGGCGGGAATGAAGGCCGAGTGCGGGTCGAGCTGGCTGAGCATGGCCACGATGGCCTCGTCAGTCAGTCCGGCCACATCAATGGAATCGACATACTCTTCGCTCACATAATTCAGGATGTCGGTCACCTTGCGGGCCGATGCGGCCTCATCGCCATCGGCCCCTACCACACTCATCGGGCTGCGCATGTGGGCGCCCAGCAACATGCCAAGGGCCAGCACAATGCTGAGTACGATGGGGTAATAGATGTACCTGCGCGTGTTCACGTCCGGTCAGACCTGGTCGATGTCGGGCAGTTCAACAACCTCGACCCCCGCCTGTTCGAGGAACTCGATGCCACCCGTGTCCTTATACCTGTCGCGGTACACCAATCGGCTGATGCCGGCCTGATGGATGAGCTTGCTACAATCTCGGCAGGGCGAAAGGGTGAGGTAGAGTGTGGCCTCCTTGGCGCTGTTGGTGCTGCGCGCCACCTTCATGATGGCGTTGGCCTCGGCATGCAGCACGTACCAGTGCGTGTTGCCGTAGTCGTCCTCGCAGCAGTTGTCAAAACCCGATGGGGTGCCGTTGTAACCATCGGCTATGATCTGCCCGTTGCGCACAATGAGGGCCCCCACCTGCTTGCGTCTGCAATATGAAAGGCGAGACCACTCCTGGGCCATGCGCAGGTAAGCGCGGTCATATCGGGCCTGTTTGCGCCTGTTGTCCTTTTCTTCCTCAGGGCCTGATGACATTTGATCGAGAGGTTTCGGGGAGATAAAGAAGGGAGGCCCCGAAGAGCCTCCCTTACTACCGTACCCGGAGCCGGGGTCGAACCGGCACGGTATTGCTACCATTGGTGTTTGAGACCAACGCGTCTACCGATTCCGCCATCCGGGCAAGGAGGCGCGAAAGTAATGAGATAGGTCAATGTAAAAGCACTTCACCCCTTCGGCCTACATTCGCCTACTTTGCAACATGCCAATGAAGCGACTCATCATCCTTCTGTGCGCGGCCATGGGGCTGATTCCAAGCCTTGCCAATGCACAGCAACTCAAGAAGTTCACCCACGAGGACGCGGCCTTTCTGCGCGAGATAGCCACCATGTACGGAGGTGGCGATGCCAAGAAGGCTGAGAAGATCATGGAGAAAGAGATCATCCCGATCTGGAACAGTGGGGCATTCGGTGGGGGCCAGAAAGAGCGGATATGGACCATGTGCGACAAGATGCTTGAGAAACGCAAGGCCCCTGTCGATTTTGAGAATTACATGAACACGCTCATGTCGCTGGTGAAAAATGAGCGCACAGCGGCATTTGAACCCTTCCACAACGGGCTCGATAAGGTGCTCAGTTCCACCACCCGCAAGCAGTTCAGCATCTACCTCGAAACGTGCCTCAACATCTTTAACGATTACACGCTTTTCGACTCCAAATCAGTGAAGTGGGTGGCCCAGACCCCCGATTACCGTATTGAGTTTGACTCAGTGCCCTATTTCGTTTTCAAAAAGGTCGATCTGAAGGCCATCTCCAAGGGCGACAGCAGCGTGATCTGGGGCACGGAGGGCATTTACTATCCCACACGCAACCAGTGGGTGGGCAAAGGCGGCCGGGTGGACTGGACCCGGGCAGGCATGAACCCCGGAAAAGTGTATGCGGAGTTGAGGCACTATAAGGTGGATGTGACACGGCCTCAGTTCAATGCCGACTCGGTCACATTCCAGAACCCCGAGTTTCTGAGCAAGCCGCAGCTCGGCTCACTCATGGACAAAGTGCTGGCCGATGTGAAAGAGGACAACGCCTCGTACCCGCGCTTCGACTCGTACGATGTGAGCATCGTCATCCCCAATGTGTATCCCGATATCGACTATGAAGGGGGCTTCTCGCAGCATGGGGTCAAGTTCATGGGCACCGGCCGCAAGGGCAAGGAGGCCACCCTGGTGTTCAAGAAACTGAACAGGCTCACCAAAGTGAAGGAGCCATTTATCAGAGCCACTTCCAAGGCATTCGTGATAAAGAAAGACAAGATTGTGAGCGACCGGGCCCGCATGGCCATGTACTACGAGGGCGATAGCATCTGGCATCCCGGCCTGCAGATCAACTATCAGGTAGATGGCGGCAAGGTGGCGTTTACCCGAGACAGGGAGAGCGTGGGCATGAGCCCTTTCTACGACTCATATCACCACATGGACCTGCACGTGGAGAGCATTAGCTGGAAGATGGGCGAGGAAGTGATGGAGATGCGCAACATAACCGGTGGTGGCGACAGCGAGGTGACCTTTGAGAGCGAGAACTTCTATGAGGAGCGGAGGTTTGACCGTATGCAGGGCACGGGCGACAACCATCCGCTCAAACGCATACGCGACTATGCCAAGCAGCGCGGAACCGATGTGATACCTGTGCAGGATATGGCCGGATATCTGAAGGCCGATGAGAGCGATGTGAAGATCATGCTCATAAACATGGCCAACGCAGGCCTGATGCACTACAACTTCGATAACAACACAGTGACCATAAAGCAGCGGCTTGTGGACTATGTGCTGAACAAGAGTAAGCAGAAGGACTACGATGCCATTCAGTACAGCAGCACCATCAAGAATGTGCCCAATGCCAAGCTCAATCTACTGAACTGGGACATGGACATGGACGGGGTGAGCCGCGTGTTCCTGAGCGATTCGCAGCAGGTAGTCATCTATCCTCGCGAACAGCATCTGACCGTAAAGAAGAATCGCGATTTCCACTTCGATGGGAGGGTGCTGGCCGGCCAGCTCGACATGTATGGCAAGAACTTCGATTTCCGCTACGATGCCTTTAAGGTGGATATGGAGAAGATTGATTCCTTGCGCATGAAGGTGCCCGATGGGGTGCCGGATGAGAGCGGTCGTCAGCCCATGAAAAAGGTGAAGACGCTCCTGCGCGACCTGAAAGGAGAGGTGTTGGTGGATAGGCCCGACAATAAGAGCAGCCTCAAGGGTACACCTCGCTATCCGGTGTTCAACAGCCTGGAAAGGTCGTTCGTGTATTACGATGGGCGCGACATCCAGGACGGGGCCTACAAGAAGGAGACCTTCTACTTCCACCTTCAGCCCTTCACTATAGACAGTGCTGAGAATTTCACCAAAGAAGGTATTGCGTTCGAAGGCGACTTCATATCGGCCGGAATCTTCCCCGAATTCAAAGAGACGCTCAAACTACAGCCCGATTTCTCGCTCGGTTTTGTGCGCAAGACGCCCGAGGGCGGATTCCCGGTATTCGGTGGCAAGGGGCAGTACCACGCCACCATCAGCATGAGTCATGAAGGATTGAAGGGTGATGGTAAGCTTGAGTACATCACCAGCACCGCGCTCTCCAAAGAGTTCACCTTCTATCCGGATAGTGTGAACGGCATGGCCCAGAGCTATGTGATAGCGGAACAGAAGGCCGGGGTGGAATATCCGCCCGTGACCAGTGCCGATGTGCGCCTGCACTGGGAACCCAAGCGCGACCATATGTACACGTATGACGAAGGCGCACCGTTTGATATTTACACCGGTCAGGTCAAGCACCACGGGGGGCTCGACCTGCACCCGAAAGGGCTTAAAGGCTTTGGTGACCTGACGTTCGATGCGAGCGAGATGACCTCCAAAGGCTTCAATTTCAAGAACACGACCTTTAATGCCGATACGGCCGATTTCCGGCTAAAGAGTCTCGATGCCACCTCGCTGGCCCTTAAGACCAGCAACGTGAAGCTCAAGATTGACCTTTTGAAACGGATGGGTGAGTTCGACTCGAACACCAGCGGCACCTTCGTTGACTTCCCATTCAACAAGTACATCTGTTACATCGACAAGTTTAAGTGGGACATTGACAAGAAGCAGATAACCATTGTGGGTGATAAACCCGGCTCCCGCTTTGTTAGCACCCATCCGCAGCAGGATTCGCTCGAATGGCGGTCGCCCAACACGCTGTACGACATCGCATCGAGCATCATCAGCGCAAAGGATGTGGACCATATTGACGTGGCCGATGCCATCATCCAACCCGATAGCGGTAAGGTGATAGTGCGCAAGGACGCTCTTATGGACCCCCTGCCAAGGGCCAACATCATAGCCAACCGCATCACCAAGTACCATAAGTTCTACGATGCGTTGGTCACTGTTACAGGCAAGCGTCAGTACACGGCCAACGGCATGTACGACTATGTGGATATAACGGGCAAGAAACAGAGCATTGCCTTCAACAGCATCCGGGTCGATTCGGCCCAGCAGACCTATGGCGAGGGCATGATCCCGGACGACCCCGGATTCACCCTCAGCCCCAACTTCGACTACAAGGGCAAGGTGAAACTGTTCGCCAGCCGTCAGCACCTGCGCTATGCGGGTAGCACACGCATCAAGCACAACTGCCCGGGCATAACGCGCGACTGGTTGGCGTTTGAAGAAGAGATTGACCCGCGCAGCATCTACATACCCATACCTGCCGACCCGCGCGATGCAGGCGGAAGGCCCCTGTCATCGGGTGTGGTGATGAGCAAGGACAGCACTCAGGTATACCCCACGTTCCTATCGCTCAAGCGCAAGGCTCAGGATATTGATGTGGTGGCCGCTGAGGGGTACCTGCACTACGACAATGCCAGTGGCGAATACCGCATATCAAACAAGGAGAAACTGAAAGGGGCCGTGGTGGGCGGCAACTACGTGAGCCTGGACAAGGACTGCATAGCCCGCGGTCAGGGAAGGCTCAATCTGGGCCTCAACTTCGGGCAGGTCAAATTGGCTCCGTTGGGCACGGTGAAGCACAACATGAACAACGACAGCACCAATTTCAACCTGTATTTCGGCATGGACTTCTTCTTCAATGAAGAAAGCCAGCGCATCATGGCCGATAAGCTGATAAGCCACTTCCCACCGCTCGATGCCGTTTACTATGGCGAGGATTACGAAAAGGCCCTCATTGAGCTGATGGGCAAAGAGAAGACCACCAAGGCTTTGCAGGATCTGAACCTGTACGGCTCGTTCAAGAAGATGCCCGAGGAACTCAAGTTCACCATCATGCTCACCGATGTGAAACTGAGCTGGGACCCAAAGGCTGGTGCATATCGCTACAAAGGGTTTATTGGGGTGGCTCAGGTGGGCACATTCCAAGTGAACAAGATGATGTACGGCATGATAGAGCTGAAGAAGAAGAGAGGGGGTGACATTCTCAACCTCTATCTGGAACCGAGCGACAACATCTGGTTCTTCTTCACCTACCAGCGCGGTCTAATGGCCGCCATTTCAAGTCAGGATGATTTCAACATGAACATCCGCGAGACCAAGCCAGAGAAACGTACCAAGAAAGGATCGAGTGCCGATGGGGCCTATCAGTACATCCTTAGCACCGAGATCAAGAAACGGAACTTCATCAAGTCGTTTGAGGAAGAATAAATGCGTGTATATTCGCAGCCCTCTTAAAAAGGACCCGTAGCTCAACTGGATAGAGCACCTGACTACGGATCAGGAGGTTTGGGGTTCGAATCCCTACGGGTCCGCCAGACAGCTCGGCAACCGACTGCAAAAAGATGAAAAGCCTCTGATTATCAGGGGCTTTTGTTTTTTGGGCCCACTGTGAATAACTTTGAAACAAGAGCAAAAACCTTAGTAGGGATTTATCGTGACTCCCAACATGGGAAAGCCCGTGGTCGGGAAGAGGCCAGACTGTTGACTTGGGTGTTATCCAAAATGCACCGATCCCGAACAGCAAAGCTGTACTCACGGCAGGAGGCCGCCCCACACACTCGGTACTGGCCCCATATACCCGTGGTATTTGCTATAACTTCGCACACCTGAACATGTACGACTTCATCGTCATCGGCAGCGGTTCGGCAGGAGGCATCATGAGCCGCAGGCTGAATGCCAGCGGGGCCAAAGTGCTTCTCATCGAGGCCGGAAAGCACTACACCAAGAAGAACTTCCCGCAGAGCGAACTTGAATATTCGGCCCAACTCTTCTGGGGAGGTGGTATCGAGTTCGACACTGAGGCGCGCACAGCCTTCCTGCGTGCCCGATGTGTGGGCGGCACCACCATTGTCAATCAGGCCCTCATGGACCGCTTTGACGATGATGCGCTGAATGACTGGAAAAAACGCTCGGGGGTCGATTTCTTCTCTGTGGATGCCCTGACCCCTTGGTACGAAAAGGCCGAGGCCAACCTGAAGCTGCACACCTTTGGTAGCAATGAACGCAATCGCAACGCCCAGAAATTCTGCGATGCGAGCGATAGCCTGGGCTACAAGTGGAAATACCTGCGCAGGGGCATGGGCGATTGCGCGCTTGAACGTGGTAACGACTGTGTAGGCTGCCTCGGTGGCTGCTACCGCGACTCTAAGCAGAGCTCGTTGGTCACCAGCATACAACCTGCACTGACCGAGGGGCTTGAGCTGCGCAGCGAGTTTGAGGTGGCCCGTGTGGAGCACCAAACCGACCATGTGCGCGTGTACGGCACCCATGGCGGAAAAAAGGTCGAGGTACGCGGGGCCAAAGTGATTCTGTGTGCCGGCAGTTTCGGCACCACCAAGCTGATGTTGGCCAGCGGCTACAAGAATGTGCTACCTGCCTTGGGCAAAGGGTTCTGCCAACACCCGCAGTACATGCTGTTCGGAGTGTTTGATGATATCATGGACGCATGGAAGGGTTCGTTCCAGACCGTGGCGAGTAACGACCCGGGGTTCCGCAGGCGCGGATTCAAGTTGGAAAACGTTTTCGCAGGCCCGGTCAGCACCGCGTTCCTGTTCAAGCTTTACGGCAAGGACCACCACCGCATCATGCGCGAATACCGCAAGATGACCTCGCTCGAAGTAGCCGTGCGAGATGAGCCTGAAGGGGGCGAAATGAGCCTCGATAAAAAAGGCAACCTGTTAGTCAAAAAGACCCTCACCGATCAGGACAACCGGAGGCGCGTGGACGGACTCGATACTATCCGACAGATACTGCACGCCCAAGGCGCCAAAAAAGTGGTGGAGTCGGCCTTCTATTTCGGGCTACACCTCATGGGTGGATGCCAGATGGGTGTCGATTCCACCCGCTCAGTAGTGGCCCCTGACTATCGTGTGCACGGACTCAATAACCTGTTCATAGCAGACACCAGCCTGTACCCCAGCGCACCGGGCATCAACCCTTCGCTCACCGCAATGACCCTTTCATACAGGCTCAGTGCACAACTCCTCGGAGAATGAGTTTCAGGTCACAATACCTCAGTCCGGCTGCCGTGCGCGGAATGACTCGTATTGGCGACATCCTGTGTCCTGGAGATGAGTATTTCCCATCCTTTTCGGCCACAGGGTGCATAGAACATGTCGACATCCCCTTGGAGTATGCCCCGGCAGCCGACATCGGTGATCTGAGCCTTTTGCTCAGTATCCTGTCGTACATGCCCCAACCAGTGCTGGAATGGGTGGTGAAGCAGATGGCAGAGAGCCATGACAGCAGCGGACCCCTCTCTAGCACCTTCCGCCAGCTCGATTTCGGGCTACGGGGCATCATTTTCGGGCTGTACTATAGCGGGCGCACCGGAGGCGGGTACACTGGCCCCGACACGCACACACTCACGGGCTATACTGTGAATCGCGTAGAGGACTGACCCTCTATAACTTCAGGCCGTTCCTTATCCGCAGCCGACCATCGGCATCGATGGCGGCAACACCAATACCCCCATCGGGGTCTTTGAAGGTCACCACCACCCCCCGGCTGTAGCCACTCTCGTGGGCCGCTTTGCCAACGGCATCGTGCAACTTCACTTT
Organism: Flavobacteriales bacterium; assembly: GCA_044356305.1. Classification (GTDB taxonomy): domain Bacteria; phylum Bacteroidota; class Bacteroidia; order UBA10329; family UBA10329; genus JBIKWM01. Next base: position 12,369 of record JBIKWM010000028.1, read on the forward strand.
CCTGTTCTCTGGGTCGTGGGTGCAGATATACATGGGGCCATTGCCCGATGTGACCAACGCTGAGTGCGCATCGGGCGCCAGACGCATTTCCCATAAAGGTTTTCCACCCTCACTCAACACTTTCACAGTGTTGAGGTCAGTCATCACCCATTGTTGAGCCCCATCCCTCTCAATGGTGAAAGACCGGTGCGAATCGGATAACCTCTCGGCCTTACTCACAGTCATCTTGCCATCGAGACTCACGGCCACCAGTTGCCCTATGCTATCGGTGCCGAGCACTTTTACACCTCCTTTGGTCTTCAGCACATTCAGCTCTGAACCAGCAGCCAACGGCATCCTAATATCCGACTTTAATCTCGACTTCCCCTTTCTATCCAGAATGTGCAGGACACCATCGGCCGAGTGAGTGATCAGGTGGTCGTTGTTTCCAGAAACAATATGCAGCACGCTGCGATCAATGGCACTTCGCGACCCGGCAAACGACCAGCCCTGCACGGGTTTTCCTGCAAGGTCGAAATTGAGCACCTTGCCATCGGCACATCCCACTAAAAGACGATGTTCCTTGCCGCCATCGTACGCCACCACCGTGAGCGGGACCGAGGCCCGCGCCCCGAATCTCACCGGGAATCCGGGCATGTCCTTACCCGAGCGGTCAACGAGATACAGGGCCGCTTCGGTGCAGAAGGCCGCACGCATGTGACCATCTTTAGCCTTGAACCAAAGAACCTCACCAAGCACAGGCGCATCCACTTCGCGGCTCCATACAGGTTGACCGAATCGGTCGAGGAGGTACAAAGCGTTGGAGGCATCCTGCACCAACAGCTCTGGCTCTCCGGTCATTTCATTGGTTGCGGGCCACGGGCCTGCAATCGCCTCTTTCTCGGTTGCACCTTCCCAGACATTATCACTGCCACCGGCCGCGCCTCCGAACAGGGCATGACCTGATGTGTAAAGACCGCTGGCGGATGAGCTAAGCTGCATGGCCACGGCCGAGAACCCATTGACCAGGGCATTCTGCTCGCCCAACGAAGTGAGCGCGGAATGGTTGAGGTAAGACTCCCATACGGGTCTGGATGCATCGGGCTTCGCATACAGGAAAATATTGAAGTTGCTCGACAATTTGCTAATCAGTCCTGTGAATGAGGGGTCGTTGCCTAGTGTGCGGTGGGCGAGTACCTGCCTTGCATAGCGCTTCATGGACTCCATCGATGTGCCCATCACCACGTGGTCGCCCAATATCATGTAATAGGTCTCATTGAACTGATCGAACATCTCGCCCAACAATTCGGGCAGTATGTTGTCTATACCGATGCGGTGGATGGTCACATCACTCACCGAATCGACTACCTGCCTTATGCGCTGCTGCTCGAGTTTGAGCACTAGTCCGCTCAGTGCCTCATCGGCCTGGGTGGTGCTGCGGGTCTTGAACACGGCATAGCTGTCGGGCACGGTGTCGCCACCGGCCGATGTGGTGATGCAGACCCCGAACTCGCCCTCGACCCAAGAGAAGAGCTCAATCTCAATGTCAACCTCATACTGGCGGTTGATGCGTGCAATGGCTGAGTCGTGCCGCGCCACACCTTCGGTGAGCTGCAGATGCGTGCGGTAGTCGGTGTAGAACCTCGACATGCTATTGACCCCGAACATCACGAACCCTGCGGTGCTGGCAGGCATAGCGGCCGGGAAGGTGACGGGCTGTGGGGGCTGTTTGCTGAATATGGCGGTGTAGCGGTTCAGGCTGTCGCCCGTGTAGGTGAATCCGTTCACACCCAGCCCATCGGTATGCATGGTGACATCGAGCACCGACCATGTGGCAAGTTCCTCGGAGAATGGGGGCAATGTGAGAACACTTCTCTTAAGGTGAACGCCCATGTGCTCGTCCATTCGGTCGTGGTTGAGAATCACCACTGCATCGACCCTCTGGCCTGCCGCGGCCACACATTTTGCAAAGTCGGGATCAGTTAGCAGTGAAGTGCCACTTGTGAGCTGCTGCAACGATCCCAACAGCACCGCTTCGTCATTGCTTGCCAGAACGAGACCATCAGCCAATGCGAAAAAAGCACTCTTGTACGGCCGCTCTCCCACCACTTTGAAGACAGTATTGGATTCAGTGATCTGGGTCGAAATACCGGCCTTCTCGCCCACCAGCTTGCGTAGCATATTGGCCATCTCGTCCTGCGTGAGGCGGTCAATGGGCATGGCCACGAAGTTGGCCGCGAGGTTGCCGGGCCTTGGCACAGAGGCCATCCAAACCGAGCGGTGATCGAGCATCTCCCAGAATTCGGAGTCGGCACGGGCCAACGAATCGAGCCCGCGGGCCACAGCCGACATACCGTTAATGGCTGTGATACCTTCAAGAAGCGGGTAATACGGCATGCCGCCATACCGGCCAAGGGTGGCACCCATATCCGGGAAATAGGCCACCACCGAAGCGCCCAGCGGGATGGCGGCCTCAGGCCGTGCCCTTTCTGCAATGCTCAATGGCCTGATCATGAGCCACCAATAGGCGGCACCTGATAGAATGAACACAAGTGGGATGAAAATGAAAAGCGCCTTGCGGATGGTCACTGCCCGTTCGCTCTGAGAGGCGATAAAGGTAGATCAGCCCGCGCCCTGCTTACCAAACGGAAGTTCGGGCTGTAACAGCGTGAAACTGAGCCTATGGTGCACCGTGGTACCGTAGGCCGAAATGGCCGCGCGGTGCTGCCGCGTGGGGTAGCCCTTGTTGCGGTGCCACGCGTACTGTGGGTGCTCGCCATGCAGTTGCAGCATCAGCTCATCGCGGTGGGTCTTTGCCAATACCGATGCAGCGGCAACATGTGCAAATATGCCATCGCCACCAATGGCGCAGTGGTGCGGCACATCGGCATAAGGTATGAATCTGTTGCCATCTACCACGATATGCTGTGGCCTCACAATCAATTGATCAAGGGCCCGATGCATGGCCATGAGGCTACACTTGAGGATATTGAAACGGTCAATCTCATCAGGACTGCACATGGCCACGGCCCAGGCCAGCGCATGTTGTTCAATCTCAGGCCGAAGGGCATCGCGCTTTGCCTCGCTCAACTGTTTTGAATCATTTAGCCCGATGATGGGTCTTTCGGGATTGAGAATGACGGCAGCAGCAACCACCGGGCCTGCCAAGCAGCCTCTTCCGGCCTCATCGCACCCGGCCTCTATCAGTCCCTCAGTATGAAATAGTCTAAGCCCGCCTTTGCCCATGTCAATCTCAACTACAAAGGAACGATGCGAGCTGCTGGCCTTGGGCCGTTTGGTTATATGGGCACACTTGGCTGACGGGCCAATCTCCTTCTAAACGTTTAATGTGAAGATCAGGCCTAACCGCTATCGACCGCATCATCAATACTTTCGCCCATGAGCCATTATGCTGTTCACCCCCACAAAGATCGGCCCGCTCCTATTGCGCAACCGCGCCATCCGCGCTGCGGCCTTCGAGGGGATGTGCCCGAATCATTTGGTAAGTGATTCTCTGGTCGATTACCACCGCAGGGTGGCCCGAGGCGGGGTCGGCATGACCACTGTGGCCTATGCGGCTGTTGAGCGCAGCGGTCTCTCTTTCCCGCACCAGCTCTGGCTGCGCAAAGAGGCTGTGGCGGGCCTTCGCACCCTCACCGATGCCGTGCATGCCGAGGGTAGCGCGGCCAGTATCCAGATCGGGCATTGCGGCAATATGGCCAAGCACCAAATTGCCGGGGGTCGGCCTTTGGCGCCATCGGCCCGGATCAATCTGTATGCACCCTCGTGGCCACGCGCCATGACCGAGGCCGACATCACCTCCACCGCCAAGGCATTCGGCAATGCGGTGCGGATGGCACAGGAATCGGGGTTCGATGCCGTTGAGGTACATGCGGGGCACGGATACCTGATCAGTCAGTTCCTATCGGCCCGAACCAACCGCAGAACCGACCTGTATGGCGGGTCATTGGATAACCGCATGCGATTCATGCAGCGCGTGATGGCCGAGGTGATGGAAGCTGCTACCGACCGCACGGCCGTGCTTGTGAAGCTGAACATGAGAGATGGTTTTGATGGCGGGATGGAGTTGGACGAATCGATTGAGGTGGGCCGCGAACTGCATCGCCTCGGGGCCCACGCCCTTGTGCTCAGCGGTGGGTTTGTGAGCCATGCGCCTATGTACGTCATGCGGGGCCAGATGCCCATCGGTACACTCGCCCGGCACATGGACAATGCCCTGATGGCTGCATTTGTAAGGCTATTTGGCCAGATGCTGGTGCCCGATGTGCCGTTCAAAGAAAATTATTTCATGGCCGATGCGCTGCGGTTCCGCCAGGCGCTCAGCCTGCCGTTGGTGTATGTGGGCGGCATTTTATCTGAAGAGAATATCAACGAGGCGTTGGCCAATGGATTTGAGGCCGTGGCCGTTGCCCGCGCCCTGATCAAGGACCCCGACTTCATTCATCTCATCCACCGAAAATCAATGAGCCACTCGGCCTGCGACACCTGCAACCACTGCATAGCGGTGATGTACAATGGGCCGTTTTCGTGCATCAAGAATGAGGGCGGATGATATTCTTCCATCCGTTTGAAAATCAGAGAAGACCCTTCATTGAAGTAGTTTTCCTTAGCGCCCTTTGCGCGGTGAATCTTAACGTGGAAGTAAGGTGTCTGCATTTCCGTTTCCTTGAACAATGAAGCCCAGCTCCATCGCACTCATCACAGGCGGGTCATCGGGCATCGGGCTCGCCATCGCTCACTTATTGGCAAAGCGCGGGTACAGCCTGCTGCTGGTGAGCAATCAGGCGGAGGAACTTGAAAAATGCCGTGCCGCTATTGAGGCCAGCCATCGAGTCACCTGCCTCACACTTTTCAAAGACCTCACCGCTGCATCATCAGCCCAAGAGGTCTTTGATTTCTGTGCGAAGGAGGGTCTGCAGGTCGATGTGCTTGTGAACAATGCCGGCATCCTTGTTTTCAGCGAGGTTGTAGATGCGCCTGTAGCAAGTGTCAATGCACTGCTTCAACTCCACATCCACACCCCCGTGATGTTGTGCCGTCTGTTGGGAGCGGAGATGGCTGAGAGAAGATCGGGACACATCTTGAACGTGTCGTCCATTTCGGCTGTGATGCCGTACCCCGGCATATCGCTTTATGGCCCCAGCAAGACCTTCATCCGCTTTTTCACCCGTGCCCTGCGCACTGAGTTGCGCCAACAGGGTGTGGAAGTCTGCTGCTTCATTCCGGGAGCCACCGAGACCGCCCTGTACGACCCTGCCCGCGTCAACCTTAAGCTGGCCAAACGCCTTGGAGTGATGCACACTGCAGAGTTTGTGGCCAAAAGGGGCATCGAGGCGCTGTTCAGCGGCCGGTCAGAATGCGTACCAGGCTGGTTGAACAAGGTCACGGTGGCCCTCTTGCCTTTGGTTCCGCAGGCGGCCATCGCCCTCATTCACCGACACACCGACCTGATCAGAAAAGGCAACGTGGCGTTGGGATGATTTTCAATGGGCTAATTGGGAAATGATGAATGCATAACTCGATGAGGTAGGAGTGACATGCATTCTCCATTCCCTTCAATTTTATCCAATAAAGCGCATGAGCCACACCACAAAAAGGTAGCGCGCGAAACGGCCCAATAACATGAACAGCGCTGTGGGCCACACTGGGGCGCGGAAGAAACCGAGAGCGAGAGAGGCGGCATCGCCCACAATGGGCACCCAGCTGAATGCAGCCAGCAACGGGCCAAAGCGGGCAATGTGGTGCTGCCACGCCAATACCTTGGCGTGCGGAGTGCGGAACCACTGCTCAATCCATTGCCAATTGCCCGCACGGCCTATCAGGTAGCTGCTCATCCCGCCCAGCCAATTGCCCGTAGTTGCCAAACAGAGGCTCACCACAGGGTCGGCACCGGCAGCAATCAGGGCCATGAGCACCGGCTCGCTGGATAGCGGAACGATGCTGGCCCCAAGGAAACTTGCCAAAAAAAGCCCCGCATATCCCCACTGCAGCCAGTCCACGGTGCAAGGATAGGCTGATAATAGGGCTGCAGGCTATGCCACTTTGCGCACCATTCCCGGGTGCAGGTGGGCCACATCAGTGCAGCCTATGAGGCGCATGGTACGCTCCATCTCATCGTGCAAAATGGCGTATGCGCGGGCCACACCGGCCTCGCCACCTGCGGCCAGACCATAGAGGTAGGCCTTGCCTATCAGCACTGCCCTGGCACCCAGGGCCAGAGCCTTGACCACATCGCCTCCGCGCATTACGCCACCGTCCATATAAACCTCTGTGCGGTGGCCCACGGCACGGCAAACTTCGCTGAGCAGGTGCAGCGGTGCCGGTGCGCCCTCCAATTGGCGCCCACCGTGATTGGAAATAACGATGCCTGTGACTCCCATATCGGCAGCAAGTATGGCATCCTCAACACTCTGTATCCCCTTCAGGATGAACGGCCCATTCCACCGGTCACGCATCTGGCGGGCATCATCCCAGGTCACATCGGGTCTGAACTGGGCATTGACCTCATCGACCACCTTGAGTGCATCGGCCCCATGCGGCAGGTGATTCACCATATTGGCCATTCGCCAACGGGGCGAAGTGAGGAAACTGTATAGCCACGCAGGCCGGGTGAGGGCTCCCATGGCCGTGTTTCTGCGCAGTACGGCCGGACGGCCATGTCCGTTGCGCAGGTCGCGGTCGCGCTTGCCGAGTGTGGGCAGGTCAACTGCGAGCATTATGCCGTTGTACTTCGCCTCTTTGCATCGACCCAAAAAGGAAAGGACCATCTCTTTATCCTTCCATGCATAGACCTGGAAGAACAGCGGGCCATGCGAGCTTGCGGCCACATCTTCGATAGAAGTGGTGCTGACTGTGCTGAGGCAGTATGCAGTGCCGGCCGCGTGTGTGGCGCGCACCACGGCCCGCTCGCCCAAGTGGTGAAACATGCGCGACATGCCCGTAGGAGCCGACACGATGGGCAATGCCAGCGGAACCCCTGCGAATCTGGTTCCGAGGCTGACGTGACTGACATCGGTGAGTACGCGGGGGACGAACTCAAAATCTGCGAATGCTGCCCGGTTGCGGTGCAGCGTGAGCTCGTCCTCGGCACCGCCATCGAGGTAATCGAACATCACTGGCGGTAGCCTGCGCTGAGCCAATATGCGCAGATCGGCAATGGAATGGCAGTCAGAAAGGGTCATGATGATGGCCTGTGCCAAGGCCGAAAGTAGCCCGCCCGTGCGACTACTTTTGCGCGCCTATGAAAAACATCCGCAACTTCTGCATCATAGCCCACATTGACCACGGCAAGAGTACCCTTGCCGACAGGCTTTTGCAGACCACGAACACCGTTTCGGAGCGCGAGATGCAGGCTCAGGTGCTCGATGACATGGATCTCGAGCGCGAGAAAGGGATAACCATCAAGAGCCACGCCATCCAGATGGACTATGAGCTTGATGGGCAGAAGTATGTGCTGAACCTGATAGATACCCCGGGCCACGTTGACTTCAGCTACGAGGTGAGTCGGGCCATTGCCGCCTGCGAAGGTGCACTGCTCATTGTCGATGCCGCCCAGGGCATTCAGGCCCAGACCATATCGAACCTGTATCTGGCACTCGAACACGACCTTGAGATAATTCCTGTCCTTAACAAGATAGACCTGCCCAGCGCCAACCCAGAGGAGGTGAGCGACCAGATCATTGACCTGCTGGGTTGCAAGCGCGAAGAGATAATCCCTGCAAGTGGAAAGACGGGAATGGGTGTGGATGACATCCTGCGGGCCATAGTACATCGTGTGCCGCCCCCGGTTGGCGATCCCACGGCCCCTTTGCAGGCTCTGATCTTTGATTCGGTATTTAATCCGTTCCGTGGCATCATCGCTTATTTCAGGGTGGTTAACGGCACTATCAGGAGCCGCGAAAAGGTGAAGTTCTTCGCTACCGAATGTGAATACGAGGCCGATGAGATCGGGATATTGCGTCTGACCATGGAGCCGCGCCAGAGCGTTGGCTGTGGCGATGTGGGTTATATAATCTCGGGCATCAAGACGGCCAAAGAGGTGAAGGTGGGCGACACCATAACCAGTGTGGTGGGCGGCTGCGCAGAGCCCATCAAGGGATTTGAGGATGTGAAGCCGATGGTTTTCGCAGGCATCTATCCAGTTGATACCGAAGACTATGAAGACCTGCGCACGAGCATGGAAAAGCTCCAGCTCAACGATGCCTCCCTGACTTTTGAGCCAGAGAGCTCGGCCGCCCTCGGATTCGGATTCCGTTGCGGATTTCTGGGCATGCTGCACATGGAGATAATCCAAGAGCGGCTGGAGCGCGAGTTCAACATGACGGTGATCACCACCGTGCCAAACGTGAGCTACCACGCCACCACCACCAAAGGCGAGTTCATGGTGGTGAACAACCCGAGCGACCTGCCCGAACCCAATTACATAGAGAAGGTGGAAGAGCCGTTCATATCGGCCCAGATCATCTCAAAATCTGAATTCGTTGGGTCTATCATGACGCTGTGCATCGAGAAACGCGGCATCCTCAAAAACCAGGTGTACCTGACCCAGGACCGCGTGGAGCTGCATTTTGAGATGCCACTGGCCGAGATTGTCTTCGACTTTTATGACAAGCTCAAGACCATCTCGAAGGGATACGCCTCGTTCGACTATCACCCGATGGATTACCGCGCCTCTAAGTTGGTGAAGATGGACATACTGCTCAATGGAGACCAGGTTGATGCCCTCTCGGCCCTCGTGCATGCCGACCGCGCCTACAACCTGGGCAAGAAGATGTGCGAGAAACTGCGCGAACTGATTCCGCGGCAGCAGTTCGACATAGCCATACAGGCGGCCATCGGGGCCAAGATCATAAGCCGAGAGACCATTAAGGCCCTGCGAAAGGATGTGACAGCCAAGTGCTACGGTGGCGATATAAGCCGTAAGCGTAAACTGCTCGAGAAACAGAAACAGGGCAAGAAACGGATGCGTCAAGTGGGTAGCGTAGAGGTGCCGCAGAGCGCTTTCATGGCCGTGCTTAGGCTCGACTGAAGGCCTGGCGCAACTAAGTGAACGCAGGCCATGAACAGATTCTTTGACACGCCCCTGAAGCAGGATCTGTTCTTCATAGCCCTGCTTATCTCCTGTTTTTTCCTGTTCCAATATGAGCGGGTGCTGCCCCTGGGCCCCGATGGGCTGCATGTGTGGCGGCAGTCAGACTGTCTGTCACTGGCACAGAACTACTACAATGGGCGGGCCGATGGATTCCTTGAACCCGAGATACATCACCTGATAAGCGATAATAGTTCGACAGGCAAGGCGGCTGGCGAATTCCCTGTCATGTATTACATGATCGCCCAGCTTTGGGCACTCATCGGAAAGTCGCACTGGTCGTGGCGGCTGGTGGCGGTGCTGCTCACATTCACCGGCATTTTCGCGCTTTACCGGTCCTTCAGGCTGCTCGGGGCCAACCTTTTATGGTCGGTGGTGTGGCCGCTCATGATACTCTCGTGCCCGGTGGTGGCCGAATATGGATCCAGCTTCCTTACCGACATTCCAGGCCTCAGCCTTGCATTTGTGGCCTGGTACTTCTTTATCAGATTCTCAAGGTCTGACAAGGACATGGACCTGCTTTTGTCAATGCTTTTCTTCTGCATGGCAGGCCTACTCAAGATTTCGGCACTCATACTGGGGGTCGCATCGTTGAGCCTTTTCATGTTAGAGCTGATCGGGTGGCACATGGGCCGCGATGGCAGCCGGCTCTTCAGGCGGCCATTGAAACAGGCAGCAATAATTGTGCTTAGCCTGGCCGCCATTCCCGCCTGGTTCGCGTACGTGTCGCATTACACCGACCTTCATCAGGGCAAGTACACCTTTAACGATGTATGGCCCGTGTGGCAACTCAGTCCTGAACAGATAGCGGGGTACCTCGACCGGTTCTGGGAGGGCATATCCATGCACGTGATGGCCATACCGCTGTGGTTCGTGTTGGCGCTGATCATAGCAGCGTGGCCATTTGTGCTTCGCAGATGCGAACGCCTTCTGACCGTGACCACGTCAATGGTGCATTTGGGCACATTGCTTTATCTGGGCATGTGGTTTCAGAGCATAGATGCGCACGACTACTATTTTGCCAATGCCATGGCTGCCGTGGCGTTGGCACCATTACCGCTCATATGCACAAGATCGTATTCCACCCCTTGGCTCAGGAACAGCCTAGGGGTTGCTGGGGTACTGCTGCTGTGTTTCAATGTGGTATACACAAGGTTGAACCTTGAGCTGCGCCATTTCCCGGTCAGCGACCGGGCCTATTCCCTTATGCCCGAAAGGACCGTGGGCATTATCAAATGGCTGAAGTGGGATATTGGCGCCCGGACAGGCCAACTCAATAAAATGGAGGATGTGCTGCAAAAAGCCGGGGTGACGTTTGACAGCAAAGTGGTGGTATTCCCAGATATCACAATAAACCACACCCTATATCTGCTTGACCGGCAGGGATGGACAGATTATAGCAAGTCTGACCGGTATCTGGCCATGAAGCTTGCCAATGCCCGTGGGGCTGATTTCCTTTTCGTTCTTAACCGCGAAGAGGTGTATGGGTCGGCAGGGATGGAGGTATATCGCGATTTTGTGACGATGCGACATCATAACATCGACATCATTGATCTTAATGCCTATCGCAGAGCGCGTGGGCTGCCTGAGTAGGCAACTCCTATTGGCCTCTATAGATCACTTCAGTTCATTGGAGAGAAAAAGGGCCGTTTTCCCGCTCTTGGATCGGTACACCTCTCGGTAGCCGAGTGCAATGAATTGTTCCAGGCGGTTGTCGCACAGTCCTTCTACACTTACAGTCGAATCCTGATAGAGCAATACCGCATCGATGCGACCGTAAAGCTCCTTTGTCCGTTCGGCATGGTCGGCACACAACTTCCATGCAGGGAACGGGAGCGTCTGGGTCGGGTTGACGGGCAGGTTCCAGATCACTGGGAAATAACCTGTACACGCCTCGTAATTGTCAACAATGACCAGTGGCTTGCGGGTGCCGAGGTAGTTAGACGCATGGCCCATGAACCAATGATGGTTGCGGATAATGGGCAGCACCACGGCCCCCTCGGGCAGATGGTCGGCAGCAGGCATCAGTTCGCGCACAATTGCGCCTTGCACAGCCATATATGGGCTTCGGGCTTCATTGAGTTGAACGATGCAATAGAAAGTGATGGGTACAAGTAAGGTTGCCAACACGCGGGGCACGGGCCATGTGGCCAGCCAGGCCACCACCGCCAACATGAATACCAATGCCATGCGCACTTGCACGAACCCACCACCCGACATGTCGTCAGGCAGTTTGAGGTAAAGGATAAGGAAAAGGACTGCCGCGATAAGAAAAGACCTTGACACATCCTTTCCCTCCGCATCATAACGGGAATAGCTGATCCGGACGCTGTCATCATCGGCCCTGTTCACTGCGAAAGCCCTGAAAAGGACCGAGGCTGAGATGGCTGCAATGCCCACATCCATCAAAGAGGAAGTAAACTCCTGTTCATGGCCTGTATGAAACACCACAATGGGTTTGAGCCAGGTCAGATCCGAGAGCTGGTGCAAAGTCGGAATGGTGTTTTCCAATGTTCCACCGCCATCGTTATCAATAAAATACCACACCGCCAAAACCAGCGGTAGAGCCGAGGCTAAGGCCAATTGCCCTGTCTCCTTGGTCCAGTCAATTATCTTTTTCTCAGAAAGAAACACATCTGCCAGACCGTGCATGACAAATGCCCCAAGCACCACTCCGGTCATGATGAAAGTGGAAAGATGGGTGAAATAGCCGAGGAGCAATAGGCACGCCATCAGCAAGTTACCACGGCCAGGTCTCGACCATCGGTAACGCCTCATCCAATGCCCCACGGTGATGAACATTATGCCCAGCCCGAGGCAGAAATTGAAAAATCCTGTATAGAGAGGGAAATTGAAGACGAACGGAAAGATGAGGTATGTGAAAGCGGGGTTGAACCCCTTTGCTCCCATGGCCATCCACCTGAAGCCGAACAGGAATAACACCACATACAGACTAACAACTACCTTCTCGGCCACAAACGGACCGAATGCAGCCAGTAGCGGCATAAGGAGCAGGTGCCCTGTCCAATTGGGTTCGGGGAAGGTGTTGAAGCTGAAGAAATCAGCATAGGCAGCGTCAGTGCCCATGAGCATGTCGGTCAGTATCCTGGCGTTGTAGAGGTGTGCCGACCCATCGTTGGTGAAAAAGACACTGCGCGACCACACCTCACCGACCATGAAAAGGCACAGTGCGCCATAGATCCATGGCTCAATCCGGCCATAACGGTCATAAGCGTCAGTAGTCATTTCACCGTTCGTTTATCATGCTCACAGCCATGTCATCAATCATAAGTTCGCTGTGGTCGGTCTTCATGATGTATACGCTGAGCACGTCATTCTGAGACCGAACCCTTCCGGTCCTGAACACGGCCGAAACACGGCACCAACCGTTACCCTTGATCTGTAGCCTGATGGGTCTCAATGCCCAAAAGTAGCTGCCATCGGCACCCTCAAGTCCCGCAACAATGCCGGCTAACGTGTTCGGGTAGTCGGTCTTGACCATGGCTTCTACACGTACAAGGTCAAAACCCTGTGGGCAGTGCCTGAACACCGAATCCTTGTAAGTGAGGCCATAGGCGTTGCCATCAAGAAGGGGAAAATACCTTTTCCCCGAAAATGCATCGCCCTGTGCAATGAGCTGCTCGTTGCCCCAACCGTGAGGCTGCTCCATGTCGTTGAAGAGGTAGATGCTGTCCTTGGCCACATAATGCTGGCTATCGCCATAGGCTTGATGATAGCCCACCAGATCGAGGCCGGTGCGCATGAAAAGGTCGGTGTAGCGCTGGCGGTCCATGCCATCGAAAGGAAGGATACCCTGAAAATACTGGTAAGTCTGGTTAAGGCCCAATACACATAATGCCACGACCACAAACCCCACGGCACCGCGCACAACGGGGCCATGGTCGTCCCACAGATATAGCAGCCCGATGGCCACCAGCGGCATGAACTCCAGAAACGGGCGCATACCAAGACTGCCACCGTACCACCACATCCACCATGATGCCATGACCCATATGATGATGGCCAGCGCGACAAGCAGCACAGTGGCACGATATACACCCCTACGCAGGTGAAGCACCATGCCCAAAATCCCAAGAAAAGTGATGGGTGTATATATGAACAGGCCCTTTCGGAAACTGAAGAGAACATCCTTTATGTGCGGATGTAGAAAATCAAACCCCTCTTGACCATAAGACCACACCAAAGGGCTACCGGTCTGAAGGATATAGATGAGCGGTTGAATGGAGCAGACAAGAAGAAAGGCAAGTGCGGCAAGGCCCAGATGGAGCGGTGAGGCAAGCCTGCGCAAAGCCGTGCGCAGGTGAGGCAGGTCGGTAGCCACCACAGGCAGAGCCAGCAATACAACGCCATTTACAGGCCTAATGAGCATGATAAGGCCCAGTATACCTGCTGTGAGCACAGCGGGCACAAGCCTACCGGTATCAAGCGCCCAACGCCCGGCCCACAGAAAGAGGCTTACGGCAAAAAACGAGTACACATGCGACATGGACGGCTCGAATATGGCGTAGTACGGCAGGCCCGAAGCCAGAACTATGCCCGGCAACGCCACGGCCAGACCCCAGGCCGAGAAACCCATACGTCTGAAAGTATGCCAGAGGAGGGTGCAACCGAGCAGCAGGTAGGTGAGCGCACCCAGCCCGATGGCCATCTGATAAGGTACCGAATACCCATCAGGGCTAGCACTGCCAAAAAAGGTGGCCAAGTGCCCCAACGCAAAGAAGGGCAGCATGAGCACGCTGGTGCCCACAAAATACTTGTTCACGTTGCCAGCGGGAGTGCGGTTTACAAAATCAACCTTCTGCTCAGGCTTGTAATACTGTTGCTCGTATAAGTCTATAAAATTGAATTGCAGGTCGTTGTGAATAAAAATGGCAGGCAGGTAGGCGTAGTATCCCTTCCCATCGCTCATTATGAGCGGACGGGTGCTGATGGAGCCCCAACGGCCCAACAGGGCTATGAGCAGCAGTAAGCCTGCAAGCGGTAATATGATATGGCCCGAGCGGAGAGCCATGGTCCCGCTCAGCGGGCGAAGAGATTGTATCTCAGGATGCACCAGATGGCCCTGAAACCGTCTTTCCAGCCTATCTTCTTACCTTCCTCGTACGTGCGGCCGTAGTACGATATGCCCACTTCGTAAATGCGCACATCGGGCACACGGGCAATCTTGGCCGTGACCTCAGGTTCAAATCCGAAGCGGTTCTCTTTCAATACAAGGCCTTTCAGCATCTGAGCATCAAAAAGCTTGTAGCAGGTCTCCATATCCGTCAGGTTCAGGTTGGTGAACATGTTGCTGAGGAATGTGAGAAACTTGTTGCCTATGGTGTGCCAGAAGAACAGGATCCGGTGCGGGTTACCACCCATGAATCGTGACCCGAAAACCACATCGGCATTGCCTTCCACTATAGGTTTGAGCAAGTCGTTGTATTCACGAGGGTCGTATTCCAGATCTGCATCCTGAATGATGATATACTCTCCGGTGCTCTCCTTGATACCGCGGTGCAGTGCCGCGCCCTTACCCATGTTCACAGGTTGATCATAGAGGCGGATATCAAGACCCGGATTGGCGGCCATGTACCGCTCGATGGCTGGACGGGTGTCGTCTTTCGAGCAGTCGTTCACAATGACCACTTCCTTGGTAATGCCATTCACCAGATTAACAGCCTTGATCCGGTCCAAGATGAAGTGAATCGTGGGGCCCTCGTTGTAGGCCGGTATCACGATGCTGAGTTTATTGAACGGCTTCACTTGATGCTATGTTGGTTTCGCGGACCACGTACAGCGGCCGGCCTTTCACGTTATCGCTTATTCGCCCGATGTATTCTCCGATAATGCCAACACAGATAAGCTGAATGCCCCCTATGAACAGCACACTGAGCATGATACTGGCCCAGCCCGGCTCGTACACCTTGAGCACAAGGCGCGAATATAGAGCGTAGAGCATGAGCACAAAGGAGATGCCCGACACCGTGAACCCCAGCATGGTGGACAGCCGCAAAGGGAAGTCGGAGAACGAGGTGATGCCATCCATGGCAAAGCGGAGCATCTTGCTGAGCGGATAGCCGCTCTCGCCTGCATTGCGCCCATGGCGGTCATACTCCACATGCCCCTGCGGAAAACCGGCCCAGGCCACCTGCCCCCTAATGAAACGGTGCTGTTCGGGCATGCGGTTGAGCACGTCCACCACCCTGCGGCTCATTATCCTGAAATCGCCCGTATCGACAGGTATGTCGATGGGGGTGAGACGCTGCAACACGCGGTAGAAAAGTTTGGCTGTGAGACGTTTGAATGCACTCTCTCCGGCCCGTGCCCTGCGCCTGGCGTACACAACGTCAAGCCCATGAGTATCCATGGCCAGGTTCAGCTCGGCAATTAGCTCGGGCGGGTCCTGAAGATCGGAGTCGATGATGACCACACGGTTGCCCGTGGCTGCGCGCAGACCTGCCGTCACCGCCACCTGGTGCCCGAAATTCCGGCTGAGGTCGATATACTTCACATGACTATCAGATGCGGCAAGTTGCCTGATGCAGGCAATGCTACCATCACGGCTGCCATCGTTCACATATACTAGCTCAGGTTCGGCCCCAATGGTAGCCAAGGTCACAAGCAGCCTACGGTGCAGTTCGGGCAGGTTCCCCTCCTCGTTGTACACCGGCACCACCACAGATATGAGCATACTGGCTGTTTCTTGGGGTGATGAAAATACGGTGTCAGCGCAAAATCAGACGTGGCGCCAACCGTGTGCCTTCAGTTCAATCAACTGTCCGGCCGAAACGAGGTGCATGCCCTCTTCGGGAGCGGTCATATGCCCTATCACCCGAATGGTAGGGTTGTCCTTTATACGGACATGATCGGCCACGGGAACCGTGAACAGAAGTTCGTAGTCCTCGCCACCGTTGAGTGCGGCCGTGATCGGGTCGAGACCCAATTCCTCGCAGGCCATACCTGTGGCAGCATCAATGGGGATGCGCTCGGTGTGTACCCGGCAACCAGTTTTGCTTGCCCGGCACAGGTGCATCAGATCGCTCGATAGACCATCGCTCACATCTATCATGGCTGTAGGGCGCACTCTCTCAAGCGCCAGCATATCACACAGATCAGTGCGCGGCTCAGGTTTCAGCTGCCGTTCAATAACGTAATCGTGCCCTTCAAGGTCGGGTTGAACACCAGGGTTCTCAAGATAGATCCGCTTTTCGCGCTCAAGGAGCTGCAACCCACAGAATGCCGCCCCAAGGTCACCGCTCAGGCAGATAAGATCGGTGGCGCTGGCTCCGCTGCGGTAAACAATGTCGGCCTCATCAGCCTCTCCAATGGCCGTTACGGATATGAACAGCCCACCGGCCGAGGTGCTGGTGTCGCCCCCAACAAGGTCCACTTTGTACCGCTCGCATGCCAGCAGTATGCCCGCATACAGCTCGTCCACCGCTTCGAGGCTGAAACGGTTGCTCAGTGCCACTGACACGGTTATCTGCGTGGGCCTGGCATTCATTGCGCATATATCGCTGAGATTCACTGCCACAGCCTTGTAGCCCAGATGTTTGAGAGGCACATAGGCCAGGTCAAAGTGGATGCCTTCGCACAGCACATCGGTACTCACCAAGGTCTTGCGCGCTCCAGTGCCTAGCACAGCGGCATCGTCCCCTATCCCTTTCACGGAACTAGGGTTGCGGAGCACCGAAGCACCTGCTATCCGGTCTATCAACCCAAATTCGCCAAGTTCGGTCAGTTCTGTCCGGCCGGGGCTCTCAAGCATGTATAAAAGTCGAATTGTTTGTGATCACCTCAGTTATTACAGAAGATAGTCCTGAAATGGAAAAGGCTGCTCCATCTCTGCCACAGCCTTTCCCGTTTGCAAGTACTCCTTTCGCTCACACCGCCCCTACCCCGTGGCAGCTCTTATACTTCTTGCCACTTCCACAAGGGCAAGGGTCGTTGCGGCCTATCTTCTCTCCCACATGCACCGGCTGCGCCTTGGGTTGCGGCTGAGGGGGCATAGGACCATCCTGCGCTGACGGGGGCAACGGGCGCTGCGGCTGCGGGGTGTCAGTACGTGAGGTGTTCATGACCGGCTGCCGGGGCGCTGCCAATGGGGCCTGCCGAACCTGCTGCTGAGGATCGGACTGCGGCAGGTCGGCCTTGAAGAGGAACGACACTGTATCTCGGTTCACGCGGTCAAGCATCTGCTTGAACAGCTCATAGGCCTCAAACTTGTACACCAGCAACGGGTCCTTCTGCTCGTAGCTGGCGTTCTGCACGCTGGTCTTCAGCTCGTCCATCTCGCGGAGGTGTTCCTTCCATTCCGCGTCAATGAGTGCGAGTATGATGTTCTTCTCAAACTCGAGCGGCAGGTTGGTGCCCTTGCGGTCGTACGTGCCCTTGAGGTTCACCACCACATTGAGGCTCTTGATGCCATCGGTAAACGGGATGACGATGTTCTGGAAACGCTCGCCCTGGGTCTCATACACATGTCCTATGACCGGGAAGGCCCGTTCGGCCAATGAGGCCTTTTTACGCTCATAAAGCTCGAAGAGCGAATGCACCAACGGGCCAACCAGATCTTCGGCTTTGCGGCTAATGAACTCTTGTGCTGTGAAGGGCGCCTGAGCAGAGAAATAGCGGATAAGGTCGATGCTGAAATTCTCAAAGTCCTTGTTGTCGTGGTGGGCATGAAGGATGCTCTCGGCTGTGTCATGGATCATGTTCATCACATCCACCGCGAGACGCTCACCGAAAAGGGCGTTGCGCCTCCGGGTGTAGATCACTTCGCGCTGCGAGTTCATCACATCGTCATACTCCAATAGCCTTTTCCTCACCCCGAAGTGGTTCTCCTCCACCTTTTTCTGGGCGCGCTCAATGCTCTTGGTCACCATGCTGTGCTGAATCACCTCGCCTTCCTGGTGGCCCATGCGGTCCATGAGTTTGGCGATGCGGTCTGATCCGAACAGGCGCATGAGGTCGTCCTCGAGCGAGACGAAGAACTGCGATGAGCCCGGGTCGCCCTGACGGCCCGCACGGCCCCGAAGCTGGCGGTCTACCCTGCGGCTTTCGTGACGCTCAGTGCCGATGATGGCCAGACCCCCGGCTTCTTTCACGCCTTCGCGCAGTTTTATATCGGTGCCGCGGCCCGCCATGTTGGTGGCAATGGTCACCGTGCCTACACGTCCTGCCTCTTGCACTATCTCGGCCTCTTTGGCGTGCAGCTTGGCATTCAGCACGTTGTGCTCAATCTTGCGCATCTTGAGCATGCGGCTCAACAGCTCGCTGGTCTCAACACTGGTGGTACCTACAAGTACGGGGCGTCCACCCTTCACACACTTTTCCACCTCATCTATCACCGCATTGTATTTCTCGCGCTTAGTCTTGTAGATGAGGTCTTCCTGGTCGTTTCGCACTATGGGACGGTTGGTAGGAATCACTGTCACATCGAGCTTGTAAATGTCCCACAGTTCCTTGGCTTCGGTCTCTGCCGTACCGGTCATACCGGCCAGCTTGTTGTACATGCGGAAATAGTTCTGTAGCGTGATGGTGGCGTGGGTCTGTGTGGCGGCCTCCACCTTCACGTTCTCTTTGGCCTCTATGGCCTGGTGCAGACCATCGGAGTACCTGCGACCTTCCATGATTCGGCCGGTCTGCTCGTCAACAATCTTCACCTTGTTCTCTATGATCACATACTCCACATCGCGCTCAAATAGGGTGTAGGCCTTGAGCAGTTGCTGCATGGAGTGGATCCGTTGGCTCTTGATGGAGAAGTTGCGCATCAGCTCGTCCTTGCGCCTGGCCCTTTCCTCCATGGTGCCACCGCTGTTCTCTATATCCACCATCTCGGTGGCGATGTCGGGCAGAATGAAGAACTGATCATCGCTCATGTCCTTGGTGAGCAGTTCAAGGCCTTTCTCAGTGAGCTCAATGGTGTTGTGCCTTTCATCAATCACGAAGAAGAGTTCCTCATCTGCCTTGGGCATCTCCTTGTTCTGGTCCTGCATATAGTAGTTCTCTGTCTTCTGCAGGATCTGCTTGATGCCAGGTTCGCTCAGGTACTTTATCAGGCTCTTGTTCTTGGGCAGCCCGCGATGGTTGCGCAGCAGCAGCAGGCCCCCGTCCTTCTCCCCGTCCTTTTTGGCCTCTATCAGTTTCTTGGCATCGGCCAGGGCGGTGTTGAGGTAATTGCGCTGTGCGCTCAGCAGCTTCTCCACCTTGGGTTTCAGGTCAAGGTACTCGTGCTTGTCGCCCTGCGGCACGGGGCCACTGATAATGAGCGGTGTACGTGCATCGTCAATCAGTACCGAGTCAACCTCATCCACTATGGCGAAGTTGTGCTCGCGCTGCACCAGGTCCTCTGGGCTGCGGGCCATGTTGTCGCGCAGGTAGTCAAACCCGAACTCGTTGTTGGTGCCGAAGGTGATATCGGCCCTGTAGGCCTTTCTGCGCTCCTCGCTGTTGGGCTGGTGGCGGTCAATGCAATCAACCAGGAGCCCGAGAAACTGGTAGATGGTGCCCATCCATTCGCTGTCGCGCTTGGCCAGGTAGTCGTTCACAGTTACCAGATGCACCCCGCGGCCCGAGAGGGCATTGAGGAACACCGGCAAGGTGGCCACGAGGGTCTTGCCCTCACCTGTCGCCATCTCCGATATCTTGCCCTGATGCAGGGCCACACCGCCTATAAGCTGCACATCGTAGTGCACCATGTCCCACACCACCTCGTTGCCACCGGCCATCCAGCGGTTGGCGTAGTGGGCCTTGTCACCTTCAATGACAATGTTGGGGCGCGATACGGCCAGCTCGCGGTCATAGTCGCTGGCTGTAACTGTCACCGTGGAATTTTCCTTGAACCTGCGTGCCGTGTCCTTCATGATGGCGAAAGCCTCGGGCAGCGCCTCGCCAAGCGCCTCCTCTGTACGGGCAGTGACGTCCTTTTTCAGACTGTCAATCTCTGCGAACAGACCCTCTTTGGCATCAATATCGGTGGCGGGGTCCTCGGCCTGCTGGCGCAGCAGTGCCATGCGGGCCACATCATCGGCAATAGCGCCCTGAATGCGCTGGCGCAGGGCGGCCGATCTTTGGCGCAGCTCATCGTTGCTCAGGCCCTGAAGCTTGGAGTATTCGGCCTTTACCTTCTCAACGTAGGGCTGTATGAGCTCAAGGTCCTTGTCTGCCTTGCTGCCGAAGAACTTGCGCAGAAGGCCGTTTATAAGTTCAATCATAGTGGGTTGATGATAAGATGCCCCATCAGGTGCGGGCGGGGCGCCATGGTCACGCACCGTGCCAAGGTGGTGGGCCATGCCCGTCTGTCAGGCGGGGGCCGAAAGTACGCCTTTTTTGCAGGGCATACGGGGCCCCATGAGGTGACATGTAAGCCCCACGCAGGTGCCCGAGTACCTTTGCCGCCCTCAATTTTTCCTATCATCCCGCCTAAAAGAAATGGAGCAGCCCCTTAGCGAGCAGGAACTGGTAAGACGCGACACCTTGGCACAATTGGCCGCCATGGGCATAGAGGCCTATCCGGCCGAGGCCTTTGATGTGACCGCCAAGGCCGAAGAGGTCAAGGCACGCTACAGCCCCGATACCGCAGAGCCGTGGCATGTGAGCATGGCCGGCCGCGTGATGAGCAAGCGCATCATGGGAAAGGCCTCGTTCGCTGAACTGCAGGACAGCACAGGACGCATCCAGATCTATATAAACCGTGATGAGATCTGCCCGGGCGATGACAAGGACCTGTACAACGAGGTTTTCAAGAAGCACCTGGACCGTGGCGATTTTATAGGTACTAAGGGCCATGTGTTCGTCACTCAGGTGGGTGAGATCTCGGTACATGTCACTGAGCTGCGGCTGTTGGCCAAGTCCATCAAGCCTTTGCCGGTGGTGAAGACCGATGCCGAGGGCCAGGTGCACGATGCGGTGAGCGATGCCGAGTTCAAGTACCGCCAGCGATATGTGGATCTGGTGGTGAATCCCGGCACCAAAGACGTATTCATCAAGCGCACCAAGCTGTTCAACAGCATGCGCGGGTATTTTAATGCGCAAGGATTTATGGAGGTGGAGACCCCTGTGCTGCAGCCTATCCCGGGCGGTGCGGCTGCACGGCCCTTTGTCACGCACCACAACGCGCTCGACATACCCCTCTACCTCCGCATAGCCAACGAGCTCTATTTGAAAAGGCTGATAGTGGGCGGGTTCGATGGGGTATACGAGTTCTCGCGCAACTTCCGCAACGAGGGCATGGACCGCACCCACAACCCCGAGTTCACCATCATGGAGATCTACGTGGCCTACAAGGATTATGTGTGGATGATGGATTTCACCGAGCGCATGATTGAGAAGGCCGCGTTAGACCTCAACGGCACCACCACGGTGCAGGTCGGTGGACGCACCATCGACCTGAAAGCGCCCTACAAGCGCATCTCCATCTACGATTCCATTAAGGAGCACACGGGCATAGACATCTCCGAGATGGACGAGGCCGCCCTGCGTGGGGTGTGCAGCCAATTGGGTATAGAGGTGGATGCCAGCATGGGACGGGGCAAACTGATAGATGAGATTTTCGGGGCCAGATGCGAGGGCAACTACATACAGCCCACGTTCATCACCGATTACCCCATCGAGATGTCGCCCCTGTGCAAAAAGCACCGGAGCAAACCCGGGCTGGTGGAGCGCTTTGAACTGATGGTGAACGGCAAGGAGCTGGCCAACGCTTACAGCGAGCTGAACGACCCCATCGACCAGCGCGAGCGCTTCATGGAACAGATGCGCCTGGCCGACCGTGGTGATGACGAGGCCATGATGATCGATCAGGATTTTCTGCGCGCTCTCGAATATGGCATGCCGCCCACCTCGGGTATGGGCATCGGCATGGACCGCCTGTGCATGGTGCTGACGGGTCAGGTGAGCATACAGGATGTGCTCTTCTTCCCGCAGATGCGGCCCGAGAAGCGCACCGAGCGCAAGGCCGAGCTGAGCGGCAATGAGAAACTCATCTTTGACATCCTCATCAGGCACAGCCCCATGGACCTTAACGACCTGAAGACCCGCAGCGGCCTCAGCGGCAAGCAGTGGGACATCAGCATGAAGGCCCTCAGCAAACTTGGTGTGACCAAGGTGACGAAGACCGAGTCAGGACTGACGGTCGAAGTGGCTTAAGAGCCCTCAGTTCGTAGGCCCGACTCTCAATGGCAGATGATGTTCTGCCCGCAGATGGCGATTCGCTCAGCCGCATTGTTGAGCAGTTGCACGTTGTCAAAGTTGAGAGTGATGGCCCCGCTCGCATCGGCCATGGCCGTCACAGTGCCGCTCTGGCCGTCACCGAACAGGTTCTCCTGCACCTCGGGGTCCAGCTCCATGTTGTTAAGGCGGAAGGTGGCCTGACCATCTGCCGCAGCCGTGGTGCCCAGTTGCCACATGCCATCGTTGATGGTGTAAATCTTGGTCTCGCCAGCGGCAGGGGTACTGCTCAGAGTGATGTTGAGTGTGGCCAGGATGAGCGTGTTGCCATTGCCATAGGTCACATCACGCATATGGGTGTACCACATGGCCCCGAAATGATCTGTTGAGGCGCACACATTGTAACCGGGTGCGAATTCCAGCTTCTTGCCATCAATGATCACCGCATCATCGGTCAGGTCATCGCAGGTGATGCCTGTGTCGGCATCATCATCGGTGCAGGAGGCAAAAGGTAGGACAAGGGCAAAGGCCAGTAGAACGTGGAAACGGTGTGAGCGCATGATGTGGGTGGGTATTAGGTATGGCACAAGGCTACTCCATTTAGCCATGAGTTAAACTGAGCGAAATCACTTATTTTACAATCGCCCGCCCAGCTTAGGCGCTCTGTAATTTCCGCACCCCGAAACAACCGCCTATGCTCCCTGACCTCACCGTTCTGCCAGACATGCCCGAAAACGGCAGCGAATTCAACTCACCTTTTTACAACCGTTTCAGTCTGCGGAAAAATGAAAGTCCGCTGCAACTGACCGAAGGCATAAGTAAAGATTTCCTTTTCCCCACCCTCTACAAGGATGTGAGCTGCGGTATCGGTATTTTCATGTGCAGCTACAGCGAAGCGCAGAA
This sequence comes from Flavobacteriales bacterium, assembly GCA_044356305.1. Lineage (GTDB taxonomy): Bacteria > Bacteroidota > Bacteroidia > UBA10329 > UBA10329 > JBIKWM01. The sequence goes on from JBIKWM010000028.1 coordinate 35,533, forward strand.
GCTGTTGCCTCACCCCGCCATGCGGCCTGTGAACATGCCGGGAAATAGGGCCGTGGTCATCTTCTCGTGCTACGAGTACCGCACCGTCATGAACATGCGGCCCTACAACGAGATAGCCATGACCATCCCCATACTGATGGGGCCGGGCCTGAGTCTTCCGGTGTTGCCGCTGATATCCAAAGTGTTCAAGAACTTCGGGTACCACGTGTTCTCGATGCCTGTGACCAGCGAAGAGAACCGCCTGCGGGGGCAGAAGCTGTGGGGCATACCCAAGGTGACGGAGCGGATAGACATCACCCAGAACAACGGGTACTCCACCACTGTGGCGTATGACGGCAGCGATAAAGAGTACTTCAGGTTGGATGTGCCGATGGAGGGCAGCCCGACCTCCTTTGACGAGACGGGCCACCTCTACACGGTTCGCGATGGCGAGGTGCTCAAGGCGCAGACCAACTTCAAAGGGCAGTTCAACGTGAACAAGCACGTGGGCCTGCTTTTCTCCAAAGGGAAAAAGAGCGACCGGCCTCTGCTTCGCTTGGGCGATTCGCCACGGGCCGAGGCCCTGAAACGGTTGGAGATCGAGGAATCGGTATTCCAGACCCGGTGGTGCCCGAGCATGGAGGCCTGCTTCGATCTGGGGGTGAAGGTGGGGTGATGCGAAACCTTCCCGTTCTCCTTTATTCCATCCTCGTCCTCGCAACAGGCTGTGCGCTCACGGGGCATTCATTGTTCCGCTTGAACCCCGACCTGAAGGACCATACGTGGTTGAAGGCCCTGCCGCTTAAGGCATCGGACACCCCGTTCCATTTCGCCACCACCACCGATACCACTTGGGGCACGCGCCTGCGGGTGAACGACTGGAGCCCGCCCGTGGTGCCGATCTGGCGCACGTTGGATGAACTGGTGCGGGTGCACCCGAACGAGGCGCTGGTCATCATCCGCCATGATACGGTGCTGTATGAGCACTACGCTCACGGTGCGGGGCAGCTCAACCCCTCTTATTCCGTGGCCAAGTCTTTCACCTCGGCCCTTGTGGGATTTGCTGTGCAGGATGGCCTGATCGCCATGACCGACCCGGTGGCCAAGCACCTGCCCGGCCTGAGCAATGACCCACGGTATGAGTTGGTGACCCTGGCCCACCTGCTCAACCACACCTCTGGGATAGAGCATCCGCTGGTGGTGGATGGTCTGCTGTACTATGGCGACCGCACAGAGCGGGCCAAGAAGTTCATCCGGTTCAAGCACCTTCCGGGAACCCATCAGGCCTATATGAACATGAACATCCACCTGCTGGGCCGGGTGCTGGAGAAGGTGACCGGGGCCCCGTTGAACCAGTATATGCAGAAGAAACTGTGGGATCCTCTTGGCATGCAGAGCGCCCGCTGGAGTGCCGATGCCGATGACCACATCAAGCCCTATTGCTGCCTGCAGGCCACCGCGCTGGATTATGCCCGCTTCGGGAGGTTGTATCTGAACAAGGGAGAGTGGCAGGGCAGGCAATTGCTTGATAGGGAATGGATAGAGCAGAGCATAGTGCGCGACACCACCCAGGGCGGGACTTTCGGCTACCACAACTGCTGGTACATCGGCTACAAGGACGAGATGGACTTTGTGGCCATTGGGCTATACAAGCAGCACCTGTACATCAATCCCCGTAAAAAGGTGATTATTGTGGGCCTCAACGACCGCCCGCATGGCTATGCCCAACGCAAACTGATCTGGGAGGACGTCTGCCGCCAGATAGTGGATCAGTTGTGAGGCCAGAGGTCTGGGACTGAGATTCAGACCACCAATTGCACATACGCGTCAATAAGGTCTTGATTGAACTGATTTGATGGGCTCACTGATCATGATGGGCCGAGCGCAGAACAGGGCCGCTTTTGATGGCCCTCTGCCCATTGAGTCGGGCCTGGTTACCTTCGCATCCTCTCAAAGAAACCAAACACAAGGCCATTATGCGGTACAGCAGGATAGATAATGCTCTTTTCAAACGCAACCGCTGGGATTTCATGCAGCGCATGGAGCCACGGAGCGTGGCGGTGTTCAACAGCAACGACATCATGCCCACCAGTGCCGATGGCACCATGCCCTTTAAGCAGGCCACCGATATTTTCTATTTGTCCGGCATTGATCAGGAAGAGTCGGTGCTTATGCTATGCCCCGACCATCCGGACGAGCGTCTACGCGAGGTGCTTTTTGTGCGCGAGACCAGCGAGCTCATCGCCAAATGGGAAGGAGAGAAACTGACCCAGGAGCAGGCCACTGAGGTGAGTGGTGTGACCACCGTGTACTGGGAGCAGGAGTTCAAAAAAGTGTTCGCCACAGTGGTGAACGAGTGCGACCACATCTACCTCAACTCGAACGAGCACACCCGCGCCACCGTGGAAGTGGAGACACGCGATGCACGGTTCCTCAAGTGGTGCATGGAGAAATATCCCGTTCACACCTACCGCAGGAGCGCGCCCATCCTTCATGGCCTTCGTGCTGTGAAGCACGACATAGAGATTGCCATCATGCGCAAGGCCATGGACATCACAGCCAAGGGATTCGACCGGGTGCTGCGGTTCACCGAACCAGGGGTTTGGGAGTATGAGATCGAGGCCGAACTGAGCCACGAGTTCCTGCGCAGCCGGGCCAACGGTTTTGCCTACACGCCCATCATTGCCAGCGGCCGCAATGCGTGCATATTGCACTACATCGAGAACAACTGCCAGTGCAAGGATGGCGAGGTGATCTTGATGGATGCCGCCTGCGAATACGCCAACTACGACAGCGACCTTACAAGGGCATTCCCCGTGAACGGCAGGTTCACACAGCGGCAAAAGGATGTATACAATGCTGTGCTGCGCGTGCAGAAGGCAGGCATTGACATGATGCGCCCTGGCACCCTGCTGCGCGATTATGAGAAGGAGATTGCCAGACTGATGGAATCAGAATTGATAAGTCTTGGGCTGATATCGCGCCACGATGTGGAGAAGCAGGACCCGAAGAACCCGGCCTACAGGCGCTATTATTATCACAACACGAGCCACTTCCTCGGGCTCGACACCCACGATGTGGCCTATTTCAGCCGTCCGCTTCAGGCAGGCAACGTGCTAACTGTGGAGCCCGGCATCTACATCAAGGAAGAAGGCCTGGGCATCAGGATAGAGGACAACATCCTTGTCACTGAGAACGGACCGGTGAATCTGATGTCTCACATCCCCAAGGAGGTGGATGAGATTGAGGCCATCATGAATAGCTGAGCCGCCCTCAGGGCGCGTAACCCGGCTGCATCATCTTCCTCATCTCTGGGGTGAAGTTCTTATAAAGTTCATTGCAGTCCTCAATGTTGTTGCGCCTCTTGCATCCCCAGAAATAGTATATCACTCCGATGTTGATATCCCAGTATCCGTCCTTCTGTGCCGGATCACCGCGCATATCTCGCGGTGGCGACACATTGCCCGGGTCCGTGTAGAACGGCACCTCCTCGGCCGGATAGGCACCGCTAACGTCATCGAGGTAGTCGGTGAGAGTCCAATGATAGATGCCCTCGGCCTTCAGGTTCCAGTTGCAGTTGATCTGGTACTTTACACCGATGCCTGTTGGGAATGAAACGGTCCAGTTGCTATAGGCCACACCCTCGGTGGCCATGGGCCGCAAAGCCACCCCATCACGCTCGGGCTCAAAGTTGAGCGCCCCCACCCCTGCGGTGATGTAGGGCAGCACCTTCCAGCGGTCGTTGCGCAGTATGTCGAACGTGCCTCTGAGACTGATGTCGTGGTTCAGCGAACGGAAACGCAGGTCGCGGGCCCGTTTATTGTCGCTCTCGGCATACTGGTCGCTGCCGACCAATTCGGTCAAGGTGTAATTGACCTGAAGTCCCCATCGCTTGGTTATCTGCCAGTGAAGGCCGGCATCCACGGTCCAACGTACCGTAGCGGGGTTTGGCAGCACGCTCTCTTTTAGATCGCCCATGTAAAAGGCCGTGCCCACGCCTACAAAGGCCCCGATCTTGCCCTGCGGCATGGCCTGAAGGGGCACAAGGGTTATGAATGGGAGCAAAAAGTGGTACCTCATCGCTTTGTGATCTGCGGTCTGTAACGCTGATTGTCAGAGGTTATTGTCCCTCCTGCAAAAGTACCCTCGGTCCTCGGCCCGTTGCTGCCAAAAGTCAGTCAGCAATTTGGGATGAAATCGGTGAACGGCAAAAAATTGATTCACAATCAATTATAAATACACTACATTTGCAGCGGCAATCAAGCCGAGCGGCAAGTCTCTTTTCTGTTTGCGTCCCAAGACCACTCAGTCAGCGATCAACCGCACTGGACGCTAACAGTACTGACAACAATAACTGGATCCCATCGGTCCGCGTGTAGGGGTGTTCTCTACGGCCGACTGTCTGTTTGCCCGGCCCGTGCCGATGGCTCCGCTAACAAACACCATTTTTTCAATGACTTTCTCTGAACTCGGTCTTATCCAGCCCATCCTGCAAAACATACAGAATGAAGGCTACGAGACCCCCACGCCCATTCAGGCACAGGCCATACCGCATGTGCTGTCGGGCCGCGACCTGTTCGGGTCGGCAAGCACCGGCACCGGCAAGACCGCTGCATTCTCTCTGCCCATGTTGCATATCCTGGCCGCTGAGCAGCCAAAGGGCCGCAGAATGGTGCGGGCCCTTGTGCTGGCACCAACCCGCGAACTTGCGCTACAGATAAGCGAGAGTGTGCATGTGTACGGCAAGGGCCTCGGGCTGCGCCACACGGCCATTTTCGGTGGCGTCAGCCAGCGCCCGCAGACCGATGCCCTACGCAACGGTGTCGATATTCTGGTGGCCACCCCGGGCCGATTGAAAGACCTGATCAATCAGGGCTACATCGATCTGGGCCACGTGCAGGTTTTCATTCTTGATGAGGCCGACCGAATGTTGGACATGGGTTTCATCCATGATATCAGGCAGATCATGACCATGCTGCCCACACAGCGGCAGACCCTCCTATTCTCAGCCACCTTGCCGCCTGAGATGCGCTCGCTGGTGAACTCGGTTCTTAAGGACCCCGTGCATGTGAGCGTGGCCCCCGTCAAGGAGCATCAGGGCAAACTGGATGAGCAGCTTTTTCACGTTGACCGCAACCTCAAGGCCAGCCTGCTGGTGACCCTATTGCGCCAACCTGAGCTGGAGAGTGTGCTCGTATTCACACGTACCAAACACGGTGCTGACAAACTGACCAAGACCCTGCGCAGAAACGGGGTGAAAGCCGATGCCATTCACGGCAACAAGAGCCAGAGCGCCCGCCAATCGGCACTCAACGCGCTGAAGGACAGACGTATTCAGGCGCTCATTGCCACAGACGTGGCCTCGCGCGGCATCGATGTCGATTTTCTGTCGCACGTGGTGAACTATGATCTGCCTGAGACCCCCGAGACCTACACCCACCGCATAGGCCGCACGGCCCGTGCCGGCAACAGCGGTCTGGCCATCAGTTTCTGCGGGCACGATGAGGTGCGCCTGCTCAAGGACATAGAGCGCTATATGCGCAGGTCAGTTCCAGTGGGTACACTGCCCGCGCTGGTTGAGCTGGTGGCCGCTCCGGCCCCGGGCACCGAGCCTATGGACGAGCCACGGCAATTTCAGGGCGGTGGACGCAACCAACGACCCCAGCAGCCCCGCAGCGACCGGCCTGCCCGCCCGCGAGGCATGTACGGCCAACGCAGCGAACGCACTGACCGTGCCCCGGCAACTGCCCCTGGCACCCCCAGAAACGACCGTCAGCAGCCACAGGGCCAAAGGCCGTGGACCAGCCGCGAACGGAACCACGAGCCCCGTAAGGAACATGCTGCCTCTGAGACAGCGCAGTTCTTCAGCAACATAGGGTGGGATGCCCCGAAGTTTGACAGGGCCACACAGGGCGAACGCACCGAAAGTGGCCAACCACGTGGCCAGCAGGCCACAGGCGCACCGCGCAACGACCACAACAAGCGCAAGTTCAAGCCCAAGGGAAACTGGAAACAGAACAATGGCGGAAGGTGACACTTCAAGACCATGAAATGAAAAGGGCCGTCTCTGCAATGGAGTCGGCCTTTTCTTTTATGCTCCGAACCTTATCCCCCTTGGCTCCGCATCAATGCGGAGTGAGAATTTCGCTGCCTCTGGCATTCTGAAAAACTCCCTTTCCATTGGTTCTCAAAGTTCAAATGATCTGAACGGGCTATCGGCACATGCGCTTCTTTATACATTGGCGGAAGCCTCATTCACTATCCGCACGAGTGATCCTTCGGAACACCCGCGCGAGCGGGGGTAGCGACTATGGAACTAATACACCACAACCCTCCGGCTGTCGATGATGCTGCCATCTGCAATGAGTTTCGAGTGGTAAACACCCGGAATTAAGTGTATCCCTAACGTGGCATGGCCACTGCCCGGCTGCACACCCTGCGCATGCACCACCCGCCCGGCCATATCTGTTATTTGCCATTGCAGCGTTTTGGCTGCCATGTTCTGGTAGCTCAGGTACACCTCGCCATTGCTCGGATTCGGCCAAATTGTTAATTGATAATTACTAATTGCCAATTGCTCCTCCACCCCCACCGCTTCATTTGGCTCCCTCCCCTCCTCCGCCTCCTCATACTCAAGGGTGGTATCCGCTTCCGTTACTGAAACATCGTCAATGTAGTAAGTCGCACCCTCCCAGTAACCGATTGAAGGCCAAGAGCCGCCTTGATGCAAATTCAAAGTATCCGAATTAATGTACCCATCAAAATTGCCGATCGTAATATAATTCTCACCCCCAGCAGCGATATACTCACCTTCGATCTTCATCCAGCCGACCTTATCGGTTAAGAAATCTTCTGAATATCTAAACTGAGGCACGATCGAAACCAATGCACTCGTATTTCCTATTGGCTGTGAGGATGAAAAATAAACTCCTATGTTTCGGGTTGCCAACCGCATGTTATCGCATAAACTTAAAAAAAAACGAACCCTGTACTTGCGGCCTTGATGCATAGTACCACTAAGTGGAGTGCCTAAAAAGTTGCCTTCAAAACTGGTTTGAAATACATGATTATTAACTATGAGCGTGATTGATGACGACCCATTGCCTGTGCGTGAGGCGTTCCACCCAAGTATATTCGAGGATACCGCACAATTCTGAACAGAGCAATCATGGAAGAAACCAACGCTTCCATCCCCGCCTACCTTTACCCAGGGAAAAGAAAAAGAAATTTGATAACAAGAGGTCGGACATTCAGAAAAAAATTCAAAAGAGGGATTTGGGACTAGGTTATTCTGTGGATATAGTCTTGGAATTCCAATGTGGAAGAATCCAAGACACAAAAGTGCTAACCTCATTTAACAATAACGAGCTTACCGGATGTAACAAACTCATTGTCCCCGCCAGCGCGAGGCTGTTCGGTGCGCTCGAGCGAGGGTCTTTCCCTCGTTCGTGTTATTCGGTGGGCTCCAGCCCACCCAGTAGCCAGTATTTTCATGCGTTCTCATTCTTCCGATT
>JBIKWM010000081.1:0-3631 GCA_044356305.1 Flavobacteriales bacterium
TCAAAGGTTTTCGCTACCACCACAAACGGGTGTATCGGATCTATAGGGAATTGGAGCTGAATCTGCGGATCAAGCCGAAGAAGAGTATGAACCGAGCGAAGCCAGCGCCGCTGTCTGTGCCAACGTCCATCAACAAAGTATGGTCGATCGATTTCATGCACGATCAATGGGCTGACGGCAGGACGTTCCGTCTGTTCAACGTCATTGATGATTTCAATCGGGAAGCTTTAGGCATTGAGGTCGACTTCTCATTGCCCTCCGAGCGAGGGATTCGTAGTCTCAATCAAATCATTGAGTGGCGAGGAAAGCCCAAAGCTATACGTTGTGATAATGGCCCCGAATACCTAAGTGCCCTAATTATTGACTGGGCTGAAAGCCAAGAAATCCGAATCGAATACATCCAGCCTGGGAAGCCCCAGAAAAATGCCTACGTGGAGCGATTTAACCGTACTGTTCGACACGAATGGTTAGCCCAGTACGTGTTTGATTCTCTCGAGGAAGTTCGAGAGTTCCCAACCCGTTGGATGTGGTCGTACAATCATCAACGCCCAAACATGGCCTTGGGCGGAATCACCCCAAGGCAGCGGCTGGCCAGGGCCGCATGATGTCTACTTCTCAGTCCCACCAGAAATGGGGGTATTACCGGTTCAGGTGGAGTCTTTTGATAATTACAGCTCGCATTCAAGAGTTAATCTTGATTCTTGATTTCACATCGATACCTGATTAAATATCCTTAATGTCCAGACTGCTAACAATTGGAATTCCGACGTACAACAGGGGTCACTCTTTGCGGACGATGCTTTATCGTCTAAGTAATCAAATTTCACGGTTCGAGAAGGACATTGAAATTGTGGTGTCTGATAACTGTTCCACAGACGCTACGCCAGAAATTATTTCTGATTGGGCTGCAGTCCAAAATGCCGACCTGATCATAAAACATGTTCGCCAGCCGGAGAATATCGGTATTAGCAGAAATTTAGTTTCACTACTCTATGCATCAACGTCTGATTATTTTATTTTTTTGGGCGATGACGATCAGCTTGATTCTACAAATTTTTCTAAACTTGTCGACTTGCTGACTGAGAAGCGTCCATCTGCAGTTATACAGGCCCGCTGGGAAGGAAGGAGGCGCACCTCAAAAATAGGACGTCTTGGATTTGAAGATGCCTTATCTTTGTTCTATGAGTACGGAAACGCTTGGGCGGGCGTTATTGACAGGGATGCAGCAATTAAGGCGATCGATTCCAGAGCGCTCCGTCACGAGATTGAATTGATTGTCTGGCCGCAGACGGTTTTCGGATATTTGGCGATGTTCGATTTATTACCCTTGCGGTCTGTAGAGGCTGTCGACTTCGAAATAGGCCGCCCGATTACTAAGTCTCTTAATTTAACTAACAAGACGTATTGGATTCGAAGTTTTAAGGACCTCTTGCAGGCAGCTGCGTTAATTCAGCGTGTAACAAAAAGTACTAAAATACGGGGACGATTTGTTAGCTTTAAGTCTGTTGGGCTAGTCGGTCATATAAAAGCTATTTTTTGGAATACGCTTGTTGATTGTGATCGATCTTCGCTGTCCGAGATACGAAACTTGTTAGTGCGCGAATTCGGCTTCCGTGGGCAGGTTTGTGCGTTTATGCTGCGACTCGACGATTATCCTGAATTGCTGAGGCTGATATCTTCTGTTGGTTATCGGTTGATATACGTAAGAAGCGGAAGGACGTTGGCAGTAAAGATTTTTGAGACAAGGCGAAAGCGTGAGGACGAGTTTTCTAATAAGGATAAGGTCGGCAAGCGTCATGGGGATTGGTTTTAGTGAGCCGAATTATGTTCGGAGCACTTGGTATGTGTGCAGAATTTCCGGAGCGAATGACGGGGATCGAAGGCTGTTTTCTTTGATTGTTTTTGAGTTTCTACCGTCAAACTGCTCACATTAGTACGTGCCGCACAAGGCGCTTTGCGGGTTTAATTTTTTATTTTTCAGAGTGACAGTAAGCTTATGTGTGGGATTTTCGGACTGATTCAAAATTTTCCGCTTAGCGCCGGCGAACTCATTGCTATGAGCCGGGCTCTTCGGCATCGCGGACCAGACGATGAGGGCTTCATTTTAGCCGACCTAATTGGCCGTTCGGGGCCATATGCCGGCCCGGACACCGCTGCTGGTTCATTCGATCCGAACATTACATATTGCCCGGCAGCGATGCTTCCTGAGGGTCTTAATTTCTATACTCAAGGAATCGCGTTAGGTCATCGGCGGCTTTCAATCCTCGACCTCAGCTCACACGGCCATCAACCGATGTCTTATGGGGGGCGATACTGGATCACTTACAACGGCGAGATTTATAATTTTCTCGATATCAAGGCCGAACTTGAGTTGAAGGGATACTCCTTTTCCACGCGAACTGACACAGAAGTCATTCTTGCTGGATACATGGAATGGGGAGTTGATCTCGTAGAGCGGCTCAATGGCATGTGGGCATTCGCGATTTTCGATAGATCCGAACGTACCTTATTCCTGTCTCGGGATCGCTTTGGTATTAAGCCCCTATATCTGAGATTCACACCGGGTCGTATCGCCTTTTCATCAGAAATCAAGGCGTTTGAGGTTTTGCGTGACTGGGAGGCGCGGGCGAATCCGAAGCGCCTTCTCGATATGATCGTTTGGAATGTCTCCGATCATACTGCCGAGACAATGTTCGACGGGGTGGTTCAGTTGCCACCAGGCCACTTTGCGAAGCTTGACCTCAATTTCGTTAGAAATGATTCGTATGCCGATTTGCGACAGCACTATCGGCCGCAACGGTGGTACACACCGCGTATAAACAAGGATCTATCTCAGATCGATCGCACCCAAACGTTCCTGGAGCTAATGCAAGATTCCGTGCAGCGCCACAGTCGCGCAGACGTTCCCGTCGGATCCTGCTTGTCCGGCGGGTTGGACAGTTCGGCCATCGTGTGTTTGCTGAGACGGTCTCTGGGCGCTGACCTGCAGTCTGGTGAACTCCACACCTTCACTGCTCAGTCAGCGGACAGGGCCTTCGACGAAACGAACCACGCGATGGCGGTCGTAGAGCGTGCGAATTCGTGCGCACATTTCACGACCCCCAACCCCGTGGGCTTATTTGACGACCTCGAAAACCTAATCTGGCATCAGGATGAGCCATTTGTCTCGACGTCGATTTATGCGCAATGGTGTGTTTTCAAGATGGCCAGCGCCAACGGAATCAAAGTAATACTTGATGGCCAAGGTGCGGATGAGATCCTCGGGGGATACCGTGGCTTTTTCGGCGCATATCTCGCGAGCCTATTTTCGAAGGGTGACCTGTTGCGATGGGGCCGCGAAATCGGATCTTTGCGGCGAGAGGTCGGTTTTTCATTTTTACGTTCGCTTGGCTACACGTTTGCCTATGCGCAGCCGACGTTGCTTCAATTCATCGGTCGATTCGACGGCCGCGCCTATTCCGACCGCTCTTGGATCGCTGCGCCTTCCCAGTGGGCATTTGATGCCGATCCACTATACGCGTCGGGTTCGCGGTGCCCCTCGGTCCGCGATATGTCACTTTCGCAGATCAGAGCTACCAATCTGCCGATGCTATTGCATTGGGAGGACCGGAACTCAATGGCATTTTCACTG
>JBIKWM010000029.1:0-41135 GCA_044356305.1 Flavobacteriales bacterium
ATTGGCACTGTTTACACTATTTATGACAACACAGGTAAAGTAGTTTTATCAGGAACAATAAATGCTGAAAACACAAACGTTGAGTTGGGGAATTTATCGGCAGGTATTTATTTGTTCAGTGTAGGAGAAAACGTGAAACAGACATTTAAAGTAATCAAGGAATAAGCCAGCCCTTAACACGGGTTTGGCAAAAGTGGCGGTTCAGTGCTCCGCAGACACATTTGTGGTTAATCAAAGTTTAGTTCTCCGCATCAACATTTGTGGTGAAAATCGCCACCTTCGCCAAGCCCGAAAACGTTATCAGGATTTCTAAGAGGTTGTTCATCCCATAAGGTTGGGATAGACCGAAGGAAGCAGCCTATAGAGACCCCCACGCCCCCCACGTGCGCTCGAGTGTTCAGCAAGATCACTCGTGAGGACCATGACACGCGAAGTCTGTGACTTCGCAAAAAAGCCAGCTATTGCCCAATCAAATTTGCCATAAGAACATCTGTTCGGTTCTTGAATGGAGCGGTATATGACCGCGGGCTAAAGACCTGCTTCGCGTTTTCTGCATCCCCCACCCTACAACTGCCCACTCCTTATTCCTAATTGCTCATTGATAATTGCCCATTGCCAATGGGCGTAGCCCCACCGTCCTACAACCGCCAACCATCAATACTTTCGGCCCCATGGCGGGGCACTTCAAGGTATATAGGGCATCGGCCGGATCGGGCAAGACCTTCACCCTGGTCCGCGAATTCCTGGGCATAGCCCTCAGCACGCCCGAGGCCGAACGCTACCGCAGTATACTGGCCATCACCTTTACAAACAAGGCGGCCGCAGAGATGCGCGACCGCGTTGTAGGCACCCTGCGCGGCCTTCGCGATGCGGATGCCACAGACCGCGCCTGGCTGATGGGCGACATGCTGTGCCACGACCTGGGCCTGAGCCGGCAGGAACTTGCCGCGCGCGCGCGGGCCACGCTCACCCACATGCTGCACCATTATGGCGAGCTGGGCATCAGCACCATCGACCGGTTTACGCACAGGGTGGTGCGCACCTTTGCCCGCGACCTTGGCCTGATGGCCGATTTTGACATAGAACTCGATGCCGATGTGCTGATAGAGCAGGTGACCGACCGCCTGCTGGCCGAAGTGGGACAGGACGATGAGGTGACAGCGGCCCTGATGGACCTGATGGACCACCAGCTTGAGCATGAGAAGAGCAACGACCTGACCGAGCAGCTGCACGATGCCGGTAAGACCCTTTTTCAGGAATCGGGGCGGCTGAACCTGATTCCGATGCGCGAGCTGAGCCTGACGCAGTTCACCGAAGTGAGACAGCGGATAGCTGCCCGATTGAAGGAGCAGCGCGATGAGCTGTCGCAGATAGCCAAAGGGGCCTTGGCGGCCATGATGTCTGAAGGGCTGACCTATGACGATACCCCGCGCAGCTGCGCCAAGGTGTTCGGATTGTGGGCCAATGGCGATGCGGCCGAGATAAAGGCCACCGTAAGGGGCTGCGTTGAGAAAGGGGTGTGGTACACCGCCAAGACCCAACCGATGATCAAGGGCCGGCTGGAGGCCATTGCCCCGAAGCTGGGTGCTGCTGTGAACGGGGCCGAACCCATCCTAAAGAACATCACCGAGCTGGAACTGATAGCATCGAACCTGTATGGCGTGGCGCTGCTGAGCCGGATGTTCGGCCTGCTGGACCAGGTGAGCGAGGAACAGCGCGTGGTGCATATCTCTGAGCTCAACCACCGTGTGGCCGCTGTGGTGGCTGCCGAGCCGGCCCCGTTCGTGTATGAGCGGCTGGGCGTGCGCTACCGCAATTTCATGGTCGATGAGTTTCAGGACACCAGCGTGCTGCAATGGCTCAACCTGTTGCCGTTGGTGCACGAGGGCCTCTCGAAGGGCGAGGTGAGCCTGATAGTGGGCGATGGCAAACAGGCCATTTACCGCTGGCGCAACGGAGAGGTGGAGCAGTTTCTGCGCATGCCAAAGGTGTACCGGGGCGAGGCCCTTCGCCTGATGGCCATGTCAGACCCCATGCTGGAACAGGTGATAGCCGAACGCGAACAGGCCCTTGAGGCGGAATTTGTGGCACCGGGTGGTCTGAACGTGAACCGCAGGAGCCTGCCCGAGGTGGTCGGTTTCAACAATGGCCTGTTTGCCCATGTGGCCGGCCTGCTGCCCGAAAACCTGCGCGGGGTGTACGATGGCGCTGCCCAACTTACCGTGGAGGGTAGCAAGGGCGGCTACGTGGAGTTCCGCTGCATTGACCCGAAAAATGAAGGCACCGGCAGTGAAGAGGAAAAGCTCAGCCAGGTGTACACCGCGGCCAGCCTGAAACAGATAGAGGATTGGGTGAGGCAATGCATGGCCGATGGCTACAACCCGGGCGACATAGCCGTGCTGACGCGCGATAAGAGGAACGGTGCCAAGGTGGCCGACCACCTCACCGCCCAGGGTTTCTCTGTGTTGAGCGATGATTCTCTGCTTATCGGTAATTCGCCCCAGGTCAAGCTGCTCATGGCGCTCTTCAGGCACCTGCATCGGCCGGGCGATCAGATAAACAATGCACTATTGGCGCAACTTCTGGCCCCCGTGGCCACCGATGCCACCCCGCTTGCTGCCCTGCGCGACAAGGATGGCATCGATGTGGACCGGTTGCTGGCCCACAGGTTGGACGCCACCCAAGCCGCACAACTGGCCACCATGGACATATACAGCCAATTGGAATGGCTGCGCGAGTGCTTCATCGGCCCCCATACCGATGCCTATTGCCATGCGCTGATTGACCTTGCACTGCGGCAACTGGGAGGCCGCTTTGGCGACCCGGAGGGTTTCATTGAACTTTGGGACGAGAAGAAGGACAAATTGGCCCTGACGGGCGATGCCGGCCCCGAGGCCATACGGGTGATGACCGTGCACAAGAGCAAGGGCCTCGAATTCCCGGTGGTGATTCACCCCTTCTGCGACTACCGTCCCGAACCGCACAAGAACATGGTGTGGGACCAGGTGAACCTTGCCGAGGCCGAGCCGCTGCCCAGCATCCGCATCAGGGCCACCGAGAAACTGAAGGAGACCGCGCACAGCGAGGCATTCGAGGCCGAATCTGAACGGCAGCAGCTCGACAACGCCAACCTGCTCTATGTGGCCCTTACCCGTGCCATGGAGCGGCTGTACATCCTATGTAAGCTGCAGAACGCTGAGAGGAACATACCTGCCGGACAGGCCGTTGCCCAGTACGTGCGTGGCTTGGATCCTGCGTTCGCCAATTCGCTCATTTTCACTTCGGGTGCGCCCACCCCGCCTCCTGCACGGCCTGCCCACCCTGCCTCCATGCCCTATGCCGACAACGGTTGCACAGGTTGGCAGCACAGGTTGCGCATCAGGCGCAGTGCCGATGACAACGGCTCGTCAGGGCGTAGGCTCGGTGCCGCAGTGCACAAGGCCCTCGAAAGGCTCGACACCGCGGCCGATATCGGCCCATTGATCCTAAGTCTGGTCGATGCGGGCAGCATTGCCGCAGACGATGCCCCTGCTTTGAATCACGCACTCGCAACCTTGGTCAGCCATGCTGAAGTGGGCCGGTTCTTCGACACGGGGGCCGCTGTGCGAAAAGAGAGCGACCTCCTGCTGCCCGATGGCACCTGGTCCCGGCCCGACAGGGTGCTCATCAGCGGCACCACCGCTCAGGTGCTCGACTACAAGACCGGCACAAGGCGCGACTCACACATCAGCCAGGTCCGCGGATACATGTCAGCCCTTCAGCAGTTGGGGCTCCACTGCACCCACGGATGGCTCTATTATCTGGACGGGGCCGAGGCCGTTGAGGTCAGGCCCTGATACCACCGTTTCAGGCCGTGGTGCTTAGGAAATCAATCATGGCCCGCACCGCTAGTCCACGGTGACTGATATCGTTCTTCTCATCCACACTCATTCGGGCAAAGCTGCGCTGGTGGCCCACAGGTCTGAAGATCGGATCGTAACCGAAGCCGCCATCGCCATCGCAGGCCGTAAGTATCTCCCCGTTCACCACCCCTTCAAATAGATGCTCAGTGCCATCAGCCATCTTCAGGCATATCACGGTGCGGAACCTGGCCCTGCGGTCTGTCATACCCGTCATAGCCCCCAGCAGCTTAGCGATGTTGTCTCCGAAAGAGCATCCTTCGCCCGCATACCGGGCCGACCGCACACCGGGCGCCCCGCCTAAGGCATCCACCTCCAGCCCCGTATCATCAGCCATGCACATCTGGCCCGTGATGGCATGCACCGCCCTCGCTTTTATCATCGCATTGGCCTCCAGGGTAAGTCCGTCCTCTTCAATCTCAATGGGCCCCACGGCCTCAGCCAACGGCACGGCCACAATATGCCCCGGCAGCGCAGCCGCTATCTCCTCCACCTTGTGTCGGTTGTTGGTCGCTATGATCATTTGCATGGGCCAAAGGTCGGGCACATTGATTCTGCTGGCATTTCTTCCGCTCACATCTTGCGAGTGGTTGTCCCATTCCATCGCCTTCATCAGCACATGAACAACAAAGGGGCCGAAGCCCCTCTGTCATTCACATCATCTAAAGTTCACTCACTCTCTTATCAGCTTGCGCACAACAGTGCTCCGTTCGCTTATCATCATGAGCTGATACACACCCTTATCGAATCCGGTAAGGTCAAACTGCCTGCGCACAGCGTGCGAGTCCTTCACCAGTTCCGGCTTCATCAGGTCCCTACCCAGCACATCGCGCAGGGCAAGGGTGAAGGACATGCCGCTCTCAGTCTCAACCTCCAGGGTCACTGTGCCGCGGGTCGGGTTCGGATACAGTTCCACATGCCAGCCGGCTTCGGCCTCCTCTATCCCGATGTAGGTGAACTCGATATTGGTCGAGTTACCCTGACATCCGTTCTCATCGGTTACCTGCACCGTGTAGTTGCCACTCTGCTGTGGTACCAATGTGGCCGAGGTGGCACCCGGCACCGGCACCCCGTTGCGGAACCATTGGTAAGTGGTAAATGGGCCATTGGTCACAACCAGATCGGTGCCATTCACCTCCTGCACAATAGGCACAGGCTGCCATACCGTTACTGTTACAGGATTAAGCACATAGGTGCTGTCCACACATCCGTTGGCATCCATAACAGTAATGCCGTAGTCACCACTCTGTGTCACCGTTATGCTCTGAGTGGTTGACCCCGTTGTCCACAGATAACTGCTGAACCCGATACCCGCATTGAGCACCACACTGCCCCCGTGGCAGAACTCCAGATCTCCGTTGGGGGTGATGACAGGAACCTGAGGGGTAACGGAGGTCACCACTATCGGGTTTGATGTGCGTGTGCAGCCGTTGTTCGGATCAGTGACTGTGACGGTGTAGCTGCCCGGTTGGGTCACCGTGATGAACTGAGTCACCTCGCCATTTGGATTCCACACGTAATTGGCAAAACTGTTCACTGCAATGAGCGTGACGTCTGCACCCGGGCACAGTGCCGTGGGACCATTGGCATTGACCGCGGCATTTGGCAACTGCAGAACGGTGGTGGTCACCGGAGCCGATGTGCCGGTGCAGCCATTGGTGTTGGTCACCTGCACAGTCACAGTCTGTGCAGTGCTCACCGTCACCGTCTGACTGGTAGCACCCGTGCTCCATTGATACGAGGTGTAGCCTGCGCCTGCATCGAGCGTGACCGAACTACCCGAACAGAACGCCAACGGTCCGGCCGCTGTGATGCTGGGCGTGATGGTGTTGCTCTCAGACACCGACACCTGATCGGTACCGGAACAGCCATTGCCATTGGTCACTGTGACTGAATAAGTGCCCAGCCCGGTCACAGTGATGGTCTGAGTAGTCTGACTGTTGGACCACAGGAACGTGGCCCCCGGGTTTCCGGCATCAAGGGTCAAGGTGCCGCCAGTGCAAAGTGTCTGATCGGGCCCAAGGTCTACGAAAGGAGCAGGGATTACATTCACAGTGACAGGAGCTGAGGTGGCCGAGCAGCCTGCCAAGGTGGTCACTGTCACCGTGTATTGCCCACCGGCCCCAACAGTTATGGTCTGACCACTCTGGTTGTTGCTCCAGGTGTAAGAACCGAAACCCGGACCTGCATCAAAGGTGATGGTGCTGCCATCGCAGATGTTCTGGCTGCCCGAAGGGCTAATCACCGGAACAGGCAGCGGATTGACCGTAACCGTCTGGGTGGTGCTGTTGGTGCACGTGTTACCATCAGTATAGGTGTAGGTGATGGTATGCGTGCCTGCGCCTGCTGCCGCTGGGTCGAAGGTGGTGCCGCTCACGCCCGGGCCGCTGAAGGTGCCGCCTGTGGGACTGCTAACAAGTGTTGCCACCGGAGCATCTGCACAATAGGAAGTTGCAAGCCCGGTGAAGCTCACCACCGGTAGCTGATTCACTACCGTGGTGGCCGTGCTGCTGGCGCTGCATCCGGCCGTGCTTGAACTGGTGTAGGTAACGACATGTGTACCGATGCCTGCCACACTCGGGGTAAATGAGCTACCACTGATGCCTGGGCCACTGTACGTGCCGCCAGCAGGTGAACCGGTCAGACTCACCGCTGCTGAGTTACTCACACAGTACGATGCCGCCAGACCTGTGAAACTCACCACCGGTGTCGGGTTGACAGTCACCGATTGGGTCTGCGAGTTGGTACATCCGTTCGCATCGGTAAATGTGTAAACGATGCTGTGCGTACCCGGCCCTGCTGCCCCTGGCGAAAACTGAGTGCCAGCCATACCGGGTCCGCTGAAGAGGCCTCCGACCGGGGTGCCCGTAAGATTCACAGACGCATCGGCTGTGCAGTACTGAGTGGCAAGCCCAGAGAATGTGACGTTGGGAAGCGGGTTGTAGGTGATCACCACATCATCAAACGCGGTGCACGTACCATTGATCACCGTCCATCGATAGGTGTACACCCCGACCACACTTGCGGTGGCTGTAGTGGTTGCACTGTTGGCATTTGCAAAGCTTGATGTTCCGGGACCGCTCTGTTGGGTCCATGTGCCACTGCCCACATTCTGGGTTGCCGCAAACGTATGGGTGAGCACTCCGCAATGGCTCTCATCGGCACCGGCATTCACCACAGGTTGCTCGGTAAAGGTGACACTGATGGTCTGGTTGGCATTGCACGGTCCGTTGACTACTGTCCACGTGAACTGATAGGTGCCGTATGCAGTCACGTTTACACTTGAGGTAGCACTGTTCACATTTGAGAAGAGTGCTGAACCTGGGCCGCTTGCCGTCCATGTGCCGGTGCCAACACTGCCGACACCCGTAAAGGTGAAGGCCTGCGAACAGACTGTGCCGCCCGTTCCTGCATTGGCCACAGGCTGTTGGAAATAGCTGACACTTACATCATCCTGAGCTGAGCAAGTGCCATTGACAACCGTCCAACGATACACGTAGGCTCCTACTACAGAGGCATTCACCCCAGTGGTCGGGCTGTTGGCATTGACAAAAGTCGAAGTGCCTGGCCCGCTCACCTGTGTCCATGTCCCGGTGCCCACATTGGCAGCAGTCCCGGCCATGGTGTAGCTCAGGTTGCACGATGTGCCATCAGCCCCGGCATTGGCAATGGGCTGGGTGAAGTATGTCACACCCACCGTTGCGCTGTTGTTGCATGTGCCATTGACCACTGTCCACTGGTAAGTGTACACACCTGGGGCGGTCACCGTGGCAGTGGCATTCGGGCTGTTCGCATTGTTAAAGGTGGATGTCCCAGGCCCAGCGGTCTGCGTCCAGGTTCCAGTGCCCGCATTCGGAGTGGTTGCATTGAAGATGAAATTCAGGTCGCACTCACTGCCGCCCGTTCCGGCATTGGCAACAGGCTGTAAGAAGTAATTGACGGTCACATCGCTCTGCGCGGTGCATGTGCCATTGACAATAGTCCATCGGTAGAGATAAGTGCCATACACTGATGCCGTGACACTTGTGGTAGGGCTATTGGCATTGGCGAATGTCGAGGTGCCCGGACCGCTCACCTGTGTCCATGTGCCTGTGCCAGCATTGGCAGCGGTGGCGGTCATGGTGTAGCTGAGGGCGCATGCATTGCCGGTCGTTCCGGCATTGGCAACGGGCTGGGTGAAATAGTTCACGGTCACATCGCTCTGGGCCGAGCAGGTCCCGTTCACCACCGTCCATCTATAAACATAAGTGCCCGCTACTGTAGCGGTGACACCTGTAGTCGGACTATTGGCATTGGCAAAGGTCGATGTGCCCGGGCCGCTGACCTGTGTCCACGTTCCGGTACCGGCATTGGCGGCAGTTGCGGTCATCGTATAGTTGAGCGTGCAAGAATTCCCAATAGTTCCGGCATTGGCGATAGGCTGCACGAAGAATGAGACGGTGACACTTGCATTGCTGGTACATGTGCCATTGGTCTCCGTCCATGTAAACTGATAAACCCCATCCACACTGACAGTGACAGTGGCTGTGGCCGAGTTGGCATTACTGAAGAAGGCACTCCCGGGCCCAGTGGCTGTCCAGACCCCTGTGCCAACACTCGGCACCGCATTGAAGGTGAAGTTCAGGTCACACTCTTGTCCGCCTGTTCCTGCATTGGCAACTGGTTGCTGGAAATAGTTCACGGTTACGCTGCTCTGAGCCGAGCAGGTGCCGTTCACAACAGTCCATTGATATACGTAGGTGCCGACCACCGAGGCTGTGACCGTGGTGGTAGGGCTGTTCGCGTTGGCAAAGGTTGATGTGCCCGGACCGCTGACCTGGGTCCAAGTGCCTGTTCCCACATTGGCTGCGGTGGCCGTCATGGTGTAGCTGAGGGTACACGAATTGCCTGTGTTGCCTGCCACAGCGATGGGCTGTGCGAAGTAATTCACGGTCACAGTGGCATTGCTCGAGCAGGTGCCGTTCACCTCAGTCCACTGGTAGGTGTAGGTGCCGGGGGCCGAAGCTGTGGCTGTGGCTGTCGCACTGTTCGCATTGCTGAATGTGGTTGTTCCCGGACCAGCGGTCTGTGTCCATGTGCCAGTACCGACTGACGGAACCGCACTGAACACGAAGGTGAGGTCGCACTCGCTGCCACCTGTTCCTGCATTGGCCACAGGCTGCTGGAAGAAATTGACCGTGACCTGATCGCTCGAGGTGCAAGCTCCATTCAATTCTGTCCAAGTGAAGATATAAGCTCCGAATTGGCTAACAGTCACAGTTGCCGTAAGGCTGCTTGCATTGCTGAAGCTCGAGAATCCGGGACCTGATGTTTGCGTCCAAGTGCCCGAACCGACCGATCCGACAGCATTGAAAACGAAGTTAAGGTCGCATTCATCTCCACCGTTGCCGGCATCGGCACTTGGCTGAGTGCTGAACACAACTGTAACATCATCCTGACTGCTGCAAGTGCCGTTAACCTCCGTCCAACGGAAGGTGTAACTGCCCACAGCCGTTACAGTGACTGTGGCAGTGGCGCTGTTGGCGTTGCTGAAAGACGAGGTTCCTGGGCCGCTCACTTGCGTCCAGGTGCCTGTACCCACGGTTGGCACAGCACCCAATACAAAGTTCAGATCGCATTCACTTCCACCAGCACCGGCATCGGCCACAGGCTGCTGCCAGTAGTTGACCGTCACCACATCCGTGCTGCTGCATGTGCCGTTCACCACAGTCCATGTGTAAGTGTACGCACCCACTGCACTTGCCGTGGCCGTGGCCGTTGGGCTATTTGCATTGTTGAAGGTGGTTGTACCGGGGCCGGCAGTCTGTGTCCATGTACCTGTGCCCGCGTTGGGTGTCGTTGCGTTGAAGGAGAAGGTCAGGTCGCACTCATCGCCCCCTGCGCCAGCATTCGCTGTGGTCTGTTGGAAGAAGTTGACCGTCACACTGGCATTGCTGCTACAGGTCCCGTTCACCTCAGTCCACTGGTAAGTATATGTTCCAAAGGAAGAGACTGTGACCGTGGCAGTGGCACTGTTGGCATTGCTGAATGAAGAGGTGCCGGGGCCATTGGTCTGTGTCCATATACCGGTTCCCACACTGGGCACTGCATTGAACACAAAGTCGAGGTCACATTCGCTGCCCCCTGTGCCCGCATTGGCTACGGGTTGGGCAAAGAAGTTCACAGAAACACTCGATTGCGAGTTGCATGTGCCGTTGGCCACTTCCCACTGGTAGGTGTATGCACCAGGCTGACTCACGGTGACCGTGGCGGTGGCGCTGTTTGCATTGCTGAATGACGAGGTTCCCGGCCCTGCGGTCTGGGTCCATGTGCCTGTTCCTACCGCAGGGGCAGTGGCATTGAATACAAAGTTGAGGTCGCACTCATTGCCACCCGCACCTGCATTGGCCGTGGGCTGCTGTGTGAAGGTGACAGTGACCTGATCCTGATCGCTGCAAAGGCCGTTGACCTCAGTCCAGTTAAAGGTGTAGGTGCCATAGGCCGATACCAGAACACCCGAGTTGGCGCTGTTGGCATTGCTGAAGAAAGCGGTGCCAGGTCCGGCTGAGAGGGTCCAAGTTCCGGTTCCCACCGAGGGTACGCCAGCAAAAGTGAAATCAAGGTCACATTCGGTTGAACCTGAACCTGCATCAGCCACCGGTTCCTCGTTAACACTCACATTCTGAGTAGTGGTGTTGGTGCAGGTGTTGATGTCAGTGAATGTGTAGGTGATCGCATACGGACCAGTAGGTCCTGCCGTGGCCGGACTGAAACTGGCGGTCCCGTTTCCGTTGTCAGTGACCCCGACCCCGGCAAATGTTCCACCTGGGGCCTGATTCCCAGTCAATGTGACCGGGGCAGCTGTTTCGCAGTAGGTGGCCGAAAGACCCGTGAAGCTCACGGTAGGCAACGGATTAACCACTACTTGGGCATTGCCCGCAAAACCGGTTGTACGTGTGCAACCGTTCAGGTCCTGAATGCTGGTGAAATTATAGGTGACCGTGGTAGGTGGCGTACCGGTGAATGTCGCCCCTGTGTTTATCCCATTCTGGTTGAAAGTGGATATCCCATCGGTAAATGAGATGTTGAAAGGACCTGCACCTGCCGTAAAAGTGAAGGTTACCGTGGTGCTCTGACCTTGGCAAATGGGAGTAACAACGGCTATCGTGCCGTTGGGTGCCGGATTCACATTAATAGTGGCCCCAGCACCAAATCCACTATTGCGCGTACAGCCGTTGGCATCCGTGACGCTCACCAACGTGTATGTGGCGGTCGCTGACGGGCTCACTGATGCTGTGGCCCCGCTGTTGATTCCGTTCAGGCTAAAGGTGGTGGTGCCATCGGTGTATTGCACGTTGAAGGGACCCGTGCCCGAACTGAAGTTGAAGGTGAGGTCGGTGGACGCACCCTGGCATATAGTGGTGCTACCGCCAATGGACCCGTTGGGGAGAGGGTTAACGTTGACCGTGACGCTCACACCCGAGCCACCACATCCACTGGCCCCTCCAGAAATCAGATATGTCACGCTCTCCAGGGCCGTGCCACTGTTTGTTAGCGTCTGTGAGATAGTCGTGCCAGCGAAATTGGTCCCATTACTGAATCCGCTGATATTGCCTGATGAAGGGGTTGCAGTCCAATTGTACGTGGTTCCGCCCACATTGCTTGCCAGCCCTATTGAAGTAGCTGATCCGCTGCAAATGGTGGGAAGGTTGTTTGTGGGGGTGACGGTCGGGTTGGGGTTCACCACCACTGTGGTGCTGCCCGAGGTGAGGCTTGTACAGCCATTGTTGGTAACCGTGGCCGTGTAGGCACCTGCGAGTGCCGCGGTCATATTAGGCCTTGTCGGATTAGTGCCAGTGGCCGTATAGCCTGATGGCCCGCTCCAGTTGTAGGTAGCGCCACCGATGGGCGACACTACTGTTAGATTGAGAGTTGAACCTTCGCAGACTGGCGAGTTGCTCGAAAGCGAAGGAGCTGACGGGAAATTGAAGACCGTGACCTGATGGAACACAGGTATTGACCAGCCGCAACACTCAGTCCGTACTCTAAGTCGTACAAAATATGTCCCTGCGGTTGAGAGGGGAGAACTCACCCCAGGATTCTGCGAAGTGCTCTGGAAGAGCGGGCTTGACGGACTCGAGGTGTATATGAGCCACTCATACTCATCGCCTGCTGTGGCAGTGCCCAGAGTCAGAGTCTGATTGATGCAAAGCGATGCAGGTAGCGTGTTGATCGTTGGCAAGGGTCTGGTGGTCATCACCCGTGTAAATGCCGTGTATGTGCCGCCATTCACTGTATAACTAAACTGCCCTGTCGCATTAAAGAAAATGACTGCAGTACCACTCGAGCTGTTGTAAGACGATGTCGAAGGGGTGAGGTCATTGACGAATGACGCACCGGCTGGCAGGCTCCACGTGCCTGCACCCTTGGTTATAGTCACCTCTGAGTTGGTACAAGGCTGCCCGTTCTGATAATTGACAGTTACTGTAGTCGGATTGGGCACTGAGGTAGATGGGTCTAAGCCACCGCTGCCTACCACGAACATCCTCGCATTGGACCCCGTTGCACCCGTCTGACCGGTGCCACCCTTAGCCCCATTGCAACCGCTGCCGCCACCTGCACCGGTAGCCCTGTCTCCTGAGCAGTTGCCCTGTGCACCGCCTCCACCTGCGCCAAAACCTCCGTTACCACCGGCACCACCTGTGCCCCCGGCCGCACCAGAAGAGGCACCGATGATGATGTCGGTGATGGTGGCGCCAGCATTGGCATTGTTACGATAGATACCGAAAGAACCTCCGCCACCGAAACCACCGGTGCCACCTTGGCCACCTCCGCCACCTTGGCCACCACCTCCGCCACCATTGCCTGAGTTGCTCACGCAGAAGCAGACGGAACAAGAGTTCTCGCCACGACTGGCACCGCCACCGCCACCGCCACCGCCAGCACGGCCGTGGCCTCCTTGCGAGGCCTGGCCACTGGGAATGTAAAATGTGCCGAAAGATTCAGTCGAAGCGCCAACACCGCCATTCACCCCAGTGGTGCTGACTGTAAGTGTAGAACCCGGAACCCCACCGTCTCCACCAACGCCCGAACCGCCTGTGCTACCATCGCCACGGCTGCATGTGCTGCCGGTAGATGTTCCGGCACCACCTCCGCCACCGGCACCACCGCCACCGCCACCTGCGGCACCACTATTACCGGCATTACCGGTGTTATTGTTAGGCGAATTGCCACCAGTGCCGCCAGCACCGCCATTGTTGCCCCAGGCATTTGCCCCGGCCGAGCCCCCCGCCCCACCGGGCGTGTTTCCACCATCGTTACAGGCCTGAGTGCTGCCTTGAGATCCGCCAGCCCCGTTATGCCCCGCTGAACCTGAAACACCATTGGCCCCCACTGATCCAGGTCCAGGATTGATAAGGCAGCGGATTACCTGGTAATTGCTTGAATTATTGATGTAAACGGCATAATTGCTCTTACCTCGTCCTGAGGCGGCCTGACCGGTAGGGGTGCCCGTGTTGATTGTAAGATCATGAAGTTCCCATCCCGTCACACCATTGGCCTTGATTCCGATCATGTGTGCCTCGCTACCACTGGTCTCGGTGCCCGAAAGATTGAGTGTGGTGACCTCCGAACTGCTCTTGATCCATTCACCCGGAATGATTGAGTTGGTGTACCCTCCTTCAATGATCACATCGTTGATCGGGATATTGAGGATGGTGGCAATGTTGTAGGTGCCACCGAGGCATTTGATATACTTCCGACCTGCCGTTACGTTGGTCAACGCAAAGTCGAGTGTGGTAGGCAGATCAGGCGTGCCCTGAGTGCTCCCACCTGTAGGTGTCACATACCAGATATTACAGGGTTGCTGAGCGCTGGCTGCAAAGCTGATTAGCAGCGAGGCAATCAGTGTCAGGCGAAAAACGGATGGGGTAAGCGTATTGATTATCATGTCGTTGCAATGAACGATGAGTGTATTGGGAAAAAGGCACCGAATATCGCAAACTACCGCCACTCGCTTGCAGAAATATAGCTATGACGCATTAGAACATGATTAACGGACCGAAGTCGTCAACTCGCGCAAAACGGTCCAATAGTCTTCACTTCTTGCAAAGCGGTCGGCAAGTCTCTGGGTGGCCTCGAGACGGGAAGTCACCAATGGAAGATCGGAACAGGCCACATCACCGAAAAAATGGTGCTCAGCATGCAGGCCGAGATTGTGCGGGGCGATGAATATCCTGCCTAAGAAATGCGGTGTCACCGACCTGACGAGCAACCGGCTGTCACCATTTGCGAAACAGTGATCGGCCAGAAGTGTGACCCGTATGGCCATCTGGTGCCAGCCCATGAAAGGGATAAGCCAAAGGAAAAAGAACTCCTTGACCATGCCGAAATAGAAAAGAGCAGAGCCTATCACTGCCCAAAACATGATTTTCGATATCAGAAGCCTATCATAGATTCTCAGTCTCGCGCTCCCAGACATAAGCGCCATGACTGGTCTGACCACATTTCGGATGATGAAATATCGGAGATAGTTGATGCAGAACAGGTCAAATAGGAGAATGATTACTAGCCGCCACCTTTTCATGGGCAACGTGAATTCCGGATAGCGAAGCAGGGCGTGATTGGGATCACCTTCTGATCCCAGGTGACGATGGTGGGCATCGTGCTGTGCCCCGTAATTCAGGTCATCCCTGAAAATCGGCCAGGCCACAAGATATCGCGTAATAAGGTCATTCAGGGCAGGAACAGGGGCCAACATGTTGTGGTGACCATCGTGCAACAGGGCAAAAAGGCCCATCATGCGCCCCCCGATAAACGGAATGACAAGTGCATAGCACCACCAACAGGACATGGTAACGGCTACAGTCGACAGGACGAAGATCACGGCCCAGTCAAAGAGCACAAGAAATGACCCGCGCCATTTCAAGGCATTGGGCAGGTCGCGGTATCGCGGGGCCCCTGTCATTGATCAGAAAACACCACTTCGCATGATATGAAACACCTGATGCACACCCGTTCTCTCCATCCCGAATTTGTGAAAAACGTGGTTGGTCACTGGGTTATCTATCCTTGCTCCGTTCTTGATGGTATGCAGGCCGTGGCGCAGGCCATAGTTGTTCCGTTCCACCATTATCTCGTGCAACAGGTTCCAGCCACGGGCCTCAGGAACCACGACCGCCAAAGGGGTGTCCATCACCCCATCTTCAATCTCATTGGCCACAAATCCCTGAAATGCACCGCGGCTATGCACCAGCCATAACTGGCGCACCTCATCCACGAAGAATTCCGTGTAGTACCGCACCATCAGTTCCACTTCCATCTGTTTTCCGAATCGGGCATTCAACTCAGGGGTATGGTAATATCCGATCGGGTCCTCGGCACAGCCAGCACGAATGATCCGCTCCACATCGGCCCGTTGGGTGCCATCGTAAGTCACGAAATGTGTGTCGTGATTGAAGTACGGTGCATGAGCCCATCCCTGCATATTGAAGGAGTATAGCACGATGCAACCGGCCCTGTGATGAAGATAATTCGGAATGCTGGTGATGAACTGTTCCTGTGGCCCATCAAATCGGAGCCTGATAAGCTCGAATGGCCGTGCTCGTAGCTCCTCGTTGAACTGATTGAGCTGACCGGTGGAAACAATGGCACGCGCCACCGAGCATCCGAACACCTCGCTTTCCAAAGCCGAATGCGTGATAAGGGCCATGATGCCAAAGGTAGATGGTACCCTGACAGAGATTCAATGAAACTCAACGACCATGACCTGTGAAGTGCCCATGAGCGGCTGACTGTCGTATTGAGACAGATAGCCACCGGCCCACCGCTCAACCCGCACGGCAAGGCCGTTCGGGAGCTTGACGAGTGCATAGCGCGAACCATGGGGCCATTGAATGGCGGGGCCAGTTGAGATCATGCCTTTGACGTGCTCATCGGACGCTGCCCCTATCACGTTAACATGTCCCTTACCCTCAACTGCAATCATGGACCTTTGCTCACCCGACCATAAGCGGCTGCCATTGTCTATCACCGCTGCCTCACCGGAACGATTGAAAACAATAGTACCTCCCGAACCTGCGTCCAACCGGCTCAGATCAGGTTCAGTGCTGCTGAAGTTGCCAGCATAAAGCACGGCCACACCGCTGTCGGTAACTTGCCCTACCATCCCGAAAATGCTCGACACCTGCGCTTGCCACGGCAGTTCGGCTATTCTGAAATCACCCTTCCCATTGTTGATGGCGCAGATGGAACTGAAAGTCTTTGCAGAGAGTGTGTGTGCCGAATCAATCGCAGGCTTACCATAGATATCATTCAGCCCGAGCCGTGCGAATTCGGTGGAAGTTTGGATGCGTTGCGAAAGTACAGGCAGCTGCTGAGCGCATTTCTGAAAATCGCGCCAAGTGGTGCGCACACCATTGTGCACATAGGACAATATCGATTCACTGACCCCGTCATGATCAAAATCGGCCGTGTGCAACTGCAGCGGTTCTGATACTGACGGGGTGAGGTCAGTGTTGGGTCCCATGTTGCCGCATACCAGATCCATATCACCATCACCATCCACATCTACAGATATAACACTGTTCCAAAGCCCTTCAGTGTCGTTAAGCCCACTGGCCGCGGACCTGAGTAAGCGGCCGTTCCTGTTCAGAAACACCTTGACTGGCATCCACTCGCCCACCAGCACCAGATCATAGATTGTGTCACCATCAACGGGGGTCCAAACGGCCGCTGAGACCATGCCTGCTTCATGGAGGCCCTTGGCCCACAGGTCTGTCACATCCGAGAAACGGCCATTGCCATCGTTCCGGAACAGAAAACTGCGGGGCGATGCTGGATAATCGGGGCCAGCATGTCTGCCGCCAACAAAAAGGTCTAGGTCGCCATCGGCATCCATATCATGTGGTGCAATGCACGAAAATATCCCTTTCACATCCTGCAAAGCCAGAGAGTCATACACGAACCTGCCGTTGCCTGCACTCCGATAGAGCCTGAGCCCAGTCTGTGTAGGCAAGGTTCGGTCAGCCACCCCGTTTGCCACAAGGATGTCCGTTCGGCCATCGCCATCCAGGTCGGCCATGCACACACCCATGTCCTCAAACGCGGCATGCTCTGTCCAAGGGCCTTTCTGTTCAGCCATCGACCCATCGGACTTGCGGATGAAAAGGCTGCCGTGCTGACCGGCCGCCCCACCGATGAAAACATCCTGAAAGCCATCGGCATTGACATCGGCAGCCGCCATACCCGGGCCGAGCCTGCCATGACCGAACGGCAACATGGACCTGGCCGAGAAATCGCTGTATCGGTTCTCTATATGCCTGTGATCCAGAGTCGTTCTCACTGGTTCGGGTCGAGTTTCTGACTGTAGGTTATCCTGGATCTCCGATGACCCTGAATATGCTATTTCCAAATTATGCACCTTGGCCACATAAGGCACAGAGCTAACCCTTCCATCGGGCCAAATCACTTCGACCCTCTCTATTATTTTTTCACCCAGACCGAAATGCACGCGATGCGATGATGATGACCAGTACCCCCGCACCGGAAACTGCCAGGCCACATCTTTCACCGAGCCATCGGTCCCAATAAGCCGCACTTCGGCTCCGATACCTGTGGTGTTGAGCTTTGGGCCCTTTAGGTTGACCAGTAGCGAGGGCCCTGCCCTGTTGTGGTGGGCCATGTTCTCGTAGATGGCCGCTGGCGAATTGCAGTTATTGGTCACAATGTCGAGGTCGCCATCGCCATCGAGGTCAGCCACTGCGGCACCATGACTTATTGTAGGCGATGTAAGGCCCCAGCTTTCGCTCATTTCATCAAACCGCATGTCGCCCCGGTTCAGAAAGAACCTGTTCACATCGGGCATCTGCACGGGTCTGATGGCACTGACCTGTTTCTCAAACTCAGCCCTATCGCCTCTGCGCACGGCCGCCACCAGCTCGCCATAACGGATAATGTTATCCACATTGAACTCGAGGAAATAACCGTTGCTGATGAACACATCGCGCCTGCCATCCTGATCCATGTCGAACATGAGCGGTGACCAGCTCCAACCGGTGCGGGCCATCCGGGCCAGATTGGCCACTTCCATGAAATAGCCTTTGCCCGTGCCCATCTGCAAGGTGTTGCGGGCATACTGATGCAGATACCCGCTCATCAGCATATCATTGAATGAGGCATCGCTCACCTGATACATAAAGGTCTTCCGGATGCTGTCCACTTCGAGCCCCATATCGGCCACCAGGATATCGGGCAGCAGGTCACCGTCAAGGTCGGCTATGTCCACCCCCATGCCGTAATAGCTCATCTTGCGCAGCATGGACGATGTACTATCGGCAAATTGTCCATGGCCCATGTTGACCCATACCTGATCGTGCATCGAGAAATCGTTGGACACATATAGGTCGGGCCTGCGGTCGGCATTGAAGTGGCCCACACCGATGCCCAGTCCGTAGCCGTGATTGTTGATACCATGCGCCTTATGCGATTCTTCGAAATGACCTGTACCGTCATTCTTATAGAAATGGTCGCTCAGGTTCTTTCCCGATTCAATGAGGAGATGATTGGTGTATTCGTACTTATCCTCAAAATCAATGGGATGGGTGACGAGATACAGGTCGAGGTCACCGTCCGCATCGGCATCGAAGAAGCAGGCCATACTCGAGAAAGAGGTATCAGCAAGACCCATCTCCGCCCCACGTTCTGAGAAGTGGCCGTGGCCATCATTTATGTACATGAGGTCCTTTCTGGCCTCGGGCGTGTGCAGATGCCACGCGCGGCACACATAGATATCGAGGTGCCCATCAGCGTTCACATCGGCCATGCTCACCCCTGTGGTCCAGCCGTTGTCCCTTTTGATCCCTGATTCGGCTGTTGCATCTCGGAACCTCATTCCTCCCAGATTGATGTACAGGCGGTCGGGTTCGGTGTTGCCACCGAAGAAAATGTCCTCTAAGCCATCACCGTTCAAGTCTCCAACAGCCACTCCTGAACCATTGAAAGCGTAGTTGTAATCGAGGAAATTCACATCATACCTTACTTCCATCCGGTTGTTGAAGCTGATGCCCGTGCGGTCGGTCCCCAATAGGCGCATGCCCGGAACGCTTTGGCTCACGGCCGTCTGGCAGAGTCCGAGAAGCAACAGCGAACAAGTTGCGACCAAGCCGTGTCCGATTTCAGTTCTCAAAGTGGCTGCCTCCCTAATTTTGGGCTGAAATTAATGAGCACCTGATGCGGTATCTCCTTCTGTCGGTGGTATTCGGCCTGGCACATCCTATCGTGGCCCAACCGCGCGGGGGCGCCATGCTCAAAGATTGGTATATTCTTGTCTATGAACATCTTGCAGATGAGAAGATTAAACCCACTGTGGCCTCACGGATCTACGCCTACATGGGTGTTGCGGCCTACGAGTCCTCAGTTTATTCCGTTGACCCCACCCTCAGTCTTGTGGGCAGACTCAATGGCCTCGACTCGTTGCCGCGACCTGTACCGGGCAAAACATATGATTGGCCAACAGTGACCGCCTCGGCCCTATATCTGGTTACAGATGAGGTAATGAAGTCGTTCCTGTCGGCCAAAGAGCGGTCAATCATCAACCTGAGAGACAGGCAGCTGGCTATGAGGCAGTCTGTAACAGACCCAGACACCTATCAGCGCTCTGTGGCCTTTGGCGAATCCTTGTCGAAATCCCTCCAAGGATGGATCAAACAGGACCGATTCAGCGTCACACGACTTCAATTTTACAAACCGCCCACCCGGACCGGCTTTCCAGAACGATGGGAACCGACTGACCGCAATCAGGGAGCATGCGAACCTTACTGGACCACCATCAGGACCTTTGCAACCACTGGGCCTGATGTGTGCCCAAAGAGACCGCCCATCGCGTTCAGCACCGTACCAGATTCGGAATTTGGCCTGCAGGCCAAGGTGGTTCTCGACACCGATATGAACCTGACTGAGGAGCAGCGGCAGATTGCCCTGTTCTGGAGCGATGACCCGGGCGAGACCGCCACGCCCTCGGGCCATTGGACCAGGATCATGAACCAGTTCGTTGACAGATTCAGCATGGACCTGTTCACGGCATCGCGCATGTACTGCTTTGTAGGAGTGGCCATGGCCGATGCTTTCATACAGTGCTGGACCACTAAGTATGAGGTGAACCTT
The DNA here is from genome assembly GCA_044356305.1 of Flavobacteriales bacterium. Taxonomy (GTDB): domain Bacteria; phylum Bacteroidota; class Bacteroidia; order UBA10329; family UBA10329; genus JBIKWM01. The sequence continues at coordinate 20,040 of JBIKWM010000029.1, forward strand.
GTGCGACCTGTGACTTACATACGTGAGAATCTTGGACATCCGCACTGGGAACCGCTGTTGGAAACACCTTCTTTCCCCGAATTCACCTCCGGACATTCAGTAGTCACCTCGGCCGGGGCCACCGTGCTCACCGCATTGTTGGGCGACACCATCTCGTTCACCGACACTACCCACAACCGTATTGGGCTGCGTCCGCGCTCTTTTAAGAGCATCTGGCAGGCGGCTGATGAAGCATGCATCTCGCGCCTTTATGGCGGCATTCACTATCCCATGGCCATCTCAGAAGGGCAGCAGCAGGGGCGCTGCATAGGAGAGGCGGTACTCAGGCGGCTCATGGTCAGACCGAAAAAATGAGGCCCCGCTCCTTCATATTAGTTTTCATGACACTGTGCCTCTCAATGGCTGTAGACACCACCCTAGCCCAGATGTTGAGCGGTGCGGCCGTCACTTCATCTGTTGAAGGAAAGATTGCTGATGCTCGGAACACGGAAGGGGCCATGTTCTACACTTTCGAACACACAGGGTCTGAAGGAAAGGTCAACCTGCACCGGCTGTCGCTTAAAGATGTGCGCGGCAACGTACTGGCCACATGGACTGTCAGATCGCGCGACCTGCTAGTTACCGTGTACCTTGACATAGAGATGGACACCGACAGCGAACCGCACACAATGACCGCGGTGTTTGACAAGGCTAACCGCTGGCTTAAAATAAAATTTGTAGCCGAGCCCGGTTGCACCTTGCCCGATGCCAACTGGATCCGGAGTGAACAGGTGGGTAGTTTTGCCGAGCTGATAGGCCTTGTGGCCACCACCATAGACCGAAACCTGAAAATAGCCTGCTACAGTGCGGAATAAGAATCTGATTGTGGCCGGACTGGCCATCCTGCTTTCCCAAGGTGCAGACACCTGCGCCCAGATGCCCACAGAGAATGACACTAAAAAGGCCGAGCTGCTCAGGCAGATGGCCGAACGGCCTGACATCAATAACGAGTTTCTCAACTCGGCAAGGTCCCGGGACCTACAGGACAGGATAGCCAATGAAGGGGATGAACTTGGCAACCTCAGGCTCCTTTTGGCCCGCGAGCATCTGAATGCCGGCCAGACCGACCTCGCACTGGCCACTCTGGAACCGCTCAGACCCCTATTCGAATCATTCAGTTATTCCGAAGGGCTCGATACCGTGGCCATGCTTACTGCCATATGCCACCTGCGGGCCGGTGAACAGGTGAACTGCATCAATCATCACAATGCCCAATCCTGCATTTTCCCGTTCGAAGGCGGTGGCATTTACAACATGAAGGAACACACGGTCAAGGCGGCTGCCGCTTACACCGACATCCTTAAAGGGCGGCCGAACGATGTCCGGGCGGCATGGCTGCTCAATGTGGCCACTATGTCAATGACGGGATCGAACGCTGATGTTCCCTCGCAATGGCGGGTGCCACTTGTTGCACCGGTGGCATCAAGCGGGATCGGGCCGTTCAGAGATGTGGCAGTGGCAGCCGGGGTAGCCCATCAGGGCCTGGCCGGAGGGGTGTGCAGTGAGGACTTTGATCAGGATGGGCTTATTGACCTGATGGTGACCTCAATGGGGGTGAACGACCAGATGCGTCTATATGTGAACCGGGGTGACGGCACATTTGAGGACCGTACCGATAAGTCGGGGCTGAAAGGCCAGACTGGAGGCCTGAACATGGTGCATGCCGACTATGACAACGATGGCGACCACGATGTGTTGGTGTTAAGAGGAGGCTGGATGCGAAACGGGTCGGGCAAATGGCCCAACTCATTGCTGCGCAACAATGGGGATGCCACTTTCACAGATGTGACCGAGGGTGCAGGCATCACGGGCAGCTATCCGAGCCACTCGGCCGGATGGGCCGACATGGACCTGGATGGCGACCTCGACCTGTATATTGCCAACGAGTCGCTCTACCTTGACACCTTCCCGCTCACCAAAACAGTGGACCTCAACCAATGGTACCCGCATCAGCTTTACAGCAACAACGGTGACGGTACATTCACTGAGGTGAGTGCCGCGGCCGGACTGACCGAACCAGCCTTCATCAAGGGCTGCATCTGGGCCGATGTGAACAACGACCTGTACCCTGACCTGTACATGAGCATTTTCGGGTCGCCCAACCGGCTCTACATCAACAGGGGACGAGACGCCAAAGGGCAGGTCACCTTCACAGAATCGGCCGTGGCCGCAGGGGTGGATGAGCCAATGTTTTCCTTCTCCACCTGGGCCATGGACCATGACAATGACGGTGACCTCGACCTGTTCGCCCTAAGCTACCATCCATGGCGCGATGCCAATCTGCTTTACAAGGAATATCTGAACGGGAAAGCGGGCGCGGCAACTTCCAGATTGTATGAGAACAATGGCAAGGGCTCTTTCACCGACCGCACCACAGCGGCCGGCCTGAACAAGGTGATGCTGAGCATGGGCTGCAACTTCGGTGACCTTGACAATGACGGTCATCTCGATTTCTACACCGGCACGGGCGAACCGGACCTCACATCCTTGATGCCCAATAGGATGTTCAGGAACAACGGTGACCGGACCTACACTGAAGTGACTACAGAGGGCAGGTTCGGGCATCTGCAGAAAGGCCACGCCATCGTTTTCAGTGACCTGGACAATGACGGTGATCAGGATGTCTATGAGGTGATGGGAGGGGCCATGGAGGGTGATGGATTCGCCAATGTGCTTTACGAGAACCCGGGCAACACCAACCATTGGCTTGCCCTGCGGTTAGAGGGCACCACCTCGGCCCGATGTGCCATGGGTGCAAGGGTGAAGGTGGTAGTGACCACCAATGGAAAAGAGCGTAGCCTGTCCCGCTGGGTGGGCACAGGAGGCATGTTCGGCTCCTCTTCGCTGCGGGTGGAGATAGGACTGGCCCAGGCGGACATCATCAGATCGGTGAGCGTGCTATGGCCCACAACAGGAACCGAACAGGTTTACACCGGCATGGTTGCTGACAGGGAATATAGGCTGACTGAGGGGGCAAGTGAGGCCACTGAGCTGAAAAGGAAGGCCTTCCGTTTCAAATGATAGGGCGAGCCGGGATGCCCACCACCGTGACATCATCGGGCACATCGGCTGTGACAATGGCCCCAACTCCCACCTGAACCCGCTCTCCTACTCGCACCCCCGGCACCAGCTTGCTGCCTATACCCAGATGGGTGCAGTTCCCAACTGTGCTGTTGGAGAACATGACACCGGGGCTTAGCTCGCAATGATCACCGATGCGGGCACCATGGCCAATGATGCAGCCCATGTTGATGAGGCACCCTTCACCGATGCGGACATCGTGTGTGATGATGACCCCGTGCATGATGATGACCCCCCGGTCAGAAACAATAGAATGCGCACCGATTACTGCATTTTTCGAAATAATGGAGATGGGCTTGCCGCCCGCACCTTCAAACCTGTTCATGAGGGCCTTGCGATGTTCGGGCCCTCCTACTGCCACTACAAACCTAGGGTCTGTGCGCAGGTGCTCGGCCGCCTCGGCTAGGCTGCGAAGTATGGTGAACCGGCCAAAAAACAGGTCAGGCACCGTTGGCGATACATCGTCATAGAATACGAGGCCATCAGACTTTCCCTCGGCATCGAGCATGGCCAGCAGGTCGCTCGCACAGCCGCCTGCACCGACTATCAGCATTTGATCAGTCGGAGCAGGGCGGGCTCACTTCCTCGGCTTCGGGCAACCGTGCCGAAGCGCCCTTGACCCAGATATACAGCGCCATGGACCATAGGGCAAATATAACAGGGACCGACAGGACCCATGGAAGGGCACCCGGCATTATGATGCCCAGAAGCACCGCCAACACCGTGAGGGCGATAAGAGTAAAATATGTGAACAGGGCCGGCCTGAGCAGGCCAATGAAAGCATACCGGACCAGGGCCTCCCAAGAGTACTGCGAGCGGCCCACCGCTCTGCCACCCCGCTCATAGGTGACGGTGGCAGCACAGTGGCTCAATTGCAGCACATCGGCCTGAAAGAACCGCCAGCGGTTGGCACGCTCCACCATGAGCAGGCAAAGGGCACGGTCCATCAGGAAGAAATCGAACCCGCCCTTGGGCATGGCATTCAGGCCTGGTGTCCGTCTGATCAGGCCATAGAACAGGGCCGATGCCCAACTGCGCAGCGGGTCGTCTGTGCGGTGGGTGCGCACGCCCATGACGAGGTCGGCACCTTTCTGCCATTGGGCGACCATCTCGGTAAGGGCCGAAGGCGGGTCTTGCATATCGGCTGCCATAACAGCCACGGCCTGTCCAGTGGCGGCCCGCATCCCCACGCCTACGGCACTCACCTGTCCATGATTGCCCTTCAACCGCAGGGCCCTGACATAGGGGTTATCTGCCGCGAGGCGGGCCGCCACCTCGGCACTTCCATCGTCTGACCCATCATCGACCAGCACCACCTCCAGCACCATTCCAGTACCCAACACATAATGCCCCACCTCGGCCACCACCTGCCCGATGGAACCGCTGTTGCGGTAAACAGGAATGACCACCGACAGTGAGTGCACCGTACAAATAACGCCACAGCCGCCCACCTTTGCCGTGCATGGCCACAGACCTCAGAAACAGTATAGGCACACCATCCTTTTGGATGCAGTGGCCCGGTCTTACGGTGCTGTTGGTGCTGACACTACTGATCTATGGCAACACGCTTCGCAACGGGTATTGCGTGGACGATAGACTCATAGTGGAAGACCACCCACAGGCGGCCAAGGGCTTTGAGGGCATTCAGGAAATCGTAACCACCAATTACCTCGAGGAGAATGGTGAGAAGGGCAGCTACAGGGTACTACCCCGGCTGAGTTTCGCCATTGGCCATGGCCTGTGGGGAAGTGCCCCCGGGGCGGAACACCTCATCAACATCCTTCTCTTCGTGTTGACCGGCATAGCCCTCATGCACCTGCTTTATACTGTGCTGGGCAGCGCAACGGGTCTGCTGGTGCCCCTGACGGTGCTGCTCTTCATGGCGCATCCTATCCATGTGGAGGTGGTATCGAGCCTCAAGAGCCGTGATGAGCTCATGCAGTTCCTGTTTGCCGTGGCCTCGGCCATCGGATTTATGCGGGCCAAGGGCAACCTGGGATACGCTGTGGCGGGTGGCCACTTCCTGATGGCGCTCATGTGCAAGGAGAGTGCATTTCAGTTTGTGGCCGTGTTCCCACTTCTGGCCTATTACAGGCACCGCAGATGGGACGAGGCTGCCCGGATAGGTGCGGTGGCGCTGCTGGCCGCTCTGGCTTACCTCTGTATTCTGGTGGCCGTGTTCGGTGCCAAGAGCATTTTCTGGATGACCGTGGCCAAAGACGGCTTCCCTTTTGTGGAGCACCCGCTACTGTTTGTTGATAACCCAAGTGTGCGCATAGGCACTGCATTCTACGGTCTAGGCTATTACCTGCGGCTGCTCCTTTGGCCGCATCCGCTCTCGTTCTTTTACGGATATGGCATCATACCTCTGGTGCCCGTCACCTCTGTTTGGGCCATTGCCTCGGGTGCGGTACACCTGGTGCTGTTGGTGGCCGGGGTGAGGCTTTACTTCAAACGGCATCCGCTAGGTCTGGCCATTCTCCTCTATCTTATCCTGCTCAGCATGTTCTCCAACCTGGCCATACGGATGAGCGGCATTGTGGCCGACCGGTTCATCTATTCGGCCTCGTTGGGATTCTGCCTGGCTGTTGCATATGGCATCAGTCTGCTGCCCCGCATGTTGCCGATGTTAGTGTCGGGCGCGATGCTTATAGGACTCGGTGGCAAGACCATGGCCCGCAACGTGGCGTGGCATGACCACATCACCTTGGCCACCACCGACCGCGATGCCTATCCCGATGGCGGTCTTATCCGTTTCTACCGCGCCCTGCGCATCCAGTATCATGTACTCGACACTGTGCGACCTGCGGGCCGTGAGCAATGGGTAAATGAGGCCCTGACCGACTACCGGGCACTGATCAGGATATGGCCGCCCACCGAAGCTGCTTACACCAATATGGCGGTGCTTTACGAGCATGAGCTGAACCGGCCCGACTCGGCCCTGTGGGCCCTGCTGCAGCTCGACTTGCAGACCGAGACCGACACTCTGGGCACCATTCAGCTGGACCTTGCCCGACTCTATGGCAAGACCGGAGACCGGCAGGCGGCCGTGGTGCACGCCCGCAGGTCGGTGCGGCTCATGCCCCAGGATGTTATGGCGCACGGCCTGTTGGCCGAGGCCCTGCTGCTGGCCCAGATGGACTCTGCACTGGTACAGTACCTCGACACGGTCGATGCCCGGTTCCCAACTGCCGATATCGCACCCATTTTCCGTGGCAACTTGGCCCTCAGACGCGGCAACGAGACCGAGGCCGCAGCGCAGTTCGCCCTGGCCGTTTCGCGTTATGCGCAGAACCGACCGCTGCTCGAATTCCTGATAGACCACCATAAGCGCAACGGCCGGCCGGATGAGGCCGAACGGTACAGGCAGATTCTGAATGCACTGCCATGAGCACACGCACACTGCACCGAACCGAGCTCGATGCGGCCAGAGCGTCCATGGCTCAGGTAGGGTTTCACCTGTTCGCCTCAGTAGTGGATAGCGATACCGTGGACACTCTGCGCCACGAAGTGTTAATGGCCGTGGAACGAGAACGCACCATGCTCGGCCACCGCGGTGCTGAGCTGCACGGCAGGCTCACACTGGCCTGCATGTACGGGGGCGGACTGCTGCGGCTGTTGAACGAAGAGAACCTGTTCGCCCCGGTGGACGAGGTTTTTGGTGAATTTGCCACCTTGTATACCATGACCACTTCGTGCATCGCACCGGGCAGCGGCAACTACACGGCCCGCATACACCGCGACACACGGCATCTGGATGTGGGTACCCCGCTGAACCTGGGCATCATACTGCTACTCGATGATTTCAATGCCCAGAATGGCGCCACCGAGTTCCTGCCAGGGTCCTTCACCATGTCCGAACCGGGCGAGGCCCATTTCGCGGCAGAGAGTATAAGGTTGGATGGGCGTGCGGGCGACCTCGTGCTATTCGATACCCGGCTATGGCACCGCAGCGGAGCCAACCGCACCGACCGATGGCGCTCGTGCGTCCTATTCAGCATGGTGCGGCCATGGATGCGTCAGCGGTTCGATATGGCGCGCATGCTGCACGGCACTGACCTCACTCCGCTTCAAGACTCCGGCCGCAGGCGCCTGGGCCTCGACCTTCGGGCACCAGGCAGTATAAACGAATTCATCTCAGGCAAAACGCATTTCTGATGCTCCCGTGGTCAGCTACAATCCGCCAAAGCAGGCCAATTTCTTTGAGCAAACTGTAACCTGAGGGCCGCATCTCTGGCCCTGCGACCAGCGGCAGCATACCATACGTTGGCCTTTGCTTCGCGATGAGCGCCTCGATCTGCACCCCGATGCCATCGGGCACAGTGGCCAGAGCCTGCACAAGCGCGGGGTTGAGCGCTCTGTAGGACGATGTAACTGGCGGAGTTGCGCAAGTAACGGTGCGCAGCGCGGCCCGCACCATCAAGCGCCTAAAACAGGTACGCAGGCCCGCTGTGCCCTCCACCGCATAGAGGCAATCGCACGTTAGCGCAAGGGCGGCATCAATCAGCGGTTCGGGCATATAGCGCAGGTCTTCGTCCATTGTCACAGCCATCCAGCCATCAGGCACAAGTCGGAGGCCCGTCAAGGTGGACCTGTGCTGACCAAGGTTGCTGGGGTTGTGCAGCACCGTCACCGAAGGCATGTGGGCCGCAAGGCGGTCAAGCTCAACCGCCCGAACGGCCATGGCCGAATCATCAATCACCCACACATGGCAGGCCCACCCACGTGCCGCTGCATGCGAAAGGGTGCGGCCCACCACCTCCACCACCGTAGCGTGGCCGTTGTGGAAGGGTATCACCACCGCTATGCCGCTGGCCACCATGGCCTGCAATATCGGCAACCGGTGCATACCGAAACAGCGCGGCCCCTTATCGGGGCCGCATCCATCATCTTACTTCTTAAGCAGATCCCTGATCTCGGTGAGCAGCTCCTGATCCTTGGTAGGTGCGGGCGGTGCCGGTGGTGCGGCAGGGGCTTCGTCCTTCTTCTTCAACTGATTCATAACCTTCACAATCATGAAGATGCAGAAGGCCACAATGAGGAAATCGAACGTGACCTGAATGAAATTGCCGTAGTTGATGCTCACGGCAGGTGCCGTTTCCTTGCCAGCGGCATCCATCACCGCCTCCTGCAGCACCAGTTTCAGGTCCTTGAAATCAACTCCGCCCACTGCTATGCCAATAGGGGGCATGATCACATCTGTTACCAGACTGGTCACGATCTTGCCAAAGGCCCCGCCTATGATCACACCCACGGCCAGGTCCACCACATTGCCGCGCATCGCAAAATCGCGGAACTCCTTCATCATGCTCATTTCTTCTTCGGTTTTTAATGGCTTGTTGTTATCTGCAAGGATAGTGTAAAAAGGCTGTCCGCCAAGGCTGGCCCATCATGTCCATGAGGCTCGTCTGGTGCATCTTTTCAAAATTCATCACACAAACTCAGCTTTCATTGGTAGCACCTCCACGGTCTTACGGTCAAGGGTGAAACGGTCGCCATTGGCCAATACGTGCGTAGTGAGGTTAACCAGACTCATAGGCTGTCCCTCATCGAGCTGACTATGGCTGTTGTGAGTCAGGTTGGCAGGGTCCATCACTATCACCATGCCCGAGCCGATGACAGTGAATTCCTTCCCGCCACGTATTATGACACCGGTGTCTTCGGCCAATCCTATACCGAGTTTTTTGGGATAGGTAGCGACCGCCTCGGCCAAACGTCCGAAACGGCCTCTGCGAACAAAATGTGTGTCGATGATGAGACCTGGGATGAAACCCATGCCTTTGCGCATGCTCACTGCTCCTTTAAGAAGGGCCTCGGTGCTGCTGCCGCCTGAAATCATCTGGCGACTCATGGCCATGGCACCCGCGCTGGTGCCGGCAATGGTGAACCGCTCGTTGTTGTAACGTTCATCGAGCAGTTCATGCAGCCGTGTCTTGCGCATGAAACGCGGAATACGCGCCTGATTCCCGCCCGAGAACATAACGCCAGTGGCCTGTGCGAAGTCGTTGAGAATGCCGGGGTCCTCGGCCATCTGCTTGCTTGTAATGTTGTGCACCACCACCTGTGTGCAGCCAAGCATTGCAAATGCATCGAGGTAATTCTGCCCCACCTCTTCAGGTATCTGGGATGCCGATGTGACCACCACAATGCGTGCTGAAAGGCCTCCGCTCTCATCGAGCACGTGGCGAAGGACACCGCGCTGCCGGTAAATGCCCCGGGTAGCCTCGTGCTCGCCTTTATCCTCGCCCCCGCCTATGGGGATCAGCGTTCCTTTGATGTCGGGCCTATCAGACATTTTCCGTTATTGGTGCTCCGCGAAAATGGGCATATACAACGGCCCGAATCACGCGGCAAACGGGTTTGTCTCAACGATCCATCAACACATAATAAAAGAAGGAATCAGGCCATGAGAATACTGGAGATCAACGCCATGCGCGGCCCCAACTATTGGAGTGTGAACCGCCACAAACTCATAGTGATGGTGCTCGACCTCGAAGAAATGGAGGAACAGCCGACCAGCGCCATCCCTGGTTTCAGGCAGCGGCTCGAGGCCATGTTCCCCAGCCTATATGAGCACCGGTGCAGCGAGGGTGGCCCAGGCGGTTTTTTCAAGCGGGTTGACGAGGGCACATGGATGGGCCACGTGATTGAGCACATCGCATTGGAGATTCAGACCCTTGCGGGAATGAACGTGGGCTTTGGCCGCACCCGCGACTACGGGCAGAAGGGGGTTTACCATGTGGTATTTGATTACATGGAAGAAAAAGTGGGCCGATTTGCTGCCAAGGCATCGGTGGCCATAGCCGAGGCGCTGATAGCTGGCAAGGATTACGATCTGGCAGCCGACATACAAGAGATGCGTGAGATGCGCGAACGCGAACGCCTCGGCCCGAGCACCGGTTCAATCATAGAGGAGGCTGAAGCAAGAGGCATTCCTTGGATACGCCTCAACAAATACAGCCTCTGCCAACTGGGATACGGGGCCAATCAGAAACGCATCCAGGCCACGGTGACCAGTCAGACCAGCAGCATCGGGGTTGAATTGGCATGCGATAAGGAAGATACCAAGTTCTTGCTTGAACAAGCCGAGATTCCCGTGCCCAAAGGCGACATTGTGCGCAGCGAATCGGGCATGCGCGATGCCATTGACCGCATCGGTTACCCCATTGTGGTAAAACCAATAAATGGCAACCACGGGCGCGGCATAAGCACAGATGTACGCAATTGGGACGATGCCTGTGTGGCGCTCGAAGCGGCCAAGAAAGTGAGCCAGAGCGTGATCATTGAGAAATTTATCACCGGTGAAGATTACAGACTACTGGTAATCGATCACAAACTGGTGGCAGCGGCCCTGCGAACCGCGGCACATGTGATAGGTGATGGCAAAAGCACTATACAACAACTCATTGACGAGACCAACAAAGACCCGCGCAGGGGCTACGGTCACGAGAATGTGCTCACACAGATCACCATCAACGAACTAACCCTTCATGTGCTGAAGGAGAAGGGCCTCACATTGGATTCCGTTCCTGCCAAAGGCGAGTTTGTGAAGGTAAAAGACACGGCCAACTTGAGCACAGGCGGCACAGCCGAGGATGTGACAGACATCGTCCATCCTTACAACGTGTTCATGGCTGAGCGCATCTCGCGCATCATCGGGCTCGACATATGCGGCATCGACATCATGACCAGCGATATCAGCAAGCCTCTGCCCGAAACGGGTGGTGCTGTGCTCGAGGTGAATGCTGCGCCCGGTTTCCGCATGCACTTGGCTCCGAGCAGCGGTCTGCCGCGCAATGTGGCGGCCCATGTCATGGACATGCTGTATCCTGCCGGGAGTACGGCCCGCATTCCCATTGTGGCTGTGACCGGAACCAACGGCAAGACCACCACCACACGCCTCATTGCGCACATGGCCCGCATGAAGGGCTTCAAAGTGGGCTACACCACCACCGATGGTGTGTATATTCAGAACCGGATGCTGATGTCGGGCGATTGCACCGGGCCGGCCAGTGCCGAATTTGTGCTGAAAGACCCAACGGTCGATTTTGCTGTGCTCGAATGTGCCCGTGGAGGACTTTTGAGGGCCGGACTTGGTTTCAAGCGCTGCGATGTGGGCATTGTGACCAACGTGGCGGCCGATCACTTGGGCCTCAAGGGCATACACAACATCGATCAATTGGCGCGGGTCAAGGGAGTGATACCCGAAGTGGTGCTACCCGATGGTTACGCCATACTCAATGCCGATGACGACCGTGTGTATGAGATGCGCAATAATGTGAAGTGCAAGGTGGCCCTTTTCAGCATGGACGAGAACAGCGAGCGCATACGAAAGCACATGCGCAACGGAGGCCTCTCGGCCATTTACGAGAACGGATTCATCACCATTGCCAAAGGCGAATGGAAAATGCGCGTGACAAAGGCTGTCAATGTGCCCCTGACAATGGGTGGCCGCGCAGCATTCATGATCCAGAACGTGTTGCCGGCAGTGATAACCGGTTATGTGCGCGGCTTTGGCATTGAAGATATCAAAGTGGCCCTCGAATCGTTCATCCCATCGCCATCGCAAACGCCAGGTCGTCTGAATCTGTTCGAGTTCAAGAATTTCAATGTTCTGCTTGACTATGCTCACAACCCGGCAGGTTTCCGCGCCCTGCAGAAATTCATTGAGAAAATGGACGGCAGTCCCAAAGTGGGCATTATTGCAGGCGTGGGCGACCGCAGAGAAGAGGACACCACCGAACTGGGCCGCATTGCCGCTGAGATGTTCGATGAGGTGATCATCCGTCAGGACCGCAACCTACGCGGACGCTCAGAACAGGAGCTCATTGACATGCTCACGGCCGGCATACGCCAAGTTGACCCTGACAAGAAAGTGACAGTGATACCCAGCGAGCCTGAGGCCATTGATTACGCCATTAAGAACGCGAAGAAAGGCTCGCTCATCGTGCTCAGTTCGGATGTGGTGCCCGATGCGTTGAATCAGGTGATGAAGTACAAAGAGGAAGAAGCCAGCCGCCTGTACGAATTCTCAAAAGAGGACATCCCGAATCTGGGGTAAGCCCCTTCTGACCTTGAACCGGCCCGCCTGCACAGATTTTTGCGTAGGCGGGCCGTTCGGTTCGGATTCCAATATTGACCCAAGACAAAAAGTGACTCTCGGTAAGGGGTACCTTCGTGCCATGGCATTGGCACAGCTGCGCGCAAGGCATAAGTGGTTCAATAGAATGCTCAAAGTGAGCATAACACTCACGTATCTGGTCATACTGGCAGGTTCGGTGGTGCGCAACACAGGGGCAGGCATGGGCTGTCCTGACTGGCCCAGATGTTTCGGGCAATGGGTGCCGCCCACCTGCGCATGTCAATTGCCCGGAGGCTATGAGCAGGTACATATTCAACACAGGAAAGAGAAGAACCAACGCTATGCCGACCTGCTTGACCGCCTCGGCTATTCCGATGTGGCCCTCCACCTGCGCACCGATGCCGACATGTACCGGCCCACACCCTTCAATGCAGTGCATACTTGGACCGAGTACGTGAACCGATTGGTGGGTGCTCTGCTCGGCCTGAGTCTTTTGATAAGTCTTGTGCTGAGTCTGCCCTATCTCGGCACCCGTACCATGATCCCGGTGCGCATGTTAGCCATAGTGCTCCTCACAGGCTTTCAGGGTTGGTTCGGTAGCATCGTGGTCTCCACCCATCTGCTGCCCGGCACCATAACAGTGCACATGGTTCTGGCGTTGCTCATCCTCGCCCTACTTATCGTTCTATATGTCGAAACCTCGCCCGGAAAGCGTGTCAATGCCACATTCCGTATGGGCAACACCATGCGTTATGCGCTCACTGCCCTGCTGATACTGTCGTTGGTGCAGGTGTTCCTTGGCACTCAGGTGAGGCAGCAGATAGATGTATTGACCAATACTCTCGGCCGTGATCAGCGCGGTTTGTGGATTGAAAGCCTCAACTGGATTTTCAAGGTGCATCGCTCGTTCTCCATCATTTTGCTGTTGCTCACAGGATGGATATTCTATCAAGTGAACAGATACATGTCGCACTACTGGGTGGTGTACCGCATGACATGGTTCCTGGCCATATTCATCGGCATCGAGACCCTCACTGGGGTGATAATGGCCTACCTCGGCATGCCGTGGTGGGCACAGCCGGTGCACATGCTGGTATCAAGCATGATTATCGGAAGCCTCGTGTACCTGCTCTCATCGGTACACAGCAAAAGGGAAATCGGGGCTGCCTGATTCGGGCCTTAGTCCTTCCACCTGAAAGTGGATATGAGGTGGTCAATATCCTCAGAAATGTACTGAACCACCGGGGCCAATGAGTCGTTGTTGGGCACCGCGTTGAAATAGAGCGCACCCCGCATAAAATGGGTCGTGCTGTCAGTAATAAAGAACTGAATAGGGCTGGCCGCGCTGGTACCCCCCACATCGAATCGCATACCGAACAAGTCCCGTTCAGGTATCATGATCACTCTTTCCTGAATGCCCGATGCCTTACTGATATGTTTGTTGGTGAGGGTGCGGACGTCTTCGAGGTAGGTGGCAAGGTCTCCGTTGAGCCTGGCATAACTGATGTGAACCTTGGCACGGTGACGCGGATACTCAATACTGAACCAGCAGGGCTGCTCTGAATGAGCTGGATCGTAGGTGGCCCGGGCATGTGCCGACATCTCAAACACGAACGGACAAGTGGTGTCGAACGCAGCGTAGCTGTGAGGCTGCAGTTCAATGTGCATGTAGCCGCGCGGACGTGGGGTGAACTCGCTCTCGCACCCGGCTAAAGCGGTCGCAAAAGCGAGCAGAGCCAATAAACGGTCAATCCTCAGACTCATCGGTACCAAGGGTTGTCATTGTCACCTTAATGCGTCTGATACGCCTGCGGTCAACACTTTCAATTTTGAAATTGAAACGGCCGAACGTAAGAGTCTCTCCTTTCTGTGGGATAGCGCCCTTCATCTCTAGGATAAGACCCGCCAGGGTGTCCGACTCGCCCCGAACGGCATCAAACTCATCCTCTTCAGCACCGGTGGCCCGGCAGAAGTGCTTGATGGGGGTCTTTCCTTCAAAAACGAAATTCAAATCATCGATTCGCGAATAGACCGCTTCTGATTCATCGAATTCGTCACTGATATCACCCACTATCTCTTCCAGGATGTCCTCTAAGGTGACAAGACCAGAGGTGCCGCCATATTCATCAACCACCACCGCCATGTGCATGCGCTTTGATCGGAACTCCTCCAAGAGGTCATCGATCATCTTGTTCTCCGGCACGAAAAAAGCAGGTCGAATCTTGGTGTGCCAATCAAAATCGGGCTGATCAATATAGGCCAGTAGGTCTTTAACATGCACCAGGCCCACCACTCTGTCCTGCGATCCATCGAGAACCGGATAGCGCGAGTAACCTGCCTGTGCGATCCTTCCGAGCACTGCCTTGAAATCACTGGACGCCATGATGCCCTCCATATCCAAGCGTGGACACATGATGGCGCGCACAGGGGTGTTTCCGAATCTGACTATCCCTTCCAAAATCCGCTGATCCTCGAGTTCCTCCTGCCCTTCGGGTGTGGCCAGTTCGAGAGCGTGCGAGAGTTCGTCCATGGATATCTGCTGCGAGGCAGGGCCGGTCTTTCGCTTATCTATCAACGATGAGACCCACATCAGACCGGCACTTACAGGACTCAGCACGGCCGAGATGTAGGTGAACGGCATTGCGCCAAGCAGAGCCATGCCACGTACATTTTGGCTGGAATAGACTTTCGGGGTCACTTCGCCCACCATGAGCAGTATGACGGTAACACCTATCACCTGAATGATCCAACCAATGGGAAGTACATCGAGCAGTTCATAGTTCAGAATATTCACAGGCACATGCCTCACAGTGAGGTAGGTGGAGATGATCACCACGCCCACATTCACAAAATTGTTGGCGATAAGTATGGTGGCCAGCAGCCGCTTGGGCCGCTTCATCAGCTCAACAACAGCCTTGGCGCGATGCCCGCCATCGGCATCCAACTCATCGAGCATGGGGCGAGTAAGGCTGAAAAACGCCACCTCCGACCCGCTTATGAAAGCAGAGCATAAAAGCGATACCAGGATCACTCCAAGACCAACAAGAACTTCGGCATCGGGCATCGCAACGGATGCCAAGAGGATACTCGGAGGGTCTTCCAATTCAGTTACCGAAATGATGGGGGCGAAAATACCGAAGCAACGCCATCAGAACGGAAGGTCATCGCCCGGCTC
Organism: Flavobacteriales bacterium; assembly: GCA_044356305.1. Classification (GTDB taxonomy): domain Bacteria; phylum Bacteroidota; class Bacteroidia; order UBA10329; family UBA10329; genus JBIKWM01. Next base: position 35,417 of record JBIKWM010000029.1, read on the forward strand.
AGAACCCATATTCACTTCTGGCTCGTTCACCTGCGATGGACGGGCTGAAGATTCACCACCCTGGGGTTTACCACCGAGCAGGGTCATTTCCTGACCTACAATCTCAGTCGTATAACGGTCAGCTCCTGTCTTGTCGGTCCACTTGCGCGTTCTGAGGCGACCCTCAATGTACACCTGACCGCCTTTGCGCAGATATTTCTCAGCCACATCGGCAAGTCCGCGCCAAACCTCAACATTATGCCATTCAGTGTTCTCCTTCAGATTTCCGTCACGGTCCTTATAGCGCTCGGTCGTAGCCATTCTGAAACTGGCCACTTTGGCACCATTGTCAAGAGAGCGCACCTCTGGATCGGCTCCGAGGTTTCCTATCAGTATCACTTTATTCACACTTGCCATCACTATTCGGATTTAGGTTGATGTTTATCAATGAGCCGTGCAATGTAGCAAAGATCACATTTCAATGTGCAGTCCTTCAAATCTGTCCGAAAGAAAATTCCTTAAAGGCCTTGGAAAAGCCATTTGCCCTAATGCCGCCAAAGGCACACATCCGTATCCCTCCGATTGAAGACTTGACACCGATAACACGGTGATGCTGTAGTGTATCCTTCGGTGCGTGAGCAGGTGAATGCCTTCATATCTAAGCACCATTTTTCCCTCGGGAATGATGCCTTTCTCTGAAGCTTGAAGCACAGCCTGAGCGGCATCGGTGCATTCAATTGTGTCAATGTTCGGAAACTCGTGCAGCCCGCGCCAGATGTCTTTTCCCGTCCGCAACCTTGTTAGCGTTTCGCCTGCCCCGTTCACACACATGTACCAATGAATGTAGCGGTCGGTCACCTTCTGTTTTCCCTGTTTTATAGGGATGGATGTCTGCTTGCCAATGGATCGGGCAACACACCCCTCGACCACTGGGCATTTCTGGCACAAAGGCTGGGCGGGTGTGCATACTGTGGCCCCTAACTCCATCAGCGCCTGATTGATGTCGCCACTACCAGCTGGGGCCATACAGTCCTGGGCCAAAGCGCGAATGCCGCGCAACACATCTGGACGGTCAACGGCACTTTCAATGCCGTGGTAACGCGCCATCACACGTATCACATTGCCGTCCACCGCGGCCACCGGTTCATCGAAAGCAATAGAGGCAATGGCCGCTGCGGTGTAAGTCCCTATGCCTTTTAACGCGAGAAGTCCCGAGTAGGTCCTGGGAAAAACGCCATCATGCACAGTGCTCACCAGCTTGGCAGTAGCGTGCAAGTTCCTCGCCCTACTGTAGTACCCAAGGCCCTCCCAAAGACGCATCACCTCAGTCTCATCTGCCATGGCAAGCACATGCACATTGGGGAAATGCTCCACGAAACGCAAGTAATAAGGCATCCCCTGATCCACACGGGTCTGCTGCAGGATCACTTCACTGAGCCAGATCAGATAGGGATCTTTGGTCTCGCGCCATGGCAATGCCCGGTGCGTTTGGCGGTACCATTTAAGGAGTCGGCCCACTTGAAAAGACCCCATTGTAAGCCTGCTTTATAATTGACTGGTTTTATGCTCTGAAAAAGAAACGCAGCAGTGCGTCACCACATGAAATCCATGTTAACTTCGCGCCCCCCAAACATAGGGCACTAACACAACCAAAACTGTAAGGGAATGACCAAGGCAGACATCGTTAATGAGATCTCGGAGCGTACAGGCATCGAGAAGGTCCAAGTGCTTCACACCGTTGAAGCTTTCATGCAATCCGTAAAGTCTTCGCTCGCTAAGGGCGAGAACGTCTATATGCGCGGATTCGGCAGTTTCATTGTTAAGAAGCGTGCCCAGAAGACAGGCCGTATCATCTCGAAGGGTACGAGCATCACAATCCCAGCCCATTACATCCCTGCCTTCAAGCCTGCCAAGACCTTGGCCGACAAGGTGAAGAAGGGTGTGAAGGTGACCAAGTGAGCCCTAAGGCCGGAATAGGTCCTGTACTTGTGCTGGGCGGTGCCATCGTACTTACGGTGGTGCTGTACATGGCCCCGTACAACCCTTTGGCGAAAGCCGATGAACGGGCCGCACCTGCTGCCACGGTTGCAGAATATGACCTGTATTCCGACCTGAGTGAGGCCCGCAATGGTCTGGACAGTGCCACCCTTGCCGCCATCGGGGCACTCGAAGCTACTGAGATAGGCACTGAAGGTGCCGCTCTCGATTCTGTGGCTCACCTGTATGATGAGTTGCGCAAACCTGCCGCAGCAGCTTACATCGCCCGTCAAAAAGCGGAGAAGTATCCCACGGCAAAGAATTATGCCGAGGCCGGTTCGCGCTACCTGCTCTGTGCAAGGTTCATTGGCGATCAGGCTCAGAAAAAAGCCTGGTTCGCTGAAGCACGCAAGGACTTGGAAAAGGCTCTTAGCATTGACCCGAAAGACCTTGGCACTAAAGTGAATCTGGGTGTTTGCCTTGTGGAAGGAGCTGCACTTATGGGCGAAGCACCCATGGCTGGAATTGGTCTGTTGAAGGAAGTGGAGCAACTTGACCCGAACAATGTGGATGCGCTGCTCAACCTGGGATACTTCAGCATTCGAAGCGGACAGTACGACAAGGCCGAGGAGCGATTTATGAAAGTGACTCAGATAAAACCAGAGATAGCCGAGACGCACCTGTATCTGGCCGATCTGCACGAGCGCACTGAGAAATTCGAGGCGGCCATTGCCGACCTTGAGACTTACCTGAAACTGATAAATGACCCTCGGAAAGAACCTGAGGTGAGAGCATACATTGAGAAATTAAGAACTAACATCAAAAAGGACTGACCATGCCCTGCGGAAAAAAACGTAAGCGCCATAAGATGGCCACTCACAAGCGTAAGAAGCGCCTGAGAAAGAACCGTCACAAGAAGAAGAACAAGTAAGTCTTGACGGCAGGGGCTGCACCTCTGCCGCTGGCCTTGTTCTCTCCTAACGTACATCTGCCTTTGGGCCGATACGCCATTGGTGTATCCGGCCCAATGGTGTTTGCACCCATCTGCGGACCCAATGCCCTATCGGGTCGGGCCGATGTGCGTACACCTAATACAACATAAAGTGAGTCTCGACCTAATCATATCAGACCGTCAATCAAAAGTTGACATAGCCCTGCTCCGCGACAAGCAGCTCATTGAGCTGCATGAAGAGCGCGGCAACACCGCCTTTCAGGTAGGTGACATATACATGGGCAAGGTGCAACGCGTGATGCCAGGCCTCAACGCGGCCTTTGTGGCTGTCGGCCATGAAAAGGATGCTTTCCTGCACTACCTCGACCTTGGTCCGCAGTTCAGATCGCAGCAGCGCTTCTGCGAGCTATTCAAAGCCAAGAAGCTTAACAGCCCAAGTCTCGAACGCTTCCGAAACGAGGCCGAGATACCCAAGGACGGAAAGATCGGTGATGTGCTGAAGCCGGGTATGGAAGTGCTCGTGCAGATTGCCAAAGAACCAATATCAACCAAAGGGCCCCGGGTGACATCTGAGATCTCTCTGGCCGGACGCTATGTGGTGCTGGTTCCGTTTCAGGACCGGGTGAGCGTGTCGCAAAAGATTCGCACCAACGAGGAACGCAGCCGCCTCCGGGATGCAGTGACAGCCGTTAAGCCTCAGAATTACGGAGTCATTGTGCGCACTGTGGCCGAAGGCAAAAAAGTCGAAGAGATAGAGAACGACCTGCGCGACCTGGTGAGCCGTTGGAAGAACATCATTGAAGGTATGGCAAGTGTGACCGCGCCTGCCAAGGTGATTGGCGAGATGAGCCGCACCTCCACCATATTGCGGGATATGCTCAATGCCGAGTTCAACAGCATTGTTGTTGATAGTCAACAGTTGCACGAAGAGGTGCAGCAGTACTTGCGCAACAAGGCCCCAGAGAAGGAGAACCTTCTCAAATTGCACAAGGGAAAACCTGAACTTTTCGAGCATCTGGGCATCACGAAGCAGATCAAATCGGCATTCGGTAAGCATGTCACAATCAAGAACGGTTCGTACCTCGTGATTGAGCACACCGAGGCCATGCACGTGATAGACGTGAACAGCGGTCCGCGCACCAACAAGGATCAGGACCAGGAGACCAACGCACTAGATGTTAATCTGGAGGCTGCCCGCGAAGTGGCCCGCCAACTGCGACTGCGCGACATGGGCGGCATAATCGTGGTCGATTTCATTGATCTGGGCGACCCTGAGAACCGAAAGAAGCTTTTTGACAAGCTCCGCGATGAAATGAGCACCGACAGGGCACGGCACAACATACTGCCGCCCACCAAGTTCGGCCTCATACAAATAACCCGTCAGCGGGTGCGCCCGGAAATGAGCGTGAAGACGCTTGAGAAATGTCCAACGTGTGGCGGATCGGGCGAAGTGGAACCCACTGTACTTTTCGAGGATGGGCTTGAGAATAACCTGGCTTACATCCTACAGCAGCAGAACGAGGGCAGCCTTACCGTGCAGGTTCACCCTTACATAGGTGGCTATCTCACCAAGGGTCTGTTCTCGCCAGTGCGCAAATGGATGTTCAAATACCGCAAGAGAATCAACATTGAGACCTCGGCCGAGCTTCAATTTCTCGAGTACCATTTCCTCAATTCGCGTGGCGAAGAAATCAGGATCTGAAACGGAGCTGAGCAAGAAGTTGGCCCGATTCAATGATGTGGCCAATTTTTCTAACTGTGTGCAGGTGCCCGCACCTCATGTGCTCGAAAATTTCCCGTTGAGAGGCCAGTGGGCCAACGCGCACTTTGGTAACAGCAATCCTATTACGCTTGAGCTGGCCTGTGGCAAGGGCGAGTACAGCTTGGGTCAGGGAAGGCTCTTTGCTGAAAGGAATTTCATCGGGGTCGATATAAAAGGCAACCGACTATGGTGCGGTGCCAAGGCTGCATTAGATGAAGGCCTTACCAATGTGGCGTACCTTCGTACCCACATCGACCACATAGACCGCATCTTCGGCCCGGACGAGATTGATTCCATTTGGGTAGTGTTTGCTGATCCGCAGCCCGGCAAGGCACGCAAGCGTCTCACCTCGCCCATGTTCATTGACCGATACAGGCGCGTTCTCAAGCCCGGTGGCACTCTGCACCTCAAGACAGACAGCGAACTGCTCTACACTTATACCTTAGAAGTAATTGAGGATTTCGGCCTCAAACTGGTCTGCCGTGCCGATGATCTATATGCCGACCTCGCCAGTGGCACCCACCCACACCTGAATAAAATGGCCGATGTGCTGCGCATCAAGACTTACTATGAAGGACTGTGGGAACGTGAGGGACGCACCATAAGGTACCTCGCCTGCACCCTATGAAAGCTGACAGCAACAGCTTTTTCTGCGATGTGTGGGACGTGGCCCGAGCGGTGCCCCATGGCCGCGTGACCAGCTATGGTGCCATAGCCCGTTACCTGGGCAGTGCACGCAGCGCCCGCATGGTGGGTTGGGCAATGAACGCCGCCCACACCGCTGAACAGCCCGTGCCGGCACACCGGGTGGTGAACCGCAACGGTCAATTGAGCGGCAAGCACCATTTTCCCGGTTCGAACCTCATGTGCCAACTACTGGAAAGCGAAGGCGTGGAGGTGAAAGATGATCAGGTTGTGCAGTTCAGTCAGTTATTCTGGGATCCGATGGTGGAACTTAAGTTTTGATTCTACGGAATATCAAAGTAATAGCTCATTGATCGCAACTCGTCTATTTCAATTGGTTGCAATGATTGAGTAGACCATTGGAA
>JBIKWM010000071.1:0-3482 GCA_044356305.1 Flavobacteriales bacterium
TTCCGAGCTAAAAGGAGCGTCAGCCCGTAAGTACTCGGCTGGCACAGCTACACGCAAGTCGCTTGCGCTCAGAAAAATGGGCGCGTCACCGGCCTTGGCAATTGGCTCGTCCGGCAGAGCTTCCAACTTCACCTGACTCGGATCGTCACCAAGAATCCAACCGAGAACTCCCTTCAAAACGCCCATCCCCCACGAATAATCAATCGGGCTGCAGTTTTCCAAGACATTCGAAGCCTCGTGGAAATGCCTTTCGACCAGTCGCTGCCTCTGCCAAAATACACCCAAATCATCAAATGTCCCTCACTCCCGATTCTCGCGTCATCGATCACTGTGCCTCGTGTAGGCAGCCTCTCGATGTCAGCAATCTGATACCGCTGACTGATGTAACCTGTCCGCATTGCCAGCAAACGCATTCAATCCTCCGAAGTTTTGGGGGATTCGAGCTCGAGAAGGTGCTTGGAAAGGGAGGGATGGGATACGTGTACCGAGCGCGAGACCGGGCGCTCAATCGAACGGTTGCCCTGAAGGTCCTTCAGAAGGAACTCAGTTCTAATGTGGAGGTCGTGACCAACTTTGAGCGCGAAGCCACTCAAACGGCGCGGATCAACCACCAAAACGTGGTTCGTGTTTTTTCCACGGGCGTACAACACGGGATGTTTTACATCGCGATGGAACTCGTGGACCGAGGCTCTCTGGACGATCTCATGTCCAGTGTCGGTCCGATGCCTGAGGCGCAGGTTCTTGCCATCGGAATTCATATCGCCGAAGGACTCGACGCTGCCCACAGGGTTGGGCTTGTCCATCGTGACGTTAAACCTGGCAATATCCTGTTCAGCGCTGAAAACGTCGCCAAAATCGTGGACTTCGGTCTCGCCATCCCAGCCGACCAAGCTCGGAACCAACAGGGCGAACTTTGGGCAACCCCCTTTTACGTCGCCCCCGAAAAGCTCGAAAAGCGGTTCGAAGATTATCGTTCGGACATGTACTCCCTCGGAGCCACGCTTTTCCACGCGTTAACGGGTCAACCTCCGCATCCGCAAGAAACGGCGAGTATCCCCGAGCTTCTCCAAGCAAAAAAGGCCAAGGTAGATCTGCGTAAAATCAAGAGAGACGCTCATCCCGCATCAGTAGAGTTGCTTAACAAGATGCTGGAGTTCAACGCCGCAAAGCGTCACCAAACCTACAATGAGCTGCTGGTTGACCTCCGAGCTGCTCTCGCCATGGTCACGACAGGAGTTCGTCCCATTCCAGGCATGTCCCCCTCCTCGCCGACGCTTCCCTCCAACGTTGCCGCGGAGATTCGGCGGCGCAAGAGATTCCCCTGGTTTTCTACCATTGCAGCCCTCGGCATCGTTGGTTCTGCGGCATTCCTGTTTTTGCACCCGAAAGGTAAAGCACTGGTCGAGGATACCCTCAAACGTTTAACCAAAGGACCGCAGACGAAAGGGCAGGGAACGTACGCCGGAAAAGATCCGTCAACGACCCTCGCCCTCGAGGGAAAATTTGCGGAGGCTGCGGAGTCTCTGAACCCCATCCTAGCGGATGCAAAGCTCCCAGCCGGAGCGAAGTTAAGGTTCTCACTCAAGCAAGCGCTTCTTCTCGTTTTTGCGCACGAAAATGAGTCTGCCATCAAGACACTGAAATCCATCGCGGACTGGACTCAAACTGCTGCGGGAGCAGCCGCAAGCCCATCGATCGTTGAAGTGAGAAAAAGCATCGATTCAGCGATGCGTAGGCAACCCGTGAAAGCGGCTGCCATCGAGATTTCACCGAATGATGCGGCGTTTGTCGTGCCTATCCTTGCAATTTATCACCTTCCGAAAGGTGACTTTGCCGAAGCCGAACGAGTGCTCGCAAAGCTTGATCCGAGTAAGACTCCGGGAATCCCCGCTTGGATTTCGGAGCTTGCTCCCGTCTACCAATCGCTCCGCTCCGATCTTCAAAAGTTGTTGAAGTCCGACAACGCAATCAAGGCCGTTAAAGCCGACAGCAAGCAGGTGGAAAAGCTAGACCCGACGGAAAAAGACCTACAGTCAATCAAGTTTCTTCAGACAGAAAAAGATGCGTTGCTCGCAGATCTAAAAACCACAAGGGCGGCAGCCATCGAAGCAAATAAGCCGCCGCCGCCCGTCGAACCGTTGCATCCGAGTGGCAAAACGTTGGCGGAAGCGGCTGACATGGACAAAATCCAAGATCTTATCCAGTCCGTCCGGCCGAAAATGATGGAGTTTGACGTGGACGGGGTGAAAAAAATCATCGACGAGCAGCCCGAGTTTCGCACCGAGTTCGGAAAAACCTGTTACGCAGGGATGAAAATCGCTGCGGGGGAGGCTCTGAAGTTCAAAGATGTGTTGATTTCTGACATCAACTCGAGCCCGAACGTGCCTGGGATCATGCTTCGCACTGGAGCCCCAGTAAAAGGGGCTCCTGCGAAAGCCAACGTAAACCAAATCCTTTTCAATACCCCATTAGGCGACATCACTTTGCCGTGGAGCCAACTTCAGCCTGAGTCCCTCACCAAGGCTGCTGTCTCAAAACTCAATAACGCAAAGACCGGAAAAGAACGCGGAATGCGGCTCCTCATCCTCGGATGCTACCACGCATTCTGTGTCGATACCGAGGGGGCTCGTCCCCACCTCAATGACGCGGTTCGGTTTGATCCCGCCAGCAAACCAACGGCGGAGGCGATTTTACCGTTGAAGGCGAAGAAGAAGTAGCTGGGGAATCTCAGACGTACAGCGATTCCGCTAAATCGGCCTAACTTGCTGCAATCTAGTCACTCCAGCTGACGAGATGGAAAGGCCAAGCGCATCAGATGCAACGCGTAAAAATGGACCAGAAGGATCGGTGAAGGATACTGCAAGCGATCCTGCCCCACCCAACGCAAGAAGTTGGTTCTCCAGCAGAACTTTCCGGACCTCTTCCGCGCAATTCCTTGCCGAATCCACCAACCGGACGTTGGGTCCTACAAACCGTTCAAGAGTTCCCTTCAGCAATGGATAATGAGTGCATCCCAGTACAATGGTGTCCACCCCTTGATCCAATAGGCCTGAGAGATAGCGCCGAACCACCGCATTGGTCACCTCGTCCTCAAGCCATCCCTCCTCAATGAGGGGGACCAACAGCGGACACTCCTGCGCGTGCACGCGAAAACTGGGATTAATCGCGTGAATGTGACGCTCGTAGGCGCCGCTTCGAATGGTGGCTCGGGTTCCGATGATCCCTACTTTCCCGTTTCGTGATGCATCCGCTGCGGCCCGAGCCCCTGGCTCGATCACCCCAATCACCGGCACTGCAAACACCTCGCGAAGTCGTGTAAGCGCCAAGGCCGAGGCCGTGTTACACGCCACCACGATGGCTTTGGCACCCTCCGAAAGCAGCATCCCACCCATTTCAACGGCGTAGCGCTCAATCGTCTCTGCACTTTTTCCGCCATAGGGTACCCTTGCCGTATCGCCGATATATATAATCCTATCATCTGG
>JBIKWM010000059.1:0-12103 GCA_044356305.1 Flavobacteriales bacterium
CTAGATGCAGCAGAGGCCGAGGCCCGCAGGTTTGTCCAGGCTGATTACGAAAAGGCTCTCGCAGCGCCTGATCCAGAGCCAGATGAGCTGACGCAGCACATCTACGCCCCCACCCCTGTTACAGAGGAGAAAGGCACGCGCACCCCAGCCGACCGCCAGCCCACAGTGATGGTGGACAGCGCCCTGTTTGCCATCCGCGAGCTAATGGCCAAACACCCCGAATGTCTGCTCTACGGACAGGATGTGGGCCGCAGGTTAGGAGGTGTTTTCCGCGAGGCAGCAACGTTGGCCGAGCAGTTCGGTGACCACCGCGTGTACAACACCCCCATTCAAGAAGCATTTATTATCGGTAGCACAGTGGGCATGAGCGCAGTAGGCCTTAAACCTATTGTGGAGGTCCAGTTCGCAGACTACATATGGCCGGGACTCAATCAGTTGTTCACCGAAGTAAGCCGCTCGTGCTACCTGAGCAATGGCAAGTGGCCAGTGAGTTGCATAATCCGGGTGCCAATAGGTGCTTACGGCAGTGGTGGACCTTACCATAGCAGCAGTGTGGAGAGTGTTCTGTGCAACATCAAAGGCATCAAGGTGGCCTACCCTAGCACAGGTGCCGACCTCAAAGGGCTGATGAAGGCCGCCTTTCACGATCCCAACCCGGTGCTGATGCTCGAGCACAAGGGGCTGTACTGGAGCAAGATAAAGGGCACCGAAGAAGCACGCACAGTTGAACCCAGCGAAGACTATATTATTCCGTTCGGCAAGGCAAGAACTGTTCTCTTGGCCAATGATGAGAAAGTTGAGAAAGGAGAGTCGTGCGTCATCATCACCTACGGCCGTGGGGTATACTGGGCCAAAGGGGCCGCAAAAGAATTTGCCGGCAAAGTTGAGATCATCGACCTGCGCACCTTGCAGCCGTTGGATGAGGAAGCCATCTATTCTGCAGTTTCAAGACACGGCAGGGTATTGATTCTGACTGAGGAACCTGTTTCCAATTCATTCGCGCAGAGCATTGCCGCACGTATCTCGGACCATTGTTTCCGTCAGTTAGATGCCCCTGTGCGCGTGGTGGGCAGCGTAGATACCCCTGCCATCCCGCTCAACTCGACACTCGAGGCCACAATGATCCCGAACGAGGAGAAGGTGGCCAAGGCAATCGGTGAGCTGCTGGATTACTGACAATCATCAAGGCACGGCCCTCAAACAATCTGCCCCGCACGGGGCGGGGCAGAAAGACAGACCTGTAAGCCGGATCCTGTTCCCATTGGACTGGCCAATGGGCCCCTGCCATTCATCTGCGCGGCCTACCCACCGGGATCGGGCGGGCAGCCCTCATATCCCCGGTCTATTTGGCCTTGCAGCCCGCAAGGTTTGCCCGCGCGGCATGTTGCCATACCGTGCCGTGGGCTCTTACCCCACATTTTCACCCTTACCCCGCTGCTCGAAAGCCTCGTGGCGGTAGTTCTCTGTGGCACTTGCTGTCTGCTGTCGGTCGCCCTCCAACATCCCCCGGTTTCCAAGGGTGCGGTGCCCTGTGCTGTCCGGACTTTCCTCCCCATATCGCTACGGAGCGGCAGGGCGGTCTGCGGGGACAAAGGTATGGGTCACAGCATGAACACCCGCGTTTCGCCCGCATTGGGCAGCAGGGTGCAGTTCAGGCCATGCAAGGCCGCCAGCTTCTGCACCTCCTCGCGCAGCCGCCCCTTGCCTTTGCCATGAATGAATACGATGGAGGGCAGGTGGTCTTTGATGGCGGCATCTAGGTGTTGCTGGCACAGGCGCATCTGCACCGTCAGCTTCTCATGGTCGGTGAGGCGGCTGTGGTCGCCCGGTATCTTCTCCAGGTGCAGGTCCACTCGCGGCTCCTTGCGTGTCAGCGCGTTCAGGGAATCGGCCCGGCTCTTTGTGCCCCGTGGGGCCGGTGCAGGCGTGGGGACCACCGGCCGCACCGGTTCATTTTCAAGTGCGAAAAGCATGGCGGGCTCGTCCAATCCCGCTACGCGCACATACGCACCAGCCTTCATGAGCCGCGTGCCGCCCAGCCGCACTGTGATGCACACAGGCTGCACCGCGGTATAGCCCAACGGGTGGAAAAACACGGCCTCTGCCCTCAGCTCGGTGAGGTACCCCAGGTCATCGCCCGTGAATCTGCGAAGGTCCATCTGAGTATTGGCCGCCAATTCACCGTTCCAAACCAATTGGTGCTCATCTCCATCAAATACCGAAACCACCATGTACATGTGCAGCGCACCGGGGTTCACGGCCCACAAGGTCAGACTCTGGCCAAGCACATTCTCAGGGTCGGGCACTGCAATGGCAAGGCTCGGGTACAGCACCCGTTCGACCTTGGTGGCAACAGGCAATGGAGCGGTTCTTTCCTCCTTGACCGAGGGTGTTGCCGCAGGCTCAGGGGTCGGAGTGGCCGACTTCACCTTACCCACCGCAACCAGCTTTCGGACATTCTGGGCGGGCCACAGCATACCATCGGCATCCATCACATCCACGCTGCCATCTGGCCTAACGGTCTGCACCGTGCCGCTGCGGGCCTCATCCAGCCACCGCACCTTATGCCCTGCTTGCAACGCCACCATCAAACAGTCTCAGAAATAGAATGGGTGGAATTTCACCTCACCCTGCGTGTTCACCTCCATGGCAGGGAAAGGGAACTTGATCAGGGCCACGGCCTGAAAAATGGTGCGCAGCCACCGCTTGCGGGTGCGTATCCGTGTGAGATCCACATCAAGACTCAGATAGAACTGCCGCGTGCGGGGCAGAGTGGGCAGCAGGGTGCCATCGGGGGCATACTCGGGGTTGTTGTGCCCACCCAACAGCCCATCGGCCCCGTAGCCCACTGCCACATTGGCCCAACGCGGAAAGAGCCGCGGTGGGTTCTTGATGAACGAGTGCACATTCAGACTCAGCCAATAGGTGTGACCGTTGTAATCTTTCATCATGCGTTCCCCGAAATTCGAACCAAGCAGGTCAGGTCGGTATTTGGCCAGTCCGCTGTCATGCCACGATATCTTGAGCTTGATACGCTGCTCGTCCCACAGGAACTGCTGCCCCACGAACAGGCCCGTGCCCAGGCTGTTGGCCGCAAAATCGGTCCATGAGAATCCCCACTCCTTCGAGAAACCATCCAAGATCTCGATGCCAAGATTGTATATGCTGCCCACTGAACCGCCCAGTCCTATGCTCAGGTTACGGTCAATGCCTGAATTAAGCATAAGGTTAGAATAGTAGTAGCCAATGGCATAACAGGTGAGCACGTGGCCACCCTTGTCCATCTGGTTCCATTCCAGACCATCGTTAAATGAGTGAAAGGCGCTGCGTGGCACATGAGCGTACCACAGCTCGTTCAGACCTATGACGGTGCCAGCCAGCAGCACGCCAGACGAGGTACCCAATGCAATAGCGCGACCCTTGCGCAAAGAATCGGGGTACTGTGGCAGATAGGGCTTTTCATCCTGCGCCTTGGCAAACAGTTGAACAAGCGCAAGAAGAAACACAGGCAGCACACGTTTCATGCGCCAAAAGTATCGGGGAGCTGGCTATGGTCTGGTCACATTATTCAATGAAGACTGGTCAGATGCCCATAATTCCTGGTCAATGATGCACCCCGATGGGCCGATGAACTTTCTAATCCACCCCCTCTGCCCTATTCTCATATTTTCGTCAGGCCATGCGGTGTCTCGCTCTTCTTGCATGTTTTTGCCTTGTTCACATCCAGGCTCAGGCGCAGGTCGATTCGCTACGAAAGTCTGTGTTCAGTTTTGGAATGATGGGCCATGGCGGATACCTGCTTAAGCACTCGCAGAGCCTTGATCCGCTCAAGGAGTCTTATCCATGGGGATTTCAGGCCGACCTCGGTTGGCAGCTGGTATCGGAGAAAGCCTACCGTTTCTGTAGCTGCTATCCAAGGGTCGGATTTTCGGTCAACTATTTCAATTTCGATAATGGAGCTGTGTTGGGCAGTGCATACTACCTATTGGGATACGTTGAGCCGGTGTTCTTCCTTCCGCGCAGATTCAACCTTAGTTTCAGGTTGGCACTGCTGGGTGTCTCGTTTCAAGACAGACCTTTTGACGAGACCGAGAATCCACTGAATCTCGCTTACAGCACCTATGTGGCCTTTCCGTTGGCACTTGAACTCGGCCTCAATTACCGCGCATCGGACAGACTGAATCTGCGCCTATCGTTCAACTACAACCACATCAGCAACGGGGGAATAAAAGACCCGAACAAGGGCATCAACTTCCCCACCTTGAGTCTTGGCGGACATTACACTTTCAAGCCGGTCAAATTCATCATGAGAGGGCGCATGCGAAGACCACCGCCCGAGAAGAAGAACCGTTGGGAATTGGAATTCTCGAACGCATTCAAGAATGCGTATCCGGCAGAGAAGGCCCAGTATTGGGTATTTGGGGTCAGCACCTCTTACGCCCGTTGGTTCCATCGTTCGAGTGCGGCTGCCATGGGTTTTCATTGGGAGATGGACAATGCACGCCTAAGGCGCATCGTGCACGAGAAGCTCGGTGTGGACCACAATCGCCTCTCGCTCACTCTCGGGCATGAGTTCTGGTTGGGCCGTGTGCTGTTCGGACAATATGTGGGTTTCTATGTGTACGACCGAATGCCGACCAATGGAATATGGTATCACAGACACAGGCTGTCTGTGCAGATTACAGATTTCCTTTTCCTTGCCGTTAGCCTGAAGGCGCATCGTCAAGTGGCCGATTATCTCGATCTGCGACTCGGGTTCAACATCGGGGCGCGGGACAGGAAGGGCAGATGATGCGGTTCTAGGCTGCAAGAAGAAAGGCCACACTTAAATATTGTGAGTCACATTCGGGGGTGATTCAAACCCGGTGGCAATCATTTTGAGGCTTTGCCCGATATCGCACTTTGGGAATGGTAAATGGCTACATTTCCTCTGCCTGCAGAGATTACTTTCGCGCATCGCACAGAAAGGCATCTGACTGATCTGGGCACACAACAAAACCACCACATGAACAGACTTTCTATAGCGCTGTTGGCCCTCGCCACAATGAGCCTCGGTTCTGGCTGTCAGGAAACAGGAAAAGACTGCCTTACAGGCAATTGGCTGAGCGAGAATGAGAACTGCAACAACTCGAAGCGTATTGTATTCAATGCCGATGGAAGCGGTACCTATGAATATAATGCCTGCGACAGCCTATGCCCCACTGATGCCACAATGTGGTATGCCTTGCGCAATTTCACCTACACGGCCGATGAGGAACTGGTGTTCATTGACTACACAGCAGACACTGTGTATAGCTGCAACAACATCATGTTGCCCATGATTGATACAGTCAACACCGTTTATCTGTGCACTGGCGACAATCTTACGGTAGGCAGTGTGAACTACACCCGCGAGTGACCTTTAGGGCAGGAGAGTATTGACTTTCAACTGAAAAAGATGAACGAAGTAGTAATAGTGAGCGCAGTGCGCACAGCCATTGGAAGTTTTAACGGTAGCCTTGCAGGTATATCGGCACCCCGACTGGGTGCCGAGGCCATTAAAGGTGCCATAGCCAAGGCCGGGATTGACCCGAAACTGGTGGATGAAGTGTTCATGGGTCAGGTGCTACAGGCCGGCAGCGGCCAGGCTCCTGCACGCCAGGCAGCACGTTTTGCCGGGTTGGGCGACAATGTGCCCTGCACCACTGTCAACAAGGTATGCGCATCGGGCATGAAGAGCGTGATGCTGGGTGCGCAGAGCATCATGCTGGGCCACAACGAGGTTGTTGTGGCCGGTGGCATGGAGAACATGAGCGCGGTACCGCATTACCTGCCAGGTTCGCGCAGCGGTTTCAAGCTTGGCAATACCACTTTGGTTGATGGACTCGTGAGCGATGGCCTGACTGATGTTTACCACAACTATCACATGGGCAATGCGGCCGAGCTCTGTGCCAAGGAGTGCAACATCAGCCGCGAGGACCAGGACGCATTTGCCATCGAATCGTACAGGCGCAGTGCCGAGGCATGGAAGAACAGAGCTTTTGCCGATGAGATTGTACCCGTGAAGGTGACCCAACGCAAAGGCGACCCCATACCGTTTGTCGAGGATGAGGAGTATCGCAACGTGGCCATGGACAAGATTCCGGGCCTGAGGCCTGTGTTTCAGAAAGAAGGCACAGTGACTGCGGCCAATGCCAGCACATTGAACGATGGGGCCGCTGCCCTCGTGCTGATGAGCGCCACGAAGGCCGCTGAGTTGGGACTTAAGCCATTCGCCCGCATCCGCAGTTTTGCCGATGCGGCTCAGGCCCCCGAGTGGTTCACCACCGCACCGAGCAAGGCACTGCCGCTGGCGCTGCAACGTGCCGGGCTGGGAACCAAGGACATTGACCTGTTTGAGATCAACGAGGCATTCAGTGTGGTAAGCATAGCCAACAACCGCCTCATGGGTCTCGATCCAGCCAAAGTGAATGTGAACGGTGGGGCGGTATCGCTCGGTCACCCGTTGGGGGCCAGCGGTGCGCGTATCCTTGTGACACTTGTGCACGCGCTGCGCAAAAATGGTAAGCGTATGGGCGCAGCTGGAATTTGCAACGGTGGCGGTGGCGCATCGGCTGTTGTGCTCGAGGCCATCTGAACTTCCTCTATCCTAGAAATGGCCCCTCCGAGCCCGAAGCATGGAATCTGTCACCTGAGTGTGGTGCCATGCAGGGCCGAGGCATCGGACCGTAGCGAACTTGTGTCGCAACTGTTGTTCGGTGAGCTTTTCACCATCACCAGAACTGAAGAGAAATGGGTACGTATCCGCACGCACATTGACGGTTACGAGAGTTGGATCGATGCCAAACAGTACCTGCCCGTTGATGCCACTGCCTTTGAGGGATTGACCCAACGGCCAGCCGTTTGTGCGGCAGATCTTGTGCAACTGGTGAAGAGCGACCGCAATGCATCGCTCACGCCTATCCTTGCCGGCAGCAGCCTGCCCAACTACCATCGCGGGCACGTGGCATTTGCCGATGAGGGTTTTGATTTTGATGGTGACATATGCATACCGGGCGAGGGCGAACTGCTCGATACCCTTGTAGACAACGCCATGACCTTCCGCAACGCACCCTATCTGTGGGGCGGCCGCTCAGCGTTTGGCATCGACTGTTCGGGCCTAACTCAGGTTGTGTACAAGATGAGCGGCATCTACCTCAAGCGCGATGCCTACCAACAGGCCGAACAGGGCCACGGTCTCAGTTTTGTAGAAGAGGCCCGTCCGGGCGACCTCGCTTTTTTCGATAATTCTGAGGGCAAGATCATCCATGTAGGTATGATCGTTGGGCCAAACACCATCATTCATGCATCTGGAAAGGTGCGAGTCGACAAGCTGGACCACCAAGGCATCCACAACGTTGACACCAACCGCTATACCCACAGTCTGCGCCTCATCAAGCGCATCATAGACTGAGGCTCTTTTTCTTGACACCATGCACCCGCAGGTACCCTTGGCCTTTGCAAGATTGGCCTATGTTGAGCTATGGTACAACCGTAGGCGCACCAAGGCCCTGATCGAAGAGCTGCGGCAGATGCTAAATGAACGCGAACTACAATTGCCCGAACGCATTGAGAGGCGGATCCATTTCTACACAGCGGTGAGTGCCGTGAGCAACCATTGGTTCGGACTGCTGCGCGGAAAAGGGCCCACCCCGCAGGAGGATATGGACGGACTGCTTTTTGGGGCCGTTTCGCCTGTCATCGATGACCTGATGGACTCGACCGACCGCACATTCGAGGAGTTGGAGGCCGATACGAGACAGGAAACCGCAGAGCAGGTACTTTATCATTATCTCATGCAACGGCTCAGGCCCCTGCGCCAGATCAATCCCTATTTCGACAAGTATGCCCGCCTCACCCATCTGGCCCAGAACGAAAGTCTGCGGCAGATGCGCCCCGAACCTATGAGCATTGAGGAATTGGAACGCATCAGTTATGAAAAAGGGGCATATACCATGCTGCTCTTCCGAATGGTACTGCGCAACCCACCTGTGGAGGGCGAGGAGGCTGCCATTTACACGCTTGGTGCCATGCTTCAGCTCATGGACGACCTTTTTGATGTGTGGAACGACCTTCAGGATGGATCGCAGACGCTATTCACCAACACTGGAGATGTGCGTGCCATGGAAGCCCGATATGTGCAATGCGAAAACCGATTCAGGGAGCAGCTTTTGGGGCTTGATCTTCCCATGGCACAGAAGAGGCGTGCCTATGTGTCAATCATGGGTGTGGTGAACCGCACACACGTGGCGATTCATCAGTTCAATTCTCTGAAGGGCGATTCGGAAAGACTGAATTTTACTGGCCTCAGCCGTATAGACCTCATAGTTGACATGCAAAGGTTCTCAAACCTTTGGATGCATATCAATTGGGAAATAAAGGTTTGAGACTTACATCAGCAGACAGAACGTGAGGCTGAGGCTTCTCAGCTTTTGCCAGATGAACTGGAGCTTCCTTACCCCTGCCCTATTATCTGAAGGAAATCATCTTCTGTGATAATGCGGATGCCCAGTTTGCTGGCCTTTTCAAGCTTGGCGGGCCCCATGTTCTCTCCGGCCAGCACATAGTCCGTCTTGGCCGAAATTGAACCCACGTTCTTGCCTCCATGGGCCTCGATGGCTTCTTTGATGCTATCGCGGCTGAATCTGGTGAACACACCGCTCACTACAAAGGCGGCCCCTGCCAGAATATCGCTCACAGGCACCGATTCTTCACCTAAACGCATCTGAAGTCCATGATTCCGAAGGCGTTCAATGGTATCACGGTTGCGCAGGTCGGCAAAATGATTGATGATGCTCTGGGCCATCACCTCGCCCACTTCTTCGGCAGCGGTCAATTCTTCGGCTGAGGCAGTCATGAGCGCATCAATGCTCTTGAAATGACGGGCCAGCTTCTTGGCCATGGTCTCGCCCACATGCCTGATCCCAAGGGCGAAAAGCACACGGGCAAACGGCACTTTGACGCTGGCGGAGATTCCATCGAGCAGGTTCCGGACACTTTTGTCGGCCATGCGGTCGAGATGTATCAGACGTTCGTAGGTCAACTCATAAAGATCCGGGATGTCGCGCACCAGGCCTGCATCGTACAGCTGTGCCACGGTCTCTTCGCCCAGGCCGTCAATGTCCATTGCTCTGCGACCGATGAAATGCTCGATGCGACCTTTGATTTGAGGCGGACATCCGAGAGCATCGGGACAGTAGTGTTGCGCCTCACCCTCGGTGCGCACCAGTTCTGAACCACATTCAGGACAATGCGTGATAAACTGAACCTGACGCGACCCAACGGGCCTTTTAGCCTCATCTACCCCAACTATCTTGGGAATGATCTCACCACCCTTCTCCACCAGTACAGTATCGCCCAGGTGCAGGCCAAGCTTTGCTATCTGATCGGCATTGTGCAGCGATGCACGTTTAACGGTGGTGCCTGCCAGAAGTACGGGCATCAGGTTGGCCACAGGTGTTATGGCCCCGGTGCGCCCTACCTGATAGGTTATTTCATTTAGGATGGTGGCCGCCTGTTCGCTCGCAAACTTGTAGGCCACCGCCCATCGGGGGCTCTTGGCTGTGAAACCCAGTGCGGTCTGATCCACAAGGCTGTTCACCTTGATGACCACCCCATCTGTATCGAAGGGTAAATGATGCCTGGCGGTATCCCAGTGGTTGAGGAAATCGAGAACTTCTGTCACGTTGCGACATACGCGGGCATGCTCTGAAACGGGTATACCCCATGTGCGGGCCTGATGGAGGTCGCCAATGTGGGTGCCCGTTCCGCCCTCTTCCATGATGGCGGCATACACAAAACACGCCAGCCTTCGGTCAGCCACTTGGGCGCTATCCTGCAACTTGAGGGTGCCCGCAGCCGTGTTGCGCGGATTGGCATACAGTGGTTCGCCTATCTCTTCACGTTCACGGTTAATTCGGTCAAATTCGGCTCTGGGCAGGTACACCTCGCCCCGAAATTCGACCTGCTCGGGGTATTGTCCGTGCAACCTGAGCGGCAGCGCCCGCACAGTACGAATGTTGGCCGTCACCACATCGCCTTGTGTGCCATCGCCACGTGTCACAGCCTGTATCAGCACACCGTGCTCGTACCTCAATCCGATGGCAACACCGTCAAACTTCAGTTCGCACACATATTCCACCTCTCGGCCAAGGGTCTTGAAGACCCGCTGTGTGAATTCCTCAACTTCCTCTTTCGAGTAACTGTTGGCCAGAGAAAGCATCGGATAGCGGTGCTTCACTGTCGGGAAATCCTTCGCCACCGTGCCGCCTACCCGTTGTGTAGGGCTATCGGCCGCACGTAGCTCGGGGTACGCCTCTTCTATCTGCTGCAATTCCTCCATCAACCCATCAAACTCGCGGTCTGAAATGGTGGGTTGGGCCAGCACATAGTACCTGTGGTTGTGCAGGTTAAGCTCATGGCTCAACTGCTGGGCGCGATAACGGGCCTGATCAATGGTCATCCGGCAAAATTGGGGGCAGGTGCAATGATATGTACACCGAAATATCAGAAGCGAGAAGAGCAGGAAAGCAATGGTTGATTAACAGAACGAATCAGAAATTCACGGGATTACGCCCGCGGAGATTCAATCCTACCCTTCCATCATCTGAATTCTCCATCAGGTTATGATCTCTTCCCTCTTGAATTCCTTGTCCCTGTCAAAGAGGTAGCGGTACGTAGCGTGAGTGCGCACAATGCGGGCGCCTATCTGCTCACACACTTTCATCATTTTAGGGTTGAAATCGCCAATCCAGTTCATTTCGACCATGGTGTATTTAAAGTCCTTGCCCCAGGCCAGTTTGCTGAACTCAACCACAATGGCGCTCTCAACACCCTTGCCGTGCCATTCGGGCACCACTCCGAAAACGATACCCAACATCTTTGTGCACGACCCGCGCCACTTGTGCCACACCAATTTGATCTTACCAATCAGATCGAGTTTGCCGTTCACGTATTTGAAAAGCTGGTTCAACTCAGGTATCGAAATGTAGAAGGCAATGGGTTCGTCCTTGTAGAAGCCGAACCATATCAGGCGCTCATCGGCAATGGGAGTCAGTTTCTGGAACATCTTCTTCGCCTGTTCCAGGTTCATGGGTTTTACTCCCTTGTGGTGGCCCCATGCTTTATTGTACACATGCAGGAAGTACTCCGGTGCCTTGTTGAACTCCTTTTTCGGGATGTAACGGAATGAGATGTCGGGGTTCTTCAATGCATTGGCCGACCGCTCGTACATACGCCTGTCCATATCGGCAGTGGCGGGGTCGAGCACAGGGCGACCATAGGTGTATTGGTTGAAATACAGTTGGAACCCATAATTCTCAAACAAAGTGCGGTAATACGGGAAATTGTAGTGCATCCCATAATTCTGCTGTTCGTAGCCATCTATCAACAGGCCCCAGAACTTGTCGCGCTCACCGAAGTTGATTGGACCATCCATGGCCTCCATGCCGCGTTGCCGCAGCCACTCACGGGCCGTGTCAAACAATGTATCAGCCGCCCTCTGGTCGTTGATGCAGTCAAAGAACCCGACACCTCCGGTGGGCTGATCGTATGTGTTTGAGGTGCGGGAATTGATGAAGGCGGCTATCCGCCCTATGGTCTGCCCCTTTTCATCAGTCAGCAGCCAACGGATAGCCTCGCTGCCCTTGCTCCTGTAAGTGCGGTTGACCTTTGGATTGAAGGTGTCGTCAATATCCTTATCGAGGGGACGTATGTAATTCGGGTCATCCTTATACAGACGTACCTGAAAAAGAATGAACTCGCGGGCCAGGGCCGGGGTGGTGACTTCTAGCAATGCCATGCTCCAAACGTAGCAAGGCTAAGGCCATTGGCCCGTTACTCAATCAAAATGAAACCAGAATCACTTGATGCTCAGGTAGCCGTTGCACACCCACACCATATCGCGGGTATACACACTCACTTTGTGTTCGCCCTGCTTAAAGAACGAAAAGTGAAAATTGGCTCGCTCTATCTTCGGGTTAATACCGACTTCCTTGCGCCCGATATGCTGATCGTAATCCTGATCGGCAGATGTGCGCATCCACACATCTACCACAAGACGGTCGGTGGAAAGCGGGGAGCCGTT
>JBIKWM010000074.1:0-3407 GCA_044356305.1 Flavobacteriales bacterium
CGCCGCGCGCCAGGGAGTGCACGTGATCGAGGATGCCGCGCAGAGCTTCGGCGCGACATACAAGGGCCGCCGGAGCTGCAATCTGAGCAGCATCGGCGCCACGAGCTTTTTCCCCAGCAAGCCGCTGGGTTGCTACGGCGACGGCGGAGCGCTGTTCACCGACGACGAGGCGTTGGCGCAGGCATTCCGCGAGATCCGCGTCCACGGCCAGAGCCGCCGTTACTGGCACACCCGGGTGGGGGTGGGCGGGCGCATGGACACGATCCAATGCGCCGTGATCCTGGCCAAGCTTCGCCGATTCGACTGGGAACTGAGGCGCCGGTCGGAAGTCGCCGAGCGGTACTTCGAACTGCTCGGCCGGCGCTTGCCGACGGCGGGACGGGGCACAAGTTCTCTCGGCCGCTGCGAACTGCTCCCGAGGCCACCCGCGGACCGGACGAGCGTCTACGCGCAATTCACCGTACTGGTGTCGGACCGCGAGGCTGTTCAGGAGCGCCTGCGGGTTGCCGGCATCCCGACTGCGGTTCACTACCCGGTCCCGCTCAACGAGCAGCCGGCCTATGCGCAGTACTGCTGCCCCGATTGCACGCCGCACGCCAAAGTGCTCGCGCGCCGCGTGATGAGCCTGCCGTTCAGTGCCGACCTCAGCGATGCGGACCAGGTCCGCGTGTGCGAATCGCTGCTTGCCGCGGTCGGCTAGGAATGCTCGGGACGCTCAGGCCACCGAGAATTCCCGCTCCCAGAGGGCGGCGCTGAACAGTCGCCAACGGGTGGCGAGGTGCATCTCGTCGTACCGTCTCTCGAGCCATCCTCGGTTTCCGAACTCGGAGATCAGCTTCGAGCCGAGCACCGCTTCGCGCATCGGCGCCGCGTGCGCTGCCAGCCAGGTGGCTGCAGGCGCCTCGAAGCCGATCTTCCACTTGCGCCACGTCACGTCTGGAGGAAGGCGATCGTTCATCGCGCGCCGGAGCACCCACTTCGTCCAGCCCCTCCGGAACTTGCATGAAGTCGGCAGCGAGAGCGCGGTTTCCACCAGTCGCCAGTCCAGGAATGGCAGCCGGGTTTCGACGCCGAAGTGCATCGAGTTCTTGTCCTCGAAACGCAGCAGCGCCGGGAGGTTCGCGACGAGGAGGTCGAGACGCTGCATCGCGGCAAGGTCCCGCGCGACCTTGGCCTCTTCCCGGAGCCGGCTCGGAACGGGCGGTGCCTGCCGCATCCAGCGGGCGCGCAGGCGCAGCTTTGCGTAGCCGACCAGCGGGATGCCTTGGATCGCAAGGTTGGACAGCAGTGCGGCAGTGCCGAGCTGGGCGTCCTCGCGGTGGCAGTCGGCAATGGCCTTGGCCATCGCCCAGACTCCGCGGAGCCTGAACTGCTCCAGCATGCACGGAGCGAAGTAGCGCCGATATCCCAGCAGACATTCATCGGCACCCTGCCCGTCAAGCATGACCGGGATGCCGTTCGCACGCGCGGTGCGCATGACGAACCACTGCATGCAGACGGACGGCCCACCGAACGGCTCTTCCTGGGTCCGGACCACCTCTGAAAGCGTCGAGGCGAAGTCCCGGTAGCTGGGACGGATCGTTATCCAGTCAAGCCCGGACGTGTCGACGACTTCCCTGGCGAAGGGCGTCTCGTCGTTTCCGGGCTCCTCGCTCACCGCCGTGATGGCGCGGAAAGACGCTCCTGACGCGGAGAGGTACGGCTTCGCCGCAAGCGTGGCGACGGCCGAGCTGTCGAGGCCGCCGCTCAGGCACGTGCCGACGGGCACGTCCGATCGGAGCCGCAGCCGAACCGCGTCCTCCAGGCGGGATCGGTACAGCGAGACTGCCTGGTCGTCGTCGAGGCCGTCGCACTCCGGGCGCATGGCGATCTCGTACTCACGGCGGATCGACACGCTTCCTGTCGCGAGGTCGATGGTCATCGAGTGCCCGCCCGGCAGTTTCCGCACGCCCTCGAAGTGGGTCTGCTCGAGTTGCTCCTCGATGCCGACGAACAGGAAGTCGACCAACACATCCCTGTCGGCGCGAGGTCGGCCTAGAAGCGGCAGCATCTGCCGGATCTCCGACCCGAACGCAAGGAGGTCGCCTCCCTCGGCCGCGATCCGCGTGAAGTAGAACGGCTTGACTCCGAACCGGTCCCTCGAGCAGAACACCTTCCTCGCACGAAGGTCGTGGATGGCGAACGCCCACATCCCGTTGAATCGGTCGACGCATCGCGGTCCCCATCTCCGGTACGCCTCGAGGATGACCTCGGTGTCCGTCGCGCTGCGGAACGTCGCGCCGTCCCTTCGCAACTCGTCTCGGAGCTCGAGGTAGTTGTAGACCTCGCCGTTGTAGGTGATCCGGAGGTCCCCGTCGGCCGTCGACATCGGCTGGTGGCCTGCAGGGGAGAGGTCGATGATCGCGAGCCGCCGGTGTCCGAACCCCACCCCGCCGCTGACCTCGATTCCCTCGCCATCCGGGCCGCGATGTGCGACAGCACGCGTCATCGCGACAAGCGCGTCGCGATCAGGCTCGGAGCCATCGAGGCGGATCAGTCCCGCGATGCCGCACATGCGCGAGAGTCTATCGACCGCCGCCCATCACCAACCGTACTCAACCCGGATCGGCGCGCTGTCGCTGTCGAAGATCCACGAACTTCCCCGGAACACGATTGACGTGGAATGCGGCAGGATAACCCTGGAGCATGCCCGTAGAAGTCCACTCGACTAAGGCCGCGTCCCTTCAGGGCCTCGTGGAATCCATATCCCTCAGCGTTGTCGCAGATGATGACTCCGCCCTCGGCAAGTAGTTCGCATGCGATCGGGACGAGGAGGCGCCGATCGAGCCCGTCGATCACGATCACGTCGAATCGGCGTTCGCCCATCGCCCGGATTGAGGCGCGGATCTCCGCCACCCGAAGGTCCGGCGTCGAGCCCCGGACCAGCCGGAGGTCGACGTTGCCGGGCATCCCCGATCGGATCCGCGCGAACCACGCCTCGTCGCCCTCGAAGGTCAGCATGCTGGCCGCACATCGACCCCACCAGACGGAGGATTGGCCGCCCCCGAACTCGAGTACGGATCGCCCCGAGAAGTCCCGGAGTTGGAGGAAGTCGATGCACGGAAACGTGTACCAGGGCAGGGGCTCGCCCGTCGGCGACACGGCGAAAGCTGCTCCTGAAGTGACCGGATCTGGCGCTGAAGTAAAGAGGAGTGAGTGCTGCAGTGCCGACGCTCCGGATCGCGTCGCTCACCCAACGCGGAGCGATCCGCTTGAGGGGGGCGAACAGGCGTTGGACGGGAGTAGCTCCCATCTGGTCCTCGTACCATGATCGGCTAGGTCGCCCCAATGCCTTCCGGCCGGATCACCCAAATTCCAACCCTCGGCCTCACCGGCCCCCCCGGCGCCGGCAAGTCCACCGTCGCCCG